>NZ_JBDGIN010000002.1:343562-611423 GCF_057657395.1 Telluria sp. Soil_C_11 | reverse complement strand
AAGCCAGCGTGTAGTCACGCTGGGTTCGTTTTTCCCTGGTATCCATTGAACACTCCTCAGAAGTGTCAACTTATTCCGGGACGGGTCAGCTGCATAAAAAAAGCTCGCCGAAGCGAGCCTTTTCAAACTACGAGAGAAAGAGCTTCTCTCCAGAAAACTTCATTCCCACTCGATGGTCGCCGGCGGCTTCCCCGAAATATCATAAACAACGCGGTTGATCCCGCGCACTTCATTGATGATCCGGTTCGACACACGCCCCAGCAGGTCGTGCGGCAGGTGCGCCCACTGCGCCGTCATGAAGTCCAGGGTCTGCACCGCGCGCAGCGCCACCACGTACTCGTAGGTGCGGCCGTCGCCCATCACGCCCACCGACTTCACCGGCAGGAACACGGCGAATGCCTGCGACGTCGCCTCGTACCAGTTCACCGGCGCCTTGCCGGCATCGATGCCCGGCACCATCGGGGCCACGAACGGCGTCTTGCGCAGCTCTTCGATGAAGATCGCGTCCGCCTCGCGCAGCAGGTCGGCGAACTCGCGCTTCACTTCGCCGAGGATGCGCACGCCCAGGCCCGGGCCCGGGAACGGGTGGCGGTAGACCATGTCGTGCGGCAGGCCCAGGGCCACGCCGAGCTTCCGCACCTCATCCTTGAACAGCTCACGGAGCGGTTCCAGCAAACGAAGGTTGAGCGTCTCCGGCAGGCCGCCCACGTTGTGGTGGCTCTTGATGGTCTGGCCCTTCTTGCCCTTGCCGGCCGATTCGATCACGTCCGGGTAGATCGTGCCCTGCGCCAGCCAGCGCGCGCTGGTCAGCTGTTTGGCCTGTTCCTGGAACACTTCGACGAATTCGCGGCCGATGATCTTGCGCTTCTGCTCCGGGTCGTTCACGCCGGCCAGGTGGCCCATGAACTGGTCGGAGGCGTCGATGCGCAGCACCTTCACGCCGAGGTTTTTGGCGAACATGTCCATCACCATCTTGCCCTCGTCCTTGCGCAGCAGGCCGTGGTCGACGAACACGCAGGTCAGCTGGTCGCCGATGGCGCGGTGGATCAGGGCCGCGGCCACGCTCGAGTCGACACCGCCGGACAGGCCGAGGATGACCTCGTCGGTGCCGACCTGGGCGCGGATCTTCTCGACCGCCTCGCCGATATAGTCCGGCATGTTCCAGTCGCTCTTGCAGCCGCAGATCTCGTGCACGAAACGGCCGATGATGGCTTCGCCCTGGGTGGTGTGGGTGACTTCGGGGTGGAACTGCAGCGCGTAGAAGCGGCGCTCCTCGTCGGCCATCGCGGCGATCGGGCAGCTGTCCGTCGAGCCCATCAGCTTGAAGCCTTCCGGCATGTCCAGGACCTTGTCGCCGTGGCTCATCCAGACCTTCAGCATGCCGTGGCCTTCGTCGGTGACGAAGTCGTTGATGCCGTTCAGGAGCCTGGTATGGCCGCGGGCGCGCACCTCGGCGTAGCCGAATTCGCGGACCTTGCCGTTTTCGACCTTGCCGCCCAGCTGGGCCGCCATGGTCTGCATGCCGTAGCAGATGCCGAGCACCGGCACGCCGAGTTCGAACACGGCCTGCGGCGCGCGCGGCGAGTCGCCTTCCAGGGTCGAGTTGTGGCTGCCGGACAGGATCACGCCGGACGCGCCGTAGTTGCGGACGAATTCGTCGCCGATGTCGTAAGGGTAGACTTCGGAGAACACGCCGGCATCGCGCACGCGGCGGGCGATCAGCTGGGTAACCTGGGAACCGAAGTCGAGGATGAGGATTTTGGAATGCATAGGGTCTTCTAATGGCGAATACAAGAACGCGGCCGTCGGGCCGCGTCTGGGGGTTCTTTATTCGGTGCGGTAGTTCGGCGCTTCTTTCGTGATCTGCACGTCGTGCACGTGCGATTCGCGCATGCCGGCCGAGGTGATCTCGACGAATTCGGCTTTCGAGCGCAGTTCCTCGATGGTCGCGCAGCCGCAGTAGCCCATCGACTGGCGCACGCCGCCGACCAGCTGGTAGATGATGGCCAGCACGCTGCCCTTGTAGGCGACGCGGCCTTCGATGCCTTCCGGGACGAACTTCTCGGCCTTGCTCGAGGCTTCCTGGAAGTAGCGGTCGGCCGAGCCTTCGGCCATCGCGCCCAGCGAACCCATGCCGCGGTAGCCCTTGTAGCTGCGGCCCTGGTACAGGATCACTTCGCCCGGCGCTTCTTCGGTACCGGCGAACATCGAGCCCATCATGACGGTGTGGGCGCCGGCGGCCAGCGCCTTCGAGATGTCGCCCGAGTAGCGGATGCCGCCATCGGCGATGCAGGGAACGCCCGTGCCTTCCAGCGCTTCCGAGACGTTCGAGATCGCGGTAATCTGCGGCACGCCGACGCCGGCGACGATACGGGTGGTGCAGATCGAGCCCGGGCCGATGCCGACTTTCACGGCATCCGCGCCGGCTTCGACCAGCGCACGCGCGGCGGCCGCCGTCGCGATGTTGCCGCCGATGACGTCGACGTGCGGATAGGTGTCCTTGATCCACTTCACGCGGTCGAGGATGCCCTGCGAATGGCCGTGGGCGGTGTCGACCACCAGCACGTCCACGCCGGCCTTCACCAGCAGTTCCACGCGTTCCTTGTCCTTGTCGCCCACGCCCACTGCCGCGCCCACCAGCAGCTTGCCCTGCGCATCCTTCGATGCGTTCGGGTGCTCGTGCGACTTCAGGATGTCCTTCACGGTAATGAGGCCGCGCAGTTCGAAATCGTCGTTGACGACCAGCACGCGCTCCAGGCGGTGCTTGTTCATCAGGCGCTTCGCTTCCTCGGTGCCTGCGTCTTCCTTCACATAGACGAGCTTTTCGCGCGGGGTCATCTTGCTGCGCACTTCCGCTTCCAGGTCTTCCTCGAAGCGCAGGTCGCGGTTGGTGATGATGCCGACCACCTGCTTGCCTTCCACCACCGGGAAGCCGCTGAAGCCATGCTGGTGCTGCAGGGCGATCACGTCGCGGATCTTCATCGTCGGCGGGACCGTGATCGGGTCGCGCAGCACGCCGGCCTCGAAGCGCTTGACGCGCGCCACTTCGCGAGCCTGGTCGGCGGGACGCAGGTTCTTGTGGATGATGCCGATACCGCCTTCCTGCGCCATCGCGATCGCGAGGCGGGCTTCGGTCACGGTGTCCATCGCGGCCGACAGCAGCGGAATGTTCAGCGAGATATTCCGGGTCAGTTTGGTACGCAGGGACGTGTTGGCCGGGAGGATGTTGGAGTAGGCCGGGACGAGCAGCACATCATCGAACGTGAGTGCTTTCTGAAGAAGACGCATAGTTTTATTTCCTATAGGCGCAAAAGCGAATTATACAGAAACTCCCGTAAAACTTCTTCAGGTGGCCAAAAAAAGGCCGAAATGGCCTCGAAACCCATCCGTTCGGAGAAAAACGACGGCGATTGACAGCGCCGCGGAATCATGGCGAAATCCCTCAGGTGATAACGCAAGGAAACTTTCAGATGACGACCCCGATCCGACGATGGCTGCGCCCGCTGTGCGCCTGCGCCCTGGCCCTGACCTCCCTGCTGGCGCACGCCCAGTACAGCTGGATCGACGATCATGGCGTGCGGGTCTTTTCCGACCGCCCGCCTCCGCCGGGCACGCCGCCGGGCCGGATCCTGAAGACGCCGCGTGGACTGGCGCCTGCGGCGGAACCGGCAAGCGCCGCCGCACCCGCCGCGTCGGCCACGCCTGCGCCGGCGCCGGACTGGAAAGTGCGCGAAGCCGAGTTCCGCGAGCGCAGCGCCAGGCGCGACAAGGAAGAGCGCGAGCTGGAGGCGCAGCGCAGGAAGGACCGCGATGCCGAATGCAGCTGGGCGCGCGGCGCGCAGAGGGAATTGACGATTGCGCGCCGGCTCGAGTGGAAGAACAGCAAGGGCGAGCCGGAGCTGATGTCGGATGCGGACCGGGCGCGCGAGCTGGAAAAGGTGCAGCGGATTTTGCCGGGTTGCAGCTGACGTCCGGCGTGGGCACGTGGTGCCCACCCTACCTTCAGGCGCCGCAACCGGTGCTCATTGTGCCGATTGCTTCCTGGCCGCGCGCTTGCGCCGCGAATCCTTCGGATCGGCCACCAGCGGTCGGTAGAGTTCGATACGGTCGCGCTCGCGCAGCACCGTGTCCAGCGTCTTCTTCTTGCCGTAGATGCCCACCGGCTGGGTCACCAGGTTGATCTCCGGGAAGCGCGCCAGCACGCCGCTGCCTTCGATCGCCTGGCCGATGGTGGTGCCCGGCGCGACGCGCATCGGATGGATGAATTCATCCTTCGGCGTGGCGTACACCACGTAGACCTGCAGCGCTTCAGCCTCAGACGCCATACACCTGCTCGGCACGTTTGCAGAAGGAATCCACCATGGTGTTGGCGATCATGCCGAACACCGGCCCGACGATCTGCTCCAGGATCACGCTGGAGAACTCGTACTGCATGTCGAAGTCGATCTTGCAGGCGTCGGCACGCAGCGACTTGAACGACCAGGTGGCTTCCAGCATCTTGAAGGGGCCGTCGACCAGGTGCATCTTCATCTGGGTCGGGCGCTGGTTGTGGTTGGCGGTGGTAAAGCTCTGCTTCACGCCATGGAAATTAATCTGCAGCGAGGCGGTCAGATTGTCATCCGTCCGCTCGAGCACCTTGACCCCACTGCACCAGGGGAGGAATTTTGGATAATCTTCGACTTTCGCCACCAGGTCGAACATTTGCTCAGAGCTATAGCCCAAGAAAACTGATTTGTGCACTACTGCCATTTGTCAGCCGTTTGTTATGATGTTGGTCTTGTGTCACTTTGCGACAACCGTAGTTTAACCGACGCGCGCATTTTAGCTATTTCATGAGTATTATTGATAATAAGAAAGCCTTTTTCGATTACTTCATCGAGGACCGCTACGAGGCCGGCCTGGTACTGCAAGGCTGGGAGATCAAGGCGATCCGCGAGGGCCGCGTCCAGATCAAGGAAGCCTACGTTGTCGTGCGCAATGGCGAACTGTTCCTGTTCGGCGCCCATATCAGCGCCCTGACCGCCACTTCGGCCTGGAGCCACCCCGAAGCCCTGCGCACCCGCAAGCTGCTGCTGCACAAGGCTGAGATCGACAAGCTGATCGGCAAGGTCGAGCGTTCCGGCTACACGCTGGTGCCGCTCAACCTTCACTTCAAGGGCGGCCGCGTGAAATGCGAAGTCGGCCTGGCGAAGGGCAAGAAGCAGCACGACAAGCGCGACACCGAGAAAGACCGCGACGCCAAGCGCGAGGTCGACAAGGCGATGAAGCAGCACCGCCGCTGAGTCCGCTCCCTCGTTTCCATCCACGACGCCTGCCCCTGCCAGGGGCCAGGCGGCGAACGCGGCCGTGCCAAGGTTCCAACTTTTTGTAGCCATGGGCCGCGTGAATACACTACACTGACCATTCACCGTTCGACGCCGCCGCGCATGCAAGACTCCGCCAACGCCCCCAGCACGCCTCCCACCGAACCCGGCATCGTGCCGAGCACGATCCTGTTCCCGGTAGTCGGGATCGGCGCGTCAGCCGGAGGATTGCCGGCCCTGCTGCGGTTTTTCGAGAACATGCCGCGGCACACCGGCATGGCCTTCGTGGTCATCCTGCACCTGTCGCCCAAGCACAAGAGCTCGGCGGACCACGTCCTGCAGCGCGCCACGCGCATGCCCGTGATCCAGGTCGTCGAACCGGTCGAGATCCGTCCCGACCACGTGTACGTGATCCCGCCCAACCGCCACCTGACGATGGCCGACAGCGTTCTCGGCCTGACCGAACTGGAACGTCCGCGCGGCAGGCACGTCGCGATCGACATCTTCTTCCGCACCCTGGCCGAGGTCCACCGCGAGCGCGCGGTGGCGGTCGTAATGTCGGGCACCGGCGCCGATGGCGCGGTCGGCGTCACGCGGATCAAGGAACAGGGCGGCGTCACCCTGGTGCAGTCGCCGGCCGACGCCGAGCACGAGGGCATGCCGGAGGCGGCCATCCGCACCGGCGCCGTCGACTTCGTGCTGCCCGTGGTCGACATGCCGCAGAAGCTGATCGAACTGTGGGAGAACGCCCGCACGATCGAGATGCCGGCGGTCGGCGATGGCGAGGACCAGATCGCACATACGGTGCGCGCGGAAGCGGCGGAACAGGCCGAGGAAGCGCTGCAGCGCGTGATCTCGCTGCTGTTCAACCGCACCGGCCACGACTTCAAGCAGTACAAGCGCGCCACCGTGCTGCGCCGCATCGAGCGGCGCATGCAGGTGCGCAGCGTGCACACGCTGCCCGAATACCGCGCCCTGCTCGAGGGCGACGCGCGCGAGTGCAATGCGCTGCTGGACGACATGCTGATCGGCGTCACCAACTTCTTCCGCGACCGCGAAGCCTTCGAAGCCCTCGAGCGCGATATCGTTCCCGAGCTGTTCAGGGACAAGGGACCGGGCGACGAGGTGCGGGTCTGGGTCGCCGCCTGCTCCACCGGCGAGGAAGCGTACTCGCTGGCGATCCTGCTGGCCGACCACGCCGCCGACATGGCCCAGCCGCCGCCGTTCCAGGTGTTCGCCTCCGACATCGACAACGGCGCCATCGCGCAGGCCAGGGCCGGCAACTACCCGGCCTCGATCATCACCGACGTCGCCCCGGTGCGCCTGCGCCGCCACTTCACCAAGGACGACGACCGCTACCACATCCGCAAGGGCATCCGCGACCGCATCCTGTTCGCCGCCCACAACGTGCTGCGCGACCCGCCGTTCTCGCGGCTCGACCTGGTGTCCTGCCGCAACCTGCTGATCTACCTGAACCGCGAGGTCCAGGCCCGCGTGCTCGAGATGTTCCACTTCGCGCTCAAGCCGGGCGGCTTCCTGTTCCTGGGCAGCTCCGAATCGGCCGAGTCGGTGGCGGATTACTTCATCCCGGTCGACAAGAAGAACCGCATCTACCGCGCGCGCCAGACCTCGCGCTCCGCCAGCTCCAGCGCCCAGCTGCAGGGCCACGTCAGCCGGATCCCGGAATCGATCCAGCGTCCGCCGGCGCGGCGCCAGTTCTCGTACGCCGAGGTGCACCAGCGCGCGCTGGCGCAGCTGGCGCCGCCCTCGCTGGTGCTGGACCGCGATGCCAACATCGTCCACATGTCGCAGCAGGCCGGGCAGTTCCTGCGGATGGGCGGCGGCGAGCCTTCGCGCAACGTGCTGGCGCTGGTGCTGCCGGAACTGCGCCTGGAGCTGCGCAGCGCCCTGTACCAGGTCCAGCATGGCCACCCCGGCGTCGAATGCCGCCATATCCCGGTGCAGCTGCACGAGCGCGCCACGATGATCGGCATGAAGGTGGGCGCTTTCCACGACGACGACAGTGCCGAAGACTTCGTCCTGGTGGTGTTCGACGAAGTGCCGCCCCACGTCGAGCCGGCGCCGCTGGGCGCGGCGCGCGACGACATGGTGCTGAACCAGCTCGAGGCCGAGCTGCAGCGCACCAAGGAGCAGCTGCAGGAGACCATCGAGCATTCCGAAATCTCGACCGAAGAGCTGCGCGCCTCGAACGAGGAGCTGCAGGCGATCAACGAAGAGCTGCGCTCGGCCACCGAGGAGCTCGAGACCAGCAAGGAAGAGCTGCAGTCGGTGAACGAGGAACTCATCACCGTCAACTACGAGCTCAAGGTGAAGGTCGAGGAGACCGGCAAGGCCAACGACGACCTGAACAACCTGATCGCCTCGACCGACATCGCCACGATCTTCGTCGACAGCATGCTGCGCATCAAGCGCTTCACGCCGCGCGCGACCGACATCTTCAGCATCATCGCGTCCGACCTCGGGCGTTCGCTGCTGGACCTGACCCACCGCCTCGACTACGACGAGCTGGCCGACGACGTCAACTCCACCTTCGACACCCTGCGTCCGGTCGAGCGCGAAGTGCGCAGCGACGACGGCCGCTGGTACATCGTGCGCCTGCTCCCCTACCGCACCACCCAGGACCGGATCGAGGGCGCGGTGATGACCTTCTTCGACATCACGGAACGGCGCCAGGCCGAGGAGCTGGCGAGCGCCAGCGAAGCGCGCATGCGGATGGTGGCGGAAAGCGCCAACGACTACGCCATCATCACCATGGACGCCGAGGGCCGCGCCACCAGCTGGAACAAGGGCGCCGAGCAGATGTTCGGCTATGCCGAGAGCGAGATGCTGGGCCGCACGCTGGAACGCCTGTTTACGCTGGAGGACCTGGACGCCGGTGCGCCCGAGCAGGAGATGCGCCGCGCGCGCGAGGACGGCCGTTCCGAGGACGAGCGCTGGCACCTGCGCAAGGACGGCAGCCGGTTCTACGCCAGCGGCGTCACCAGCCCGCTGGGCCCGCAGGCGGAATACGGCTACGCCAAGATCGCGCGCGACGAGACCGAACGCATGCGCCAGGCCACCGAACGCGACGAAGCCTTCAACATCGAGCACCAGGAACGCGCCGGCGCCGAACATGCCGCCGCGATGAAGGACCAGTTCCTGGCCATCATGTCGCACGAGCTGCGCCAGCCGCTCAACATGATCAGCATTAACGCCGAGCTGCTGTCGCACATGGGCGAGGTGCGCGGCTCCTCGACCGCGCTGCGCTGCACGGAAGCGATCCGCACCTCGGTGCTCAGCCAGGCCAAGATCATCGAAGACCTGCTCGACATGTCGCGCGTGCGCACCGGGAAGCTGGCGCTGTCGGTGGCGCCGCTCGACGCCGGCAAGCTGGTCGGCGCGATCGTCGACGTCGCCCGCGCCGACCCGTCCGCGCGCGGGCTCGAGATCACGGCCAGCGGCCTCGATGCCGGCCTGGCGGTGATGGCGGACGCGGTGCGCTTCGAGCAGATCGTCATGAACCTGCTCAGCAACGCGGTCAAGTTCACGCCCGAGGGCGGCCGCATCGACGTCAGGCTCGGCGCCGAACATGGCGCCATGCGGCTCGACGTGCTGGACACCGGCCAGGGCATCGCGCAAGCCAGCCTGTCGAAGGTGTTCGAGATGTTCGGCCAGCCGAATTCCGTCACCACCCGCGCCAAGGGCGGCCTCGGCATCGGCCTGGCGCTGGTGCGCGAACTGGTGCACCTGCACGGCGGCCGTATCGAGGTGCGCTCGGACGGCATCGGCAAGGGCGCCTGCTTCTCGGTCTGGCTGCCGCTGCTGGAACGGGAGCGCGGCGAAGCCGGCGGCGTGCCGGGCGACGTTCGGCGCGACATCGGCGGCCTGCGCATCCTGCTGGTCGACGACGTCGAGGACGCGGTGCTGGTCATGAAATCGCTGCTCGACATGCACGGCGCGCGGGTACTGGTCGCGACCGGCGCCCGGCAGGCGCTGGAGATCCTGGCCCGCGAAGAAGTCGACCTGCTGGTGTCGGACATCTCGATGCCCGAGATGGACGGCTATGCGCTGCTGCGCGAAGTGCGCCGCCTGCCGCGCCACGCCGACCTGCCGGCGGTGGCCGTCACCGGATTGGCGCGCGAGCAGGACATCGCGATGGCGCGCGAGGCCGGGTTCGCGGCCCACCTCGGCAAGCCGCTGTCGGTCGACCGGCTGCTGGCCATCATTCCCGGCCTGCTGCGCCGGCGCCAGGCGGCCGGGTAGTCAGGGACGCGCCGGGGCGCGCAGTTCCTCGGCATACGGCGGCACGTTGCCGGCGATCCGCGCGAACTCCTCGTCGCTCAGCGGCAGCTTGCGGAACGCTTCCCAGGACGCGCGCGGGCGCAGGTTGCCGCCCTGGGCCGAGTCGGTCCCGTACAGCACCCTGTCTACCCCGACCTGGCGGATGGTGTCCGCCACCAGCTTCGCCAGCTCCGGCCTGATGTCGCGGTCGACGATCGATGCGACGTCGAACCAGAGTTGACGGGTACGCGGATCGCGCCGCGCCACGCTGCGCGCCAGCTCGGCCATCGCCTCGCGCGCCGGCGGATCTTCGTAGCCCGGACCGGTGCCGGCGAAGTGCGCCACCTGCACCGTCACGTCGGGCGCGGCCGGCAATACCTGTTCCACGAAGATCCTGGCCTGGCGCGCGCCGTACGGCCGGCCCTTGCTGATGCTGGCGCGCATGTGCACGACGATCGCCATCTTCGCCGCGTTGGCAGCGGCGAACACCTCGCGCAGGCGCGCCACGTGGGCAGGATCGTCGAGCTGCACGTCCGAATTCCCGAAATGGAGCTTGATCCCGCGTGCCATGCCCGGTTTTGCGGCGCAGCGCGCGAGCTCCTCGAGCGCGTAATCCTTCAGCGGATTGAAGCTGCAGAAGGCCACCAGCCGGTCCGGGTAGCGCGCGGCCTGGGCCGCGGTCCAGTCGTTCTCGGCGCGCACCTTGCCGGGTTCGTCCTCGATGTGGCGCCCCGGCTTCCCATACATATACGCGAGCGACAGCAGGGTCGCCTTGCGGATGCCGGCGGCGTCGAGCAGCGCGATCACGTCTTTCGCGTCGAGCGGCTGCAGGCCGGACTGCGGGCCGGCGAGCGCGATGTCCTGGGCGCTGAACACGTGCTGGTGCCAGTCGCCGATGGGCGCCGGCACCTCGGCCCGGACAGCGCCAGCCAGCATGAAGGCGGTGAGGACGAGGCTGCGGGCAAGCGTGCGCATGGCGGTCTCCGGGAAGAAAATCCCAGTCTACCGGCAGCGCCGGCGCCCGCAAACCATTTTTGGATATGCATGCGGCCGCGCGCCGCGGTGGATCAGGCGGCCGCCGCCCTGCCCCGCGCCGCCACGCCCGCCAGGCGCACCGCCGCATAGCTGCCGGCCAGGCCGACCGTGACGCCGCAGGCCAGCTTGAAGGCACTGCCGAACAGCAGCGGTGCTGCCAGGCCCGAGACCAGGGCGAAGGCCATCATCTGGATGAAGGCCAGCATCGAGGACGCCAGCCCGCGGTTGTCGGGGAACAGGCCGAGGGCGCCGACCTGGATCGCCGGCATCGCCACCGCCAGGCCGAAGGTGTAGACCATCAGCGGCAGCACGGCCCAGGGCACGGCGACGGCATCCCCGGCCCAGGCGGTGTAGCCGACGTTCAGCACGCAGGCCAGCAGCATCAGGCCGAAGCCGATCGCGCGCATCGTGGGAGGCAGCAGGCTGCCGGCGCGCTTGCCGCCCCAGGCCGAGCCGATCACCATGCCGCTGATCAGCGGGATGAACATCCAAGCGAAGGCGGTCTCCGGCAGGTGCAGGATCTCCATCACGAAATTGGCCGCCGAACCGATGTACAGCGACAGCCCGCCGAAGGCCAGGCCGACCGACAGCGACAGCAGCAGGAACTGGGGATGGCCCAGCACCTTCAGGTAGTTGCGCGCGATGGCGACACCGTGGAAGGCGTGGCGCTTCCCGGGCGGCAGGCTCTCCGGCAGCAGGCGCCAGCACAGCAGCAGCATCAGCGCGCCGAACAGGGCCAGGAACACGAAGGTGGCGCGCCAGCCGAAGGTCACGTGCAGCCAGCCTCCCAGCACGGGCGCGATGGCCGGGGCCAGGCCGAACACCATCATGATATGGGACATCATCTTCTGCGCCTGCGCACCGCTGAAGCGGTCCTGCACGATGGCCTGGCCGATCACGGAGCCGGCGCCGGCCGACAGGCCCTGCATCGCGCGGAAGGCCAGCAGCCAGCCGAAGCTGGGCGCGAGCGCGGCGCCGATCGAGCCAAGGGTGTAGAGGACCAGCGCCACCATGATCACCGGCCGGCGGCCGAAGGAATCCGACAGGGTCCCGTAGAACAGCATCATGAAGGCGAACGTGAACAGGAACACGCTCAGGGTCTGCTGCACCGCGACCGGGCCGACCTCGAAGGCGCGGCCGATCGCGGGAATGGAGGGAAGATAGGTATCGATCGCCAGCGCGCCCACCATACCCAGGCAAGCCAGGATCACCGTCAACATTCTTTGCATCTGCATCGCCTTCCGTGAATCGAAAGGCGAGATTGTACGGCCTTTCAGTTCGGCCTATACAGGGACATCCCGAAACGCTCGGTGCGCGGCATCCAGTTGCCCTGGTAGTCGGCCGACACCAGCACCCGTTCGGCGCGGCCGATCAGGAGCTTGCGCGGCACCAGGCCGATCATGCGCGAGTCGGCGCTGTTGTCGCGGTTATCGCCCAGCATCAGGTATTCGCCCTGCGGGATCCGCAGCGGACCGAAGGTGCGCGGCGCGGCCACGTCCGGCAGCACCTGGATGTGGCGGCGCCCGCCCTTGCCGCCTTCGATCGATTCGGACAGCTGCAGCGCGCGCAGGGTCGCGCCCTGGATCGAGTCCAGCGATTCCGCCACCATGTCGTAGTCCGCGCCCTTGCCGTTGATGTAGAGGCGCTCGTTGCGCATCTCGACGGTGTCGCCGGGCAGCGCCACCAGGCGCTTGATGAGCAGCGTGCCGTCCTTCGGCGAGCGGAAGGTGACGATGTCGCCGCGCGCCGGCTCGCCCATGCGCGCCAGCACCACGTCGGTGAGCGGCACCTTCAGGTCGAAGGCCATGCGGTTGACCAGCACCACGTCGCCTTCCAGCAGGTTCGGGTGCATCGAGGCCGACGGGATCGGGTTCCAGTCCGCCACCGCCGTGCGGAACACGCCGAACAGGAGCAGGAAGGCCAGGAAGCCTTTGTTGTTGCGCATGAAGTTCTTCACGGGGGACTCCTCGGGTTGTCGTCACCCTGAGTTATACGTCGTATTGCTGGGTGAATGCTTAATAGAAAATTAAAGCGGGTGTATGTATGCGACGATGCCCGCGTTTAGCGTCGGCGAGCCGCCGGCTTGAACATGTGCCAGAGCCCGACCGCGACCGGAATCCCCAGCCCGGCCACCGCCACCGCGTCCCACCAGCCGTCGCCCAGCAGCCCGGCCACCAGGCCGGCCGCGGTCAGCACGCCGAGCAGGACCGGCATGCCCCACAGGCTGCGGAAGGCGCTCAACGCGCCTCCCCTTCCCCTGCCAGCGCCGGCTGCGCTTTCGCCGTCGCGGCCGGCGCGCCAGCCCTGGCCCCGGCGGCGCGACCGCGCTTCAGCCACAGATACAGGCCGCTGCCCAGCACCACGATGGTCGCCAGGTCGAGCAGCGCCCACAGGAACTGCATGCCGGCCCCGCCGTAGTCGCCGAAATGCAGGGGCTGCGACAACAGCAGGGTCGTCAGGTACCAGGGCAGCGTGCGCTGGTCGGTCACCTGCCCGGTAGACGCGTCGACCAACACGGGCTTGTACAGGCGCGCGGTCAGCGCCTGGTCGCCGCGCATGTAGACGCCGTAATGGTGCGGGCTCGCGAACGGCGTGCCCGGGAAGGCGATGAAAGCGACCTGCATGCCCGGCTGCAGCGCCTGCGCGCGCGCCACCGACTGCGCCATCGACGCCAGCGTGCGTGGCGGCGGCTGGCCCGCGTAGGGCCTGACCATGGCCGCGATCTCGGTCGCCTGCCAGTACTGCAGCAGCACGTCGGCCAGTGTGTTGACGACCCCGGTCGCGCCCACCACCAGCGCCCAGACCAGGGTGACGATGCCGAGCAGGTTGTGCAGGTCCAGCCATTTCAGGCGCGCCGTGCGGCCATGGCGGACGGCGCCGAATTCGAGCTTGCGCATGAACGGCGCGTACAGCACCACGCCGGAGACGAGCGCCACCAGCAGCAGCAGGCCCATGCAGCCGAGGAAGAGCTTGCCCGCCACGCCGGCAAACAGGTCGACGTGCAGGTGGAACAGGAAGGCCATCACGGCGCCGCCCTCGATCGGCGGCTCGGCGACGTAGCGCGCGGTGCGCGCATCGACCGCGATCGAGACGAACTTCGGGTCGTTCGGATGCGCCCCCATGGTCAGGAACCACAACGCCGGCTCGTCCGCCTCCTGCGACATGTACATCATCACCTTGTCCGGATAGCGCGCCTTGCCGGCGGCGATGACGCTGTCCAGGTCGGCGCGCAGCGGCGCCGATCCGGCCGGCATGGCCGGCGCTTCCACTTCGTTGCCCAGCAGCTGGCCGATCTCATGGTGGTAAATCAGCGGCAGGCCGGTCAGGCACAGCAGGAGCATGAAGACGGTGCAGACCAGGCTGCTCCATTTGTGGATCCAGGACCAGCGGCGAAGAGAAACGGGAGACATGGGCCAGATAGTAATAGTTCTCATTTACGAACGCAAGCACGCTGGGTATAATGAGAATTATTCTCATCAATAAGAACACGCACCATGATCATGCAATTGACTCCGCTCGCCGCCGGCGCCCTGCTGTTGGCCGCTTCCTGCGCACAGGCGCAAACCAGCACCGACAGCCAGCCCGGCATCGCCACCGTCGTCGTGAGCGCCTCGGCCGACGCCTCGGCCCAGGGCCTGCCCGCCGCCTACGCCGGCGGCCAGGTCGCGCGCGGCGGCCGCCTCGGCCTGCTGGGCAATGTCGACATCATGGACACCCCGTTCAACGCCACCAACTATACCCAGGCCCTGATCCAGGACCAGCAGGCGCGCAGCGTGGGCGACGTGGTGCAGAACGACCCGTCGGTGCGGGTGGCGCGCGGCTTCGGCAACTTCCAGGAGCTGTACGTGATCCGCGGCTTCGCCGTGAATTCCGACGACATGGCGTACAACGGCCTGTACGGCCTGCTGCCGCGCCAGTTCGTGGCTTCCGAACTGCTCGAGCGCGTGGAGATCTTCCGCGGCGCGAACAGCTTCATCAACGGCGCGGCGCCGGGCGGCGGCGGGATCGGCGGCTCGGTCAACCTGGTGCCCAAGCGCGCCCCGAATCGTCCGCTGAACCAGGTCACGCTGGGCGTCGAATCGGGCGGCCAGGCCTACGGCGCCTTCGACGTCGCGCGCCGCTTCGGCGAGGGCGACCGCGCCGGCATCCGCGTGAATGCCGTGCGCCGCGATGGCGACACCGCCGTCGACCGCGAATCGCGCGAGCTGAACGTGCTGTCGATCGGCATGGACTACCGCGGCAAGGGCTATCGCCTGTCGGCCGACGTCGGCTTCCAGGAGCACGAGCTGGACGATGCCCGGCCCAGCGTGACGGTCGGCGCCGGCCTGGCCGTGCCCCGTGCGCCGGATGCGCGCCACAACTTCGCCCAGCCCTGGACCCATTCGCTCGAGCGCGACACCTTCGGCACCCTGCGCGGCGAAGTCGACCTGGCGCCGAACGTGGTCGCGTGGGCCGCCTTCGGTGCCCGCAACGGCAGCGAATTCAACGCGCTGACCACGACCACCACCACCGACAACGCCGGTGGCCTGAACATGGGCCGCTTCGACAACCAGCGCAACGACCGCACCCGCACCGGCGAAATCGGCGTGCGCGGCGAGCTGGCCACGGGCCCGGTCCGGCATACCCTCAGCGCCAGCGCCTCGGCCTTCGGGATGAAGTCCTTCAATGCCTACGGCCTGAGCGACTTCGCCGGCTGGTCCACCAACCTGTACCGCCCGGTCGACGTGGCCGCGCCCTCGCCCACTTTCTTCACCGGCGGCTCGATGGCGCACCCGCTGCTGACCCACAAGGCGATCCTCGGCAGCTACGCCATCGCCGACACGATGGCGCTGCTGGACGACGCCCTGCGCGTGACGGTCGGCGTGCGTCGCCAGCGCATCAAGGACACCAGCTACGACTACAACAGCGGTGCGCAGAACGCCGGTTACGACGAGAGCGCGAACACCCCGGTGGCCGGCGTCGTCTACAAGCCGATGAAGAACCTGTCGCTGTATGCGAACTATGCGGAAGCCCTGCAGCAGGGGCCGACCGCTTCCGGCTTCCCCGTGGTCCCGCTCAACCAGGGACAGGTGTTCGCGCCCTTCACCTCGCGCCAGAAGGAAGTCGGCGTCAAGTACGACAGCGGCCGGCTGGGCATGAGCGCCGCGCTGTTCACGACCTCGCAGCCGCTGGCCGGCATCGAGAACCAGGTGTTCGGCATCTTCGGCGAACAGCGCAATCGCGGCCTCGAGCTGTCGGTGTTCGGCATGCCGATGCATGGCCTGCGCGTGCTGGGCGGCCTGACCCTGCTGGACGCCGAGCAGCGCCGCACGGCCG
The DNA here is from genome assembly GCF_057657395.1 of Telluria sp. Soil_C_11. Classification (NCBI taxonomy): domain Bacteria; kingdom Pseudomonadati; phylum Pseudomonadota; class Betaproteobacteria; order Burkholderiales; family Oxalobacteraceae; genus Telluria; species Telluria sp. Soil_C_11. The sequence continues at coordinate 595,488 of NZ_JBDGIN010000002.1, read as the reverse complement.
GCGGCGTCAACCAGGGCAAGGATGCGATCGGGGTGCCGCGCACCCAGCTGAACCTGGGCACGGAGTGGGATGTTCCCGGGGTGCCGGGCCTGTCGCTGAACGCGCGCGCCCTGACCACCTCGAAGCAGTACGCGGACGGCGCCAACACCCAGCGCCTGCCGTCCTGGACCCGCCTCGACCTGGGCGCGAACTACCTGGCCCGCATCATGGACCGCGACGTCACCTTCCGCGCCCGCGTCGACAACGCCTTCGACCGCAACTACTGGGCCTCGGCCGGCGGCTACCCGGGCGCCGGCTACCTGGTGCTGGGCGCGCCGCGCACGCTGACGGTGTCGGCGAGCGTCGACTTCTGATGCCGTCCGGGCCGCCGCTGACGGCGGCGGCGCGCATCACTTCTGGGTCTTGACGATCTGCAGGGCGCTGGCGATCAGGCCGCTCATCTCGCCCAGGTTGGCCGGCACGATGATCGAGTTGTTGGTCTTGGCCAGGTTGCCGAAGGCGTGGACATATTCTTCGGCCACGCGCAGGTTGACGGCGTCGATGCCGCCCGGGCTGCGGATCGCGTCGCCGACCTGGCGCAGCGCGGTCGCGCTGGCGTCGGCCAGGGCCACGATGGCGGTCGCCTCGCCCTGGGCGCGGTTGATCGCGGCCTGCTTTTCGCCTTCCGAGCGGGCGATGTTCGCTTCGCGTTCGCCGCTGGCGATGTTGATCGCTTCCTGGCGCCGGCCCTCGGAGGCGGCGATCAGTGCGCGCTTCTCGCGTTCGGCGGTGATCTGGCGCTGCATGGAGTGCAGGATCTCGGCCGGCGGGGTCAGGTCCTTGATCTCGTAGCGCAGCACCTTCACGCCCCAGTTGGCGGCCGATTCGTCGATCGCGTTCACCACCGTGGTGTTGATGTGGTCGCGCTCCTCGAAGGTCTTATCCAGCTCCATCCGGCCGATCACGGAACGCAGCGTGGTCTGGGCCAGCTGGGTGATCGCCTGGATGTAGTTGGACGCGCCGTAGGAAGCGCGCATCGCGTCGGTCACCTGGAAGTACAGGATGCCGTCCACCTGCAGCTGGGTGTTGTCCTTGGTGATGCAGACCTGGGGCGGCACGTCGAGCGGGATCTCCTTCAGGCTGTGCTTGTAGGCGACGCGGTCGATGAAGGGCACGACGATGTTCAGGCCCGGCGCCAGGGTCGCATGGTACTTGCCGAGGCGCTCGACCACCCAGGCGTGCTGCTGGGGCACCACGTTGATGGTCTTGAACACGAACACCAGCGCGATGATGAAGATGACCAGCGCCACGGTACCGAAAGAAAATTCCATGAGCATCCCTTATAGATGAGTTGTTATTTACGGCAAATCTTATGAATGCCGCCAATCATGAGTTCGACACCACCAGCCGGCTGCCCTGCACCTCGACGATGCGGAAGTCTCCGGCCTGCGGCGTGGCGCCCTGGCCCAGCTCGACGTCCCACAGCGCGCCGCGGTACATCACCCGTGCGCGGCCGTTGTCCCAGCCGGGCACGGTGACGCGCTGGCCGATGTCGAGGTTGACGTTGCGGTCGCGCGCCGGATCGTGGCGGGCCGGGCGGCCGAAGCGCGAACGGTGCAGCAGCGCGGTCGCCAGCACGCCCACCGCGGCCGCCGCGATGGTCTGCACGGGTCCGGCGGCGCCAAGCAGGGCCATGCCGCCGCCGACCGCCAGTCCGATGGCGATCATCAGCAAATAGAACGTCCCGGTGAACAGCTCCAGGATCACGAGCACGCCGGCCGCTACGAGCCAGCCCATCCATTCAGCCATGGCTTCCTCCCCCTCTCTCCACGTTTGCCCCGAAAAAAGTCAAAAGCCCCCGTCTCCCGGCATGGGAACGAGGGCCCGCATTGTCTTTGGTCGCTTGTTTTGATGATGACTTGCATAGACATTTCGTTACTCCTAGTCTACCGCGTCTGCAGGGGGAGTCAACGAAGGAGTTGCGGTTTTGGCATTCCTTGGCGCAATATTATTGCTTACTGGCCCAGCCGGACCAGATAGGGTTCACGGTATTCTTTGATACCATACGGAAATTCACCTCTCCCGTTTCCCGGTTCCGCCCCATGTTGATCATCGTAAGCCTGCTGCTGGTGACGATGGCCCTGTCCGCCGTCATGCTGCTCGTGCTGTCCTCGCTGCGCCATAGCGGCGCCCAGGGCATCCGCGAGTGGTTCGCGGCGAACGCCATGGCGGTCGTGTCGCTGCCGCTGTTCGCGGCGCGCGGGGCGGTGCCGGACATCCTGTCGGTCGAGTTCGCGAACACCCTGCTGCTCGGCACCACGGTCACGATGCTGGCCGGCTTCCGGCGCCAGCTCCTGCTGCCCGTGCCCTGGCGCCGCCTGGGCGCCTGCGTCGCGCTCGGCCTGCTCGCGATCGTCGTACTGCACCATGGCGTCGACTCGGTGGGCGGGCGCATCGTCGCGATGTCGGTCCTGCACGCCGCCCTGTGCTTGGAGATGGGCTGGCTGCTGTCGTCGCACCTTCGGCGCGCCAGGCGCCGCTACCCGGTCCTGTTCACCGTCTGCGCGGCCTACGCCAACGCCGCCGTGCAGCTGGTGCGCGCGCTGGTGTACGGCGCCCGGCTGGGCGGCGCTTCGATGCCCTGGGACGACGCGGCCCTCAGCATGGTCTTCTTTTCGGCCGGCGCGCTGGCGCTGCCGGCCCTGACCCTGGGCGCGGTGATGATGGCGAACGCGGACCTCGTCGACCGCGCCCGCCATGCGGCCGACCACGACCACCTGACCGGGGCACGCTCGCGCCGCGCCTTCTTCGACCTGGCCGCGCGCGAACAGGCGCGCACGCAGCGCCGGGGCAGCCCGCTGTCGCTGCTGCTGTTCGACGTCGACCACTTCAAGCGCATCAACGATACCTGGGGCCACGCCACCGGCGACCGGGTCCTGGTCGACATCGTCCAGCGCACAGGCGCGGTGGTGCGCAGCATCGACACCGTGGCCCGCCTGGGCGGCGAAGAATTCGCGGTGCTGTTGCCGGACACCGGTCCCGACACCGCGCTGCTGGTGGCCGAGCGCCTGCGCGGCGCGCTGGCGCGGACGCCGGAAGCCGCCGCCGGCCGCATCGAGGCCGGCTACACGGTCAGCATCGGCGTCGCCACGCTGGACGCGGGCGAGAGCATCGAGGCCCTGCTGTCGCGCGCCGATGCCGCCCTGTACGCGGCCAAGGCCGGCGGGCGCAATATGGTGGCCGATGCGCGGGTGCTGCCCGCCAAATCGGCATAGATCGTCTTCCCGGAAAGGACAGCATGCACACGCTCGCCAGGTACGTTCTTCTGTTCGCGCTCACTGCGCTGGCCGGGATCGTCGGCTGTTAGAGTGAAAAGAAAAACCCCCGCGGGCTTGGCGGCCGGCGGGGGTTCGATCGCGGCAGCGCGACGGCTTACATCGCCGCCAGCTTCTGCCAGGTATCGATGACCGAGTCAGGATTCAGCGACATCGACTCGATGCCCTGCTCCACCAGCCACTGCGCGAAGTCCGGGTTGTCCGAAGGACCCTGGCCGCAGATGCCGATGTACTTGCCCTGCGCGCGGCAGGCCTTGATCGCCAGCGAGAGCATGGCTTTCACGGCCGGGTCGCGCTCGTCGAAGTCCTTGGCCAGCAGCTCCATGCCGGAGTCGCGGTCCAGGCCCAGGGTCAGCTGGGTCAGGTCGTTCGAACCGATCGAGAAGCCGTCGAAGTACTGCAGGAACTGCTCGGCCAGGATCGCGTTCGACGGCACTTCGCACATCATGATGACGCGCAGGCCGCCTTCGCCTCCACCTTCGCCGCGTTTCAGTCCGTACTTCGCCAGCAAAGCGATGACCTTCTCGGCCTGGCCCAGGGTGCGCACGAACGGGATCATGATCTCGACGTTGGTCAGGCCCATCTCTTCGCGCACGCGCTTCATGGCCATGCATTCCATCTCGAAGGATTCGGCAAAGTCCTCGGCCAGGTAGCGCGCGGCGCCGCGGAAGCCCAGCATCGGGTTTTCCTCGTCCGGCTCGTAGCGCGAACCGCCGATCAGCTTCTTGTACTCGTTCGACTTGAAGTCGGACAGGCGCACGATCACCGGCTTCGGCCAGAACGCGGCGGCGATGGTCGCCACGCCTTCGGCCAGCTTGTCGACGTAGAAGGCGCGCGGGGAGGCGTGGCCGCGGGCGACCGACTCCACCGCCTTCTTCAGGTCGTTGTCGATGTTCGGGTACTCGAGGATGGCCTTCGGGTGCACGCCGATGTTGTTGTTGATGATGAACTCGAGACGCGCCAGGCCGACGCCGCCGTTCGGCACCGACTGGAAGTCGAAGGCCAGCTGCGGGTTGCCGACGTTGAGCATGATCTTGGTCTTCAGCGGCGGCAGTTCGCCGCGCGATTCTTCCGACACCTCGGTTTCCAGCAGGCCGTCGTAGATCCTGCCCTCGTCGCCTTCGGCGCAGGACACGGTGACGAAGGTGCCATCTTTCAGCACGTCGGTGGCGTCGCCGCAGCCGACCACCGCCGGCACGCCCAGCTCACGGGCGATGATCGCCGCATGGCAGGTACGGCCGCCGCGGTTGGTGACGATCGCCGAAGCGCGTTTCATGACCGGCTCCCAGTTCGGGTCGGTCATGTCGGCCACCAGCACGTCGCCCGGCTGCACGCGTTCCATCTCGGACGGGTCGGTGATGACGCGCACCGGGCCGGCGCCGATCTTCTGGCCGATCGCGCGGCCGCTGGTGAGCACCGTGCCGGTGCCCTTCAGCTTGAAGCGCTGCTGGGCGTCGCCGGCCTTCTGCTGCGACTTCACGGTTTCAGGACGCGCCTGCAGGATGTACAGCTTGCCGTCGCGGCCGTCCTTGCCCCACTCGATGTCCATCGGGCGGCCGTAGTGCTTCTCGATGATCACGGCGTACTTGGCCAGTTCGACCACTTCCTCGTCGTTCAGCGAGTAGCGGTTGCGCAGCTCGACCGGCACGTCGACGGTCTGCACCGAGCGCCCGGCCTTGGCTTCCTTCGTGAATTCCATCTTGATCAGCTTGGAGCCGATGTTGCGGCGGATGACAGGCTTCTTGCCCAGCTCCAGCATCGGCTTGTGCACGTAGAACTCGTCCGGATTCACGGCGCCCTGCACCACGGTCTCGCCCAGGCCATAGCTGGAGGTGATGAAGACCACGTCCTTGAAGCCCGATTCGGTGTCGATGGTGAACATCACGCCGGCCGCGCCGGTGTCCGAACGCACCATGCGCTGCACGCCGGCCGACAGCGCCACCTCGGCGTGCGTGAAGCCCTTGTGCACGCGGTACGAGATCGCGCGGTCGTTGTACAGCGATGCGAAGACGTGCTTCATGGCTTCCAGCACGTTGTCGATGCCGACCACGTTCAGGAAGGTCTCCTGCTGGCCGGCGAAGGAAGCGTCCGGCAGGTCTTCGGCGGTGGCCGAGGAGCGCACGGCGAACGACATCTCGCTCTCCGAATCGGCCACCAGGCGCTCGTAGTAGGCGCGGATTTCCTGCTCCAGGCGCGGCTGGAACGGGGTCTCGACGATCCATTGGCGGATTTCGGCGCCGGCGGCGGCGAGCGCGCGGGTGTCGTCGATGTTCAGGTTCTCCAGGCGCAGGGCGATGCGGTCGCCCAGCGAAGGGCCGCCGTCGGCGCTGTGGCGCAGGAAGTCGCGGAAGGCATCGGCCGTGGTGGCGAAGCCGCCCGGCACGCGCACGCCGGCTTCCGCCAGCTGGCTGATCATCTCGCCGAGCGAGGCGTTCTTGCCGCCGACCGACTCGACGTCGGTCATGCGCAGTTGCTCGAACGGCGCGACGTAGACGGTATCGCCGGCCGCCGCGGGATCGGGCACCTTCAATGCTGCAGTAGACAGGTTAGTCATGATGAAACACCTTTTTTGATGATAGGGAACCTTTCGCGGATCGGGCGGGATAGCCGTGTTTTCTTGTTATTCTTCGGGCCGTGCAGCACAATCCTTACAACCGTTGCCGAGCATTTTAACCCGCGTTTGTGCGATGCACCGTGCGTCGGCTGCAACTTTGTCATTATCTTAGCAAAAAGGCACCATGACTTCCCCGGACTCCCCTGTCAATCCGAATGCCGCGCGCACCGTCTTCTTCGTTTCCGACGGCACCGGCATCACCGCCGAAACCTTCGGCCATGCGGTGCTGAGCCAGTTCGAAATGCGCTTCCGGCAGATCCGCCTGCCCTTCATCGATACCATCGAGAAAGCCTACGATGCGGCGCGCCGCATCAACGACGTCGCGCTGTCCGACAACCAGCGTCCGATCGTGTTCTCGACCCTGGTCAAGCACGACCTGTCGGCCGTGATCCGCGCCGCCCAGGGCATGCACATGGACCTGTTCCAGACCTTCGTCGCCCCGCTCGAGCAGGAACTGGGGGTCAAGTCGACGCACACCATCGGCCGCATCCACAACGTGGTCGACAGCGAGGAATACAAGAACCGCATCGAGGCGATCAACTTCTCGCTGGCCCACGACGACGGCCAGTCGCACAAGAACCTGGCCGAGGCGGACGTGATCCTGGTGGGCGTCTCGCGTTCCGGCAAGACCCCGACCAGCCTGTATCTTGCAATGCAGTACGGGATCAAGGCCGCCAACTATCCGCTGATCCCGGACGACTTCGAACGCGGCCGCCTGCCCTCGGCCCTGCCGCCGTTCAAGCACAAGCTGTTCGGATTGACGATCACGCCCGAACGCCTGGCCGAGATCCGCAACGAGCGGCGCGCGGGCAGCAAGTATGCGTCGCTGGAGAATTGCCGCTATGAGGTGAACGAGGCCGAGACGCTGATGCGGCGGGAGGGGATCCGGTGGCTGTCGTCGACGACCAAGTCGATCGAGGAGATTTCGACGACCATTCTCCAGGAGATCAAGCCGGATCGCAGGGAGTATTAAGTTTTCCCGTCGTCCCCGCGCAGGCGGGGACCCAAGTTTAGCCGGCTTAATAAGGGAGGGGTCAGAGTCCGGTGTTGGTTTTCAAGGGACTCTGACCCCGGTGGTCAGTGTCGGCCTGCTTTCGACACGCAACCGCCGCGGACTACCGGGGTCAGAGTCCCAACTGAAAAACCGGACTCTGACCCCTGGCGCACTGACCCCTAGGAGCCGCCGCTAGAAGAAATGCCGCCAATCCTCGAGCCACCCCGGGAAAGCCCCTGCCTCCATCGGATTGGCGATATGGTAGCCCTGCGCATAGGTACAGCCCAGCCCCTGCAGGAAATCCCAGTCCTGGCGCGTCTCCACCCCCACCGCCACCGACATGCGGTCCAGGCTGTGCGCCAGGCCGAGGCATGACTTCAGCACCGTGCCGAGCGGGCGCTTCTTCGAGGCGCCGTCGACGAAGGAGCGGTCGATCTTCAGTTCCGAGAAGGGAATCCGCGCCAGCAGCTGGAGGTTGGAGCGCCCGGTGCCGTAATCGTCGATCGCCAGGCCGAACCCCAGCATGCGCAGGCGCACCAGGCGTTCGATGAAGTCGACGTCGAAGTCCAGCATCGACGACTCGGTCATCTCGAAGGTCAGGTAGTCAGGCAGCACGCCGTGGCGCTTCATGCAGGACGACACCTGGCGGATGAAGTTCGGATTCCCCAGCGTCTCGGGCGCCAGATTCAGCGAGATCGAGATCGGGATGCCCTGGTCGTGGTACTGGCGGCAGCGCTCGACCGACAGCTCGAGCATGGTCCAGTCGAGGAAGTCGACCCGGTTGTTCTGCACCAGCGCGTCGATGAAGGCGCCCGGCCCCAGCACGCCGTGCTCGGGATGGCGCCAGCGCGCGAAGGTCTCCAGGCCCTTGACCTGGCCGGTGGCCAGTTCGATCTTGGGCTGGAAGAAGGGTTCGAACTGGCGCTGCTGCAGGCCGACGCCGACTTCGGCGAAGCTGAAGCTCGGCGATGCCGTCACCGGGCGCGGACGCGCCGGCGGCTGGAAGTTGTCCAGCACCGTCCTCAGCTTGGCGCTGGTGACGGGCTTGGCGACGGTGCCCAGCAGGTCGACGCCGTAGGCCTGGGCCAGGGTCTCGACCGAGAACAGCACGCTGGCCGGCTGGGCGCCGATCACGATCAGGCGCACGGCCGACTTGAGCGCGGCGATCGCGCGCAGCAGTTCGAGGCCGTCCATGCCGCCCAGGGCCAGGTCGATGATGGCGACGTCGACTTTCGGCGTGAAGCCGGCCTGCAGGGTGCGCAGCGCGGTCGGGCCGTCGGGCACGTCGGTGACGCGGCTCGCGCCGAGCTGGCCGAGGGCCTCAATCAGCGCGCGGCGCTGCACCGGCTCGGCTTCCGCCACCAGAAAATGTAGGTTCTGCAATTGCAACTGCATCGTGTCCATCGTGACTCCCTTGCCCAAACGCAAGAGTAACCTGAGCGGGCGCCGCCGTCTATGCCTGGCGCTGGCGCTGTTGCCTGGATTGTCGTAATTGCTCGAAAAAGCACACCGCGGCGCAGGCGGCCACGTTCAGCGATTCGACCTGCCCCGCATGCGGCACGGCGACGCGGCGGCTGGCGAGGTTCAGCAGGGTGTCCGAGACGCCCTGCCCTTCGTGGCCCAGCACCCAGGCCACCGGGCCGGACAGCTCGACGTCGTACAGGCATTCGGCCGCGTAGCCGCTGGTCGCCAGCACCGGGACCCTGGCCTCGCGCACCAGTGCGGCCAGGTCGGCGTTCTCGTGGATCTCCAGCACGAAGTGGGCGCCCATTGCGGCGCGCAGCACCTTGGGCGACCAGCAGAAGGCGGTGCCGGAACTGCACCAGACCTGTTTGATGCCGGCCGCGCCGGCGCTGCGCAGGATCGAGCCGACGTTGCCCGGGTCCTGGACGCCGTCCAGCAGCACCGCCGATTCCGTCAACACGGCCGGCGCCTGCGGCATCGGCGTGTCGATCACGAACACGATGTTGACGCCATGCTCGACCTGGCTGATGGCGCCGAACAGCGCTTCCGGCAGCGCCGTCACCAGGCCGCGGCCCGCTTCGACGCGATCGACGATGCCCGCCACTTCCGGATTCGACAAGGCCTCTTCCGACACCACGCAGTGCGCCGGCAAGCCTTTCAGGTCGAGCCAGGACTGGCACAGGTGGACGCCGTCCAGCAGCGAGCGCCCGGCCTTGCGGCGCGCCTGCGAGCTGGTGGCGAGCTGTTTCAGGTCCTTGTAGAACGCGTTATCGCGCGAGCTGACGGTCTTCATGCAAAGTCCAGCAAGTCAGCCTGCAGCAGCGCCCGCACCGGCGCGAACGAACGGCGGTGCACCGGGCACGGGCCGTGCAGGCGCAGGCGCTCCAGGTGCAGCGCCGTCGAGTAGCCCTTGTGCTGGTCGAAGGCGTACTGCGGATAGGCTTCGTGCAGGGCCACCAGGGCGGCGTCGCGCGCGGTCTTGGCCAGGATCGAGGCGGCCGAGATGGCGTGCACCTTGTCGTCGCCTTCGACCACGGCATGGGCGCGGATCGCCTCGGGCAGCTGCGGGCAGCGGTTGCCGTCGATCAGGGCGATGGTCGGCATGGTGGCCAGCTGCTCGACCGCGCGGCGCATCGCCAGCATGGTCGCCTGCAGGATGTTCAGGGTGTCGATTTCCATGTGCGAGCACTCGGCCACGGCCCAGGCCAGGGCCTGCTCCTTGATGATCGGCGCCAGCTCGTCGCGCCGCGCTTCGGTCAGCTTCTTGGAGTCGCGCAGGCCTTCGATCGGGCGCTTCGGATCGAGGATCACGGCGGCGGCATACACCGGCCCGGCCAGCGGACCGCGCCCGGCCTCGTCCACGCCGCAGACGACGTCGGCGAGCGTGAACGGACGGTTGCGCGTGGGCAGACCGGGATAAAAATCGAACTTCTTCTTGCTCATCTCTTCAACCCAATGACATCGAGGACCGCCTGGCTGCTGATCTCGGCGCTGTTGCGCAGCAGGCTGTGGTGCATGTCCAGGAAGCGCTGCTGCAGCCTGGACCGGTTCGCCTCGTCGGTCAGCTGGAACCAGACCGCGTCCGCCAGCGCCTCCGGCGTGGCCGCGTGCTGCAGGAATTCCGGCACCACGAACTCGCGCGCCAGGATGTTCGGCAGCCCGATCCACGGCAGGTAGCCCATGTGGCGCATGAGTTCCCACGACGCCCGCATGACCTTGTAGGCAATCACCATCGGCTTCTTGAACAGCGCCACTTCCAGGGTCGCCGTGCCGGACGCCGCCAGCACCGCGTCCGCCGCCGCGATGGCCGCGTGCGACTGGCCGTCGACCAGCTGCAGCACGCCATCGCCAACGAGCCCGGACAATCCGGCCTTCGCCATCAGGTCCATAAAATACGCCTTCTGGCGCTCGCCCGCCATCGGCGCGATGAATCGCACCGACGGATCCCGTTTGGCCAGCAGCTTCACCGCGCCGGCGAAGGGCTGGGCGAGGTACTTGATCTCGGCCATGCGGCTGCCGGGCATGACGGTCACGACCTTCGCGTCCTGGGGAATGCCGAGCTGGCGGCGCGCGCCCGCCACGTCCGGCTGCAGGGGGATCTGCTCGGCCAGCGGATGGCCGATGTAGGTCGCCGGCACGCCGGCCTTGCGATAGATTTCTTCTTCGAACGGGAAGATCAGCAGCATGTGCGAGACCGCACGCTGGATCTTCCTGATGCGCCCGCCGCGCCAGGCCCAGATCTGCGGGCCGACGAAATGCAGGGTCGGGATGCCGGCCGCTTTCAGCTGCTCTTCCAGGCCCAGGTTGAAGCCGGGATAGTCGGCGCCGATGAAGGCCGCGGGCCGCTCTTCAATCAAGCGATCCCGCAGGCGGTTCTGGATGCCCTTCAGTTCGCGGTAGCGCGGGATGACTTCGAACAGGCCGCGCACGGTGAGCGTGTCCATCGGGACGTCGGACACCAGGCCCTGCTCGAGCATGCGCGGGCCGCCGATGCCGGAGAAGCGGACACCGGGCAGGTGCGGCTTCAGGCCGGCCATCAGCCGGGCCGCCAGCATGTCGCCGGAGACTTCACCCGCCACCAGCGCCAGGTGCACGCCGGAAGCGAGATCAGCGGACGATGCCACGGGTCGTGGTGCCGAGGAAGTCGAGCATGGCCTGGACCTGCGCGGCGCCTTCGCCGCCCTCGGCCGCCTCTTCCGTCATCTGCGCCTTGGCCTCTTCCAGCGTCTTGCCGGAGCGGTAGATGGTCTTGTAGGCGGAACGGATCGCGTTGATCTGCTCGCGCGTGAAACCGCGGCGCTTCAGGCCTTCGATGTTCACGCCGTGCGCCTCGGCCGGATTGCCGGACACCAGCACGAACGGCGGCACGTCCTGCGTCAGGCTGGTGTACATGCCGATGAAGGCATGCGCGCCGATCTTGCAGAACTGGTGCACGCCGCAGTAGCCGGACAGGATCGCCCAGTCGCCCACGTGGACGTGGCCGGCCAGCTGCGCGTTGTTCGAGAAGATCGTGTTGCTGCCGACCTGGCAGTCGTGCGCCAGGTGGACGTAGGCCGAGATCCAGTTGTCGTCGCCCAGGCGGGTCACGCCGGCGTCCTGGGCGGTGCCCAGGTTGAAGGTGACGAACTCGCGGATCGTGTTGCGGTCGCCGACTTCGAGGCGGGTCGGCTCGCCGGCCCACTTCTTGTCCTGCGGCGCCGCGCCGAGCGACGCGAACTGGAAGATTTTGTTGTCCTTGCCGATCGTGGTGTGGCCTTCGATGACCACGTGCGGGCCGACCACCGTGCCGGCGCCGATCCGCACGTGCGGACCGATGATCGAGTACGGGCCGACCTCGACCGAGCTGTCCAGCTCGGCCCGCGGATCGACGATCGCGGTCGGGTGAATCCTGCTCATCACTGCCCCGCGGTCTCGTTGGCGCGGATGGTGCACATCAGTTCCGCTTCCACCGCCACCTTGCCGTCGACGCTGGCGGTGGCCTTGTACTTCCAGATGCCGCGCGAGGTGCGCAGGATCTCGACGTCCATCTTCAGCTGGTCGCCGGGGCCGACCGGGCGCTTGAAGCGCGCGTTGTCGATGCCGACGAAGTACACCACCGAGTTCTCGTCCGGCTTGACGTTCATGGTCATGAAGGACAGGATCGCGGCGGTCTGGGCCAGCGCTTCGATCATCAGCACGCCCGGCATCACCGGCTGGTGCGGGAAGTGGCCGTTGAAGAATTCCTCGTTCACCGTGACGTTCTTGATCGCGGTGATGGTCTTGCCCAGTTCATAGTCGACCACGCGGTCGACCAGCAGCAACGGATAGCGGTGCGGCAGGTATTCCTTGATCTGGGTGATGTTGAGGGTCTTGGCGCCGTTGTTCTGTTCAGTCGTCATTTTTCTTCTGCTTTATCGGTCAAAGTTTTGATTTGCTTTTCCAGCGTGCGGATCTTTTCGCGCATCGAGGACAAGTTACGCACGATGGCGGCACTGCGCTCCCATTCCGAATTCTTGGCCAGCGGGTAGAAGCCGGTGTACTGGCCCGGTTCGAGCACCGAGCGCGAGACCATGCTGCCCGAGGAGATATGGACATTGTCCACGATTTCCAGGTGGCCGAGCACCATGGCTGCGCCGCCGAAGGTGCAATTCTTGCCGATCTTCGCGCTGCCCGCCACCCCCACGCAGCCGGCCATCGCCGTGTTGGCGCCGATATGGCAGTTGTGGCCGATCTGGATCTGGTTGTCGAGCTTGACCCCGTCCTCGATGATGGTGTCGGCCAGCGCGCCGCGGTCGATCGTGGTGTTGGCGCCGACGTCGACGTCGTCGCCCAGGATCACGCGGCCGGTCTGCGGAATCTTGATGTACACGCCGTTTTCGCGCGCGAAGCCGAAACCGTCTGTGCCGATCACGGCGCCCGAATGCAGGATGCCGCGCTTGCCGATGCTGCAGCGCGCATGGAAAGTCACGTTGGCAAACAGGTGCGTGCCTTCGCCGATCTCGGCGTCGCGGCCGACGAAGCAGCCGGCGTCGATCACGGCGTCCGCGCCGATCGTGGCGCCCGCCTCCACCGTCACATGCGGCCCGATGTGGGCGCTGGGATCGATGCGCGCGCTCTCGTGCACGCTCGCGGTCGGGTGCACGCCGGCTTCCTTCGGCGTCTCTTCGAGCGCGGCGAAGTACTGCGCGGCGCGGGCGAAGTAGGCGTAGGGATTGGTGGTGACGATGCGCGCGCCTTCGTAGGTGGCGGCGACGGTGGCGTCGTCCAGCGGCGCCACGATCAGCGCCGCGGCCCGGCTTTGCGCCGCCAGTGCGCGCAGTTTGCTATTGCTGAGAAAGCTGATGTGCGAAGCGTCGGCGCTGTCGAGCGGTGCGATGCCCTGAACCTCGAGGTTCGGGTCCCCCACCAGCTGTCCGCCGAAGCGTTCGACCAATTCACCCAGTCGAGTGCCCATCTGGTCGTTCCGTGAAAAAGGTAAAAATAGAATGATACGCCGGCCGGGCGCATCCGTCCGGCCGGCGTTCGTTTCGTTCCTGCAGCTTATTTGTCGAGGAGCTTGAGGATCTTGTCCGTGATGTCGATGCGCGGGCTTGCCCAGATGGCTTCCTGCAGCACGACGTCGAGGTGTTCCTGCTCGGCCACCTGCTCGATCAGCTTGAAGGCGCGCTGGGCGATCGCGGCGCGCTCCTCGTTCTTCCGCTGCAGCAGGTCCTCGTTGAACTCGCGCTGCATGCGCTGCACGTCCTTCTCCATGTCGAGCAGCTCGCGCGTGCGGCGGGTACGGTCGATGTCGTTGAGCTTCGGTGCGTCGTCGTCGAACTTCTCGCGCGCGGTCTTGAAGCGCTTGACCATGTCGTCGACCTGCTTCTGGCGCTTCGAGAACTCGGCCTGGATCTTTTCGTCCGCGGTGCGCGCCAGCTTCGATTCCGTCATCAGCCTTTCGGTGTAGATGAAGCCGATCCGGCCAGTCGGCGCCTGCGCCTGGGCCTGGGCACTCGCATGCAGCAGCGCGCCCGCGCACACGGCGGCCAGCGCCAGGGTCCTGGGCAACGAGGCTATCGATTTATTCAACATGATTCTCCGCATTCCTTGTCAGAAGCCGGTACCCATCTGGAACTGGAAGCGTTCCAGGCGGTCGCCCGGCTTGGCGTTCAAGGGCTTAGCATAACTCAACTTGAGCGGACCCACCGGGGAAATCCAGGACAGGCCGATACCCGCCGAGTAGCGCAGCTGGTCGAGACGGATGCGCTGGCCTTCCTGGTAGACCTGGCCGCCGTCGGCGAAGGTGAACCAGCGCAGCGAACGGTCGGTGCCGCTGCCCGGGAACGGGAACTGCAGTTCGGCGTTGCCGATCACGCGGCGCGCGCCGCCCAGGGCGTCCAGGGTGTACGGGTCGACCAGGCCCAGCGACGAGCTTTCGTAGCCGCGCACCGAACCGATGCCGCCGCCGTAGAAGTTCTTGAAGACCGGGTAGGCGTGTCCGCTCAGGCCGCCGCCGACATCCAGCTCGCCCTTCAGCGCCAGGGTCATCCAGCGCGTGAGCGGACGATACCACTGGTGTTCGTAGATCGCGCGGTAGTACTTGGCGTCGCCCATCAGGTCGATTTCCAGGTTGGCGCGCTGGTAGCGGCCGCGGGTCGGCGTGACCGCGCTGTCGCGCGAGTCGCGGCCCCAGGCCACGGTCAGCGGAATCGCGTTCGTGGTCGCGCTGCCGACGCCGGAGATCTTGGTCGCCTTGTCTTTCGAGTTCTGCTTGACGAATTCCTTGTACAGCGTCGGCGAGCTGTCGTCGGTTTCCAGCTTGGTGCGTTCCAGGCCGGCGCCGAAGTAGACGGTGTCGGTCTCGGAGAACGGCACGCCGAAGGTCAGGTTGCCGCCCATCTGGCGCACGGTGTACGAACCGATGTTCAGCGCCGGCGGACGGGAGGTGCGCAGGTAGAGCTGGAAGGCGCGCGACACGCCTTCGTCGGTGAAGTACGGGTTGGTCTGGGCGAACGAGATCGTGCGGTTGTACTTGCTGGTATTCAGCTCGACGCCGACCGTGTTGCCGCTGCCGGCGAAGTTGGCCTGGGTGACCGAGGCCGTGAAGGTGAACTTCTCGGCCTGCGAGAACGCGCCGCCGATCATGAAGTTACCGGTCGGCTTTTCGGTGACCGCGATGTTGACGTCGACCTGGTCGGTGGTGCCCTGGGACTCCGGGGTCTCCACGGTCACGTCCTTGAAGTAGCCGAGGCGGTCGACGCGGTCGCGCGACATCTTCACGCGGTTCGGGTCGTACCACGAGCTTTCGAACTGGCGGAATTCGCGGCGGATCACTTCGTCGCGGGTGATCGTGTTGCCCGAGATCGTCATGTGGCGCACGTAGGCGCGCTTGCCCGGGTCGACCAGGAAGGTGAACTTCACTTCGTGCCTGGCCTGGTCGATTTCCGGATTGGCGTTGACGTTGGCGAAGGCATAGCCGAAGCTCGCCAGGCGGTCGGAGATGCGCTTGTTCGAGGCTTCCAGCAGCTCGCCCGAATAGGTCTGGCCCGGACGCAGCAGGATCAGCCGCTGCAGTTCCTCGGTGCGGCCGAAGGTCTCGCCTTCCACCTTGATGCCGGTGACGGTGTACTTCTCGCCCTCGTGGATGTTGATGGTGAGGTAGATGTCCTTCTTGTCCGGCGTGATCGCGACCTGGGTCGATTCGACCGTCGCTTCGAGGTAGCCGTGGTTGGCGTACCAGGACTTGATGGCTTCCAGGTCGCCGGTCAGCTTCTGCTTGGAGTACTGGTCGGCCTTCGAGTACCAGGTGAACCAGCCCGAGGTGTTCAGCTGCAGCAGTTCGCGCAGCTGCTTGTCGGAGAAGGCCTTGTTGCCGACGATGTTGATGCCCTTGATCTTGGCGGCGTCGCCTTCGTCGACGTTGAACATGATCGTCACGCGGTTACGCTCGATCGGGGTCACGGTGGTGGTGATCTTCACGCCGTACAGGCCGTGCGACAGGTACTGGCGCTTGAGCTCCTGCTCGGCGCGGTCGACCGATGCCTTGTCGAAGATCTTGGTTTCGCCGACGCCGATTTCCTTCAGCGCCTTGACCAGCATGTCCTTTTCGAATTCCTTGGTGCCGGTGAAGTCGACGCTCGAAATGGCAGGACGCTCCTCGACCAGCACGACCAGCACGCCGTTCTCTTCTTCCAGGCGCACGTCCTTAAAGAACCCGGTCGCATACAGCGCCTTGATCGCGGCGGTGCCCTTGTCGTCGTCGAAGGTCTCGCCGACGCGTACCGGCAGGTAGCTGAACACCGTGCCTGCCTCGGTCCGCTGGATGCCTTCGACCCGGATGTCCTTCACGACGAAGGGCGCGACGGCGGAAGCGTGGCCGGCGCACAGGGCCAGCACGGCGGCGCCGATCAGACTGCGACGGGAGGGCATGGCGAAGCGGGGCAAGGCAGAACGATCAGAGTGTAATTTCATTGGTTAGATCAATGGGTCAGTCATTGGACGAACTACGTATTCTGCGCCGGGTATCAGAACAGCCGCACCAGGTCGTTGAAGACGGCGAGCGCCATCAGCATGAGCATCAGGCCGAACCCTGCGATCTGCGCGATCTCTCCTACTCGCGCGGACAGGGGGCGCCCGGTCAAAACTTCCAGCGAATAATACAGCAATTGGCCGCCATCCAGAACGGGAATTGGTAACAGATTCATTACACCCAGGCTCAGGCTGATGAAGGCGAGCATCTCGATATAGGTCGCAAAGCCCGCATCGGCGGCCTGTCCGGCGGCGCCGGCGATGGTGATCGGGCCCGACACATTCTTCAGCGAGACTTCGCCGGTCAGCATCTTGCCGATCATCTTCAGGGTGGTGACGCTGCCGTCCCAGGCGCGCTGCGCGCCTTTCGCGACGGCGTCGAGCGGGCCGGCCTTCACCGTCACCATCTCGGGCACCTGGGCCACCTTCAGCTTGACGATGCCGGCGCCGGTCGCGGGGTCGCGCTCGGGCGTGACAGGCAGGCGCAGCGGCTGGCCGCCGCGCAGCACGTCCAGCAGCAGGGTGCGGCCGGCGGCGCCGCGCACGGCTTCGATGAAGTCGACGGCGTCCGCGACCGGCTTGCCGTCGATCGCCACCGCCAGGTCGCCCTTCTGCAGTCCCGCGCGCGCCGCGGCGCCGCCGGGGATCACCTCGTCGACCGTCGGCCGCGGGCGCCACATCTGCATGCCCAGCTGCTTCATCACGTCGACGTCGCCTTCCGGATTCAGGCGCGCCATGGTGGCGGCCGGGATCACGGCGCGGTAGCTGCCGCCGCCCGCGCCCTTCAGGGTCAGTTCGGCGTCGTGCTTGTCGAGGACGGCGCGCACCACTTCCCAGCGCAGGTCGCCCCAGGCCGCCACCGGCTGGCCGTTGACGGCGGTGACGACATCGCCGCCGCGCACGCCGGCCACGTAGACCGGGGTGCCGGGCTGCATGGCGCGCAGGCGCGTGCCCGGCTCCTCCTTGCCGACCATGAACAGGCCGGCCATCAGCACGATCGCGACGATGAAATTCACCGCCGGGCCGGCGGCGATGATGGCGATGCGCTTCCAGACGTTCTGGCGCGTGAACTCGCGCGCTTCCTCCCCCGCATCGACCGGCGCCGTGCTCGGGTCGCGGCTGTCGACCAGCTTGACGTAGCCGCCCAGCGGCAGCATCGACACCGCCCACTCGGTCTGGTCGGGGCCGATCCGGCGCGACCACACCACCCGGCCCATGCCGATCGAGAAGCGGCGCACCTTCACGCCGCACAGGCGCGCGACCCAGTAGTGCCCCAGTTCGTGGAGGATGATCAGCGGCCCGAGCCCCAGCAGGAAGCCGAACAGGATGTACTTCAGCGTCATGGCGTCAGGTCCGCGCGAGGCTGTCGACGATGCGGCCGGCGGCCTGGCGCGCGTGCGCGTCCTGGGCCAGCACCGCCTCGATGCTGGAGGCCGCGCCATGCGCCTCTTCATCCATCACGCGGCGCACCACGCGGTCGATGTCGCGGAAGCCGATGCGGCTGTCGAGGAAGGCCTGCACCGCCACCTCGTTGGCGGCGTTCAGCAGGGCCGGCGCGGTGCCGCCGGCGCGCAGGGCGTCGAAGGCCAAGGCCAGGCAGGGGAAGCGGCGGAAATCGGGGGCGTGGAATTCCAGCGCCGCCATGGCGGTCAGGTCGAGCTGGGCCACGCCGGAAGCGATCCGTTCCGGGAAGGCCAGCGCGTGCGCGATCGGGGTGCGCATGTCGGGGTTGCCGAGCTGGGCCAGCACCGAGCCGTCCACGTACGACACCATCGAGTGGATCACGCTCTGCGGATGGATCACGACCTCGATCAGGTCGGCCGGCGCGCCGAACAGCCAGTGGGCCTCGATCACTTCCAGGCCCTTGTTCATCATGGTGGCGGAGTCGACCGAGATCTTGCGCCCCATCGACCAGTTCGGGTGCTTGCAGGCTTCTTCGGGCGTCACCTGCTCCAGCGTGTCGACGTCGCGCTTCAGGAACGGGCCGCCGGATGCGGTCAGCAGGATCTTCGCCACGCCGGCCGCCTCGGGCTGGCGCGCATAATGGGCTGGCAACGACTGGAAGATCGCATTGTGCTCGCTGTCGATCGGCAGCAGGGTCGCCCTGTGCTCGCGCACGGCGTCCATGAACAGCTGGCCGGACATCACCAGCGCTTCCTTGTTGGCCAGCAGGACCTTCTTGCCGGCGCGCGCGGCGGCAAGGGTCGGCGCCAGACCGGCGGCGCCGACGATGGCGGCCATCACGGTGTCGGTGGCGCTGCTCGAGGAAATCTCGCACAGGGCCTGCTCGCCGTACGAGACGTCGGTCGGCAGGTCGGCGATCAGCTGGCCCAGGCGGGCTGCGGCCTCGGGCGAGCCGACCACGGCGCGGACCGGGCGGAAGCGGCGGCACTGGGCCGCCAGCTCGTCGACGCGGCCGTGGGCGCTCAGCGCGTAGACTTCATACTGTTCGGGATGACGCGCGAGCACGTCGAGGGTCGAGACGCCGATCGAGCCGGTGGCGCCCAGGATGGTAACGCGTTGCATTGATTGCTCCTTCAGGGCCGCTTACAGACGCGAGCCGATGAGGGCTGCGAGCGGCAGGACCGGGATCAGGGCATCGATCCGGTCCAGGACGCCGCCGTGGCCGGGCAGCAGGCTGCTGCTGTCCTTCATGCCGGCGCGGCGCTTGAGCTGGGATTCGAACAGGTCGCCGACGATGCTGGCGGCGACCATCAGGACCAGGATGGCCAGCAGGGCCGGCCAGCCGAAGCTGCCGGCGACGCGCGCGGCGAAGGTGTCGGCGAAGGCGGCGCCGCCATAGGCCACCGACAGCGAGGCCAGCACCAGCACGGCGATGCCGCCGCCGATCGCGCCTTCCCAGGATTTGCCCGGCGAGATCGAGGGCGCCAGCTTGCGCCTGCCGAAGGCCTTGCCGGAGAAGTAGGCGCCGATGTCGGCCACCCAGACGATCGCCATCACCGACAGCAGGAACAGCGGCGAGTGCGAGAACAGCACCACGATGGCGACGAAGCAGCCGAAGATCGCGAAGCCGTACACCAGGCTCAGCAGCGTATTCGAGGGACTGCCCAGCGGCGGCAGGCCGAATTTCAGCGAGGGCGCGAAACGGGCGATCCACAGCGCCAGGCTGAGCGCGGCCCAGAAGGCGGCATTCAGGTGGCCGCTCAGGACCGAGACGGCAAACACCGCGGTCCAGACCAGGGCGATGATGTGGGCGCTGCCGGTGCCGGGATTGAACAGCCGGACGCACTCCCAGACCGCGGCGCCGAAAAACACCGTGGCCACCACCGCGAACGCCGTGAAGTTGTTGAAATACAGGACCGGCAGCAGGACTGCCAGCAGGACGATTGCGGTGATGACGCGGGTTTTCAGCATCAGCTTGTCTTTGCCTTGTTGGCGACCTGCTCGCCGGTGCGGCCGAAGCGGCGCTCCCGGTTCTGGTAGGAAGCGATCGCGGTGTCGAGGGACTCGGGCGAGAAATCGGGCCAGAAGGCGTCGGTGAAATACAGCTCCGAATAGGCCAGTTGCCACAGCAGGAAGTTCGAAATGCGCTCTTCGCCGCCGGTGCGGATGAACAGGTCCGGTTCCGGGGCATAGGCCATCGCCAGGTGCGGGGCCAGCATCTCTTCCGTGAATTCGGTCACGCCCGGATTCGCCGCCACCATCTTGCCGGTGGCCTGCATGATGTCCCAACGTCCGCCATAGTTGGCGCACACGGTCACGGTCAGGCGGGTATTGTTGGCGGTCTTGCGCTGGGCGGCGGCGATCATGTCCTGCAGCTTCGGGTCGAAGCGCGACAGGTCGCCCACCACCTTCAGGCGGATGTTATTCGCGTGCATCTTCGACACTTCGCGTTCGAGCGCGGTGACGAACAGGCCCATCAGGTAGGACACCTCTTCGGCCGGACGGCGCCAGTTTTCCGAGGAAAAGGCGAACAGGGTCAGGTACTCGACGCCACGCTCCACGCAGGCCTCGACGATCTTGCGCACGGCGTCCACGCCCTTGACGTGGCCGGCCACGCGCGGCAGCAGACGCTTGGTGGCCCAGCGGCCATTGCCGTCCATGATGATCGCGATATGGCGCGGTACTGCCGGCGCTTCGGGAACTGCGGTGGTCGAACTTTTGAAAATCATAAATCAGGCCGGAATCGGCGGTAAAAACGAGGCGCCGGCGCGGGAGATCCCGGCCGGCGTACACGGTAGCAAAGGCGGGCGCAGCGGCGCCCTGCCCCCGCAGCTTACACCGTCATGATTTCCTTTTCTTTTTCGGCAACGAGTTTGTCGATGTCGACGACGGATTTGTCGGTCAGTTTCTGGATCTCGTCCTGGGCGCGGCGCTCGTCGTCTTCCGAGATGGCCTTGTCCTTGATCAGCTTCTTCAGCTGCTCGTTGGCATCGCGGCGGACGTTACGCACGGCGATCTTCGCATCTTCGGCCTCGGACTTGGCCAGCTTGACCATCTCCTTGCGGCGCTCTTCGGTCAGGGCCGGGGTCGGCACGCGGACCATTTCGCCGAAAGTCGACGGATTCAGGCCGAGGTCGGAATCGCGGATCGCCTTTTCGATCGTGCTCAGCATCTTCTTTTCGTAGGGCTGGACACCGATGGTGCGGGCGTCGATCAGCGTCAGGTTGGCAACCATCGGCAGCGCGGTGGGGGAACCATAATAGTCCACCATCACGTGGTCGAGGATACCGGTGTGGGCGCGGCCGGTGCGGACCTTGGCCAGGTCAGCCTTCAGGGTCTCGATGGACTTTGCCATCTTGTCCTGGGCATTTTTTTTCACGTCAGCGACGGACATGCTGCTCTCCTGTGTTTTGCTAAATAACGAATTTTAAACGTGTACCAGTGTACCCTCGTCTTCGCCCATGATCACGCGCTTGAGCGCGCCCGGCTTGACGATCGAGAACACCTTGATCGGCAGCTTCTGGTCGCGGCACAGGGCGAACGCGGTGGCGTCCATCACCTGCAGGTGGCGGGCGATCGCCTCGTCGAAGGTGATCGACTCGTAACGGGTAGCATGCGGATCCTTCTTCGGATCGGCAGTATATACGCCATCGACCTTGGTTGCCTTCAAAACAATCTCGGCCGAGATCTCGGAGCCGCGCAGCGCAGCCGCGGTATCGGTGGTGAAGAAGGGATTGCCGGTGCCGGCGGCGAACACGACCACCTTGCCTTCCTCGAGGTATTGCAGGGCCTTCGGACGCACGTAAGGCTCGACCACCTGCTCGATGCCGATCGCCGACATCACGCGCGCGGTGATGCCCTGCTGGCGCATGGCGTCGGCCAGGGCCAGCGCATTCATGACGGTGGCCAGCATGCCCATGTAGTCGGCGGTCGCGCGGTCCATGCCCTGCGCGCCCGGCGCCACGCCGCGGAAGATGTTGCCGCCGCCAATCACGACCGCGAGTTCCACGCCCAGCTTCGACACCTCCGCCACGTCGGCAACCATGCGCTCGATGGTGGCGCGGTTGATGCCGAACGGATCGTCGCCCATCAGCGCTTCGCCAGACAGTTTGAGGAGGACTCGTTGGTAGGCTGGTTTGGTCATGAATGGGGCTCCTGGATGTTAGATGATTCGAATTCGGGTACTGCTGTAAAAACGGGCCTTTCGGCCCGTCTTCTTTACTGCTGATTACTGCTTGGCTGCTGCCATCTGGGCAGCGACTTCTGCTGCGAAGTCGTCGACTTTCTTCTCGATGCCCTCGCCCACCACGTACATGGTGAATGCCTTCACGGAGGCGTTGTTCGCCTTCAGCATCTGCTCGATGCTCTGCTTGTCGTTCTTCACGAAAGCCTGGTTGAACAGCGACACTTCCTTCAGGTACTTCTGCACCGAACCGTCGATACGCTTGGCGACGATTTCTTCCGATTGCGGCTGCTTGCCTTCGGCGACGGCCTTGTCGGCGTCTTCCTTGGCTTTCAGCTGGGCAACCGAACGCTCTTTCTCGATCAGCTCGGCCGGCACTTGCTCTGCCGACAGGGCGACCGGCTTCATCGCGGCGATGTGCATGGCGACATCCTTGCCCACCTGCTCGTCGGCGCCGTCGTAGTCGACGATCACGCCGATGCGCGAACCGTGCAGGTACGAAGCCAGCTTGCCGGTGGTTTCGAAGCGCTGGAAGCGGCGAACGGTCATATTCTCGCCGATTTTACCGATCAGTGCCGTACGCACGTCATCGAAGGTCTTGCCGTCGACCGGCAGGGCGGCCAGGGCGGCGACGTCGGCCGGGTTGTTCTCGGCGACCAGCTTGGCAGCCAGGTTGGCCATGGCCATGAATTCGTCGTTCTTGGCGACGAAGTCGGTTTCGCTGTTGATTTCGACCAGCGCGCCGATGTTGTCGGCGACGTAAGCCGTCACCACGCCTTCGGCGGTGATGCGCGACGCTGCCTTCGAAGCCTTGCCACCCAGCTTGACGCGCAGGATCTCTTCGGCACGGGCCATATCGCCTTCGGCTTCGTTCAGGGCTTTCTTGCACTCCATCATCGGGGCATCGGTCTTGGCGCGCAGTTCGCCGACCATCGCTGCAGTAATCGCTGCCATGTTATTTCTCCTAGTAAGATTGTTCTTGCTGAATTAGCTTGCAAAAAAGGGCGCTCGATACAGGCTCGGCGCCCCTTTTGATGCTGCGGCGGGCCGGAACGCCCGCCTTCACTTATGCTTGCTCGGAAACTTCGACGAAGTCGTCGCCAGCCTTGGCCGCCTCAACGACTTCGTTGGTGGCGTTGGCACGGCCTTCCAGGATCGCATCGGCGACGCCGCGTGCGTACAGGGTGATGGCCTTCGAGGAGTCGTCGTTACCCGGGATCACGTGGGTAACGCCTTCCGGCGAGTGGTTGGTGTCGACCACGCCGATGACCGGGATGCCCAGCTTGCCGGCTTCGGTGATGGCGCCCTTGTGGTAGCCGACGTCGACCACGAAGATCGCGTCCGGCACGCCCTGCAGGTCCTTGATGCCGCCGATCGACTTCTGCAGCTTCTCCAGCTCGCGCGAGAACATCAGGGCTTCTTTCTTCGACATCTTCTCGACTTCGCCCGACTCGATGGCGGCTTCCATGTCCTTCAGGCGCTTGATCGAGGTCTTGATGGTCTTGAAGTTGGTCAGCATGCCGCCCAGCCAGCGCTGGTCGACGTACGGCACACCGGCGCGCTGGGCTTCAGCGGCGATGATGTCGCGGGCCTGGCGCTTGGTGCCGACCAGCAGGATGGTGCCGCGGTTGGCAGCGATCTGCTTGATGGTTTTCATCGCATCCTGGTACATCGCCATGGTCTTTTCCAGGTTGATGATGTGGATCTTGTTGCGATGACCGAAGATGAACGGTGCCATTTTCGGGTTCCAGAAACGGGTCTGGTGGCCGAAGTGAACACCGGCTTCCAGCATTTCGCGCATAGTAACGGACATTTGATTCTCCAGGGTTGGGTCTTGAATAACGGCCGGTACACCTGTGACAGGCACCCTTGTCGGCCGCATTCGCGATTCAATAAAAAAGACGTTTTTTACAACGTTGCTCGATACGAACACGAGCAACCCGAGATTCTAGCGGGATTTGCCCATGATTTCAAGTTCATACGTGCGGCGCGATCACATATAATGGACGGATATCCCCATCGCAGAACAGAAACATTATGTCTATCTCCATCAAGACCCCGGAAGAGATCGAAGGCATGCGCATCGCCGGCCGCCTCGGCGCCGAGGTGCTCGACTACATCACCCCCTTCGTCAAGCCGGGCGTCACCACCGGCGAACTGGACCGCCTGTGCCACGAATTCATGGTCAAGGTGCAGGGCACCGTGCCGGCCCCGCTGAACTACGCGCCGCCGGGCTACCCGCCGTTCCCGAAGGCGGTCTGCACCTCGGTCAACGACGTGATCTGCCACGGCATCCCCGGCGACAAGGTACTGAAAGCCGGCGACTCCGTGAACATCGACGTCACCGTCATCACCAAGGACGGCTTCCACGGCGATAACAGCCGCATGTTCCTGCTCGGCGAGCCGTCGATCCAGGCGCGCCGCCTGGCCGAAGTGACCTATGAATGCATGTGGCTGGGCATCAGCAAGGTCAAGCCCGGCGCCCACCTGGGCGACATCGGCCACGTGATCCAGCAGCATGCCGAGAAGAACGGCTACAGCGTGGTGCGCGAATTCTGCGGCCACGGCATCGGCAAGGTGTTCCACGAAGAGCCGCAGGTGCTGCACTACGGCCGTCCGGGCACCGGCGAGGAGCTCAAGGCCGGCATGATCTTCACGATCGAGCCGATGATCAACGCCGGCCGCCGCGAGATCCGCGAGATGCCGGACGGCTGGACCATCAAGACCAAGGACCGCAGCCTGTCGGCCCAGTGGGAGCACATGATCCTCGTTACCGAGACCGGCTACGAAGTCCTGACTACCTCGGCCGGCACCCCGCCGCCGCCGGCGATCGTGCTGAACAAGGACGCCGTCCCGGCCTGATCATCCCTGCCCCATGTCCAGCACTGCCGCCGACCAGACGCACACCCCGGCGCCCGTCCAGCTCCAGGCCCGGCTGCGCCAGCGCCTGAAGGACGAGCGCCAGCACATCATTGCCGAGTTCCAGGAGAACGGCAAACCCGAGAAGCTGCTGCGCGGCCTGCGCCACAGCGTCGACGGCGTGCTGTCCGACGCCTGGAAGGCCGCCGCCCTGCCGCCCGCCACGGCGCTGGTCGGGGTCGGCGGCTACGGCCGCGGCGAACTGTTTCCCTACTCCGACGTCGACCTGCTGATCCTGCTGGGCGACCCGCCGGATGCGCTGACCCAGGCCAGGCTGGAGCAGTTCGTCCAGCTGCTGTGGGACCTCGGCCTGGAAATCGGCCACAGCATCCGCACCGTCGACGAATGCATGAGCGAATCGGCGGCCGACATCACGGTGCAGACCAGCCTTCTGGAAGCGCGCCTGGTGGCCGGCAGCGCGCCCCTGTTCGAACAGCTGCAGCGGCGCTACGCCGATGCGATGGACGCCCAGGCCTTCTTCCACGCCAAGACCGCCGAGATGCGGCTGCGCCACGCCAAGTACGAGTTCACGCCGTACAGCCTGGAGCCGAACGTCAAGGAAAGCCCGGGCGCGCTGCGCGACCTGCAGGTGATCCTGTGGGTGGCCAAGGCCGCGGGACTCGGCAATTCCTGGACCCAGCTGGCGATCCGCGGCCTGATCACGCGCGCCGAAGCGCGCCAGCTGATGGAGAAGGAATACGCGTTCAAGGACATCCGCATCCGCCTGCACCTGCAGACCCGGCGCCGCGAAGACCGCCTGGTGTTCGACGTCCAGACCGCGATCGCCGAGACCTTCGGCCTG
Source organism: Telluria sp. Soil_C_11 (assembly GCF_057657395.1). Classification (NCBI taxonomy): domain Bacteria; kingdom Pseudomonadati; phylum Pseudomonadota; class Betaproteobacteria; order Burkholderiales; family Oxalobacteraceae; genus Telluria; species Telluria sp. Soil_C_11. The sequence goes on along the minus strand of NZ_JBDGIN010000002.1, from coordinate 569,805 downwards.
ACCTCGACCGGCCATGGGCTGGAAGCCAGGCGCGCCAGCGAATACCTGATGCAGCGCTACTACTGGGCGGCGAAGGTCGTGACCCAGATGAACACCATCCTGCTGCAGAACATCGAAGCCCAGCTGTTCCCGCAGGATTCCCGGCCGATGCCGATCAACCCGCGCTTCAACGAAGTGGGCGGCTTCATCGACATCGCGGCCGACGACACTTTCGAAGCCGAGCCGTCGACGGTGCTGGAAATCTTCGTGGTGATGACCGAGCGGCCCGACCTCAAGGGCATGACGGCGCGCACCATCCGCGCGCTGTGGCATGCGCGTACCTTGATCGACGAATCCTTCCGCGCCAACCCGGTGCACCGCGCGCTGTTCCTGCGCATCCTGCAGGCCCCGGTCGGGCTGGTGCATGCGCTGCGCCGCATGAACGACATGGGCATCCTCGGCCGCTACCTGCCGAACTTCCGCCGCATCATCGGCCAGATGCAGCACGACCTGTTCCACGTCTACACCGTCGACCAGCACATCATGATGGTGGTGCGGAACATGCGCCGCTTCACGATGACGGAGCACGCCCACGAATACCCGTTCTGCAGCCAGCTGATCGCGAACTTCCGCGACCGCTGGCTGCTGTACGTCGCCGCGCTGTTCCACGACATCGCCAAGGGCCGCGGCGGCGACCATTCCGAGCTCGGCAAGCAGGACGTGCTGGAATTCTGCCGCGACCATGCCATCTCGCCTGAAGACACGGAGCTGGTGGTGTTCCTGGTCGAGCAGCACCTGACCATGTCGCAGGTGGCGCAGAAGCAGGACCTGTCGGACCCTGAGGTGGTCAAGGCCTTCGCCGACCTGGTGCGCGACGAGCGCCACCTGACCGCGCTGTACCTGCTGACGGTGGCCGACATCCGCGGCACCAGCCCGAAGGTATGGAACGCCTGGAAGGCCAAGCTGCTGGAAGACCTGTACAAGAAGACCCTGCGGGTGCTGGGCGGCGAGCCGCCCTCGGCCGACCGCGAACTGCGCGCGCGCCAGCAGGAAGCGCTGGCCACGCTGCGCCTGTTCGGCCTCGGCCCGCAAGCCCACGAAGCGCTGTGGAAGCAGCTCGACATGGCCTACTTCCTGCGCCACGACGCCTCCGACATCGCCTGGCAGACGCGCAGCCTGCACGACAAGCTCGGGCGCGACAAGCCGGTCGTGAAATCGCGCCTGGCGCCGATCGGCGAAGGCCTGCAGGTGACGGTGTACGTGAAGGACCAGCCGGACCTGTTCGCGCGCATCTGCAGCTATTTCGACCGCAAGAACTTCTCGATCCTCGACGCCAAGATCCACACGACCGGGGACGGCTACGCGCTCGACACCTTCCTGATCACGGACGAGCACTTCGCCAACAATTACCGCGACATCATCAGCCTGATCGAGCACGAGCTGTGCGAGGCGCTGACCCGCCAGGAGCCGCTCAGCCCGCCCCTGCGCGCGCGCCTGTCGCGCATGTCGCGCAGCTTCCCGATCACTCCGTCCGTCGAGCTGCGCCCTGACGAACGCGGCCAGTTCTGGCTGCTGTCGATCGCCGCCAACGACCGCAACGGCCTGCTGTACGCGATCGCCAGCGTGCTGGCGCGCTACCGCATCAACCTGCACACCGCCAAGATCATGACCCTGGGCGAGCGGGTCGAGGACGTGTTCCTGATCGATGGCGCGGCCTTGAATAACCAGCGGGTGCAGGTGCAGCTCGAGACTGAATTGCTGGACGCCCTGAAAATCTAGCCGTCGCCCTCGCGAAGGCGGGGGCCCAAGTTTGCCGGCGCTATCGAAACGCACCGAACTTGGGTTCCCGCCTGCGCGGGAACGACGGCTCAACTTTGCTTTTTACCGAACCATGACCGAACCCGTACGCCTCTCCAAACGCATGTCCGAACTGGGCCTGTGCTCCCGCCGCGAAGCCGATGACTGGATTGCTAAAGGCTGGGTCCGGGTGGACGGCAAGGTCGTCGACGAACTGGGCAGCAAGGTGCTGCCGCACCAGAAGATCAGCGTCGAGCGCCAGGCCGCGGCCGAGCAGAGCAAGCGCGTGACGGTCCTGATCAACAAGCCGGTCGGCTACGTCAGCGGCCAGGCCGAGGATGGCTACAAGCCGGCCGTGGTGCTGGTCAAGCCGGAAAACCGCTGGAAGGACGACCCCTCGCCCGAGCAGTTCCATCCGACCCAGCTGCGCTCGCTGGTGCCGGCCGGCCGCCTGGACATCGATTCGGTCGGCCTGCTGGTGCTGACCCAGGATGGGCGCATCGCGCGCCAGCTGATCGGCGAGGACACGGCAATCGAGAAGGAATACCTGGTGCGCGTGCAGTACACGAAGCCGGGCAAGCTGCCGGACGCCGACCTGAAGAAGCTCAACCACGGCCTGTGGATGGACGGCAAGCCGCTGCTGCCCGCCAAGGTGCGCTGGCAGAACGAGGACCAGCTGAGCTTCACGCTGAAGGAAGGCCGCAAGCGGCAGATCCGCCGCATGTGCGACATGGTGGGACTGAAGGTGATCGGCCTGAAACGGGTGCGGATCGGCCGCGTCAAGCTGGGCGACCTGCCGCCGGGACAGTGGCGCTACCTGGGCACGGACGAGCGGTTCTGAAGATCGAAGCAGCGCGGCTGCAGGCAGGTCCAGGGATCGAGCACCCGCAAGGCGGCGAGCACGACGCGCGGCCCCGCGATGCTGCCGCCGTTTTCCTGGTCCCATTCGAGCCGCAGCTTGGAGCGGCCCTTGCGCAGGTCGACGCGGGCATAATCGACCCAGACATCCTCGCCGCCATATTCGTAGGTCGTGATCCAGCCCTTGCCGCGCAGGGCCTCGACCGTCTCGCGCAATGCGAACGGGGGCAGGCCTTCGATCGACCCCGGCTCCAGCCGGGGTTCGCCCAGCACCGACAAATACCTGACCAATTTCAGAAACCACGTCATTGCAGCCTCCCAGTGTGCGTTTGACGTGATTTCAGTCTAGCAGTGCCCCCCGCGCTTTGATGTTAGCCAACGCACGGTGCATAAAATATCTGCCGTGCGTGAAAACGCACGGAAATTCTTTCAATATATCCCTATTTTGCTTTAAATCAGTATTCCGTGCAGCTCCTCCAGGCTCACCGGTTTGGTCAAATGGTGCGTAAAACCGCGGTTGCGGGTCTGGCGCCGGTCCGAATCCTGGCCCCAGCCGGTCAGCGCGATGATGCGCATGCTCGCGAAGCGCTCGTCCTGGCGCAGGCGGCGCGCGACCTCGTAGCCGTCCATGCCGGGCATGCCGATGTCGAGCAGGACGCTGGACGGCAGGAAGGATTCGGCCATCGCCAGTGCGGCGCGGCCGTCGTAGACCACGCGCACCTCGGCGCCGTCGGCTTCCAGCAGCAGGCCGAGGGTGTCGGCGGCATCGCGGTTGTCGTCCACCACCAGCACGCGCTGCCCGGCGAACGGCGCGTCCGGCCGCGCCTGGGCCATGCCGGCGCGTTCCGGCCGCGCCTCTTCCTGCGGCGCCAGCGGCAGCAGCACCAGGAATTCGCTACCCTGCCCGCTGCCGGCGCTGTGCGCCTCGACCGTGCCGTGGTGCATCTCGACCAGGCTGCGCACCATCGTCAGGCCGATCCCCAGCCCACCCTGGCCGCGCCCGACCGAGCGGTGGGCCTGGGCGAACATGTCGAACACCCGCCCCAGCGCTTCCTCCGGGATGCCGATCCCGGTGTCGCGCACCGAGGCCGCCACCAGGCCTTCCTCGCGCCAGACCTCGACCCAGATGCGGCCGCCCGCATCGGTGTACTTGGCGGCGTTGTTCAGCAGGTTGGCGAACACCTGGGTCAGGCGCACGCGGTCGGCCAGCAGCACCAGCGGCTCCTCGGGCAGCGACACCGCCAGCTGGTGCCCGGCGCGCTCGATCGCCAGCTGGCTGGTCTCGACCGCGCCGTGGATGATCTCGGCGATCGGCACCCGCTCCAGCCGCAGGTCGATCTTGCCGCGCGTGATGCGCGAGACTTCCATCAGGTCGTCGACCAGGGTGACGATCTGGCGCACCTGGCGCCCGACCATCTCGACCACGCGGTCGGACTGGCGGCGCCCGTCCGGCCGGCGCATCAGCTGGACCGCGTTGCTGATCGGCGCCAGCGGATTGCGCAGCTCGTGCGCCAGGGTCGCCAGGAATTCGTCCTTGCGGCGGTCGGCCTCGCGCAGCGCCTCCTCGGCCTGCACGGCGCCGGTGATGTCGAGCGAGATGCCGACATAGCCGCGGTGCAGGCCGTCGCCCGAATACCAGGGCGCGGCGTGCGATTCGAACCAGCGCCAGCTGCCGTCGCGCGCCGGCACCCGGATCCGCTGGTTGAAGGCGCCGCGCTCGCGGATGCCGTCGGAGACTTCCCGCAGGTAAGCGTGCATGTCGTCGGGCTGGACGATGGCGCGCCAGCCGCCGGCCTCGCCCGCCGGGCCCTCGTCGCCGGGGCCGCGCTGGTTCAGGTACATCAGCTCGCCAAGCGGATCGAACTGGTAGATCAGGGCTGGCGAGGCGTCGGCCAGCGCGCGGAACCGCGCCTCGCTTTCGCGCAGCGCATCCTCGGCGCGCTTGCGCACGGTGATGTCGTGGAACAGGATCGCGACCCGCGGCGAGCCGGTATCGCCCACCGGATAGACGAAGAATTCGAACCAGCTGTTGAGCGGACCGGCGAAGCACTGCGAGCGGGTGCTGGCGCCGGTGCGCGAGACCTGGGCGCAGGCTTCCAGCCAGCACGGCTCGTGCTCGGGACGGACCTTCAGCTGGCCCGGTCCGACGTAATGGATGCTGGTCATGCGCACCGCCGCCGGATTCGCTTCCGAATACGCCAGCCCGACCGCGTGCCCGTTCTCGTCGAACTGCACGGTGGCCATCAGGAAGCCCTCGTCCATCGCCTCGAACAGCATGCGGTAGCGGCGCTCGCTTTCGGCCAGCGCGGCCTGGGTGCGGCGCCGCTCGTCGATGTCGATGTTCATGCCGAACCACTTGCGCAGGCTGCCGTCCGGATTGAACAGCGGCGCGGCGCGCGCATTGGTCCAGCGCCAGCCGCCCATCGCCACGTGCACGCGGCATTCCACGTTGACCCCGCGCCGCATCGCCGTCGCGGTGCGCCACTCGCGCTGCACGTAGTCGCGGTCGTCCGGATGCACGGCCTCCATCCAGCCCTTGCCCAGCGAGGCGGCCTCGCGCTGCCCGGTGTAGGCGCACCAGCTGGACGACGGCTCCACCAGGTCGCCGTCCGGGTCGGTCTCCCAGACCGCCTGGCCGAAGCCCTCGACCAGGGCGCGGAAGCGCTCCTCGCTCTCGGCCAGCCGGCCTTCCGTTTCCTTCAGCCCGGTGACGTCGAGGATGAAGCAGACGCAGCGCGCATGCGCGCCCTCGCCCGAGATGCGCGCCGGCGCGTACAGCCCCCACCACAGGCTGCCGTCCTTGCGCACCATCCGCTTGGTATAGGGCTGCGTGACGCCGGCGTCCCTCAGCTCCTGGCCCGAACGCACCGTCAGGTCCCAGAATTCGGGCGCGGTGATGGTCTTCCAGTTATCGGGAACGCGCAGCTCCGCCTCGGTGTAGCCGGTCATGCGCTGGTAGGCTTCATTGACCTCGCGGATGGTGCCGTCGAGGTCGAAATAGACCACGCCGACCGTGCTGATGCTGAGGGTGGCGTCGATCAGGGCCTTGTGCTCGCGCAGCGCGCGCTCGGCCGCGCGGCTTTCCTCGACCTCGCGCTCCAGCGATTCCTTGCTTTCCAGCACTGGCCGCAGGCGCTGTTCCAGCTCGCGTTCGAGCCGTTCCGGGTCCGGGTTGCCGTGCAGCGCGCCGCGGGTCTGGTGCGCAGCGGCGGCAAAACCCGCCAGCTCGCGCAGCAGTTCCAGGTCATGGGCGTCGAAGTTCCCGCCGTCGCCGTCGAGCATGGCCACCAGCGAACCGGCCGGGTGGCCACGGACCCGCCACGGCACGCCCAGCGCTTCGCCCACACAGGCGCCGGACGCGCGGAGCGACTCGAATTCCATGCCCGGGCGCATAAACAGCACCGCGGAGTTGCCGAGTACGCTGACGCCGCAGGGGCAGGCCTCCAGCGGAAAACGCCTGCCCGCCTGGCCGGCCATCTTCCCCGCCACCGCGCCCCAGCAGATCTCGTCTCCGTCCGGGCCCGGCTCACGGACCCCGACCACCACCGAGCTCGCGCCGCACAGCTCGCGCACCGCCTCGGCCACCCGCTGCATCAGCAGCTCCGGATCGTCGGCCAGGTGCTGGGCCAGCCCGGCCAGCAACGCGCGCTCGGCGGCCGGATCGCGCCCCGGCAGGTGCGCCCTGCGTCCATGCAGCAGCCCGTCAATGACGGCATCGTCACGGTATCCAACTGCGGTATCTGCGCTCGAATCGGCCATTCACCACCCTTGTGGAATTCTTTCTGTGAGAATTGGTAGTCCACGTGCGATACCCAAGACTACTTTACATCTCGATAATTTCCAAAGGATTTCAATCGTGCCGGAGCCCGCTTCAGTCAAGGTGAATAAGGAGCGCCGAGGTGGTGGCGAACGTCCTGACGCCGCCCTCGAGAACCGGCCTCGCCCGTATTAATTGGGATCGATTTCAAAGAGAATGAAATGGCGCGGATTCCCCGCGCCGCAGGCTGTGCATTCTTCCGTTGCGAAAAAGCACTTAACGCACGAGGTCCAATTCGCCGATTGCGCGTTCAATATCTTCCAGGCACACCGGCTTCTTCAGGTGGCGGTCGAAACCGGCCGCCAGCGCGCGCCGCACGTCATCGGGCTGGCCGTAGCCGGTCACCGCGACCAGCCGGATCCCGCCCTGCGCGGCCAGCGCGCGCGCCACCTCGTGGCCCGAGATGTCGGGCAGGTCGATGTCGACGAAAGCCACCTGCGGCAAGGCATTGCGGGCCAGCGCGATCGCGGCCTGGCCGTCGGCCGCGCTGCTCACCTCGCAGCCGCGCGAGGCCAGCAGCGTGCACATCATCTCGCGCAGGTCCTCGTTGTCCTCCACCACCAGTACCCGCAAGCCGTCCAGCGGCGCGGCCACCATCGGCGCGGCTTCGGTGGCAGGCGGCGCCGCGGCTGCCAGCGGCAGGCGGATCGTGAAGGTGCTGCCGCGCTGCGGACCCTCGCTGTGCACGGCCACCGTGCCATGCTGCTGCTCGACCAGCGACTTGACCACCGCCAGCCCGATCCCGAGCCCGCCCTTGGACCGGTTCGTCACCTTGCCCTGCACGAACACGTCCCACACGCGCGGCAACAGGGCGGCGTCGATGCCCTTGCCGTCGTCGGCCACGACCAGCTCCGCCATCTCACCGCAGCGGCGCGTGCCGACGCGGATCCGGCCGCCGGCCTGGGTGTACTTGGCGGCGTTCTCGACCAGGTTGCCGATCACCTGCTGCAGCCGGGTCGGATCGCTGTCGACCCACACCGGCTCCAGGTCGAGCTCGACGTGGTGTTCGCCGGTCGTGCCCTGGGTCTGCAGGGTCAGCGCGGCCTCGCGCACGGCCGTGGCCAGGTCGAGCGGCGCCAGCGCCAGCACCACCTTGCCGCTCAACACCCGGTTGGCGTCCAGCAGTTCGTCCACCAGGTGGGCCAGGTGGCGGCTCTGGCGCCCGATGATCTGGTGGGCGCGCTCGGCCGCCGGGCCGTCCGCCTTCATCTGGATCAGGGCGATGGCCGAGGTGATGGCGCCCAGCGGATTGCGCAGCTCGTGGCCGAGCATGGCCAGGAATTCGTCCTTGGCACGGTTCTGGGCTTCAGCCACGCTGTGCGCCGCCTGGACTTCGGCCAGGTGCTTGCGGCGCCCGGCCTCGGCCTTCTGCAGGCGGCGCGAGACCGCCTGCAGCACCTGCTGCAGGCTGTTGAGTTCGGTGATCCGCAGGTCGGCCGGCGGCGGCATCCAGCCCTCGGCGATGCCTTCGGTGGCGGCGCCCAGGTATTCGGTGGCGGCCAGCAGGCGCCGCGCGAACAGGATCGCGCCGGCCAGCGCCAGCACCACCGCGCACAGCAGGGTCGCCGCGGTGAGCGAGACCGCGCGCGCGGCCGTGGTTTCCAGATCGCTGACCGGCACGCCGATCACGGCGGTCCAGCCGGACAGCGCGGAACTGGCCAGCGCCGCCGCCATCGGCACGCCATCCCGTGCGCTCAGCGCGAGCCGGGCCGCGCCGGCGCGCGCCGCGCGCAGCAGTTCCGGCCGGGCGCGCAGGCCGACCTGGCCTTCCCAGGCCGGGTTGCGGGCCAGGATCGCGCCCTCGCGGTCGAACACCGCCAGCTGCCAGCCGGGCGCCACGTCGCGCGGCAGCAGGCTGTTCAGGTGGCGCACGTCGAACCATTGGTCGAGCAGAACCCGGCGGCCGTCGTCGAGGGTCAGCGGGAGCTCGACCGAGATCAGGTATTTCCGGGTGGTGCTGCCGACGATCAGGTTCGACACGGTCGGGCGTTGCCGCTCGAACACGGCTTGCACCCGCGGCCGGGTGCCGGGCAAAGGCGGCGCCAGCGCCTGGCCGAAGGGCAGCGCGGTATTGAACAGCTGCTGGCCATCCTCGCGCAGCACCGCGGTCTCGCGGTGGGTGCCGGCGTTGGCGGCGCGCGCCTGGCCGTAGAAGCCTTCGAAATTCCCCTGCTTCAGGCGCGCCGAGGTCGACAGCGCCTGGCCGGCCGCCATCGCGGCCGTCAACTCCTGGTCCATCGCCAGCACCGAGGCGCGCGCCAGTTCCTGCATGCCGCTCAGCACGGCGTGACGTTCGGCGTCGAGCAGCAGCTTGATGGCGACGCCCGCGCCCACGATCATCGGCAGGAAAACCGCCACGGCCAGCAAGCTCAGATGGGTGCGCACTCTCATGGTGTCGATAGGGTCGTCGGTTGGTAGGAAGGTCTTCCAGGCAACGTTCCATTTTATATTCAGCAAGTTTTTTCGTGCCGCACGACAGGACGAAACGGAGGGAAGCCTGTCATGACAGCCTTCCCGGCCTGCTTTTCCAGATTGCGCGAAGGGCCGGGCTCGCGTAGCATCCGGGAATTGCTGTGCCCACAAGGCAAGCATCCGAGAATCCGGGAGACCCATGAAAACCGAAACCCTACCCCTACCCTACACACAAACCCGTTCCTTCCTCACCGTCGCTCTGATCGAGCTGTGGGAGCGCTTCGGCTACTACGGCATGCAGGCGCTGATCGTCTATTACATGGTCGAGCGCCTCGGCTTCGAGGACAGCCGCGCCAACCTGGTCTGGAGCGCGGCCGCGGCCCTGATCTACGTGGCCCCGGCGATCGGCGGCTGGATCGGCGACAAGGTGCTGGGCACCAAGCGCTCGATGTACCTCGGCGCCATGGTCCTGACCGTCGGCTATGCCCTGATGGCGGTGCCGACCGAGAGCACCCGCTTCCTGTTCTGCGCCCTCGGCGTGGTGGTGGTCGGCAACGGCCTGTTCAAGCCCAACACCGCCAACCTGGTGCGCAAGATCTATGAAGGCGACGATTCCAAGATCGACAGCGCCTTCACCCTGTACTACATGGCGGTGAACGTCGGTTCGACCGTCTCGATGCTGGCCACGCCCTGGATCAAGGATGTCGTGAACGCCAACTACGGCAACAACTTCGGCTGGCACGCCGCGTTCGCCGTCTGCAGCGTCGGCCTGGTGGTCGGCCTGCTGAACGTGGCCCTGATGCGCGCCACCATCGCCCACGTCGGCAGCCTGCCCGACGAGCGTCCGCTCGCCGTCGGCAAGCTGCTGGCCGTGCTGGGCGGCGCCGTGATCGTCGTGTTCGGCTCGGCCGAGATCCTGGAAAACCAGGCCCTGGCGCGGGCCTTCGTCTACCTGGCCGGCCTGGTGGTGCTGGGCATCTTCGTGCACCTGATCCGCAAGAGCGAGCCGAGCGAGCGCGCCGGCCTGATCGCGGCCCTGGTGCTGACCCTGCAGACCGTGTTCTTCTTCATCTTCTACCAGCAGATGTCGACCTCGCTGTCGCTGTTCGCCCTGCGCAACGTCGACCTCGACTTCAGCGTGTTCGGCGTCCACCTGTGGACCTGGTCCCCGGCCCAGTTCCAAGCCCTGAACGCGATCTGGATCATGGTGCTGAGCCCGGTGCTGGCCTGGGCCTATTCCTTCGCCGGCCGTACCGGCAAGGACCTGTCGATCGCCGGCAAGTTTGCGCTCGGCTTCGCCGCGGTCGCCGCCGGCTTCTTCGCCTACGGCGTGGCCGGCGTGTTCGCGGTGAACGGCATGACCTCGTCCTGGGTCATGATCGCCGGCTACGGCCTGTATTCGCTGGGCGAACTGCTGGTCTCGGGCCTCGGCCTGGCGATGGTGGCGCGCTACGTGCCGGCCCGCATGAGCGGCTTCATGATGGGCGCCTACTTCGTCGCCACCGGCATCTCGCAATACCTGGGCGGCGTGGTCGCCAACCTGGCCAGCGTGCCGAAGGACCTGACCGACCCGGTCCAGACCCTGCCGATCTATACCAGCCTGTTCAACAAGCTGGGCATGGGCGCGATCGCCTGCACCGTGATCGCGCTGCTGGCGTTGCCGCTGATGCGCAAGCTGACGGCCAGCCACCAGTCGCACCAGTAAAAGCATCGCCGGCCGAGCGCTTTTTTGGCTCGGCCCCGCGCTTTTGCCGCTTCGGCCGCACGCTTTTGCCGCGTCGTCCCCGCGCAGGCGGGGATCCAAGTTCTGCATGAGATAACGAAACGCTGGCAAACTTGGGTCCCCGCCTTCGCGGGGACGACGTATTTTGGACGCGGGGACGACGTATTTTGGACGCGGGGACGACGTATTTTGGACGCGGGGACGACGTATTTGGGCGCGAGGACGTTGCACACACGAAACAAATCGTGTTCAGAATTTCTGTTGCGCACAGGAAAATGATATAGTTTAAAGCACAACGGGCCCCGCACCCGCCCGGCTTCAACCACCGACCCCTGTCCCCGGCCGTTACCGTCCCGACCATGCCATCCTTCGCCCGACACGGTTTCGTTCTGCTTGCGTGCGCGCTCGCCTTCCAGGCCCGCGCCGAAACGCACAGCTATGACTTCTCGCCCGTCAACCAGTACAACCTGCAAGTCTCGGCCAGGTTCTGGAATCCGATCATCCGCTATGTCTCGGCCAGGAGCGGGGTACGCCTGAACCTCAGGCTGGGCCGCACCTCGGCCGACACCACCAGCTACGTGCTGGCGCGTGAAGTCGATTTTGCCTTCACCAACCACCTGTTCAGCCCCGAACGCGAAAAGATGGGCTGGACCGTGTTCGGGCGCCGCGACGCGCCGCCGGTGCGGTCGCAGATCGTGGTGCCCGCCGACTCGCCCGTGAAGGAGCTGCAGGACCTGGCCGGCGCCACCGTGGTATTCCCCGGCCCGGAAGCCCTGGTCGCCTACAAGGCCAGCTACGCCGAGCTGCTGCGCCGGAATATCCCCGTCAATGTCGTGTTTGCCGGCAATATGGACGCCGCCTTCACCCAGCTGTTCGCCGGCAAGGCCAGGGCGAGCGGCGCGAATTCCCAGCTGGTGCAGAACTACAGCGGGCGCGAGGGCAAGTCCTTCCGCGTGCTGTGGAGTTCCGCGCCCTTCAACGACCTGGCGCTGATGGCCTCGCCGCGCGTGCCGGCCGCCGACTTGCGCGCCGTCGCCCAGGCCTTCCTCGGCATGCGCCAGGATCCGGAAGGCCGCCGCATCCTCGACGCCGCCGGAGAACTGGTGCGCGCGCCGCAGCCGGTCGGTTTCGTGCCGGCCAGCGACGCCGACTACGCCAGCTACCGCGCGTTCTACGCCGGCGCGCCGGTCAGCCTGCGCTGACCGGCCGGGACCGCCCCATGCCCTTGCGCCTGTCTTTCCTGCCGCGTTCCCTGGTCGGGCGCGTGTTCGCCGTGTTCAGCCTCAGCATGCTGCTCTTCCTCGGCATCGGCATGGGCCTGTTCTACCGCTACCAGTTCCTGTCGCACATCGACGAAACCCAGGACGCCGCCCTCACCCTGATCGAAGTGGCGGCCCAGAACATCGAGGACAGCGTGGTGATCGGCGATTACGACACGGTCCAGCGCACCCTCGGCAAGATGCTGTTCCAGTCGCCGTTCAGGAGCGCCGCCTTCATCGACGTCGCCGGCGGCACCCTGCGCGTCACGGCGCCGAAAGCCGGGCGGGCGCCGGCGCCGCGCTGGCTGAGCGAACTGATCGCATCGAAGATGCTCGAAGTGAACCGGGTCGCCAGTGTCGGCGGCCGCGACTACGGCGTGATCCGGCTCGAATTCGATGCCGACAAGATCGCCGCCCAGCTCTGGGCCCTGGTGATCGAGACCGCGACCTTCGCCCTCGCCGCGTTCGCATTCGGCCTGGCCCTGATGCGCACCCTGCTGAAGCGCTGGCTGGCCAACCTCGGCGGCCTGCGCTCCTTCGAGAACGATGTCGCCGCCGGCCGCGTCACCGCCGAAGCCGACCTGCACGCCGACGCCCCGACCGAGATCCAGGAAGCGATCCGCGCCGTCAACCGCAGCGCGGCCAGCCTGCGCGTGCAGTTCGGCCAGCGCATCGATTCGCTGACGAACTCCCTCATGCAGCACAAGAACGCGGTCGACCAGGCCGCCATCGTGAGCGAAGTCGATACGCTGGGACGCATCATCGGCGTCAACGAGCTGTTCGAGCGCAGCTGCGGCTACACGCGCGCGCAGGCGCTGGGCCGGGAGCTGGCCGAGTTCGGGCGCCCGGCCGGTAACGCCGCGCCGTGGAGCCCGTCGCCGGAGGTCTGGAACGGCGAGGTCGTGGTGGCCGGACATGCCGGCCGCCTGCAGTGGTACCGGACCATCGTCCCGATCTTCGACGCCGACGGCAGCATCGAGCGCTACCTGTGCATCGACATCGACATCACCGAGCGCAAGGAATTCGAGCGTGCGATCGTCAAGAACGCCAGGCGCCAGACCCTGATCGCGGAACTGGGCCGCAAGGCCCTGGCCGCCAACGGCCTCGACGGGCTGTTCGACGACGCCGTGCAGGCCGCCGCGCAAGGCCTCGACGCGCCCTGCGCCGCGCTGTTCGAAGCCGTGCAGGTCAAGCCCGGCCATGGCCGCCAGCTGATCGTGCGCGCCGGCGCCGGCAGGCTGGCCCAGGCCGCCGGCCTGCAGCTCGGCTGCGCCGGCGATCCGCTGGCGGGCGAGCCGCCCGCCGGCCTGCGGCCCTGGTTCGCGCCGGTGGCGGCCATGCACGGGCTGCGCAGCGGCCTGGACGCGGGCGTGGGCCGGTTCGGCGTGCTGGGCGTGTACGCCGACGGCGCGCGCGGGTTCGAGGACGACGACGCCGTGTTCGTGCGCGGCATCGCGAATATCCTGGCCACCGCGGTCGAGCGCCAGGAAGCCAGGAACCGCCTGACCTGGCTGGCCCAGAACGACTCGCTGACCAATCTGCCGAACCGGCGCCAGCTCGGCGCCTGCCTGGAAGACGCGATTGCCCAGGCCGCCCGCCACGGACACCGCGCGGCCGTGATGTTCATCGACCTGGACCGCTTCAAGAACGTCAACGACATGCTTGGCCACGGCGTCGGCGACCAGTTGCTGGTGCAGGCCGCCGCGCGCCTGGAATCCTGCGCCCGCAACGACAACGTGGTGGCGCGCCTGGGCGGCGACGAATTCGCGGTGGTGCTGCCCTATGTCGGCGGGAAGGAAGGCCATGCGGCCGACGCCGCGCTGATCGCGGCCCGCATCGTCGAGGCGCTGGCCCAGCCCTTCCACCTGCAGGGCCAGCAGCTGTTCGTCTCGGCCAGCATCGGCATCGCCTGCTATCCGCAGGACGGCGCCGACGCCGAGCAGCTGCTGAAGAGCGCCGACACCGCCATGTACGACGCCAAGAACAACGGCCGCAATACCTACCAGTTCTATTCCGCGGCGCTACACGAGAACGCGGCCCGGCGCCTGCAGCTCGAATCCCAGCTGCGCCAGGCGCTCGAGCGCGGCGAATTCCTGCTGCACTACCAGCCCAAGCTGGACCTGGCGGGCGGCGGCATCAGCGGCTTCGAAGCGCTGCTGCGCTGGAACCACCCGCAGCGCGGCCTGGTGCCGCCGCTCGAATTCATCGCCATCCTCGAGGAAACGGGGCTGATCCTGGCGGTCGGCGAATGGGTCATCGCCGAGGTCTGCCGCCAGCTGCGCGGCTGGGAAGCGGCCGGCCTGCCGGCGCCGCCGGTGGCGATCAACCTGTCGGCGCGCCAGCTCCAGCATGCCGACCTGGCCAGCGCCGTCGAGCGCATCGTGCGCGAGGCCGGGGTCGATCCGGCCCTGCTCGAATTCGAGCTGACCGAGTCGATGCTGATGGTCGATCCGGAAGCCGCGGTGGCGATCCTTTCCCGCATCAAGGCGCTCGGCATGCGCCTGTCGGTGGACGACTTCGGCACCGGCTATTCGAGCCTGGCCTACCTGAAGCGCTTCCCGCTGGACGCCCTCAAGATCGACCGCACCTTCGTGCGCGACCTGCCCGACGACCCCGACGACGCCGCCATCACCAAGGCCGTGATCCGGCTGGCGCACAGCCTGAACCTGAAAGTGGTGGCCGAGGGCGTCGAGACGATCGAACAGCTGCGCGAGCTGGAACAATACGGCTGCGACGAAATCCAGGGCTATTACGTGAGCCGGCCGCGGCCCGCCGCCGACTGCGCCGCCCTGCTGCGCGCCGGGCAGCCTGCCCCCGCTTGAGTTAAGATAACGGGATGCCAGATACCCAGAACCCATCACTTTCCCGCGCCTTCCAGGTCGCCTCCCGCGTCGACGCCATCGAACCGTTCCGCGTCATGGAAATGGTCAAGCAGGCCGCCGCCATGAGCCGCGCCGGCATCGACGTGATCAGCATGAGCGTCGGCGAGCCCGACTTCACCGCACCGGACATGGTGGCGCACGCCGCCATGGAAGCGATCCGCGGCGGCGCCACCCAGTACACCGAATCGCTCGGCCTGCCGGCCCTGCGCGAGGCGATCGCCGGCCATTACGCCCGCGCCTACGGCCTGGACGTCGATCCGCGCCGCATCGTCGTCACCGCCGGCGCCTCGGCCGGCCTGCTGCTGGCCTGCGCGGCCCTGGTGGCCGAGGGCGACGAAGTGCTGATGCCCGACCCCTGCTACCCCTGCAACCGCCACTTCGTGAGCGCCTTCGGCGGCAAGCCGGTCCTGCTTTATTCGAGCGCGGCGGAACGCTACCAGCTCACGGCCGCCCACGTGGCCGAGCACTGGAGCGACAGGACCCGCGGCGTGCTGGTGGCCTCGCCCTCGAACCCGACCGGCACCTCGATGACGGTGCCGCAGGCGCGCGAGCTGCTCGCCGCCGTGCGCGCGCGCGGCGGCTTCGCCATCGTCGACGAGATCTACCAGGGCCTGTCCTACGGCGACAAGCCGGTCAGCGCGCTGGCGCTGGACGACGGCGTGATCACCGTGAACAGCTTCTCGAAGTACTTCAGCATGACCGGCTGGCGCCTGGGCTGGCTGGTGGTGCCGGAGACGCTGGTGCCGGTGTTCGAGAAGCTGGCCCAGAACCTGTTCATCTGCGCGCCCACGATCGCCCAGCATGCGGCCCTGGCCTGCTTCCGCGACGACGCGCTGGAGATCTTCGAAGCGCGCCGCCTGGAATTCCAGCGCCGCCGCGACTTCCTGGTGCCGGCCCTGCGCGAACTGGGCTTTGCCGTGCCGGTGATGCCGGACGGCGCCTTCTATGTGTACGCCGACATCGCCGGCCTGGCGCACCGCCATGCGGGCGACAGCACGGCCTTCGGCAAGGCGGTGCTGGAAGAAGCGCATGTGGCGATCGTGCCGGGCGACGACTTCGGCTTCGCGGCGCCCGCGCGCCACGTGCGCTTCTCCTACGCCACCAGGTACGAACGCATCGAAGAAGCGGTGCAGCGCCTGGCGCGGCTGCTGCCGCGCTGAGCCGGCTCAGGGCCGTCCGGCGGCGCCCACGCGTGTGCCGGTGCCGATCAAGGGCAGCAGCGCATCCAGCCCGACCGGCTTGACCAGGTAGTGGTCGAAGCCGGCTTCCAGGCCGCGCGCCTGGTCTTCCGGCTGGCCGTAGCCGGTCATGGCGATCGCCAGCGGCTGCCGGCCTCCGGTCCCGTTGCCCATCGCCGCGCGCACGGTGCGGATCAGGCCCAGGCCATCCAGCCCCGGCAGGCCGATGTCGCACACGATCACGTCGAAAGGCCGCTCCAGCGCGGCCGCCAGGCCGCTGCGGCCGTCCAGCGCGGTGGCCACCTCATGCCCTTCCTCGCGCAGGCAGGCCGCCAGCGTGGCGCAGGTGTCGGGATTGTCCTCCACCACCAGCACCCGCTTGCGCCCGCCGGTGCTGGCCACCCTGGCCGGTCCGCGTTGGCCGACTCCCTGGGCCGATAAAGGCAGGCGCACCGTGAAGCGGCTGCCCTGCCCGGCGCCCGCGCTCTCGGCCGTCACCGTGCCGGCATGCATGCCGACCAGGTTGCGCACCACGTTCAGGCCCACCCCCAGTCCGCCCTCGGAACGCGCCAGCGAACGCGGCCCCTGGGTGAACAGGTCGAAGATGAAAGGGATGATCTCCGGGGCGATGCCGGCGCCGTTGTCCTCGACCGACACCGACACGTGGCCGGCCTCGGCATGCGCGGACAGGCGCAGCATGCCGCCGTCGCGGGTGTACTTGGACGCATTCGCCAGCAGGTTGGTGAACACCTGGGTCAGGCGCACCTGGTCGCCCTCGACCACCACCGACTCGGACGGCAGCTCCGTTCGCAGGGTCTGGCGGCGCTCCTGGATACAGGGCTGCATGGTCTCGACCGCCTGCTGCAGCACCTCGGCCAGCACCAGCGGCTCGGTCTTCAGGGTGATCTTGCCGCTGCTGATGCGGGCGGCGTCGAGCAGGTCGTCGAGCAGCTTGGCCATGTGCTCGACCTGGCGCCTGATCACGCGCGACAGCTTGTGCAGCTGGGGCGTGGCGTCCGGGGTACGCTCGAGCAGCGAGGCCGCCATGCCGATCGGCGAGAGCGGGTTGCGCAGCTCGTGCGCCAGCATCGCCAGGAACTCGTTCTGGCGCCGGTTGGCCGCTTCGGCGTCTTCCTGCAGGTGCTGGGCCTGGACCGCCGCCACCACCAGGTGCTCGTTTGCTTCGCGCAACTGGGCGACGGTGTCGGCCAGGCTGCGCCGTTCCTCCGCCGCCGCGCGCAAGGCCTCGACTTCCTCTTCGAGACTGTGGATGCGGCGCAGCAGGAACTCTTCCGGCAGCGCCGGGCGCGGCAGCTCAGGGCTGCTGGCGCGCTGTTGCGAGGCTGCGATGTCGTCGTCGTGCTTTCCCATTGCGTCCTCGTCCAGGTCCATGCCGCCTCAGCGCTTCTGCGTCGGCCGGCCGACCATCACGCCGTTCAGGAAAGGCGACTTGCCGTCGACCTCCAGCCCCTGTTCGGTGATCGTGTATTCGCGCACGTCGTTGCTGTGGCCGGAGCCGCGCACCTTCACGACCGTCATGAACTTGCGCAGGACGCCATCGAATTCGACGAAACGCAGGGACAGCACGGCATCGGTCAGGAAGCACAGCTCGTCCGGGCTGAAGCTCAGGCGGGTGTAGTCGTCTTCCATGCCCACCGTCACCACGGCGCTCACGCCGCGCTGGCTGAGGGCCGCCAGGGTGCGGAACACGGCGGTGCGCAGGTCGGCGCGCACCTCGGGAGCGAGGTAGAGTCCGATCTCGGACAGCGAGTCGATCACCACCCGGCGGGCCCCGGTCCTCTCGATCGCGGTGCACATCTCGTCCATCAGCTCCTCGACGCTGAGCGAGAGCGAGCGGCTCTCGACCACCGTCACCTGGCCGGCCGCCACCATCTGCGCCAGTTCGGCGTTGCGCAGCCGCGAAACGCCCTTCTCGAAGAACACCGCCACGCCTTTCTCGCCGTTGGCCGCGCCGGCCTGCAGGAACCGGGTGCCGAGGATGGTCTTGCCGGCCCCGGTCGGGCCGGACACCAGCATCGAATGCCCCTGCGGCAGGCCGCCGTGCATCAACTCGTCCAGGCCGGGCACCCCGGTCGGGATCCGGCAAGGATTGCGGTCCACCGGCGCACCGACGGTCAGGTCGGGCGGCAGCGGCGGCAACAGGCGCGGGTAGACGCGGATCCCATCGTCGCCGATGCGCATCGTGTGCGCGCCCGTCAGGTGGCCCTGGCCGCGCATCTTGTTCACGCGCAGCTTGCGCAGTGCCGAGTTGTCGTCGTTGGCCTGGTACAGGGTCATCATGCCGTCGGCCACCGTGATGATCGGATTGGCCTCGACGTCGGCCTGCGAATATTCGCCGATCAGGAAGGTGGTCGCCTGCCAGGTCGCCATCCGCGAACCCAGTTCCTGGATGAAGGCCTGCAGGTCGGACAGGCCCTCGTTGCCGCTGCGCGCCGCCTGCATGACCGAGCGGAAGGAGTCGACGAACACCAGCCCCGGCCCGAAATCCTCGACCTCGCGCATGATGCGCTCGAGCACGCCGTGGAAGTGGCCTGCGCGCAAGTCGTCGGCCAGGTTCACGTAGCGGATGCAGGGGCCGACCAGCGCCATGTCGAAGAAGGAAAACTGCTGCTGGTAGCGCAGCATCTTCAGCGGCGGCTCGCCGAGCACGGTGAAGAACAGCGCGCGCCGTTCCGGCCCGGCCAGCGCGAACATGATCTGGTGCGCCAGCGTGGTCTTGCCGCTGCCGGGCGCGCCCGCGATCAGGGTGAAGGAATATTCGGTCAGGCCGCCGCCGAGGAGGACATCGAGGCCCGGAACTCCGGTGGCCAGCAATCCCAGGCGTACTTTGTCGGTCATTTACTTGTGCTCCTGTACATCTTCCGGTCCGTCCTGCTCCGAGGCCGTGGCGTGGGCGAGGAGCCGGGCCGTGAGCGCCTCGCCGATCAGCGACGACAGCTGTTTCGTGAATGTAGTCAGCAATTCCGTGTTCGCGATGGCGGCCACGGCGGGATCGATGCCCGCCAGGTCGCGCTCCAGCGCACCCAGCAGCCCGTCGATCGACTTGCGCGTGGGATCCACGCTCAGCCATTCGTAACGGACCGCCATCGTGCGCAATGCGCGCCCGAACAGCGCGCAAAATCCGCTCTCGCCGATCAGCGTCACCAATTGTCCGCTGATGCGGCGCCACGGATGCAGCCGGCGCGCGGAGGCGTCCGCCCGCGGCGGCGCCGAGCCGTCATCGCTCTGTTGTTGCCGCTCTTTGTCGTCTCTTTCCATGCAGGTCAGCTTGATTTATCTTGGTGCGGCACCGCCGAGGCGGCCAAGGCATGTGGGGCACATTATAGCGGGATTGTCACGTGCGGCTCCGTAATGTCGTGACAATATTTTCCTGTGCCACACGGCACCGCGGCCTGCTACCATCGACACTTTCCACCACGACCAACGTATCCATGCCAGACCGCCGAACCCACGCCGCCGCCCTGCTGGCTGCGCCCCTCCTCGCCGCACTGCTCGCCGCCCCGTCCGCCGTCTTCGGCGCGACGGCAGCCTCGGCCGCTCCCGCTGCCGCGCCCGCGGTGCTGGAAGCGCCGCTGCGCGCCCACCTGTCCTTCCTCGCCGACGACCTGCTCGAAGGCCGCGGCACCGGCCAGCGCGGCGGCGAACTCACCGTGCGCTACCTGGAAACCCAGGCTGCCGCCATCGGCCTCAAGCCGGCGGCCGGCAAGGGCTACCGGCAAAAGGTCGAGCTGGTCGGGCAGAAGACCCAGCCCGGCAGCCTGCTGCGCTTCGATGCCGGCGGCAAGGTCATCGAGACGGCGTTCGGCAACGACGTGGTGTACGCCAATGCCAACGGCCAGCTTGACACCCGGCTCGACGCGCCGGTCCTGTTCGTCGGCTACGGCATCGACGCCCCGGAGGAACACTGGAACGACTTCCAGGGCGTGGATGTGAAAGGCAAGCTGCTGGTGGCGATGGTGAACGACCCGCAGCCCACCGCCGCCGAGCCGGACCGCTTCGGCGGCAGGTCGCTGACCTGGTACGGCCGCTGGACCTACAAGTTCGAGGAAGCGGTGCGCCAGGGCGCGGCCGGCATCCTGCTGATCCACACGACGCCGTCCGCGTCCTATCCGTGGAGCGTGCCGGTGAACAGCTTCTCGCACGAGCAGTTCCACCTGGCCGGCCCGGGCAACGCGCTGCAGGGCTGGATCAGCGAAGACATGGCGCGCACCCTGTTCCAGGCCGCCGGCCAGGACCTCGACGCCCTGCGCGCCCGCGCCGAGGCCAGGGGCTTCCGCCCGGTGCTGCTGCCGGCCAGCGTCCATGCCGAGGTGAAGAGCGCAGTGCGCCAGGTGGCCGAATACAACGTGGCCGGCATCGTCCCCGGCACCGATCCGAAGCTGCGCGACGAAACGGTGATCTACTCGGCGCACTGGGACCACCTCGGCATCGACACCCAGAACGGCAAGGCCGACCACATCTGGAACGGCGCCATCGACAACGGTTCCGGCACCGCCGCCCTGCTGGCGATGGCCCAGGCCGCGGTGGCGCATCCGGCGCGCCGCACCCAGATCTTCCTGTGGCCCTGCGCCGAGGAACAGGGCCTGCTGGGCAGCCTGGCCTACACCCGCGCACCAATGTGGCCGCTGGCAAAGACGGCCGCCGACCTCAACCTCGACAGCATGAACTTCGTCGGCCCCACCCGCGACATCGGCGTGCCCGGCGCCGAACGCAGCTCGCTGGCCGAGACATCGCGCCAGGTGGCGCAGGCGATGGGCTTGACGCTGGCGCCCGCCGTGCCGGACCTGGGCGGCGCCTACTTCCGCGCCGACCACTTCAGCTTCGCCAAGGCCGGGGTGCCGGCCTTCAACGTCGGCTCGGCCGTGTTCTCGGGCGACGGCAGCTTCGCCTTCGCCCACGACCCGGCGGCGTCCAGCGGACGCATGCGCGCCTTCACCAGGGATTACCACCAGGTCAGCGACCAGTACGACCCCGCCTGGGACCTGTCCGGCATGGTACAGCAGGCCCAGTTCACGCTGAACCTGGGCTATGCGGTGGCGAATGCGCCCGCGATGCCGTCGTGGCGCGCGGGCGAGGCCTGGGGCAAAGTGAAACGCTGAACTGGACGCCGAGGAAACCACCATGACCCATCGCTACCCGGGCGCCGCACTGGCGCTCCTTCTCTCCCTGTCGGCGCTGGCGCCGGCCGCCTCCTGGGCAGCCGCCCCGGACAGCAGCGCCGACGCCCGCTTCCAGGCCATCTACCAGCAGGAATGGAAATGGCGCATCGCCCAGCGCCTGGCCGACGACGACGACCTGCCGAAAGGCGTGCGTCCGGAACTGCCGCACGTCGACGCCGCCACCCAGGAAGTCCGGCGGCGTTACTGGGAAAACGTGCTGACACGCCTCGACGCCATCGATCCGGCTTCGCTGTCGCAGGCCGAGCAGATCAACTATGCCGTCTACCGCCCCCAGATCAAGGCCCTGGCCGAAGCCCAGCGCTTCCACGAATACGAGCAGCCGGTCAACGCCGACAGCGCCTTCTGGACCGACATCACCTACGCCGCGCGGCGCCAGTTCAAGTCGGCGCAGGAGTACCGCGACTACATCGCCGAACTGCGCGACATGCCGCGCTATTTCCGCGAACAGCTGGCGAACATGCGCGCCGGCCTGGCGCGCGGCTTCACGCCGCCGCGCGTGACGCTGGCCGGGCGCGACGCGCCGCTGGTCTCGGTGGCGCAAGCGAAGTCGCCGCAGGACACCATCTTCTACGCGCCCTTCCGCAACATGCCGGCGAACATCCCGGCCGCCGAGCAGGCCCGCCTGCGCGAGGAAGGCGCGGCCGCGATCCGCGACAGCGTGCAGCCGGCCCACGCCGAAGTGCTGGCGTATGTGCGCAGCGAGTACTTCCCGAAGGCGCGCACGCTTCTTGCGGCCGAGAGCCTCCCGGACGGCAAGGCGTATTACCAGTCGAAGATCGTCGAATACACCACCACCTCGCTGAGCGCCGACCAGATCCACGCCATCGGCCTGTCCGAGATGGCGAAGATCCGCGCCGAGATGCAGCAGGCCATGCGCCAGGCCGGCTTCGATGGCGAACTGCCGGCCTTCCTGGCGTTCCTGCGCAGCGATCCGCAGTTCTACGCCAAGACCCCGGAAGAACTGCTGATGCGCGCCGCCTGGATCGCCAAGAAGTTCGACGCCAAGGCCGGGCAGTACTTCGGCTACCTGCCGCGGCGCCGCTTCGCCATCATCCCGGTGCCGGCCGACCAGGCGCCCTACTACACCTCGGCGCGCGGCGGCCCCGGGGTCTACCTGGTGAATACCTACAACCTGCCGGCGCGCGCCCTCTACAGCCTGCCGGCGCTGACCCTGCACGAATCGGCGCCGGGCCACGCCTTCCAGGTGCCGGTGGCGCAGGAACAGACCGGCGTGCCGCCGTTCCGCCGGGCCTACATCTCGGCCTATGGAGAGGGCTGGGCCCTGTATTCGGAGCGCCTGGGCACCGAGTTGGGCATCTACGAGACGCCCTACGAAATGTTCGGCATGCTGAGCTACCAGGCCTGGCGCGCGGCGCGCCTGGTGGTCGACACCGGCATCCACGCCAAGGGCTGGACCCGCGAGCAGGCGCAGGCCTACATGCACGACAACACGGCCCTGTCCGACCACGAGATCGAGACCGAGGTCGACCGCTACATCTCGTGGCCGGGCCAGGCCCTCTCGTATTACCTGGGCCAGATGGCGATCATGCATGCGCGCCGGAAGGCGGAGGCGGCGCTGGGGCCGAAGTTCGACATCCGCGCCTTCCACGACACCGTGCTGCAGCTCGGCTCGGTGCCGCTGCCGGTGCTGGAGGCGCGCATCGACGCCTTCATTGCCGAGGGCGGGAAGAGTCCCTACCCGGCCCGCTAGGGGTCAGCGCCCGGTTTTCGGACGCGGGCTCAAAACAGCCTGAGCTTCAACTGCACCGAAATGCCGCCGTACAGCCGGTCCTTGTAGGTCGGGATGATGCCGACGTTGACGCCCACGCGCTGGTATTCGTAGGTCACGGTCGGAATCACGGCCGGGAACCAGCCGCCGTCGCGCATGTGCGGATAGCCGTCGAAGGCGGCGATCGCCGCGCCCAGGCGCACCGGTCCCAGCGCGTACGGCTGCCAGATCACGCCGGCGTAGTTCGAGTATGCGCGGTCGCTGTTATAGAAGCGGCCCGCGGCGGCCGACATGGTGCCCGAGAAGCGGTACTCCGCCGCCAGGCCGCGGTTGCCGCCGTTGAGGTCCTTGTCGCGGTCGAAGTGCCAGGTGGCGAAGCCGCTGTCGATCCAGAATTCGCTTTTTGGCGCGGCGTCGATTTTCGTGAACAGCTCGTCGGCGCCGGCCAGGGGTGCGAGCGCCATGCAGGCGGCCAGCACGATCAGGTATTGCTTGTTCAATCGTCTGCTTTCGGATCGAGATGGGGGAACATGACTTCGGTAAAGCCAAAGCGGGAAAAGTCCTTGATGCGCATCGGGTAGAGGATGCCCAGCAGGTGGTCGACCTCGTGCTGCACCACGCGCGCATGGAAACCGTCGACGTCGCGACTGATAGGATTTCCATATTGATCGACGCCTTCATAGTGCAAACGCATATGACGGGGCACGCTGCCGCGCAGGCCCGGCACCGACAGGCAGCCTTCGAAGCCCTCTTCCATCTCGTCGGACAGCGGTTTCAGGACCGGGTTGATCAGCACCGTTTCCGGCACCGCCGGCGCGTCCGGATAACGCTGGTTGCTGCCGAAGCCGAAGATCACCAGCTGCAGGTTGACGCCGATCTGCGGCGCGGCCAGGCCGGCGCCGTTCACCGCGTGCATGGTCTCGAACATGTCCCTGACCAGCGCGTGCAGTTCCGGGGTGTCGAGTTCCTTCACCGGCTCGGCGACGCGCAGCAGGCGCGGATCGCCCATCTTCAGGATGTCGCGGATCGTCATGTTCCCTCCCCTGTCTCGGCCCGCAATTCTGCCAGGAACCCGGCGAAGCCGGCGGCGGTTTCCGGATGCTTCAGGCCCATCGCCGTGGTCGCCTTCAGGTAACCGAGCTTGGAACCGCAATCATAGCGCTGGCCGGCGTAGCGGTAGGCCAGCACGCGCTCCTCGTTCATCAGCGCGGCGATCCCGTCGGTGAGCTGGATCTCGCCGCCGGCGCCCGCGCCGATGGTGGCCAGGTGATCGAAGATCGCGCCGGACAGCACGTAGCGGCCGACCACGGCCAGGGTCGATGGCGCCTCGTCGGGCTGCGGCTTCTCGACGATGCCCGAGACCAGTTCGAGGTCGGGCCGGTAGGCGCTGGCGCTGACGATGCCGTACTGGCGGGTGTTCGCGCGCGGCACCTCCTGCACCGCCAGCACGCTGCACTTCTCGTAGGCGTACAGGTCGGTCATCTGGGCCAGCACCGGCTTGTGGCCGGGCGCGCTGTCCATGAAGTCGTCGGCCAGCAGCACCGCGAACGGCTCGTTGCCGACCACCGGGCGCGCGCACAGCACGGCGTGGCCCAGGCCCAGCGGCTCGGACTGGCGGATGTAGATGCAATTGACGCTCTTCGGGATCACGCCGCGCACCAGCTTCAGGAGTTCTTCCTTGCCGTGCGCCTCCAGCTCGGCCTCGAGTTCGTAGGCCTTGTCGAAATGGTCTTCGATCGCGCGCTTGTTGCGGCCGGTGATGAAGATCATCTCGGTCACGCCGGCGGCCACCGCCTCCTCGACCGCGTACTGGATCAGCGGCTTGTCGACGATCGGCAGCATCTCCTTCGGCTGGGCCTTGGTGGCCGGCAGGAAGCGGCTGCCCAGGCCGGCGACCGGGAAGACGGCCTTCTTGATTGCACTCATCGTGTTACTCCAATCTTCTTATTTGGGGAGCAGCGCCAGCAGGCCGGCTTCGTCGAGCACGGTCACGCCCAGGCTTTCGGCCTTCTCCAGCTTGCTGCCCGCCTCGGCGCCGGCCACCACGTAGGAGGTCTTCTTCGACACCGAGCCCGAGACCTTGCCGCCGGCCGCCTCGATCAGGGCGCCGGCCTGGTCGCGCGACATGGTGGGCAGGGTCCCGGTCAGCACGAAGGTCTTGCCGGCCAGCGGGCCTTCGTCGCCGGCCGGGGCTTCTTCCGGCAGCAGCGCCAGCAACTCGCGGCGCAAGTCGGCGAGCTGCTGCACCGTCTCGCGCCTGCCCGGCGCCGCCATCCATTCCTCCAGCGCGGCGACGATGCTGTCCGGCAGGCCGAACACGCTGAAGATCTTCAGGTGGCCCAGCTCGTCCAGCGTGCGGCCGTCCGCCAGCAGCTGGCGCGCGCGCGGCTCGGTCAGTTTCGGGATGTCGAGCGCGGCCAGCAGCTTGACCTCGTCGAGGCGCTCGCGCAGCTGGGCCCGGGGCGCATGCTCGCCCTGCGGTGCGACGCCGGCGGCCAGCAGCGCATCGAGCGCCTGCTGGTTCTTCGGCTCGGCAAAGAATTCGGCGATCGCCTCGGCCACGGTGCCGCCGATATCCGGCAATACGCGCAGCAGCGCGGCCGGCGCACGGCGCACCAGCGCCAGGCTGCCCAGCCAGTCGGCCAGGGTCTTGGCGGTCGATTCGCCCACGTGGCGGATGCCGAGCGCGAACAGCAGGCGTTCGAGCGGCGGACGCTTGCTGGCGGCGATCGCGGCCAGCAGGTTGTCGGCCCACTTGGTCGCGACCTTGCCCTGCTTGACTGTCTCGGGCGTGGTGCCGTCGCGCTCGTCGGCCAGGCGCTTCATCTTCAGCAAGTCGTCGAGCGTCAGGCGGTACAGGTCGGCCACGCCGTGGATCAGGTCGCACTCGACGAGGCTGTCGATGTAGCGGTCGCCCAGGCCTTCGATGTCCATCATGCGGCGGCCGGCGAAGTGGCGGATCGCTTCCTTGCGCTGGGCCGCGCAGGTCAGGCCGCCGGAGCAGCGCGCCACCGCCTCGCCCTCTTCGCGCACCACGTGCGAACCGCACACCGGGCAGGTCTGCGGCAGGGTGTAGACCATCGGTTCCGGCTGCGGACGGCGCTCCAGCACCACCGCCAGCACTTCCGGGATCACGTCGCCGGCGCGCCGCACGATCACGGTATCGCCCACGCGCACGTCCTTGCGGCGCACTTCGTCTTCGTTGTGCAGGGTGGCGTTGGTGACCGTCACGCCGCCGACCGATACCGGCGTCAGGCGCGCCACCGGCGTGATCGCGCCGGTACGGCCGACCTGCACGTCGATCGCCTGCACCGTCGTCAGCGCTTCCTCGGCCGGGAACTTGTGCGCCAGCGCGAAACGCGGCGCGCGCGAGACGAAGCCGAGCCTGGCCTGGTCGGCGATGCGGTCGACCTTGTAGACCACGCCGTCGATTTCGTAGGGCAGCGACTTGCGCTTCTCGCCGATCGAACGGAAGTAAGCGAGGATGCCTTCGCAGCCGCGGACCACGGCGCGTTCCTTCGATACCGGCAGGCCGAGGCGCTCGAACCAGTCCAGCACCTTCGAGTGCGAATCGGGCATCTCCGCGCCTTCCAGCACGCCGATGCCGTAGGCGAAGAAGCGCAGCTTGCGCTGGGCGGTGATGCGGGCGTCGAGCTGGCGCAGGCTGCCGGCGGCGGCGTTGCGCGGGTTCGCGAATTCCTTCTGGCCGGCGTCGCGCTGGCGCTGGTTCAGGCGCTCGAAGTCCTGCTTGAACATCAGGACCTCGCCGCGCACTTCGAGCACGTCCGGAATGTCGTTGCCCTGCAGGCGCAGCGGGATCACCTTGATGGTGCGGATGTTCGCCGAGACGTCTTCGCCGGTGTAGCCGTCGCCGCGGGTGGCGGCCTGCACGAACACGCCGTTCTCGTAGCGCAGGCTGATCGCCAGGCCGTCGAACTTCAGCTCGGCCGCATACTCGACCTGGGTACCCCGGCCGACATCGAGGCCGTCGCGCACGCGGCGGTCGAAGTTGTCGATGTCCTCGTCGCTGAAGCCGTTGTTCAGCGACAGCATCGGCATCGCATGCGTCACCTGCTTGAACTCGGGGATCGGCGCGCCACCCACGCGCGAGGTCGGCGTGTCGTTGGATACCGCTTCCGGATGCGCCGCCTCGAGCTCCTGCAGCTCGCGGAACAGTTTGTCGTACTCGGCGTCCGGAATGGTCGGCGCGTCGAGTACGTGGTAGTTATAGATGTGGTGGTTCAGCTCCTTGACCAGCCATGCCATGCGCTCGAGGTAGTCGTGCTGTTCAGCCATGGACGCCTCTTAGCTGAACAGGCGCAGCGCGCGGGTCGAACCGGCCGGGATGTCGGCCGCTTCCATCTCCTGGTAGAACTCGCGCACCTGGCCGGCGATCTCGTCCAGCGCCTGGTCCGACAGCGGCTGGTCGAAGTCGTCGACGATGGCGGCGTCCAGGCGCTGTTCCAGCGACTTGGCGCAGGCGACCATCTTGCCGAAGCCGTCATGCGCAGGAGCGACGCAGGGCACGTCGAGCAGCAGGGTCAGGCGCGAGGTGGTGTCGGCGCCCAGGTTGACGTTGGTCGACAGCGTGAACAGGACCGCGCCTGCATTGCCTTCCTTGTCCGGCATCGCGAAACGGCCGTCCGGGCGCACGTCGAAGCCCTGGTTTTCGAGCGCGCCGATCAGGGTCGACATCGCCCACGGCGCGCCTTTCGAGGCCAGGTTCACGCCCAGCTGGGCGTCGTGGCCGGCGACGAAGCGGTGCAGGTTCTTCGCCTCGCTCATCACCTCGATCATGTCCGGCACTTCCGGCTCGGCGCCGATCTCGTCGGCCACCGCGCGCAGGCGCGTGACCATCTCCGAGTATTCGAGTTCGTTCAGGGCCGTGGTGCGGGTGGCCAGCTGCACGCCGGCCTGCAGCTTGGTGTAGACGCCGCCGTGCACGATCGGCTCCCAGTCGCCGTTCACGGCCAGGCCGACGAAATGCACCGGCTTGTTGCCGACCCGGCGCAGCTTCAGCAGCGCAGGCAGGATCTTGTCGCCGCGCAGGGCGCCTTCGATGTTCAGCGGGATCAGGCAATCGATCAGCGGATCGACCAGGTTCTCGGCCAGCTGGGCCGGCGAGGTGTCCGGCCTGGCGCCCGGCAGGCCGGCCAGCGGGTCGAGGGCCGCCATCGCGGCCCCGGATGCGGCGCCGGCCGACGGCACGCCGGGCGCACCGCCGCCGACGGCCACGCCGCTCGGCTCCGGCGGCGGCGCATGCACGACCGGCTCGGCCAGCGCGTCGGCGCCGGACAGTTCGGCGAACGGCGCGTCGGCGTTGGCGTCCAGCACCGGTTCCTGGCGGTCGGCCGCGGCGGCTTCGACAGGCGCAGCGGGCGCGGCCCCGCTCTTCATCAGCACGTCGTCATGGCTCGACGCGAAAGCGCGCTCGACGCTCTTGCGGGCCTTGTACTCCTGCCACTTGTTGTAACTAATGACGCCAACGACGAAGACGCCGCCGGCCGCGATCAGGCTCATTTGGAAATCAGTCATGCTGCTTGTGCCTCAGTAGCGAAATTCGCGGCGGACTCCATGTCCACCGCCACGATGCGCGATACGCCCTGCTCCTGCATCGTCACACCGATCAGTTGGTTGGCCATCTCCATCGCGATCTTGTTGTGCGAGATGAAGAGGAATTGGGTATGGTCGGACATGCGCTTCACCATGCGGCAGAAGCGCTCGGTATTGGCGTCGTCCAGGGGCGCGTCCACCTCGTCGAGCAGGCAGAACGGCGCGGGATTCAAACGGAACATCGAGAACACCAGCGCGGTCGCGGTCAGCGCCTTTTCCCCGCCGGACAGCAGGTGGATCGTGGCGTTCTTCTTGCCCGGCGGCTGGGCCATCACCTGCACGCCGGCGTCGAGGATCTCTTCGCCGGTCATCACCAGCTTGGCCGTGCCGCCGCCGAACAGGATCGGGAACAGTTCCGAGAAATTCTCGTTGACGCGGTCGAAGGTGTCCTGCAGCAGGTCGCGCGATTCGCGGTCGATGCGCGCGATCGCCCCCTCCAGCGTGGCGATCGCTTCCTGCAGGTCGGCGTACTGCGAGTCGAGGAAGCGCTTGCGCTCCGTGGCCTGGGCCAGTTCCTCGACCGCCGCCAGGTTCACCGCGCCGAGCGCGGAAATCGCATTCGCCAGGCGCGTCACCTCGCCCTGCAGGTATTGCGGCTTCATCTCCGGGTTCAGCTTCTGCGACAGCTCGGCTTCGTCGGCGCCGGTGGCGTTCAGGGCTTCGGCAAACTGTTCCTGGTTCAGGCGCGCGGCCTGCTCCTTCAGCTGCATCTCGGTGATGCGCTCGCGCTGCGGCTGCAGGCTGCGTTCGGCCGCCATGCGCGCTTCCTCGGCGCTGCGCAGCTGCTGGGTCAACTGGTCCAGTTCGTGCCGCGCGTCGGACAGCGCCTGTTCCTGGGCGGTGCGGCGCGCCAGCAGTTCCTGCAGGCCTTCGGCGGCGGTGCCCGATTCCAGCGCCTCGAGTTCCATTTTCCCGGCGCCGATGCTTTCCAGGACCTGGGCCGCCTGCTGGTTGGCGGTGGCGATGGTGCGCCGCAGTTCCTCGATACGGGTGCGCTGGGTCTTCTCGGCGAACACCGCTTCCTGGGCCGCGCGTTCCAGCTCGCGCAGTTTTTCGCGCGCCTCGTTCAGGGCGCGCTCCTTTTCCTGGAACGCGACCTGGCCATCCTCGTGCGATCCCTGCAGCTCGGCCAGTTCCATGTCCAGCTCTTCGAACTGCGCCTCGGCTTCCATCTTGGCCTGCCGCTGCTCGGATTCCTGGGCCGCGATTTCGTCGAGGTCGGCGGAGATCTGGCCGCTGCGCTGGTTGAAGCGGGCCTCGACCTCGGCCTGCTTGACCACCTCGATCTGCAGGGCGTGGGTTTCGCGCTGCAGGGTGGCGACTTTCTGGCGGCCTTCCTGCAGGCGGCGCTGCAAGTCGGACACGGCTGCGTCGGCGCGGGTCGCGCGGGTGCGCGCCTCGTCCAGGAGCAGGGCCTGGGCGCGCAGCTGCTTGGCCGTATTGTCGATTTCATGCTGGCGCGCCAGCACCCCGTCCTGCTCGGCGTCGGCGGCATAGAAGCGCACGCTGGAGCGGCTGACGATGTGGCCATGCGGCGTGACGAAACAGCCGCCGGACGGAAGGCGCTCGCGCTGGGCCAGGGCAGTGCCCGGGTCGTCCGCCACGTAGACTTCGTGCAGCCAGTCGTCGAGCAGGCCGCGCAGGCCCGGGTCGTTCAGCTTGAGCAGGCTGGCGAAGGGTTTCAGGCCGTGGTGTTCGATAGGAGCGCCGGCCCCGCTCGACGGCGTGTACAGCGCCATGCGGGCCGGCGGCGCATCGCCGAAGAACCCGCGCGCCCAGTCCAGGTTCGAGATTTCGAGGGCGCCGGTACGCTCGCGCAGGACCGATTCCAGCGCGGTCTCCCAGCCGGCCTCGATGTCGAGCTTCTGCCACAGGCGCGGCAGCCTGTCGAGTTCGTGCTTCTGCAGCCAGGGCTGGACCTTGCCCTGGGTCTGGACCCGGTCCTGCAGCTGGCGCAGCGCCGACAGGCGCGCCTCCAGCTTGGCATTCGCGGCGCTCTCCTGCGCGACCAAGGCATGCGCCTCGCGCCGTTCCTGCTCGCTGGACTCCTGGCGGCTGGCGGCTTCTTCCAGCAGCAGCGTGTACTCTTCAAGCGCCACCTGTTTTTCCTCCAGTTGCATACGGAGGTTGTCGAGGTGGCCGGCGTCCGGCAGGTTCAGGTTGCCGCGCTCCTGCTGCAGGCGCTCGCGGCGCGTCGCCAGCGTGGCAAGAATGTTGGAGGCATTGCGCTGGTGCGCCGACGACAGCTCGATGCGCTGCTGGACCTGCATGATGCGGGCGCGCGACTCCGTCGCCCGTTCCTGGGCGGCGCGCCAGGCGGCGTCCAGCTCCGGCAGGCGCTCGTTCTGCGCTTCCACCGCGATCTGCGCGCCCTCGACGCGGGCCGCCAGTTCTTCGAGCCGGAATTCCGCTTCCTCGATCTGTTCCTGGGTCTCGCTGGCCTGGTTCAGCCACTGTTCGCGCTGGGCGGTGAGCGTGCCGATCTGGTTCTGCAGCCGGGTGCGCGACTCGACCACGAACTTGATCTGCGCCTCCAGGCTGCCGATCTCGGAATTGGTCTGGTACAGCTCACCCTGGGCGGCGTGCAGGCGGTCCCCTAGGGCGTAGTGCGCCTGGCGCATCCGCTCCAGTTCCAGCTCCAGGTGGCGCATCTTCGCGTTCTGTTCTTCGAGGCCGGTCTGGGCCTGTTCCATCTCGAGGAACCAGCGCGCCTGCTCGGCCTTGGCCTCGTTCTTGCGCAGCAGCCAGAGCAGCTTCTGCTTTTCTTCCTGGTCGGCCTGTAGCTGGTGGAAGCGGTTGGCGACGGCCGCCTGGGCTTCCAGCTTTTCGAGGTTGGCGTTCAGCTCGCGCAGGATGTCCTCCACCCGCACCAGGTTCTCGCGCGTGTCGGACAGCCGGTTCTCGGTCTCGCGGCGCCGCTCCTTGTACTTGGAGACGCCGGCCGCCTCTTCCAGGAACACGCGCAGTTCCTCGGGGCGCGATTCGATGATCCGCGAGATCATGCCCTGGCCGATGATGGCGTAGGCGCGCGGGCCCAGGCCGGTGCCGAGGAAGATGTCCTGGATGTCGCGCCGGCGCACCGGCTGGCCGTTGATGTAGTACGTCGAGGTGCCGTCGCGCGTGAGGGTGCGCTTGACGGCGATCTCGCCGTACTGGCCCCACTGCCCGGCCGCCTTGCCGGCGCTGTTGTCGAACACCAGCTCGACCGAGGCGCGCCCGGCCGGCTTGCGGTAAGTCGAGCCGTTGAAGATCACGTCCTGCATCGACTCGCCGCGCAGTTCCGAGGCCTTCGATTCGCCCAGCACCCAGCGTACGGCATCGATGATGTTCGACTTGCCGCATCCGTTCGGGCCGACCACGCCAACCAGTTGCCCCGGCACCTGGAAATTGGTGGGATCGACGAAAGACTTAAATCCCGACAATTTGATGGAGGATAGACGCACGTTTGCTCAGGGTGGAGGGGTATCTGTCAAAAGCTGCATCATACCACCTGTTCCTTGCTTTACGGCCAAGATTTGGCCCGCTTTGCGCGCCAAAGTGGTCGGTCAACGGACCGGGGAGGCGCCTGTCCGACGACCCGCTGGCGCCTTGGCGACCAATGCCTGCGGGTCAATCAGGTGCAGAGCACCCCGAAACGGCGCTTCGCCGGAGCGCACGGCGGCACGTAGGGCGCCCGGGCCGGCTGCCAGCCGTTGCGCAGCCAGACCCGGTCATTGCCGGACAGCTTGAGGGCCGCCACCGTCAGCCATTGGTGGGAATTCGCCGGATCGGCGCGCGGCAGCAGGATGGTCGCCGCCAGCAGCCCGAGCAGCAATGGCTGGGGCGTGCGGTCGCGCGCGGCGCGGGAGCGCGCGACGAACAGGGCGGCCGCGGCCAGGCCCAGCAGGCAGCCCGCCGCGGCTTCGCTGGCCGAGTGGGCGTGGACCTTGACGCGCGCGACAGCCACCGCCGCGGCCAGCAGCGCCCCGAGCAGCACGGCGCCGTGCAGCCAGCCTTCGCGGCGCCGGTCCGGCTGGCCGTCCGGCCGGCTGGCGCTGCGCCGTTCCGCGCGGCGCCGTCCCCGCCTTTCGGCCAGCAGGAACAGCGCCACCGGGAACACGGCCGCGGCGCGCGTGGCGTGGCCGGAAAAGCCGGTGAAGTCCAGCGCCCGCACGCCAAGGCCCCAGCCGAGGAAGGCGACCTGGCTGGCCGCCGCCACCGCCAGCGCCCCGCCGAACAGCAGGCACCACGCCAGCGCCAGGCGCCAGCAGTGCGCGCCGACCAGCCAGGCGGCGATGGCCAGTGCGAGGAGCGCGGTGACGTTCAGGCCGCCCAGGGCCGAGAGGTGGGACCACCAGATCATGTCGGTATTGTCGGGGTTGCTGGCGGCTCGACTATACCGCAGGAATCGCGCTCACCCTCGCACCGTCGCTCAGGCGGCAGCGGCCTTCGGCGCCGCATCGTTGACCGCCCCCTGCCCCATCGCCTCCGACAGCACCTGTCCCACCACGCCATCGATGGCCAGCACGCGCGCGGTGCCGGCGTGCAGCAGTTCGGCGAATTTTTCGGCCGACAGCGAGAAGGCTTCGCGCCGTCCGGCGCCGGAAAAGATGAACAGGGTGCGCAGCGGGCTGACCCAGGCCAGCTTGACCTTGCGCGCGCCGTCCTGCATGCGGAATTCGAACCACATCCCGCGCTCCAGGCCATCCACCGGCGAGATCGCCTGCCGGCGCGCGGCCTCCTGCTCGGAAGCCAGCTGCTCCAGCTCGACCCGGCGCAGTGCGTCCTGCTGGGCCGCCTCGACCGCCAGTTCAAGCTGGCGCTCGGACGACAGTTCGATCGGCGCGCGCACGATCGAGGCATGGCATTCGGCCAGGCGGGCAAAGAATTGCAGGCGCTCGGCGTCCTGCCACTTGATCGCGTCGAGCCACTTGTTCAGCGTGGTCAGCAGGCGCGGCAGCTTGCCGATCAGGGCCTTGCGCTGCTCCTGGGTCGGCTTCGGCCTGACGCTCCAGATCAGGTCGTCCATCGCGCGGGTGGCGTTGCCGACCGCGCCCGGCTTGTCCTCTTCGATGCTGTAGGCGAAGGTCATGACCGTGGTCCAGCGCTGCTCGAGGAAGCCGCCGACCACCTGGCCGACGTCGCCGGCCTGCACGCGCAGCAGCACGGCATCGCGCGCGGCGCGGGCAGCGACCTGCATCTTTTCCTGCTTCAGGGCGCTGGCCACCGGACCGGCCAGGGCCTGGTCCTGGGCGCTTTCCTCGGCCGCGATGCCGGCTTCGAGCTCGGCCACCGCCTCGGCGAAGGCCTCGGGCCGGGCCTGGCCGGCACGCTCGACGCTGCGCTGCATCGCCTGGAACAGCGGATCGTCCGCGTCCTTGCGCTGCTCCCAGCCCATGCGCGACATCAGGTCGACCAGGCGCCGCGCCGGGTGCGCTTCCTCGAAGAAGAAGTTCTTGTCGAGCAGGGCCGCCTTCAGCACCGGCATCTGCAGCACGCGCAGCAGCTCGCGCGTCTGCGGCGGAATGCTGTGGTCCAGCAGCACGGTCTCGAACACCCGCGACAGCAGGCCCAGCGTGCTTTCGTCGCCGCGCGACAGGCTGCCCTTGGGCAGGCTCCGGGCAAAGCGCGGCAGGTAGAACACCTCCTGCGACGGCGCGCCGGTTGCCGCGGGACCTGCCTGGACAGGCTCCCGGGCATGCAGGGACGGTTCGATGCGGGCCAGCAGCTCCAGCAGCGGCGCGGCCTGGCCGGGAACCAGCAAGTCAGCGTGTTGCGCCGGACCCGGCGCAGAGATGGGCGTGGCGTCGGCAATCCCGGCGACAGGCGCGGCGGTACTGCCGTCGGCGGGCGCGGCGGCGGTGCTACCGGCCGGCGCGGCGCCAATGCCACCCGCTGGCGCGAACCCGGCCGCCACCCGGACTCCGGGCGCGACCGCCCCGGCGGCGCCCGCCTGCGGCGCCGATGCAAACCCGGCCGCCGCGCTGGGCCGCCAGCCGCCCGCCCCTTGCGGCATCTCGGGCAGTTCGGGAATCAGCGGCACATCGACCGGGGCTTCGCCGTCCCCGAACAGCTTGCGCAGCTGCTCGGCCAGCGCGGCCTTGCCGCTGGCGCGCGCCGCCCGCGCCGCCGCCGCGTCGTCGGTCTTCTGGATGCGCAGCGCCTCGACCGAGCCGGGCTGGCCGTCCTTGCGGGCCAGCGCCTCGACCAGGGCGTCGTACAGCGGCGCGAAATCGCACACCAGTCCGGGCCGCAGCAGTCCCAGCACCAGGTCGTGCGACTCTTCTTCCGGCTCGAATTCGCGCCAGCCGTCGTCGAGGGTTTTCAGGAAG
Source organism: Telluria sp. Soil_C_11 (assembly GCF_057657395.1). Taxonomy (NCBI): domain Bacteria; kingdom Pseudomonadati; phylum Pseudomonadota; class Betaproteobacteria; order Burkholderiales; family Oxalobacteraceae; genus Telluria; species Telluria sp. Soil_C_11. Next base: position 535,046 of record NZ_JBDGIN010000002.1, on the reverse strand, counting down.
ACTTCGGGACGGAAGGGATTGGCGTCGGCGCGCAGCACGCCCTTGCCCAGCAACAGGCCGAGACGGACCGACAGGGTCGCCAGCTGTTCCGAATGCTGGATGTCGAAGGGCCGGGTGATGGCGCCGAAAGCGACCTTGCTGTCCATGACTTCGAGCGGCACCAGGCTGAGCGCCGCCGGCGCGGCCTGGCCCGTGGCGCCCTGCGGCTGCAGGCGTTCGAGCTCCCGGCGCAGCGCCGCTTCGATGCCGGTGCCGGCCAGGTGCACGTAGGCGTAGCTGTTTTCCTTGAGCAGCCTGGCCGAGCGCATGCGCCGGTAGACCTCGCGTGCGTCGATGCCCGGCTGGCCGACGTCCGCCAGGGCGGCGCCGAAGCGGTCGATCATCGGCGCCAGCTGCTCCTTGAACCGCTCTGCCGCGATACCGGCGAGCGAATCCAGCGTCGCCTGCTGCGAGGCGGCCTGGCGCGCTGCCGGGCTCCGGGTTCGGCTCGATGACATGATGGGCTGTGATTGATGGGTGCTTGGGCTAGCCAGATGCTATTGTGGCACACAATTGCCTCGTAGCAACCGCATTCTGAAGACCGACCCGGAAATGACGATAACAAAAAGAACATACATTTCGCCCCGGATCCAGCTCAACAATAATAACAATCGCTTAGGCAATATTTGTAAGATAGAAATAGAACGGATGTCGCGCCGCAGCATGGAAATTAGGAGGATTATTTTTTATCGGTAGGTGTATCTCCTACAAAAGCACACGCAGTGATCCGATACCAGATCAATTGCCGGGCTCGCATTATTGCAATACCGGAAACGCTACTGATTTCCAATGTTTCAGGACGCTACGGTAAGCAGGACATTTCCAATATATGAAAGGAATGATCATGGCTAACAACAGCAAATCGGGCAACCAGGGTGGTTCCCACGAGCAGCACGTGAAGGCTGGCCAGCAGAGCCACAAGAACGACGGCAACAAGCAGTCGGGTTCGGGTTCGGGCTCCCGTTCGGGCGGTTCGGGCGGCACCCGTGGCGGCACCCCGGAGCAGCATGCCGAAGCCGGCCGCCAGAGCCACAAGAATGACGGCAACAAGCAATCGGCTTCGGGCTCGGGTTCGCGCTCGGGCAGCAGCCGCGGCGGCAACCGCTAAATCCGCCTGAGGCCGAAGGCGACGCCGCAGTACCAGCCGCGGCGCCACCTTCGGCCTTCAAGGACGGCGACAGGGCCTGCAACGGGAAACCGCTGCAGGCCCTGTCTTTTTGTGCTGGAGCGGCGCCACGGACGCCCCGGAATGGGCAGGACCGGGCGGCCGCGGCCGGGATCAGATATTGCGCAGGCGGGCGCCCTTGGGCGGCGCGAAGTCGACGACGTCGTTGACCAGGCCGGCGGTCTTGGCGTCGCGCGCGTTCAGGTGCAGGTCGCCGTACTGGTGGATGCCCCATTGCTCCGGCGTGAGCTCGATGTGCTTGCGCAGGATGGCCTCGGTGCGGGCGTCGTCCGCGCGCAGGCCTTCGACGATGATGTTGAGGGCGTCCGGACGCGAGCCCGGCGAGGCCGTCGCATGCGACTTGTGGATCATGAAGCGGGCCGTCTCGCTGGCGTAGCGCCGGGTCCCGGACAGGAACAGGATCACGGCGATCGAAGCCACCGCGCCGCCGTTGTACATCACGAACTCGACCGGGGAATTGGCCAGGAAGTTGTACAGGCACAGACCGTCGCTGACATAGCCGCCGTTCGACTGCACCAGCACGTGGGCGGTCTCGAGGCCGTCCTCGGCCATCTCGGCGACGGCTTCGAACACACGATGCACCATATCGCTGTTGACGTCACCGGAGAGGGTGAACCAGGCCTCCTTTTGCTGTTTTGCTTGATCTTCGCTCATAGTCGCTCTCTTCTTTCGGAAGGGGTCATGGGGCAAGTGTAACAAAACACGGGTTTCCGCCCTTGTGGACGCACTGCAATAGTGCGCGGCCTCCCTCTGATTGACTTCCCGTCACGCCTCGCATATCCTTCGCAGTCTTGACCGGGAGAGCGCAGAACAAGCTGCCGCCGAAGGGGCATCACCCGAAAACTCTCAGGCAACCGGACCGGTCGGGGGACGCAGCGCTACGCAAGCGCGGCGGACCAACTCTGGAGAGCGGCCCCAGGCGGGCCCACCGAAGGGGCAGGCGGCATCAGCCGCTATCTCTCAGGTATCGAGGACAGAGGGGTGCGAACTGCATGCGGAATCGATCCGCGTGCAGTCATTGGATGCACGCCCCTATTCAACTGCCCGAGGATCTCACGTCATGACGCTCAAAGCGACCCCGCTCAATTCCGCACACCGCTCCCTTGGGGCCAAGATGGTCGACTTTGGCGGCTGGGACATGCCCGTCAACTACGGTTCGCAGATCGAGGAACACCACGCGGTCCGCACCGACGCCGGCATGTTCGACGTCTCCCACATGTGCGTGGTCGACCTGCACGGCGCCAACGCGCGTCCTTTCCTGCGCGGCCTGCTGGCGAATAACGTCGACAAGCTGCAGGTGGCGGGCAAGGCCCTCTACTCCTGCATGCTGAATCCGGAAGGCGGCGTGATCGACGACCTGATCGTCTACTTCTTCCGCGAAGACTGGTTCCGCCTGGTCGTCAACGCCGGCACCGCCGAGAAGGACATCGCCTGGATCCGCCAGCAGAACGCCGCCACCAATAGCGGCCTGGCCATCACCCCGCGCCGCGCCGACCTGAGCGACGACGGCATCGCCCTGATCGCCGTGCAGGGCCCGAACGCCCGCGCCAAGGTCTGGCAGGTGCTCCCAGGCACCCAGGCCGCGTCGGAAGCCATGAAGCCTTTCAACGTCACGATCGTGAACGACACCCCGTTCGGCGAAATCATGGTGGCGCGCACCGGCTACACCGGCGAAGACGGCTTCGAAGTCGGCGTGGCGGCAAGCCAGGCCGAAGCGCTGTGGAACGCCCTGGTCGCCGCCGGCGTGAAGCCGGCCGGCCTCGGCGCGCGCGACACCCTGCGCCTGGAAGCCGGCATGAACCTGTACGGCCAGGACATGGACGATACCGTCTCCCCGCTGGACGCCGGCCTGGCCTGGACCGTCGACCTGGCCGCCGAGCGCGACTTCATCGGCAAGGCCGCCCTGCAGCAAAAAGGCCAGCAGCAGAACTTCGTCGGCCTGATCCTGCGCGAAAAAGGCGGCATCCTGCGCGCCCACCAGAAAGTGGTGGCGGCCTCCGGCAATGCGGGCGAGATCACCAGCGGCACCTTCAGCCCGAGCATGCAGCAGGCGATCGCCCTGGCCCGCGTGCCGGCCGAGGTGCAGGTGGGCGACACCGTGCACGTCGAGATCCGCGACAAGAAACTGGCCGCATCTGTGGTCAAGCTGCCGTTCGTGCGCAACGGCAAAGTGCTGGCATCCTGATCGCCGGCCACGACAAGAACAACCCCTATACTTACCGCCTCACCTCTCATTAGGAGCTACGCATGAACATCCCAGCCGACCTGAAATACACCGAGTCCCACGAGTGGGTCCGCAAGGAGGCCGACGGCACCCTGACCGTGGGCATCACCGAATACGCGCAGGACGCGCTGGGCGACATCGTGTTCGTCGAACTGCCGCAGGTCGGCAAGACCTTCACCGCCGGCGATGACGCCGCCGTGGTCGAGTCGGTCAAGGCCGCCAGCGACATCTACGCCCCGGTCTCGGGCACCGTCACCGCCGTCAACCAGGCAACCGCCGACGCGCCGGACTCGATCAACGCCGACGCCTACGGCGCCTGGCTGTTCAAGCTGCAGCCGGCCGATCCGGCCGCCTTCGACGGCCTGCTGGATGCTGCGGCCTACGGCAAGACCACTGAAGGTTAATGCCCCCTCGTCGTCCCCGCGCAGGCGGGGACCCAAGTTTTGCATGCGCCGCGTTAGCCTCAACCAAACTTGGGTTCCCGCCTTCGCGGGAACGACGGTAGTCGCCCGATTCCCCTCCTTTTTCTGCCCTCTATCATGACCCGCACCAGCCTGACCCAACTCGAAGCACGCGATGGCTTCATCCCGCGCCACATCGGTCCGTCCGACGCCGAACAGGCAGCCATGCTGTCCGTCCTCGGCTACCAGAGCCGCGCCGCCCTGATCGATGCCGTCGTTCCCGCCAACATCCGCCGCAAGGACAAGCTGGACCTGGGCCAGTTCTTCGATCCGCTGCCCGAGCAGGCCGCGCTGGCCAAGCTGAAGGGCATCGCCTCGCAGAACAAGGTCATGAAGTCGATGATCGGCCAGGGCTACTACGGCACCTTCACCCCGCCCGTCATCCTGCGCAACATCTTCGAAAACCCGGCCTGGTACACCGCCTACACCCCGTACCAGCCCGAGATCTCGCAGGGCCGCCTGGAAGCGATCCTGAACTTCCAGCAGGTGATCACCGACCTGACCGGCATGGGCATCGCGAACGCCTCGATGCTGGACGAAGGCACCGCCGCCGCCGAAGCGATGACGCTGATCCAGCGCGTCGGCAAGTCGGCCTCGAAAGTCTTCTACGTCGCCGACGACGTGCTGCCGCAGACCCTCGAAGTGGTGCGCACCCGCGCCACCCCGATCGGCGTCGAAGTGCGCACCATCGCCGCCGCCGAGATCGAGAACCTGACCGAGTCGTGCTTCGGCGTGCTGCTGCAGTACCCGGGCGTGAACGGCGACGTGCGCGACTACCGCAACGCCTGCGAGAAGCTGCATGCGGCAGGCAGCATGGTCGTGGTCGCGGCCGACCTGCTGGCCCTGACCGTGCTGACCCCGCCGGGCGAATGGGGCGCCGACGTCGTGGTCGGCAACAGCCAGCGCTTTGGCGTGCCGCTCGGTTTCGGCGGCCCGCACGCCGGCTACCTGGCCACCCGCGACGACTACAAGCGCAGCATGGCCGGCCGCCTGGCGGGCGTCACCGTCGACGCCCAGGGCAACAAGGCGTTCCGCCTGGCGCTGCAGACCCGCGAACAGCACATCCGCCGCGAAAAGGCGACTTCGAACATCTGCACCGCCCAGGTGCTGCTGGCCGTGATGGCCTCGATGTACGCGATCTACCACGGCCCGAAGGGTCTCGAGCAGATCGCCCGCCGCGTGCACCGCTACACCGGCATCCTGGCCGCCTCGCTCAAGCAGCTCGGCTTCGAGCTGGCCAACGAAACCTTCTTCGACACCCTGACCGTCGTCACTGACAACGCCGACGAGATCCACCGCATCGCGGTCGAAAACGGCGTCAACCTGCGCCGCATCGACGCCCGCCACGTCGGCCTGTCGCTGGACGAGACCACCGGCCGCGACGAGATCGCGCTGCTGGCGAAGATCTTCGGCGAAGCCGCCGGCAAGCCGGCGAACGTCGACTTCGACAGCCTGGACAGCGATGCCCAGGACGGTTTCCCGGCGCTTCTTTCGCGCACCAGCGCCTACCTGACCCACCCGACATTCCACCGCTACCACGCCGAGCACGAGATGCTGCGCTACCTGCGCGCGCTGGCGGACAAGGACCTGGCGCTGGACCGCACCATGATCCCGCTGGGTTCGTGCACGATGAAGCTGAACGCGACCTCGGAAATGATCCCGGTCACCTGGCCCGAGTTCTCGAACATCCACCCGTTCGCCCCGGACGACCAGACCGTCGGCTACCGCGAGATGATCGCCCAGCTCGAGCAGATGCTGTGCGCCGTGACCGGCTACGCCGGCGTGTCGCTGCAGCCGAACGCCGGTTCGCAGGGCGAGTACGCTGGCCTCCTGATCATCAAGAAGTACCATGAGTCGCGCGGCGAAGGCCACCGCAACATCTGCCTGATCCCGTCCTCGGCGCACGGCACCAACCCGGCATCGGCCAGCATGGTCGGGATGCAGGTGGTCGTCACCGCCTGCGACGAAAACGGCAACGTCGACCTCGACGACCTGAAGAAGAAGGCCGAGCAGCACAGCGCCAACCTGGCCTGCGTGATGGTCACCTACCCGTCGACCCACGGCGTGTTCGAGGAAGGCATCAAGGAACTGTGCGAGATCGTGCACGCGCACGGCGGCCAGGTCTACGTGGACGGCGCCAACATGAACGCGCTGGTCGGCGTGGCGGGCCCCGGCATCTTCGGCGGCGACGTCAGCCACCTGAACCTGCACAAGACCTTCTGCATCCCGCACGGCGGCGGCGGCCCGGGCGTCGGTCCGGTGGCGGTGGGCGCGCACCTGGTGCCCTTCCTGCCGAACCAGGCCTCGACCGGCTACCTGCGGGACGAAGCCGGCATCGGCGCGGTCAGCGCCGCGCCGTATGGCTCGGCCTCGATCCTGCCGATCTCGTGGATGTACATCGCGATGATGGGCGCGGAAGGCCTGCTAGCTGCGACCGAGACGGCGATCCTGAACGCCAACTACATCGCGCGCCGCCTGGCGCCGCATTATCCGGTGCTGTACACCGGCCACGACGGCCTGGTCGCCCACGAGTGCATCATCGACCTGCGCCCGCTGCAGGACAAGACCGGCATCAGCAACGAAGACGTGGCCAAGCGCCTGATGGACTTCGGCTTCCACGCCCCGACCATGAGCTTCCCGGTGCCGGGCACGCTGATGATCGAGCCGACCGAGTCGGAGTCGAAGGCCGAGCTTGACCGCTTCATCGAGGCGATGATCACCATCCACGCCGAGATCGTGAAGGTCGAGCGCGGCGAGTACGACCGCATGGACAACCCGCTGAAGGGCGCGCCGCACACCGCGGAAGTCGTCACCGCCGACGACTGGAAGCACGGCTACTCGCGCGAAGTGGCCGCCTTCCCGGTGCCGTCGCTGCGCAAGCGCAAGTACTGGCCGCCGGTCGGCCGTGCCGATAACGTGTACGGCGACCGCAACCTGTTCTGCGGTTGCGCACCGATCGAGGACTACGAGTGAAGGAACCTCGATAAACCTACTGCGCGGGCACATTTCGGGTCTGCGATGCTCGCCGTACCGTAAGTACGGCTGCGCTTCTCGACCCAAACTGAGCCCTGCTCGCTACGGTTTCTCGAGGTTCCGAAACTTTCAGTCCTTCCCCCTACGACTACTTGCTAGGCGTAGGTAAGGATGCCCGGGGTTGCCGGGGCGCTTATTCGGCGTCCCGGCAACCCCGTCTTCATATTCGGCTTCCGTTGCCTGCACGGCTTCATCGAGCCGGAACGCCGCCACCGCCTGCGACAGGCTGAGCGCCTGCTGCTGCAGGGAGCGCGCGGCCATGGCCGCTTCCTCGACCATCCGCGTGCCCTGCTGGGTCAGCTCGTCCATGCGCACGATGGCCTGGTTCACGCCCGCCAGGTTCTCGGCGCGCGCCGCGCTGGCGCTGCCGATGCGGTTGACGATGTCGCCGACTTCCTGCACCGAGCTGGTGAGCATGGCGATGCTGGAGCCGGCATCCAGCGCGATGCCGGTGCCGCCCTCGATCGCCGCCATGGCCTCGCGCGCCAGCTCGCGCGCTTCGCGGGCGCCCGCCACCGCGCGTCCGGCCAGCGCCCGCACCTCGCAGGCGGCCTGGGCGAAAGTCCAGGCCTGGGGGCCGCCCTGCGCCGCTTCGACCGCCGCGTCGAGGGCCAGGCTGCCCGCGCGGCTGCAGGCGGTCTCGATCGATTCCGCCAGTTCGTCCAGGCGCGCGGCGGAACGGCGCATCGATTCGAGCGTCGCCACCAGGCGGTGCACCACATCGCCGCCCTGCAGGGCCGCGACCGTGGCCGATTCCGCCAGCCGGTTCGCCTGGCGCGCCGAATCGGCGGTCTCCATCATCGCCGCCGCCAGGCCCTGCATCGAGGTCGCGGTCTGCTCCATCGAGGCGCGCACGCCGGCGCGCGCCGGCAATCCGGCCCGGCCGAGGGCGATCTCGCGCGAGGCCGAACCGATCGAGCGCGCCGACTCCAGGATGGTCCGCAGCGACAGGTTCAGGTGACGGATGCTGGCATCCAGCGCACGCGAGGTCGCGGCGATCTCGTCGTCGCCGTCGACCCGCGCGCGCACCGTCAGGTCGCCGCTGGCCAGGCTGCTGGCGGCCGCTTCGATGGCGCCGATCTCGGCCAGCAGCGAACGCCGCACCGCCATCGTGATCACCAGCGAGGCCGCGATCGACAGCATGATCACGACCGGCATCAGGGTCGCGACCGTCTTGAATTCCTCTTCGGCCTCGCCCGATGCCTGTTCCGACAACTCCTGCTCGCGGCGCGCCAGCTCGTTCAGGCGCTCGGCCACGACGCCGAAGGCGCGCTCCGCCCTGGCCATCGCGCTGGCGCTGACCGACTGGTCTCCCTGGGCCAGCTCGATCACGTCGCGCACCGCCGCGACGTACAGCTTCCAGGCCGAGGCCGCCTGCTCGACGTAGCGCAGCTCGGCTTCGCGGTGCCGGGCCGGGGCTCCCCGCGCCAGCCGCGCCAGGCTGGCGAAGCCGCGATCGATCGCGGCCTGCTGCTGCTGGACGTCGCGCACCAGCGGGTCCACACGCGACACCGGGAAGCTGCCGCTGATCCAGGTGAGGATCTGGTAGGCTTGGGCATGGGCGCGCTGCGCGGACGCCACCAAGTCGGAGGCTGCGCGCATGTGGGTGGCGCGCTGCTCGACGATGGTGTCGAGCGAGTCGTTCTGGCGCATCATCGCGAGGTAGGCGCCGCAGGACAGGAGTACCAGCAGCACCAGCACGACGCCGGGCGCCAGCAGCAGCTTGGGGCCGATCCGCAGTCGGGACAGCATCTCAGCGCGCCCCTGGATGAAAGGTGTCAAGCGTCATGGTCTTCTCCCTGTCAACGATGTCGCTCAGCATTTCTGGCAAGCACGAAACAGAGAGGCAATCTACGCTGTCCGGCACAATGGTTTTTGTGCTCGCTCAAATCGGAAAGGAAGCGCATGAAGCGATCGAATGGGGCCGCGGCCCTGCTGTCGGCCCTGGTTTTCCCCGGCATCGGCCAGTGGTTCCTGGGCCGGCGCCGCCTGGCCCTTCTGTTCGCGCTGCCGGCGCTGGTGGCCGGTTACGTCTATCTGAACTACGCGCTGGAAGAGGCGAACGCCGTCGCCGGCCAGCTGCTGTCGGGCGCGGTGCCGCTCGATCCGGCGGCGATCGCGGCGCGGGTCGAGGCGCAGCCGACCTCGTGGATCGTCACGCTGAGCGGCTGGGTGTTCGTGGTGTGCTGGGTAGGCAGCGTCGTGGAGACGCTGGTGAAGAGATCGGGGCGGTAAACAACTCCGCGTGGGCACGGTGTGCCCACCCTGCAGTCGTCGCAGGGTGGGCATCACATGCCCACCACCACGCGTCTGCGATCAATCCAATTTGGCCGCGTGCTCGCGCGTCGCGTGGAACTGCAGCTTGGGCCAGCGCTCCTGCGTCAGGCGCAGGTTGACGCCGGAGGTGGCGAGGAAGGCCAGGTTGCCGGCGGCGTCGATGGCCACCTGGGGCGCCAGCGCCACTTCGAAGTCGGACAGCGCCTTCTTGTCGTCGCTCGACACCCAGCGTGCGCTGCTGATGCTGGAGCCTTCGAACACGGCGTCGACGCCATACTCGTTCAGCAGGCGGCTGGCGACCACCTCGAACTGCAGCACGCCGACCGCGCCGAGGATCAGGTCGCTGCCGATGACCGGCTTGAACACCTGCACGGCGCCCTCTTCGCCCAGCTGCTGCAGGCCCTTGTGGAGCTGCTTCATCTTCAGCGGGTTGCGGATCCGCACGGTGCGGAACAGCTCCGGCGCGAAGTACGGGATGCCGGTGAAGGTCAGCAGCTCGCCTTCCGAGAAGCTGTCGCCGATCTGCATATTGCCGTGGTTCGGCAGGCCGATGATGTCGCCGGCGTAGGCTTCCTCGACCTGCTCGCGGCTCGAGGCCATGAAGGTCACCACCGACGACAGCTTCACTTCGCGGCCGAGGCGCAGGTGCCTGACCTTCATGCCTTTGTCAAAGCGCCCGGAGCACACGCGCAGGAAGGCGATGCGGTCGCGGTGGGCCGGGTCCATGTTGGCCTGGATCTTGAAGACGAAGCCGGAGAACGCCTGCTCGTCGGGCTTCACGGCGCGCACGGTGGCGTCGCGCTCGCGCGGGGCCGGAGCCCAGTCGACCAGGGCCGACAGGATCTCGCGCACACCGAAGTTGTTGATCGCGGAGCCGAAGAACACCGGGGTCTGCACGCCCGACAGGAAGCGCTCCAGGTCGAACACGTGCGAAGCGCCGTGCACCAGTTCCACTTCCATCTTGAGCTGTTCGATCTCCATCGGGAACATCTCGGCCAGGCGCGGGTTGTCGATGCCCTTGATGATCTCGTAGTCGCCGTCGGCCTTTTCCTCGCCGGCCTTGAACAGCATGATCTCGTCCTTGATCAGGTGGTACACGCCGCGGAAGTTCTTGCCCATGCCGATCGGCCAGGTCACCGGGGCGCACTCGATCTTCAGCACCGATTCCACTTCATCGAGCAGTTCGAGCGGATCGCGGGTTTCGCGGTCCATCTTGTTCATGAAGGTGACGATCGGGGTCGCGCGCATGCGGCAAACGTCCAATAACTTGATCGTCTGCTCTTCCACGCCCTTGGCGGCGTCGATCACCATCAGGGCCGAGTCGACCGCGGTCAGCACGCGGTAGGTGTCTTCCGAGAAGTCCTGGTGGCCGGGGGTGTCGAGCAGGTTGATCACGTGGTCGCGGAACTCGAACTGCATCACCGAGGACGCGACCGAGATGCCGCGCTGCTTCTCGATGTCCATCCAGTCGGAGGTGGCGTGGCGCCCGCTCTTGCGGCCCTTGACGGTGCCGGCCAGCTGGATCGCGCCCGAGAACAGCAGCAGCTTTTCGGTGAGCGTGGTCTTGCCGGCGTCGGGGTGGGAAATGATGCCGAAGGTGCGGCGGCGCTGGACCTCGCGCGCGATCTGCGCGGCGGATTTTGCCGCTGGAGCGACGAGAACGTCGGCGCCGGATTCTTCGGTGTTCACTGCGGGAGTGCTTGCTGCGGTTTCGTTGGACATGGTCTCGCCTTCGCGGCGCTTTGCATAAACCCTCGATTTTACCGAGTCTTGCCCGCCTTGTGTAAAAGCTTCGCGCGGCCCATCGCGGGAAATCTGTTGCGCAACAGCATTATATCCACCTCGAATCGTAAAAAACCCGGACAAATAGTTTATACTGGGCAATATTTTCCCCTTTTGGACAATCGAGGTCAGGCATGCGCATCCCCTTTCCAGCCTCATCGCGTACCCGCGGGTTTACCCTGATCGAATTGCTGGCCGTGCTGGCCATCATCGGCATCCTGTTCGCCATCGCCATTCCGGGCTACGGCAAATACGTGGTCAAGGGCAACCGCGGCGCCGCCCAGGCCTACATGATGGACCTGGCCCATGCCGAAGCCCAGTATTTCGCCGACAGCCGCAGCTACACCGACACGATCGCCACCCTGAACGTGCCGGCGCCGTCGGCCGTGGCCGGCAAGTACACTTTCGAGATCGAGGTCTCGGAAACCCTGCCGCCGGGCTTCACGATCACCGCCACGCCGGTGCCGGGCAGCAGCCAGGCCGGCGAAGATATCCTGACCCTGGATAACAGCGGCGCCCGCACGCCGGCCGGCAAATGGTAAAACCGCGCGCCGCCGGCTTCACCCTGATCGAATTGCTGGTGGTCGTGGCGATCATGGGCGTGCTCGCCTCGGTCGCCGCGCCCTCTTTCAGCAGCCTGGTCGCCAACCAGCGCGCACGCGCCGCCAGCACCGAACTGTACGCAGCCATCAGCCTGGCGCGCAGCGAAGCCATCAAGCGCAATCTCCCGGTCAGCCTGGTGCCGGTGTCGAGCGACAACTGGGCGGCCGGCTGGCGCATCCCGAACCCGACCGACAGCGGCCACCCGATCCTCGTCCACGAAGCCCTGTCCAACGGCACCATCACCGGTCCGTCGTCCGTGGTCTACCTTGCCAGCGGCCGGGTCAGGGCCGACGAGCGCCCTTCCTTCGACGTCTCCTTCCCCCAGGCTTCGACGCCGCGCTGCGTGCAGGTCGACCTGAGCGGGCGCGTGATGACGAAGGCCGCCAGGTGCCCGGCATCATGAGGATCGCACGCGAACGCGGGCTGACGCTCATCGAGGTGCTGGTCACCCTGGTGATCCTGGTGTTCGGCCTGCTCGGCATCGCCGCCTTCCAGGCCAAGACCCAGGTCGGCTCGATCGAGGCGTACCAGCGCGCCCAGGCGGTCGTGCTGCTGCAGGACATGCGCGCCCGGCTGGCCAGCAATCCGCAGCATGCCGCGGACTACGTGACCACCACGCCGCTCGGCACCAACGACGCCCAGCCCGACGATTGCGGCACTGCGGCCAGCACCAGCGCCAACGACCTGTGCGAGTGGAGCCGGGCCCTGAAGGGCGCCGCGCTGGCCGCCGACACCAGCGCCGGCAGCGCCTCCAGCGCCGTGATCGGCGCGCGCGGCTGCATCGAGCAATTGCAGGCCGCCGACGAGACCTCCGGGATCTGCAGGCCCGGCATCTACCGCGTCACCGTCGCCTGGCAGGGCCTGCACCCGACCAAGGCGCCGTCGCTGGCCTGCGGCAAGGACCAGTACGGCGCCGACGACACCAACCGCCGCGCGATCTCGGTCAGGGTCGCGATCGGCGTCCCGCGCTGCGGCTAGGAGCAGACATGACACCGCATTCGCTTTCGCGCCGCCCCGCCGGGCAAGGCTTCTCGATCCCGGAACTGCTGGTGGCGGTCGCGATCGGCATGCTGATCCTGGCCGGGATGGTCACCCTGTTCGTGCGCAACAGCCGCACCCAGAACGAGGTCGAACGCGCCAACCGCCAGATCGAGAACGGCCGCTATGCGATCGCCCTCCTCTCCACGGACCTGCGCAACGCCGGCTTCTACGGCGAATTCGATCCGACCCCGCTGGCCAACCCGCCCGGCGTGCCCGACCCGTGCTCGCCGACGCTGCCGGCCCTGCGCGCCGCCCTGCCGCTGCACATCCAGGGCTATGCCGCCGGCGACACGCTGCCGTCCTGCATCAGCGACGTCAAGCCGGGCACCGCCGTGCTGGTGGTGCGCCACACGCGCAGCTGCATCAGCGGCAACCCGGACTGCGACGCCGACGGCATCGACGGTCCGCTGTTCCAGGCTTCGCTGTGCGACAACCTGAGCGAACTGGGCTCGGGCGACCCGGCCAACCACTATGCGCTCGACACCGTCGCCACGGGGCTGACCCGGCACCAGCGCGACTGCACGCCGGCGGCCGGCACCGGCACCCTGGCCGTCAGCAGGCGCTTCATGACGCATATCTATTTCGTGGCCAACAACGACCAGGACGGGGACGGCATCGCCACGCTCAAGCGCGCCGAACTGCGGCTGACCGACGGCCGGCTCGGCTTCGTCACCGTGCCGCTGGTCGAAGGGATCGACGACATGCAGTTCGACTACGGCATCGACACCAGCGGCGACGGCGTGCCGGACCTGTACACGGGCGCCCCCGGCGCCGCCGCCGGTTGCGCGCAAGCCGATTGCGCGGCGCGCAACTGGCGCAATGCCCTGACGGTCCGCGTCTCGGTCCTGGCGCGCAATCTCGACAATGGCGGCAGCAACAAGCGCCACGCCTTCCAGTCGACGGTACTGATGCCCAACCCCGCAGGAAGGAAGCAACCATGAAGCCGGTGCGCCGCGAACAGGGCGTGACGCTGGTCACGGCCCTGATCATGCTGGTCCTGCTGACCCTGCTGGCGCTGACCAGCTTCAACCTGGGGAACTCGACCCTGCAGATCGTCAGCAACATGCAGCAGCGTGAACAGACCGTCGCCGCCGCCAACCAGGCGATCGAGGAGACGATCAGCTCCACCAACTTCTTCAACACGCCGGCCGCCGCCCTGCCGAATCCGGACGGCGCGCCCAACCAGCGCCTGGTCGATACCGACGGCGACGGCAAGGCCGACGTCAAAGTGACGATCAGCCCGCCGCCGTCCTGCGTCAAGGCCCAGGTCATCAAGAATTCCGATCTCAGGCTGGAAGATGCGGAAGATGCCGGCTGTTCGGTCGGTGCGGGCCAGAATTTCGGCGTCGCCGGCGCCAACGACGGCAACTCGGACTGCGCCAACAGCGTCTGGGACGTGAACGCCGTCGCCACCGACATGGCCACCAGCGCCACCGTCACGGTCACCCAGGGCGTGTCGGTGCGCGTTGCCAAGGACGACATCGCCACGAACTGCCCCAAACCCGGAGCCAGCCCATGAAGCATCCCCTTCTCCGCAGACTTGCCGGCGTCCTGTGCATCCAGCTGGCCGGCACCCCGGTCATCGCGGCCGCGGACGACATCGACATCTTCACCGGCGCCTCCGCCGGCACGGCCATCAATCCGCGCATCCTGATCGTGCTGGACAATACTTCGAACTGGGCCCGCCAGAGCCAGCAATGGCCGGGCGGCCTGCAGCAGGGCCAGTCCGAAGCGCGCGCCATCAGCAACTTCCTCAAGGTGCCCGGCATCGACAGCTCGGTCAGCCTGGGCCTGATGGAATACGCGACCGTCGGCAGCGCGGGCGAGAACGGCGGCTTCATCCGTTCGGCGATCCGGCCCCTGGATGACAGCGCCAAGAACAGCTTCACCGCCAAGCTCACCACGATCTTCAACGGGGTCAACTCGCCGGACGAAAAGCGCAATTCGAATACGCCGTACGGCAACCTGATGTACGACGTGTACAACTACTTCGCCGGCGCCAACAGTTATTCGCCGGGCGGCGTGCTTGCCAGCATCGCCGACAGCGAGGGCTACACCAGCCTGTACACCAAGTTCCGCTCGCCGCTCACCGCGGACAACACCTGCGGCAAGAGCTTCGTGATCTTCATCGGCAATCCGAACGCCAGCGGCCCGGCCAGCGACAGCCCCGAGAACACGGCCGCGCTGAACCGCCTGAACGGCAACCTCGACGCGAACGGCAACCCGATTCCCGTGAAGCAGCTCGGCCTGCCGAACTTCACGACCCAGAACGTCACCAATACCACCAACGTCGGCGTGACCTCGGCCTGTTATCCGGACGCCACCGCGGCCCAGGCCGGCCTGGGCCAGTTCGCCCAGCAATGCTCGGCCTTCACGGAAGGCTGCGCGATCGGCGCCCAGACCGCCAACGTCGCGCCGATCGCCTGCCCGGCCGGCAGCCAGGCCTATACCGTGACGCAGTCGGTCTACCACCCGGCCACGACCACCCCGGGCCAGCCGGTCCAGGGCACCATCACCAGCTCGACCGGCACCACCACCGGCTATTATGCGTCGGCGGACCAGGTGCCGGCCAGCGACCACGGCAACCTGGCGTGCCCGGCCAGCACCACGACGACCAGCGGCGGCACCACCACGACCACGACCTACAGCTGCACCTACACGGTCGGCGCGCCGGTCGGCTCGGCCACCCCGGTGACGTCGCAGGCGACCGCCAACCAGAACCCGTACGGCAGCGGCGCGGGCTGCTACCAGGGCGTCGGCACCGGCACCAACTACTGGAATCCGGGCTCCACCACCGATCACGGCGGCCTGAGCTGCCCGGCCAACAGCAGCTGCACCTATTCGGGCGAGCTAGCCAGCAACAGCAGCAACTGTACCGGCAAGGGCTACCGCCAGGTCATCGTGACCCAGAGCGCAGTCCCGGGCCGCCAGTACACCCTGACCCAGACCGTCACCCCGGTCTCGGTCAGCAACAACACGACCCCGGCCTACACCACCACCACGGTGCTGGGCAAGACCGCGCAGTGCTACGCCAGCCAGCCGACCACCCCCACGGGCGACTACGGCGCCTCCTGCACCGGGCCGAACGTCAGCTGCACCTACGGCGCGCCGACCAGCGCCACCCTGCCCTCGTGCCCGCCGGGCACCAGCGCCTACAAGGTGGACGGCACCAATATCGAGCTGACCGACGTCGCCACCGGCACCACGACCGTCGACAGCGGACCGCGCAACGCCGACGAATGGGCGCGCCTGCTGCACGACCGCGGCGTGCCGGTCGCCGGCTCCAGCGTGCGCCCGTCGGTGACCACCTATACCATCGACGTCTACAACAAGCAGCCGAACGCCACCCAGACTGCGCTCCTGATGAGCATGGCCAAGGCCGGCGGCGGCAAGTATTTCGCGGCCAAGAACGAGCAGGCGATCCTGGACGCGCTCAAGCAGATCATCATCGAGATCCAGGCCGTCAACACGACCTTCGCCTCGACCAGCCTTCCGGTGAACGCGACCAACCGCTCGCAGAACGAGAACCAGGTCTTCATCGGCATGTTCCGCCCGGACCCGGATGCGCGCCCGCGCTGGTTCGGCAACCTCAAGCGCTACCAGCTGATCTCCTCCGGCGCCAACATCGAGCTGGGCGACGTCAACGGCAAGGTCGCGGTGAATACCCTGACCGGCTTCGTGACCCCGTGCGCGACCAGTTACTGGACCACCGATTCGGGCGAATACTGGAGCGGGCTGGGCATCAATCCCGACCCGGCCGGCGGCTGCCCCGGGCCCAACCAGAGCAAATATTCGGACGCGCCGGACGGCCCGCAGGTCGAGAAAGGCGGCGCCGCGCAAGTGCTGCGCCAGGGGAATACCGGCAGCGCATCCGGCGGCGCCGTGCTGAGCCGGACCATGCTGACCCAGTCCGGCACCTCGCTGGTCGATTTCAGCACCGCGAGCAGCGGCCTGGACGACGCCCTGGTGCGCTTCATCCGCGGCGAGGACGTCAACAACGAAAAGAACAACAAGGACACCCTCGGCACGACCCGGCCGTCGATCCACGGCGACGTGATCCACTCGCGGCCGCTGCCGGTGAACTACGGCGGCACCACCGGCGTGCGCGTGTTCTACGGCGCCAACGACGGCGCGCTGCATGCCATCGACGCCAGCAACGGCGTCGAGCGCTGGTCCTTCGTGGCGCCCGAGTTCTTCGGCCGCCTCGGCCGCCTGAAGGGCAACAGCCCGCTGGTCAGCTACCCGAACATGCCGGACGGGGTCTCGCCGACCCCGACGCCGAAGGACTACTATTTCGACGGCTCGATCGGCCTGTTCCAGAACGCGGACAATTCGAAGGTCTGGATCTTCCCGACCATGCGGCGCGGCGGACGCATGCTGTACGCCTTCGACGTCAGCAAGCCCGCCCACCTGGACACCCCGGCGCTCAAGTGGAAGGCCGGCTGCCCCAACCTCGGCGACGACACCGGCTGCACGGCCGGCATGTCCGGCATCGGCCAGACCTGGTCGACCCCGAACGTGGCCATCATCAAGGGCTACTCCACGACCACGCCGGTGCTGGTGGTCGGCGGCGGCTACGACAGCTGCGAAGACGCCAACACGGCCTCGCCCGCGTGCAGCGGACGCAAGGGCGGCTTCGTGTACGTCCTCGACGCCGACACCGGCGCGCTGCTGCGTTCCTTCGCCACCGAGCGCGCCGTGGCGGCCGACGTGGCGATGGTCGACAGCGACAACGACGGCTCCCCGGACTACGCCTATGCGGTCGATACCGGCGGCAACATCTACCGCATCGATTTCGTCGGCGTTTCCAGCCTCCGCCTGGCGCTCGAGCCTGCCGCCTGGACCATGCGCAAGGTGGCCTATACCGCCGGCGCCGGCCGCAAGTTCCTGTTCGCGCCGGCCCTGCTGTCGGCGCCGGGCAAGGTCTACGTGGCCGTGGGCAGCGGCGACCGCGAGCATCCGCTGGAATCGCAATACCCCTACGACAACGTCATGAACCGCTTCTACGTCTACCTGGACGACCTGGCGGCGCCGGCCGCGACCCCGGCCGTGAACCTCGATGCCCTGCTCGACTATTCCAGCGACACCAACTGCACCACCACCCAGGTGTTGCCGAACTCGACGCTCAAGGGCTGGTACATGAACCTCAACCGCTACGGCAAGGGCGAACAGGTAGTGACCTCGGCGCTGATCGCGAGCGGCATGGCGACCTTCAGCACGAACCGCCCGATCGCGGCCGATGCCGCTTCCTGCTCGACCTCGCTGGGCGAAGCGCGCGGCTACTGGGTCAACCTGTTCAATGCGTCCGGCGGCATCAACGTCGCCGGCGTCTGCGGCGGCAGCCGCTCGTCCACCTTCGTGGGCGGCGGACTGCCGCCGTCGCCGGTGAAGGCCAGCAGCGTGCCGATCGACGGCAAGCTGGTCTCGGTGGTCATCGGCGCGGTCCAGAAAGGCAGCAACCAGGCCGCCGGCGCCAGCGTCTCGATCGCCCCGCAGCGCGTGCGCCCGGCCATCACCTCGAAGCGCAAGCGCGTCTACAGCTACACCTCGGGCGACTGATTCCAGCCGCCTTCCACGGGGCCCTGCGGAGTCCCGCCAAGCCTCCGATCCGGAGCCGGACCGGGCCCCGCTTCTCCTGCACGCGCTGTAGGACCAGTCGGGCCTGCCTGGCGTCCGGTGCTGTGCCGGGCGCTTACATCGGGCAAGACCTCGAACGCTTGCTATGTTCCTCACGAACCTAAGCCAACAGCAATTGTTGCTAAAGCGGCATATAAGGCTGAGCGCGAAAACGTTTTAATGCCCCCCGGTCCATTTATATTTGACTAAAACTGGCCTCGTTTGAATGTTTCTCTCTAGTAGGACTGCACTGACAAAACATCATGCATAGAACCTACAGGGGGGCGACGACTAGTCTTATGTTCGGCAAGAGACTATGGCAATAAAGTACACACATCGCGATGAGGAAACCCATCCAAGCAATCGCCCCCCATGAAGTACGTGATGTAAGTCAGAGATAACGAGGACAATATGAATAACGCTCAACTTGGTGTTGCCGCTCAGAAGGCCCAGTCGGTCAACCAGATTCCCGCTTCGGCCGAGGAATTCAAAGTGGCGTCCCGTCCGGTCGTCAGCTACAGCGGAACCCAACAAAATGAGTTGCTCGCGGCCCTGCCGCGCCAAGACCTGGAAACCCTGTTTGAGCACCTGGAGCTGGTTCCGCTGCCCTTCGGCAAGGAACTGTTCGAATACGGCAGCAAACTCGAATACGTCTACTTCCCCACCACCGCCATCGTCTCCCTGCTGTACGTGATGGAAGACGGCGCCACCACCGAGATCGCCGTGGTCGGCCATGAAGGTGCGGTCGGCGTGTCGCTGTTCATGGGCGAGCGCGCCACCTGCAGCGCCGTGGTCCAGAGCGCCGGCTATGGCTACCGCCTCAAGACCCAGTTCCTGCGCGACGCCTTCAACAAGGGCGGCGCCCTGCCCCAGCTGCTGATGCGCTACACCAATGCCCTGTTCGCCCAGATGGCCCAGAACGCCGTCGGCGGCCGCCACAGCTCGATCGAGCAGAAGCTGTGCCGCTGGCTGCTGGACCGCCTGGACCGCTCGGCCAGCAACGAGCTGAAAGTGACCCAGGAACTGATCTCGATCATGCTGGGCGTGCGCCGCGAAAGCATCACCGCCGCCGCCGGCAAGCTGCAGGACGAAGGCCTGATCCAGTACCGCCGCGGCAATATCACGGTGCTGAACCGCCAGGGCCTGGAAGACTACGCGGGCGAATGCTACAAGGTCGCCAAGAGCGAGTACGACCGCCTGCTGCTGGACGTTGCACGCGCATGACCGTCACACTGCCACCGCGGGGCGCCAAGGGCGTCCCGGCGGCCGGCTAATCCGCTGCCTGACCGGTATGCATCGCCAGCGCCGGCATCGCCAGCGCACCGCCTGAGGCGGAACCACCCGGTCCGGCGCCCGGCGACGCCAGCGGCACCCAGGCCTGCACGCAGGTCCCCACCCCGTTCACCCCACGTTCCACCTTCAGCTTCCCGCCCAGCAGCGCGGCCCGTTCGCGCATGCCCAGCAGGCCGTGCGACCTCGGACGGCGCATGGCGTCGGGCGGAATGCCGATCCCGTCGTCGCTGACTTCCAGCGCCAGTCCCTCGCCCTCGCGCGCCAGGTGCACGATCACGTGGCGCGCCTGCGCGTACTTGGCGACGTTGTTGAGCGCCTCCTGGGCGATACGGAACAACGCGATCGCCTGCATCGGGCCGGCGCTGTCGGCATCGACGTCGACCAGCGCTTCGCAATCGAGGCGGGTGGCGCGCCCGAACTCCTCGCAATAGCTTTGCAGGGCCGCCGCCAGGCCGAGGTTGTCCAGCAGGCTGGGCCGCAGATCCTCGACGATGCGCCGCTTCAGCTGCACCGTCTCGAGCAGGGTCGCGCGGGCACGGCCGAGGTCGGCGGCCTGTTCGGGATGCGCATCCCGGAGCTGTTCGCCGACGGTCGACAATACCATGCCGATCGCCGTCAGGTTGGCGCCCATCTCGTCGTGCAGCTCGCGCGCCAGGCGCGCCTTCTCCTCTTCCGACACGCTGATCAGGTGGCGCGACAGCACCGACAGCTGCTCGGTACGGTCGGCGACCAGGGTTTCGAGGTGGTCATTGCTATGCTGCAGGGCGCGCTCGGCGGCGAGGCGCAGGCGGAAGGCGCGGCGGATCAGGTTATAGAACAGCACCAGCACCATGATCGCGGCGGCGTTGATGCCCACGCCCAGCAGCGCGGCGCGGCGGTACTGGTCGTAGAAGGCGGCGCCGCCCGCGGCCAGCGTGTCGTTCTGCTCGCCCGTCATCACCACGACCTGCAGGCGGATTTCGTCCATGCGGACCTGGTCTTCCTGGGTCCGCGCGATCGCCACGATGTCATCCAGGCCGCCGTGGCGGTAGACTTCGAGCGCCTCGTTCATCAGGCCCATCCGGCGGCGCACCAGGGTCTGCAGCTGGGCCAGGTTCTTCAGTTGGGAGGGGTTATCCGCAAGCAGCCCGGTGAGGATGGCGAACTGCCCGTCCAGCTCGCGCCGGGCGGTGCGCAGGGGACCGAGATAGGTGTCCGAGCCGGACAGGAAATAGCCGCGCAGTCCGCTGTCGGCATCGGTCACGAGCAGGTTCACGTACTGCAGCCGGCTGGCCACGCGATCGGCCCGGGCCTGCCGTGCGTTGGCCGCCTTCAGGGCATCGAGGTTGCGGACCAGGCTGACGCCGTTCAGCACCAGGATGAACACGCATACCGCACACAGCAGCGTTTGGTACAGCGGAAGGCTGCGGCCCTGCCTGGACGCGGGGTCGGTGGTGAAATACATCCTGGAACGTTCCTCTCACGCGGCGGATTATGTGCGCGATTATAGACTGAGAGAAATTGTAGTGCAGACGCAGCCAGGCTGGCGTGCGGGGGGAGGTGGTGGCCGGACGACGCGGAGGACGCGTCGTCCGGCCTGCCCGACAGCTTAGTCGAGCAGGTTGTTTTTCATGGCGTAGTAGGTCAGGTCGCTGTTCGACTGCAGGCCCATCTTTTCCATGATACGGGTGCGATAGGTCGACACCGTCTTGATCGACAGCGACAGCGCGTTGCCGATGTCCGACACGGTCGCGCCCTTGGCCAGCCGCAGGAAGACCTGGAACTCGCGGTCCGACAGCTCCGTATGCAGGGCCGTGTTGGGGTCGCGGTCGAAGCTCTGGGCCAGCAGTTCGCCGACCTGGGAGCTGACGTAGCGGCGGCCCTGGTAGACGGTACGCACGGCGGTCTTGAGCTCGTCGGCGTCGCATTCCTTGTTCAGGTAGCCGTTCGCACCCATCTTGAACAGGTTGAGCGCGTACTGCTGGGCCGGATAACCCGACAGGATCAGCACCGGCAGGTTCGGCTGGCCCTGGCGGATGGTGCGCAGGATATCGATGCCGCTCTGGTCGGGCATCGCAATATCCAATAGCAGCACATCGCAAATCTCGCGACGTGCGATGTCGAGGGCTTCACGCCCGGTCGCGCCTTCGGCGACGACTTCGAAGTCGCCCGACGACGAAAAAATCTGCTTGAAACCTGCTCGAACTATCTGGTGATCGTCACAAATGGCAACGCGTATCATTGTCTTCCCTTAGATTTTTCCTGAGGCAGGAAAGAGCCGAGGCTGACACCCCACGCCCGGAACAAGCATGCGTTTGAGTCAGCAAAATAAGCAAGTGACATTCTAGCACCTCCTAGGTGCAGAACAACAGAGCACGAATGCTTGAGTCCGACTTACGAACGATGACCGGATCAGGCTGCCGGCGGTCCGTGCTTCAGGATGGCGAGGATGGCATGCAATTCCTCGCGCAACAGCTCCGGCGCGATGGTCGGTTCCGGCGGCGGGAGTGGCACCGGCGGGACGGCCTCGGCCTCCTCGATGTGGGCGCCGCGACCGTCGAGGCGGTTGCGGGCGCCGCTGATCGTGAAGCCCTGCTCATACAACAGCTCACGAATCCGGCGGATCAACAGCACTTCGTGGTGCTGGTAATAGCGGCGGTTTCCTCGGCGTTTGACCGGCTTTAGCTGGGTAAATTCCTGTTCCCAGTAGCGCAGCACATGCGGCTTGACTCCGCACAATTCACTGACTTCCCCGATCGTGAAATAACGCTTGGCCGGAATCGGCGGCAATACGGTCAGTTCCATCTTGTTGGGTCGGTCGTTCATGGCTTATCAGGCTGCACGCGCCAGAGACGAATTGCCGGAGCCGGCCGGATTGGCCTCCTCGACCATGCTCTTGAGCTTCTGGCTGGCGTGGAAAGTCACGACGCGGCGCGCCGTGATGGGAATCTCTTCCCCGGTTTTCGGATTGCGGCCAGGACGCTGCGGCTTGTCGCGCAACTGGAAATTGCCGAAGCCGGACAGCTTGACCGCCTCGCCGCGCTCGAGCGCGTTGCGGATCTCGTCGAAGAAGGTCTCGACCATGTCCTTGGCTTCGCGCTTGTTCAGGCCCACCTGCTCGAACAGCAGCTCGGCCAGCTCCGCCTTGGTCAGGGTCGGCAACTCCTTTTCCGCCGCTTGCCGTACCCGGTGGGCGGCCAGCGCTTCCTCGAGTACGACCGAGTCTAAGTCGTTGTTGTTAATTTTGAAGCCCTACCTTCATTGTTTTGGATGGGGACCCGGGTTTGCCGGGCCCCTGTTAGGCACGCAGGCCTGATTCAAGCGCGCAGTTTGGCGCCGTGTTTTTGTTGCGCCGCTTGAGCGAGCGCGGCCATGATAGCCTCGACCGCATCGTCCTGCAGCGTCGATTGAGTATCTTGCAAGCCAAAGCGGAAAGCAAGACTTTTTTCATCCTGCTCCAAACCTTTGCCGCGATATTCATCAAATAAAACAACGGCTTGCACGATTTTACCATGCGCGTTCGACGCCAGCTCCGCCTTGAAAGCATCGACCAGCGCCTGGGCCGGGACGTCCTGTTTCACCACCAGCGCGAGGTCGCGGGTGGCGCCCGGGAACTTCGAGATCTCGGTGTAGCGCGGCACGATCCGCTCGCGCAGGGCCTCGGCATCCACCTCGAACAGCACTGGCGCCTGCGGCAGGTCGTACTTCTGCAGCCAGCGCGGATGCAGCTCGCCGATGAAGCCGATGACCTTGCCGTCCAGTTCAACGGATGCGGAACGGCCCGGGTGCAGGGCCGGATGCTCGAACCTGGCGAAGCGCAGGCTGCGCGGCGCGAACAGCGCTTCCAGGTCGGCCTTGACGTCGAAGTAGTCGACCGCACGGGTCGGCAGGCCCCATTGTTCGTCGGAAGCCGGGCCGTAGGCCATGGCGGCGACGCGCTTGGGCTGGTCGAAGCCGGCGATCGACAGCGGGCCGTCCGTAGCCGCCGGATTGCGGTGGAACACCGCGCCGATTTCGAATACGCGCACGCGGCCCGCCTTGCGGTTGACGTTGTAGCGCACGTTCGCGACCAGGCTGCCGATCAGGTTCGAGCGCATCACGCTCATCTGGCTGGCGATCGGGTTCTGCAGGCGGATCGGATACTGGTTGCCGGCAAAGTCGGCTTCCCATTGGCTTTCCACGAAGCTCATGTTGACCACTTCCTGGTAGCCGAGGTCGGCCAGCTGGTGCCGGATCGCGAACAGCGAGCGCGTGTTTTCCGGCTCGATCAGCATGGCGGACGGCGCGCTAGGGGGGAGCGCCGGGATGTTCTCGAAGCCATACACGCGCGCCACTTCCTCGATCAGGTCTTCCTCGATCTCGATGTCGAAGCGGTAGGACGGCGACGTCACCGTGAAGCGGCCCGGCTCGCGCGTGAACGGCAGGCCCAGGCGGGTGAAGATGTCGGCCACGGTGTCGTCGCCGATCGCCACGCCGATCACCTTCTGCGCGCGTTCCGTGCGGAGCAGGACGGGCTGGCGCTGCGGCAGGTTGACGACCTGGTCGTCGACCGGACCGACCTTGGTCTCCGGGGTGCCGCAGATCTCGACGATCAGCGCGGTGATGCGCTCGATGCGCTCGACGGTGGCGGCAAAGTCGACGCCGCGCTCGAAGCGGTGCGCGGCATCGGTCGAGAAGTTGTAGCGGCGCGCGCGGCCCTGGATGGCGCCCGGCCACCAGAATGCGGCTTCCAGGTAGATATCCGCGGTGTCCAGGGTCACGGCGGTGGAATCGCCGCCCATGATGCCGGCCAGCGATTCGATTTCCTTTTCGTCGGCGATCACGCCGACCCACTCGTCGACCTCGACGGTGTTGCCGTTCAGGAGCTTCAGCGATTCGCCTTTCCTGCCCCAGCGCACGTCGATGCTGCCGTGGATCTTCGCCAGGTCGAACACGTGCGAAGGCTGGCCGGTTTCCAGCATCACGTAGTTGGAGATGTCGACCAGGGCCGACACCGAGCGCTGGCCGCTGCGTTCCAGGCGGCGCTTCATCCATTCCGGGGTCGCCGCCTTTGCGTTCAGGCCACGGATCACGCGGCCGGTGAAGCGGCCGCACAGGTCTGGCGCCGACACTTTCGCGGGCAGGATCTCGTCGGTGGTGACGGGGACGATGCGCTGGGCCGGCAGGCTGAGCATTGATCCGGTCAGGGCCGAGACTTCACGCGCCACGCCCAGCACCGACAGGCAGTCCGCCTTGTTCGGGGTCAGCTTGATGGTGAACTTCTGGTCGTTCAGGGCCAGGTAGTCGCGGATGTTCTGGCCGACCGGCGCGTCTTCCGGCAGCTCCATCAGGCCGCTG
Source organism: Telluria sp. Soil_C_11 (assembly GCF_057657395.1). NCBI lineage: Bacteria > Pseudomonadati > Pseudomonadota > Betaproteobacteria > Burkholderiales > Oxalobacteraceae > Telluria > Telluria sp. Soil_C_11. The sequence continues at coordinate 510,175 of NZ_JBDGIN010000002.1, read as the reverse complement.
CCCTCTTCCGAGATCTTCAGTTCCTTGGCCGAGCACAGCATGCCTTGCGACTCGACGCCGCGCAGCTTGCCGACCTTGATTTCGAAGGGCTTGCCATCCGCGCCCGGCGGCAGCACGGCGCCGGCCTTGGCGCAGATCGCCTTCATGCCCGCGCGCACGTTCGGGGCGCCGCAGACGATGTTCAGCAGCGTGCCGGTGCCGACATCGACCTGGCAGACGTTCAGGCGGTCGGCGTTCGGGTGCTTGGCCACTTCCTTGACTTCGGCGACCACGACGTTCGAGAACGGCGGCGCGACCGCATCCACCTCTTCGACTTCGAGGCCGGACATGGTGAGCAGGTGGGCCAGTTCGTCCGAATTCATCTTCGGATCGACCATGGAACGGAGCCAGTTTTCGGAGAATTGCATAATCTTTTGCCTTGTTGGTTCGCGTTGTTCTTTTTAGTTGAACTGCTTCAGGAAGCGCAGGTCGCCTTCATAAAAGAGGCGCAGGTCGTTGATCCCGTAGCGCAGCATGGTCAGGCGCTCGAGGCCGGAGCCGAACGCGAAGCCGATGAATTTTTCCGGATCGAGGCCGAAATTGCGCACAACGGTCGGGTGCACCTGGCCGGCGCCCGAGACTTCCAGCCAGCGGCCTTTCAGCGGACCGGAGCCGAAGGCGATGTCGATCTCGGCCGACGGTTCGGTGAACGGGAAGTAGGACGGACGGAAGCGCACTTGCAGGTCGTCGGTCTCGAAGAAGGCCTTCACGAAGTTCAGGTACACGCCCTTGAGGTCGGCAAAGCTGATGTCCTCGCCGATCCACAGGCCTTCGACCTGGTGGAACATCGGCGAGTGGGTGGCGTCGCTGTCGACGCGATAGGTGCGGCCCGGCGCGATGACCTTGATCGGCGGCGTGTGGGTGCGGGCGTAGCGCACCTGCATCGGGCTGGTGTGGGTACGCAGCAGCAGCGGCTTGCCGGTGTTGTCCTCGCCCTCGATGTAGAAGGTATCCTGCATCGAACGCGCCGGGTGGTTTTCCGGGCTGTTCAGCGCGGTGAAGTTGGTCCAGTCGGTCTCGATTTCCGGGCCGTCGGCCACGTCGAAACCGATCGAGCGGAAAATCTGTTCGACCCGTTCCCAGGTCCGCATGACCGGGTGGATGCCGCCCACCGAGCGGCCGCGGCCCGGCAGGGTGACGTCGATGGCTTCCAGGTTCAGGCGCGCCATCAGCTGGGCGTTCGCCAGATCCTCGCGGCGGGCCGTCAACGCCTGTTCGATTTTTTCTTTGGCGGCGTTGATCAGGGCGCCCTGGGCCTTGCGCTGTTCCGGGTCGAGCTTGCCGAGGCCCTTCATCAGTTCGGTCACCTGGCCGGTCTTGCCCAGGTATTTCGCTTTTGCGTTTTCCAGCGCGGCTGCGTCTTGTGCGGCGCCAAAGTCGGACTGGGCGGAGACGACGAGTTCTTCCAGCGAGTTCATGCTTGTTCTTTTCCTGTTTTGATGGCGGGGAACGCCAGAATCAAAAACGGGGCATCGGTCCTTCAACCTTTGCCCCGTCCTTTTTGCGCCAGCGGCTTTCACCGCGGCGCTGTACAACTGTTTGCTGAACTGAGATTAGGCAGCCAGCTTGGTCTTGACGGTGTTCACGATAGCGGCAAATGCCGGCTTGTCGTTCACAGCCATGTCGGCCAGGACTTTACGGTCCAGTTCAATCGCGGCTTTCTTCAGGCCGTTCATGAATGCGCTGTAGGTCATGCCGTGCGAACGCGAAGCCGCGTTGATACGGGTGATCCACAGTGCGCGGAAAACGCGCTTCTTGTTGCGGCGGTCGCGGTATGCGTACTGGCCAGCGCGCATGACTGCTTGCTTGGCAATACGGAATACTTTGCTGCGGCGGCCACGATAGCCTTTGGCAAGTTCAAGAACCTTCTTGTGACGGGCACGTGCAGTAACCCCACGTTTTACTCGAGGCATAGTAGCTCCTTAGTGTGATGTGAGATTAAACGGCCGACGGCATCATGCGGTAGACGCTCTGGACGTCCGACGCATTGATGTTGCGGGTGCCACGCAGTTGGCGCTTGTTCTTGGTGGTCTTCTTGGTCAGGATGTGACGCTTGAACGCCATACCCGATTTAACGGTACCACCCGGGCGCACGCGAAAACGCTTTTTCGCGGAGCTTTTGGTTTTCATTTTCGGCATAGTCTTCTGCCCTTTTAAAGGCAGCCTCATATGTAACAGGATTGCAGGTGGCAGCAACGCTGCTCTTGGATGCCTGCTTTCACTTGTTTCTGCAGCAGAAGCGAGTCCACTACAGTCTTGCATTCCCGCATCAAGCGATACGAGAACCGCAGATTCTATCACAGGTTTACGTGTTGGTGGGCATGGGATGCCCACCCTACGGCATGACAATGTAGGGTGGGCACCACGTGCCCACGCAGCGCAATCGACAAACAGAATAGGCCAAGCCCGGGCCGCAGGCGAACCCGAGGCCCGGGCCTGGCCCGGCTAGACTGTCACGGCGAGAACGAAGCCGCGAAGCTGACGAAGAATTATTTCTTCTTCTTCGGCGCGACGACCATGATCATCTGGCGGCCTTCCAGCTTCGGGAACTGCTCGACCTGGCCGTAGGGCTCGAGGTCGCCGCGCAGGCGTTCCAGCATACGGGCGCCGATGTCCTGGTGGGCCATCTCACGGCCGCGGAAACGCAGCGTGATCTTGGTCTTGTCGCCCTCTTCCAGGAACTTGATCAGGTTGCGCAGCTTGATGCTGTAGTCACCCTCGTCCGTACCCGGACGGAACTTGATTTCCTTGACCTGGATGATCTTCTGCTTCAGCTTCGCTTCGTGCGCTTTCTTCTGCTCCGAATACTTGAACTTGCCGTAGTCCATCAGGCGGCAGACCGGGGGATTCGCGTTCGGCGCGATTTCCACCAGGTCCACGTTCGCTTCTTCAGCCAGACGAAACGCTTCGGCCAGGCTCACAATGCCCAGCGGCTCGTTGTCCACCCCGTTCAGACGCATTTCAGGATGGTTGATTTCGCCATTGATGCGATGTGACGACTTGTCAGTAGCTATGGTGTTTCCTTTAAAAGTTGATTAGATCGGGCCGTCTCAAGGCGCAAGATGACTCACTTCGCCTTGGTTGCTACCTCTCCTTGGAGGCGTTCCAGCAGCGCGTCGACGGACATGACGCCCAGGTCGACATTGCCGCGCGCGCGAACAGCCACAGTGTTGGCATCCCGCTCTTTATCGCCGACAACTAAGATGTACGGCAGTTTTTGGACGGAATGCTCCCGGATTTTATAGGTAATCTTCTCGTTCCGCAAATCAGCGTGAACACGCAGGCCCGCGGCTTTCAGGCGCGCCTCCACTTCTTTCACATAGGAAGCTTGCGCATCAGAAATGTTCAGAATTGCAACCTGGACCGGCGCCAGCCACAGCGGCAGCGCACCCGCATAGTTCTCGATCAGGATGCCGATGAAGCGCTCCATCGAGCCCACGATGGCACGGTGCAGCATCACCGGCACCTTGCGGGTATTGTCTTCGGCGACATATTCGGCGCCGAGACGGCCCGGCATCGAGAAGTCGACCTGCATGGTGCCGACCTGCCACGGACGGCCGAGGCTGTCCTTCAGGTGGTACTCGATCTTCGGGCCGTAGAACGCGCCCTCGCCCGGCAGCTCGGTCCACTCCACGCCGCAGCCGCGCAGGGCCGAACGCAGGGCTTCCTCGGCCTGGTCCCACACCTCGTCGGAGCCGATGCGGTTTTCCGGACGCAGGGCGATCTTGACGTCGATGTTGTCGAAGCCGAAGTCCTCGTACACCTTCATCGCCTGGGCGTGGAAGGCGACCACTTCCGGCGCGATCTGCTCTTCGGTGCAGAACACGTGGCCGTCGTCCTGGGTAAAGCCGCGTACGCGCATCAGGCCGTGCAGCGCGCCCGACGACTCGTTGCGGTGGCACTGGCCGAACTCGCCGTAGCGCAGCGGGAGGTCGCGGTAGGAGCGCAGGCCGGCGTTATAGATCTGCACGTGGCCCGGGCAGTTCATCGGCTTGAGCGCGTAGGTGCGGTTTTCCGACTCGGTCGTGAACATGTTTTCACGATAGTTATCCCAGTGGCCGGTCTTCTGCCACAGGGTGACGTCGATGATCTGCGGCGCCTTCACCTCGTTGTAGCCGGTGGACTGGTAGGTCTTGCGCATGTACTGCTCGACCTGCTGCCAGATGGTCCAGCCCTTCGGGTGCCAGAAGATCAGGCCCGGGGCTTCGTCCTGGAAGTGGAACAAGTCCAATTGCTTGCCGAGTTTACGATGATCGCGCTTCTCGGCCTCTTCCAGCATGTGCAGGTACTGTTCCTGCTCTTCCTTTTTGGCCCAGGCGGTGCCGTAGACACGCTGCAGCATCTCGTTCTTCGAATCGCCGCGCCAGTAGGCGCCGGCCAGCTTCATCAGCTTGAACACCTTCAGCTTGCCGGTCGACGGCACGTGCGGGCCGCGGCACAGGTCGGTGAAGCCGCCTTCCGAATACAGCGACACGTCCTCGTTGGCCGGGATCGAGGCGATGATCTCGGCCTTGTAGTGTTCGCCGATCGATTTGAAATAGGCCACGGCCTCGTCGCGCGGCAGCACCTTGCGGGTCACCGGCTCGTCCTTCTTGGCCAGTTCAAGCATCTTCTTCTCGATCGCGGCCAGGTCGTCCGGGGTGAACGGGCGCTTGTACGAGAAGTCGTAGTAGAAGCCGTTCTCGATGACGGGGCCGATGGTGACCTGGGCTTCCGGGAACAGCTCCTTGACCGCATACGCCAGCAGGTGCGCGGTCGAGTGGCGGATCACGTCCAGGCCTTCCGGGTCCTTGTCGGTGACGATGGCGAGGTCGGCATCGTCCTCGATCAGGAAGGAGGTATCGACCACCTTGCCGTTGACCTTGCCGGCCAGGGCGGCCTTGGCCAGGCTCGGGGCGATGCTCGAGGCCACCTGGGCCACGGTCACGGGGCCTTCGAATTGACGGCTGGAGCCGTCCGGAAGTCGCACATTCAGCATCTTGATCTCCTGTCGGCGCCAGTCGCGCCCGCTACGATTGAAATTGAAAAAAATGAAACCGGAAAAATTTGGACGAAAAAAAAACGCGCACCAGGCGCGTTTTCATTTAGTGTCGTCGAGCTTTTAACAGACAAAAGCACACCATACCGCGTCTAGCGATTCCCCCACAACATCGTTGTAGTTCGCGGTGTCATAACCGTCGGTGCCTTTCTCGCTCTTACTGAAGAGTTTTACTGCAGAGTATTCTGGTGGGCGGTGCAGAATTCGAATCTGCGACCCCTTGGATGTCGACCAAGTATTCTAACCAGCTGAACTAACCGCCCGTGTCCGACTATTATAGGGCCTCGGCCGCAGTTGTGCAAGGCAGCACAATTGGCCTCACCCGCCGTGTATACTCCCGGACTGCCCATCATTCCACATCGACCATGTCCGACCATTCCGCCTCCTCCGCCCACCTGCACGCCCACCTCGACGGCGACGCCCGCCACGGCCACGTCATCGAAGGCCGCAGCCAGGCCGCGATGGGACTGGCGCTGGGCCTGACCCTGCTGTTCGCGCTGATCGAAGCCGTGACCGGCTGGTTCTCGAATTCACTGGCCCTGATCTCCGACGCCGGCCACATGGTCACCGACGCCGCCGCCCTCGGCCTGGCGCTGATGGCCCAGCTGATCGCGCGCCGTCCGCCCTCGGCGCGCCATTCCTTCGGTTTCGTGCGCGCCGAGGCCCTCGCCGCCTTCGTGAACAGCCTGGCGATGCTGCTGCTGGTCGGCTGGATCGTCTACGAGGCGGCGCAGCGCCTGCTCAAGCCCGAGGCCGTGCAGGGCGGCACCGTGTTCGTGGTCGCCGCGATCGGCGCCTGCATCAACATCCTGGTGGCCTGGGTGCTGTCGCGCGGCGAGCAAAGCATCAATACCCGCGCCGCGCTGGTGAACGTGCTGGGCGACCTGCTCGGCTCCGTGGCCGCGATCGCCGCCGGCGCCATCATCCACTTCACGGGCTGGGTGCGGATCGACCCGATCCTGTCGATCTTCGTGTCGCTGCTGATCCTGAAGTCGACCGTCGGCGTGCTGCGCGAGTCCTACCACTTCCTGATGGAAGGCGTGCCGCACCAGATCGACTACCTGGGCGTGGGCGCCGACCTGGCCCTGGTTCCGGGCGTGCTGTCGGTGCACGACCTGCACGTGTGGGACATGTCGCCGGGCGAGCCGGCCCTGATCGGCCACCTCGAGATCGCCAACATGGACGCCTGGCCCGAGGTGCTGCGCGCCGTGAAGGAGATGCTGCTCGAGAAGCACGGCATCGACCACGTGACCCTGCAGCCGGAGCCTCACCACCACCACTGATCAGCGTGTCAGCGGCTTCCGACCCGGCCACGGGCCGCGCGCCGATAGGCTGCGCCCCATCGGTATGCCGATAATCGGCACATGCCTATTCCCATTCCCGACCAAGTCGTCGACACCCTCATCGTCGGCGCCGGCCCCGCCGGCCTGACCGCCGCCATCTACCTGCGCCGCTTCACGCGCTCGGTCGCCCTGGTCGACAAGGGCAACAGCCGGCTGCGCCTGATCCCCGTCTCGCACAACTATCCGGGCTTTCCGGAAGGGGTGCCGGGCCATGTGCTGCTGGGCAACCTGACAGTCCAGCTGGAGCGCTACGGCGGCGCGGTGATGCCGGGCGAGATCGTCGACCTGCGCCTCGAGGACGGCCTGTTCGTCGCTGACTACGCCGCGGAGGACGCGCCCGATGGAGACCTCGTGCAGATCCGCGCCCACACCGTGCTGCTGGCCACCGGCGTGGCCGATGCCGGCCTGCCGATCGAGAACTGGCGCGAGGCGATCGCCTTCGGCTCGCTGCGCCTGTGCCCCGTGTGCGACGGCTTCGACGTGATGGACAAGCGCATCGCGGTCGCCACCGCCGACACCAATCCGGTCGGCCACGCGCTGTTCATGCGCACCTTCAGCAGCGACGTGACCCTGTTCGAACGCGGCTCGCCATCGATGCTGGACGACGACGACCGGCGCCGCCTGCAGGCCGCCGGAGTGCGCCTGATCGAGTCGCCGCTGCTCGCCGTGAGCATGGATGCGTCGATGAAGCCGGTCCTGCACACCGAGGATGGCGAGGACCATTCGGCCGACGTGTTCTATCCGATGCTGGGCGAAAAGGCGCGCTCGAACCTGGCGGCCAAGCTGGGCGCCCGCACCGCCCAGTGCGACGAACTGGTGGTGGACGAGCACCAGGCCACCAGCGTGCCGGGACTGTATGCGATCGGCGACGTCACCGTCGGCCTGAACCAGATCGCGGTGGCGACCGGCGGCGCGGCGCGCGCGGCGGTGCGCATCCACAACCAGTTGCCGCCGGCGCTGCGGCAGGCGCCCGCGCGGCCGGCGCAGGCGGGATGGACGCCAGCCTGAGCGCACGGTAAGCCGCACGCCACCGCCTGCCGCGCGCAAACCGGGCCCGGCGCTGAAGTATGATGTCCTTCCGCGTGATACCGATGCTCGGGAGCGATTCCATGGTTTGGAAGCTGCGTCGTAGAAACCTTGTTTCACAGCACATTGAAGTCGCGCTGGTCTACAGGGACATGCTGGGCGTCGAGGAAGCCATCGCCTACCTCGAGCGGGCCCGGGTTCCCCGGGAAATCACCGAGCGCGTCCTGCTGACGGACCGCAGGCGCGCCGCCGCCGGCGCACCGGCCTGGCCGGCACAGGCGCCCTACCCCGGCTGCAGAAGAAGGAACCATGTGCACGACGCCATCGTCGAGGCCGCGCTGAAGATCGAGCAGAAGCTCGGCACGCACATGGCGCTTGCCCTGCTCAGGGACGAACAGGTGCCGGAATCGGTGGCGGCGCGGGTCCTTTCCCGGGAGCCGGGCCAGCTGCGCGCCAGGAAAGCCGCGCCCTGAGGCCGGCCCACCCGATCACCCCTCCGATGCCAGCGCGATCCGGCGCCGGATCTGCTGCACGGCCGCGCTGTCGCCGGCCGCCTGCGCGCGCCTTTCCTGCACGCCCAGCCAGGCCAGCAGCGGCCTGCGCCAGCCCTGGCCGGAGGCCGTATCGACCGCAACCGCGATGTCGGCCGGTGCGATCTTCCCCGCCTTCATGAGCGCGCCGGCGGCCACCAGGCGCGCCAGCGGGTCCTGCACGCCGGCCAGGGTCCCGCCCGAGACCACCGCGCGGTGCTGCTCCGGCAACAGGGCCGCATCCAGGCCTTGCCACTGTCCCTGCAGGTAGGCGGCGTAGGCCTGCTGGGCCGGGGTCGCATCGCCCGCCAGCGCGGCATAGCCGGGGCAGTCGTAGTCGAGGGCGGCGACGCGCGCAGCGCAGCGCACCAGCTCGGCCTGGGCCACGCGGTCGAAGCGTCCGGTGCTGGCGGTCTCGCGGCGCGCGCGCGCGAACTCGGCGTCGGCGGCGGCCGTGTCGCCGTGCAGCCAGGCGTCGGTGTAGCCGTCCAGCGCGCCATGCGCATTCGCCTGCCAGTCCGGCGGCTGGGGCTTGCTGGCGCAGCCGGCCAGCGCCAGCGCCAGTGCCATCGTCATCGTCAATAGCGGTGCGGTCTTTTTCATGGCAGCTTGATCTCCTCGTCGCGCTTGAACGGCCACTTGCGGTTGATCTCGTCGACCAGCCGGTTCACCTTGCGCAGGCTGGCGTCGACTTCGCCGCGCAGCCGGCCCAGGTCCTGGGTCGCCACCTTGGCGTTGGCGCCTACCGCCTGCGCTTCGACCAGCACCGCATCGACCTTCTGCAGGGTCGTGCGGGCGTCCGCCAGCATGCCGTTCAGCTCCCGCACCGCGGCCTGGGTATCGTCCATCACGCCGTTCTTGCCGAACACGCGCCGGTCGGTCTTGGCGAGGATGGCGTCCACGCGCTGCAGGGTCTGCAGCAGCTTCTTCGCCTCCTCGTCGCCGCCCAGGGCCGTGCCCAGCACGCCGTACTTCCCGGTCAGGCGGCCGCTGAAGGTCGCGGCGTTGGCCAGCGTGGTGCCGATCGCGGAATCCGGCCGCGTCATGTTTTCGAGGTTTTCGAGCAGCGTGCGGGCGGTCGACATCAGGCGCGGGATCTCGGCGGCGGCGTCGCCGCGCAGCACCGGGCGGCTGGCCTTGTCGGGCAGCGGCGGATCGGTGAGGATGCCGCTGTAGGCGCGCAGGCGGGTCTGGCCGACCACGCTGCTTTCGAGCGTGAACACGCTGGTGGTGCGCAGCCATCTGGCGTCGGTCTTCGGGATGTCGACCAGGATGTTGACCTTGCCGTCCTTGCCGAGATCGACCTGGCGCACGCGCCCGATCGGAAAGCCGGCGAAGGTCATGTCCATGCCCGGGATCACGCCCTCGGAGTCGTCGGCCACCAGCACCAGCTGCTGGGTGGGCTCGAACACGCCGCGCGCGTACATCACGTAGACGAAGAAGGCGACGATCAGGGCGGCGATCGCGATCAGCAGGATCACCGCCTTCGCTTCCACGTGTTTCGGCTCGTCGGGTGAATTTACGGGAATGTTGGGATCGGCCATGCGCGGTCCTTGTTTCAGATGTATTTGACGGCCAGCGAACTGGCCTCGATCAGCAGCAGCACGAACAGCAGGCGCAGGGCGCCCGGCTGGACGTTCGAACGGTGGCGGCGCCGGTGGCGCAGCATGTCGAGGATCGCGGCGCTCGGGATCACCGCCACGGCCAGCCCGAACAGCACGGTCTTGAACACGAAGCCCAGGGTCACGACCGGATTGAACACGCGCCCCACCGTGCGGGTGTAGTCGCCCAGTCCCCACGGCGACAGGCCGTACACGTTCAGGTAGGCCAGCACCAGCACGATCACGCTGCTGACCATGGCCAGGCTGAGCACCGAGAAGGCGTTGGCGATCACCTGCGGCACCAGGTCGCGGCGCACGCGGCGCAAGGTGGCATCGGCGGCATCGCCGGGTGCGACTCCGGTGGCCGCCAGTCCCATGGCATTGGCGTCGAAGGCCATGCCGGCGCGCAGGGCCGCGAACATCGCGGCCGACAGCGGGATCAGTTCCAGCACCAGCACCCGCACCATCATCTCCAGCGCGAAGCCGGACAGGCCGTAGCTCTGCGCCGTCACCAGCACGATGCGGATGATGACGAGGCTGATCAGGGCCGTCAGCAAGGTGAACCAGGGCAGCACCGCCCAGGTGCTGGCATAGATGTAGGTCGACGTCGCCAGCCGGTTGGCGCGGTGCCAGGTCGAGGGCGACATCGCCATCACAAGCGCGACGGCGCCCAGGTGCAGCATGGCCCACCAGCTGGCGGCATAGCGCCCGATGCGGGCGCCCCAGGCGCGCGGTTTCAGATAAAGAAGCGAGGAGATTGGCATATTGGCATGATACAGATTTTGCGGGGTCTTACCCCAGCCGTATCATTTCCGGTCCGTCAGGTCCTGCGCGCTTCCTGCACGCCCGACACCTCGCCGATCGCCGCCAGCGCCTTCTGCAGCTGCCCGGTCGCCCCGATCTCCGCCGTGAACACCATCCGCGCCAGGCCCCTGGTGGTCTGGGTGTTCACGCCGATCACGTTGATCTTCTCGCGCGCCAGCACCTCGGAGATGTCGCGCAGCAGGCCCTGGCGGTCGGCGGCGAGGATGAAGATGTCGATCGGGTAGACCGTGTCCTTGTCGGCGCGGCCCCACTCGGTCTCGATCACGCGCTCCGGCGCCTTGGACGCCATCTCGCCGAAGTTCTTGCAGCTGGCGCGGTGGATCGACACGCCCTTGCCGCGCGTGACGAAACCGACGATCGGGTCTGGCGGCGCAGGCTTGCAGCACTTGGCCAGCATGGTCAGCATGCCCTCGGTACCGACCACCAGCACGCCCGACTTGGCGCCCTGCTCCACGCTGGACGCGCGGCTCTTGTTGACCACCGCCGCGTCTTCCTGCTGCGGCGCGGCCTCGCCTTGGTCGTGCAGGGCCGCTTCGACGTGGCGCAGGCTGAACTTCTCCTTGCCGACCGCGATGAATAGGTCGTCCACTTTGGCGAAGCCGAGCTTGTGCGCGAGCAGCTCCAGGTTGACCGCGGTCTTGCCCTCGCGCTGCAGCGATTTTTCGACCAGCGCGCGGCCATGCGCCAGGGTCTCGGCCAGCTCCTGGGCGTGGAACCAGGCGCGGATCTTGGCGCGGGTCCGGCTCGACACCGTGTAGCCGGGACTGAGCCAGTCGCGCGACGGGCCGGCGCTGCCCGGCGCGCCCTTGGCGGTGATGATCTCGCAGGTCTGGCCGTTCTTCAGCGGCGTGTTCAGCGGCACCATCACGCCATCGATCTTGGCGCCGCGGCAGCGCTGCCCGACCTCGCTGTGCAGGTGGTAGGCGAAGTCGATCGGGGTCGCCCCCTGCGGCAGTTCGAGCACGCGCGCCTGCGGGGTCAGCACGAAGATACGGTCGTCGAGGGTGGTCGACTTCAGCTTCTCGACCCACTCGCGCTGCAGCTCTTCCTGGCCGGCGACGGTATCGGCGACGACGTCGCTCTTCCAGGCCAGCAGCTGGCGCAGCCAGGCGATCTTCTCGTCGTACTGCTGGCTCTTGAAGTTGGAGCCGCCCTCCTCCTTGTAGCGCCAGTGCGCGGCCACGCCGTACTCGGCGAAGTTGTGCATCTGCTGGGTGCGGATCTGCACCTCGAGCGGACGCCCGTCCTCGGCGGTGACCACCGTGTGCAGCGACTGGTAGCCGTTCGGCTTCGGGCGCGAGATGTAGTCGTCGAATTCCTTCGGGATCGGGGTCCAGATGTTGTGGACCAGGCCCAGCACCGTGTAGCAGGTCTTCACGTCCGGCACGATCACGCGGAAGGCGCGCACGTCGTACAGCTCCGAGAAGTCGAGCTCCTTGCCGCGCATCTTCTTCCAGATGCTGTAGATGTGCTTCGGGCGGCCGCTGACCTCGGCCTTGATGCCGGCCGCCGCCAGTTCCTTCTGCAGGCGCTCGATCGACGATGCGACGAAGCTCTCGCGCAGCATGCGCTTCTCTTCGAGCATCTTGGCGATGCGCTTGTACGTCTCCGGCTCGATCATGCGGAAGGCCAGGTCTTCCAGCTCCCACTTGAGCTGGAAGATGCCTAGGCGGTTCGCCAGCGGCGCATACAGGTCCAGCACTTCGCGCCCGTAGTTGTGGGTCATTTCGTCGAAGCGCTTGTGCTCCGCGAAATAGCGCAGGGTGGTGACGCAGGAAGCCAGGCGCACCAGCACCACCCGCATGTCGGTGGCCATCGCCAGCAGCATCTTGCGCAGGGTTTCCACCTGCGCCATCGCCTGCTGGGCGGCGTTCTTGCCGCGCCCCACCGGCGCCTGCGCCGCCGTAAGGTCGCGCAGGCGGATCAGCTGGTGCACGCCGTGCACCATGTCGGCGACTTCCCTGCCGAAGCGCTCTTCGAGCTTTTCGGCGATCAGCGGTTCGACCAGGCACAGTTCGAACAGCAGGCCGGCGATGCGCGTTTCGGCATCGCTGCGCAGCAGGGCGAGCGTGACCGCCGCCCCGAGCGAGAACTCGAACGCGCTCTGGCCCGACGAGGCCAGGCGCTCGCCATAGGCGTCGGCGGCGAAATCCAGCGCCGCCTGCACCCGTGCGCGGTCATCCGGCCCGAGGCCGTGGACGAGCTGGGTCGTGGCGTCGCCGAGCGCGGCAATCGATACCATGGGGCTTTCTTAAGCCTGCGCGGCGACGATCACGATCTCGACCAGGCAGGCGGGATTCGCCAGCTTCGCTTCGACGGTGGCGCGCGGCGGGGTGTGGCCCGGCACGACCCAGGCGTCCCAGACTTCGTTCATGCCCGCGAAATACTTCATGTCGGAGATGTAGATCTGGCAGCTCAGGATCTGCGCCTTGCTGCTGCCGGCTTCGTTCAGCAGGCGGTCGACGTGGCCCAGCACCTCGCGGGTCTGGCCGATGATGTCCTGGGTGGTGTCCTCGGCGATCTGGCCGGCCAGGTAGACGGTGCCGTTGTGGATGGCGATCTCGGACAGGCGCTTGCCGACGTGCAGACGTTTGACTTCCATGTTCTTTCTTCCCTAACTTTGTTGGTTTAATAAAAAATCGCGCACGATGGCGATCTGGGGTGCATGCATCAGCGTCGGCGCGTGGCCGACACCGGGAATTTCAGCCAGTCGCGGCTTCGGGCCGCGGCGCGTCATCTCTTCCGCCGTCGCGCGCGACAGCAGGTCGGACAGCTCGCCGCGGATCAGCAGCGTCGGGCAGCGGATCGCATCGAAGGCGGCCCACAGCGCGGCCTGGTCCTGCTGCGCGCGCTCGGGCGTGATCGCGGCGAAGGGCTTGGCCAGGCCGAGATCGTAATGGCGCACCCACTGGCCGCCGGGCTCCTGGACCAGCACGTCGCTGGCCAGCTTGCGCCATTCGTCGTCGCTGTGCGGGCCGAACGAGGCCGACACTTCCTTCACGAAGCGCGCGCCGGTCTCGAAATCGGGAAAGCGCACGTCCTGGCCGATGTACTCGCCGATGCGGGCCATCGCGGCCGGGTCCAGCACCGGCCCGATATCGTTCAGCACCAGGCGGCGGATCGGGCTGTTCTCGAACGACGCCAGGATCATGCCGATCAGGCCGCCCATCGAGGTGCCGACCCAGTGCACCGCCTCGTCTTCGCCATTCGCTGTCACGCGTGCGATCAGTGTCACCATGTCGGCCACGTATTGCGGGACCACGTACAGGCTCGGGTCGCGCAGCCGCTCGGAGCGGCCGCGGCCGGCCACGTCCGGACAGACCACGCGGTACTCGGCGCTCAGGGCCCGGGCCAGCGCGTCGAAATCGTCGGCCACCCGGGTCACGCCGTGCACGCAGACGAGCACGCGCGGGTTGGCGGGGTCGCCCCACTCCTTGTAGGCCATGCGGTGCAGGCCGGCAGGCGAACTGCACTGCACGCTCTTCAGCCTGAATTCGCCCATGGCTTTCCCCTCTTCCTCGTGGTGTCTTGAACGGCCGCCAACATTTTAACCGGCGATCCGATTAGAATTCTACCAAGTCCCGGCGGAATAGACCGGCACGGCATTCGATCACCCTTTTTTGAGATGAGAACCCAATGAAATCCACCATGCTAAGCGGCAAGACCGCCCTCGTCACCGGCTCGACCTCGGGCATCGGCCTCGGCATCGCCCGCGCGCTGGCCGAACAGGGCGCGAACATCGTGTTCAACGGCTTCGGCGACGCCCAGCAGATCGAGAAGCTGTACACCGACATCGGCCAGGAATTCGGCGTGCGCACCGCTTACCACAACGCCGACATGTCCAGGCCCGACCAGATCGAGGCCATGATGGCCTTCGCCACCGAAAAGTTCGGCGCGGTCGATATCCTCGTCAACAACGCCGGCATCCAGCACGTCGCCAACGTCGACGAGTTCCCGACCGAGAAGTGGGACGCGATCATCGCCATCAACCTGACCTCGGCCTTCCACACCACCCGCCTGGCCCTGCCGGCCATGAAGCAGAAGAACTGGGGCCGCATCATCAACCTGGCCTCGGTGCACGGCCTGGTCGGGTCAAGCGGCAAGTCGGCCTATGTCGCCGCCAAGCATGGCCTGGTCGGCTTCACCAAGGTCACCGCGCTGGAAAACGCCCACACCGGCGTCACCTGCAACGCGATCTGCCCGGGCTGGGTCCTGACCCCGCTGGTGCAGAAGCAGGTCGACGACCGCGCCGCCCGCGAAGGCATCCCGAACGAGCAGGCCAAGAAAGCCCTGCTGGCCGAGAAGCAGCCGTCCGGCGAATTCGTCACGCCCGAAGAGCTGGGCGCGCTGGCCGTGTTCTTCTGCTCGCCGGCCGCCGACCAGGTGCGCGGCGTGGCCTGGAACATGGACGGCGGCTGGGCCGCGCAATAAGCCCGTCGCGACAGCAAGGACCACCATGACCCAGCGCCTCGACGAACGGGAATTGCAGGACGCCTGCCTGGACCTGGCCCGGGTCGTGCTGGCCGCCGGCCAGCCCCAGGTCTCGAACGACATCCTCGAGACCCTGGCCGACCGCTTCCACCGCGAAGTCGTCGACTTCGCGCCCGGCATCGCCCGCGCCGGCCGCGACCCGAACCTGCTGAGCCGCGCGGTGTACTACCTGATCGACGCGCACGCCCTGCCCCTGATGGGCACCGACATGGAATGGTTCCGCCAGGCGCTGGTGTGCCTGGTCGAGCTGGCCGTGCCGGGCATCGCCCTGTCCGGGAAAGGCGGGGCTTTCCTGCGCGATGTGCAGCTGGGGCTCGAGCAGTCGCTGGGGGATCTGGAGGGTTGACCAGCGCTCCGCTATGATGGCGTCTTTCCGTTCAATAAAGACAAGAGGAAGACACCCATGCGGATCCGCACCAGGCAGCTCGCCCTTTCCATCGTCACCGTCCTGGCCGCGCTCACTGGAGCACGGCACCAGGCCCAGGCTGCGCCGCAACTCCCCGATCCGCGCCCGGTCCTGATCACGGCGGACAAGGTCTGGACCGGCGACGGCGCGCCGCACCCCGGCTGGAGCGTGCTGGTGGCCCAGGGCCGCATCCAGGCCGTCGGCCCAGCGGACAGGATGACGGTGCCGGCCGACGCCGAGCGCATCAGCCTGCCCGGCAAGACCCTGGTTCCCGGCCTGATCGACCTGCACTCGCACGTGCTGCTGCACCCGTATAACGAAACGACCTGGGACGACCAGGTGATCAAGGAAGCCCCGGCCTACCGCATCGCGCTGGCCGTGCGCCACGCGGCCGATACCCTGCAGGCCGGCTTCACCACCCTGCGCGACCTCGGCACCGAAGGCGTCGACTATGCCGACGTCGGCATCAAGCGCGCCATCGAGGAAGGCCAGGTGCCGGGGCCGCGCCTGCTGGTCGCCACCCGCGCCATCGTCGCCACCGCCAGCTACGGCCCGGCCGAGCGCAGCTACCGCCCGGACATGGAGATCCCCTACGGCGCCCAGCAGGCCACCGGCGTCGACGAGGCGACCAGGGCGGTGCGCGAGCAGGCTTCGCACGGCGCCGACTGGATCAAGTTCTACGCCGACTACCGCACCGGCATCGACGGCAGCACCCGTCCCACCTTCACGCTGGAAGAGATGAAGGCGATGGTGGCGGCGGCCCACGTCACCGGCCGCAAGGTGGCGGCCCACGCCAGCAGCGACGACGCGATCCGCCTGGCCGTGCTGGCCGGGGTCGACAGCATCGAGCACGGCTATGGCGCCAGCGAAGCCACCTTCAGGCTGATGCTGGAACGCCATACCGCCTATGTGCCGACCCTGACGGCGCCGGAAGCGATCGGCGAATATTTCCAGAAACATGTGCGCGGCGGCGCGCCGACTCCCGGCATGCAGGAAGCGGCGCGCGCCTTCAGGCTGGCGCACAGGATGGGCGTCCTGATCGGCAACGGCAGCGACGTCGGCGTGTTCACCCACGGCACCAACGAGCGCGAGCTGGAGTGGATGGTGCGCCTGGGCATGACGCCGACCGAAGCCCTGCGCGCGGCCACCACGGTTGCCGCCGGCATCCTCGGCAGGAAAGACCTCGGTGCGCTGCAGGCCGGCAACCTGGCCGACGTGGTCGCGGTCGAGGGCGACCCGACCGCCGACATCGCCGCGCTGCGCAAGGTGGGCTTCGTGATGAAGGGCGGCACCGTCTATCGACGCCAATGAGCGGCGCCCTCGGGTGCGCCCCTGACATTCAGAAAGCGTAGGATGGTTATGCGCGTGGGCGTTGCGGTTTTCCACAATAGCTGGCGCAGATATTTTCAGTAATGATGACGGCACTATCATTAGCGCATGAAGCCCGATCATGAAAAAACCATTCTATAAAGTACTGTACATCCAGGTGCTGTTTGCGATTATCGTCGGCGTCCTGCTGGGCATCTACGATCCCGGCCTGGCCACCGCGATGAAGCCGCTGGGAGACGGCTTCGTCAAGCTCATCAAGATGATCATCGCACCAGTGATCTTCTGCACCGTGGTCGCCGGTATCGCCGGCATGCAGGACATGAAAAAGGTCGGCCGCGTCGGCGGCAAGGCCCTGCTCTACTTCGAGGTCGTGTCGACCTTCGCACTGGCGATCGGCCTGCTGGTCGCCAACCTGATCAAACCGGGCGCCGGCTTCAACGTCAACCCGGCCACCATCGACACCCACTCGATCGCCCAGTACACCGACAAGACCAAGGCGCTGACCACGACCGACTTCCTGATGAACATCATCCCGAATACCTTCGTGGATGCGTTCGCCAAGGGCGAGATCCTGCAGGTACTGCTGATCGCGATCCTGTGCGGCTTCGCGCTGTCGATGATGGGCGAGCGCGGCCGTCCGATCACCCGCGGCATCGAAGCGCTGTCGCACATGATCTTCGGCGTCGTGAACATCATCATGAAGGCCGCCCCGATCGGCGCCTTCGGCGCGATGGCCTTCACGATCGGCAAATACGGCGTCAAGTCGCTGGTGCCGCTGGCCTCGCTGGTCGGTTCCTTCTACCTGACCTGCTTCCTGTTCGTCGCGCTGGTGCTGGGCACCATCGCCCGCCTGACCGGTTTCTCGATCTTCCGCTTCCTCTCCTACATCAAGGAAGAGCTGCTGATCGTGCTGGGCACCAGCTCGTCGGAAAGCGCGCTGCCGGCCATCATGCGCAAGCTTGAAAAGCTGGGCTGCCCGAAATCGGTGGTGGGCCTGGTGGTCCCGACCGGCTACTCGTTCAACCTGGACGGCACCAACATCTACATGACGATGGCGGCCCTGTTCGTGGCCCAGGCCACCAACACCGACCTGACCCTGACCCAGGAACTGACCATCCTGCTGGTGGCCATGCTGACCTCGAAGGGCGCGTCCGGCATCACCGGCGCCGGCTTCATCACCCTGGCGGCGACGCTGGCCGTGGTGCCGACCATCCCGGTGGCGGGCATGACCCTGATCCTGGGCATCGACAAGTTCATGAGCGAATGCCGCGCCCTGACCAACATCATCGGCAACGGCGTCGCCACGATCGTCGTGTCGAAGTGGGAAGGCGAGCTCGACAAAGAGCGCCTGGCCGCCGAGCTGAAGCATCCGAGCGTGGACCAGGGTACGCTGCGCGAGGAAGTCGCGCACGAGACCGCCTAAGCGCCAGGTATAGCCATCCTCGTTCAGACGCCGGGTTCGCCCGGCGTTTTTTTTGCCGACGTCGCTACAATGGCGTTCCGTCCGTCCGGGTATGCGTATAGAATTGCCGCACAGAAATATCGCTCATTCCTATGAAAAACTGGATTAACCGCCTGCGCGGCGGCCCGGACAGCGCGCCTCCTGCCGCCGCTCCGGCCGATGCCGCCGACGGGCAGGCCGCCGGCCTGGCCGCCGAGATCGACGCGACCTATTACCGCTGGCTGACCGCATCGCACGGCTACGCGGCGCCGGCCGAGGTCGAAGCCCGCATCCTCGACGAGGTCCGCCAGCTCGCCGCACAACCCGGCGAGGCCGCCGGCCTGGTGCCGCGCGTGCCCGAAGCGATTCCCAAACTGCTGTCCAGCCTGAACGACGAGGACGCCCCGGTATCCGACCTGGCGCGCCAGGTGGCGCAGGACGTGGTGCTGGTGGCGGAAGTGATCCGCGAAGCCAACAGCGCCTATTACCGCCCGATCTCCCCCGTCAAGAACGTCGAGGCCGCCATCATGATGCTCGGCCAGAACGGCCTGCGCATGCTGCTGGCGCGCATCGCCTTCCGTCCCCTCATCAACATGCAGGCCGACGGCTTCGCACGCCATGCCGCGCCCCAGGTCTGGACCCAGTCGGTCAGCTGCGCGCTGGCGGCCAGCCTGATGGCGCCGGGCCTGAGCACCGGCGTGTTCGAGGCTTACCTGGCAGGCCTGATGCAGAACGTGGGCCTGGTGGTGGCCTTCCGCCTGGCCGACCGCGTCTGCGAAAACGGCAGGATTCCCGGCTCGAGCGCCTTCGGCGTCCAGCTGTTCGCAGGCAGCCGCCGGCTGTCGTCGGCCATCTCGGCGCACTGGCACTTTCCCGAAGAAGTCGCCGCGGCCATCGTCCATGCCGGCCAGCCGGGAGCCGACCAGCTGGCCGAAGCCCTGGCGCTGGGCGACCGCATCGCCAAGTTGCGCCAACTGATCGACGCCAGCGTGCTGGCCGAGGACGATGCCCTGGTCACGGATGGGCTCGACAACTTCCAGCGCCGCTGCCTGGGCAAGCTGGCCAAGCTGGAGGCATAGCGACAGCATCGCCGTCTCCGCCTGGGCGGGCGCGAGGCCGCTAGGGCGCCTGCGCCATCCTTTGCTGCAGCAGCCACAGCTGGGCATACGCCCCTTCGCCGCGCAACAGTTCCGCATGGGTCCCACGCTCGACGACGCGCCCGTTTTCCATGACGATGATGGCATCGGCGTTCACGATGGTGGACAGGCGGTGCGCGATGACCAGGGTGGTGCGGTTGCGCGCCAGCCGTTCCAGTTCGCGCGTGATCGCGTGTTCCGATACCGAATCCAGGGCCGAGGTCGCCTCGTCGAAGATCAGGATGGCAGGGTTGCGCAGGATCGCGCGGGCGATGCCGATGCGCTGTCTTTCGCCGCCCGAGAACATCACGCCGCGCTCGCCGACGGGGCTGTCGTAGCCCTCGGGCAGGCCGGAAACCAGCTCGTGCAGCTGCCATGGCCCCGGTCCGTGTCGATAGTCCTTGGACCGGCAGCGGCGGATTTGGGTCGCCGCGCGCGCCTGAGCCGCCTCAAGCGCGGGCTGGCGGGATCATGGTTTCCCTGTCGCGCGGCCCCTGGACGGCGCCGCATTCTCGAGCCGGAACACGATGTCGACCGACTGGCGCAGCTTGAGCGCCTGCACCATCAGGAAGGTCTCGCGGTCGATGTCCTCGGCACGCTGGTTGCTTGGCCCGCGGCCGGAGCGGCGCTCGGCGCGGAACTCGTCACGCTCCAGGCCCATGGCGGTGCCCAGTTTCTTCAGGGCGTCCGGGGTCGCCGCCATCATCGGTCCCAGGCGCCGTCCGCCGGCCCCGGCCATGATGTCGGCGCGGCGGCGCGCGTCCGCGATGGCCGCCGCCACCATCTCGTCATTGACCTGGTCCATGGTGCTGAGATCGAAATCGGCGGCAAAGCTGTCAAGGTTGGGCTTGCCCAGCAGGCCGCCGCCCAGCGCCGGCCAGTTGGCGATATTGCGCAGCCGGATGTGCACGTCGCAACTCAGTTCGTACACCGGCGCGCCATCGGCCGCGCGCTCCTTGCGCACGCCCTGGCGCACCTCGCGCACCTGCATGTCGTCCGGATCGATGCTCAGCTTCTGCATCAGTTCCCTCACCTCCGCCATCCGCGCATCGATGACGGCGCGCGCGGCGGCCGGATCGGCGTCGGCCGCGACGATCTGGAAGTCGAGCGTGGCGATATCCGGCAGCTCGATCCGGAACGTGCTGCCGCTCACGTGCACGAAGGGATAGTCGGGGATGGTCGACGCGGCCGCGGGGCCGGTGGGCAGGCTCAGCGCGGCGACGGCCATCAGGCAGGCGGTCAGGACAGGCAGCAGGGGGTTCAGCTTCAGCATGGAGTCTCCATCGGTAAGAAAATCGTCAATCGCGCAGGGCCTGCGCCGGCGACACCCGCATCGCCGCCACCGCCTGGCGCACGCAGCCGGCCAGCGCGACCGCGCCGACGCCGGCGCAGGCGATGACCAGCGGCCAGCGTCCCATCGGCGCGCGCTCGACGAAAGGCGCCAGGTAGCGTTCGGTCCACAGCCAGGCCGGCGCCAGCGCCACCAGGGCGCCCAGCAGCAGCAGACCCAGCCATTCGCGCGCCACCAGCAGGCCGATGTGGCGCGGCGTGGCGCCATGCAGCTTGCGCAGCACGAATTCGCGGGCGCGGCGGCGGATCGTGTAGCTCGACAGGACGTAGATGCCGAAGCAGGCCAGCGCGGTCGCGACCACGCTCGCCAGCGCCAACAGCCTGGCCTGGCGCAGGTCTTCGCTGTAGTTGCGGGCGAATACCGAGGACGCGGTCTCGATGTCCGGCACGTCGTTCGGGAAGTGGCGCGCCCACAGGGCTTCGATGGCCGCGCGCGCTTCGGCGATGTCGCCGCGGGTGCGCACCGTCAGCACGCCCTGCTCCTCGTTCAGCCGGTAGATGATGGCTTCCGGTCTCTCGCGCAGCGAGTTGTAGCGCAGGTCGGGGGCGATGCCGATGACGCGGCTGTCGCCGTCGACGACCTGGCCGACCGCGGCCTCGGGCGAGGCGAAGCCGAGCGCCAGTGCGGCGCGCGCGTTCAGCACCACGCCGTCTTCGCCCTGGCGCGAGAACAGCTTGCCGGCCAGCGGGCGCAGGCCGAACACATCGAAGAAATTCGCACCAACGTCCTTCAGCTCGAGCGGCACCGATTCCGCACCGGGGCGCCGGATCATGATCACGGCCTTGTTGCCGTCGCGCCCGACCGCATCCTGCATGACGGCCACGCCGGCGACCCCGGGCAGGCGCGCCAGCTCGGCCCGGAAGGCGTGGGCGGCCGCCGAGCCGGGTTCGCCGGGCAACTCGATCACCAGCTGCGGACGCGGGTCGAAGCCCGGATCGGCATGGCTGGCGTAGCTCGCCTGCCACCACACGGCCAGGCTGGCGGCCACCAGCCCGATCGCGGCGGCGAACTGGGCCACCGTCAGCACGCGGCGCATGCGCTGCCCCTCGGCCGTCTCGCCGGTGCGCCCGCCGAGGGCCACGCTGGCCGGGACGCGCGCCGCCAGCCATGCCGGATACAGCCCGGACAGCAAACCCGTGCCAAGCCCGATGGCGGCGAGGATGGCCCAGCCGGCCGGCCCGTACGACGACGCCAGCGGCCGCCCGACCAGTTCGGAAAACAGCGGCAGGGTTAGCCAGGCCAGCACGGCGCCGATGAGGGTCGAGCCTGCCCCGACCAGCAGGGACTCGGCGAGGAAAGCCCGCGCCAGGCCGGCGCCGGAGATCCCCAGGGTCTTGCGCACCGCGATCTCGCGCCGCCGCGCGGCGGTGCGCACGGCGGCCAGGTTCACGTAATTCGTGGCCGCCAGCACCAGGATCAGGACGCCGAGGCCGGCCAGGCCGGCGACCGCCGCCGGGCTGCCGTAACGCTTGCCGCCCCGGCTGGACAGCAGGTCGGGATCGAAATACACCTTCGACAACGGGGTCACGGCGATGCTGGTATAGGGTTTGGGGCGGCCGGCGACCAGCGCCCCACTGAAGACGCTGTCGCGCTGGACCGCGACGGCCTGTTCCAGCGTCCGCTGCAGCACGGCGGTGTCGGGATCCGCTGCGGTGCGCAGGTAAAGCCGGGCGCGGCGCGACCAGGCTTCGCGCTCGCTGGCCGGCGGCTTGTCCCAGCTGTGACGGCCTTCGCCGAGCAGCAGGCCGAATTCCGGGCTGGTGTTCTCCGGCATGTCGGCAAGCACCGCGCGCACCACGAAGGGATCGCCGTCGATCGAGGCCACCTTGCCGAGCGCATCGGCGGTCCCGAACAGGCGCAGGGCTTCACTGCGGCTGACCACCAGTGCGTCCGGACGCGCCAGCGCCGCGTCGGCATCGCCGGACAGCGCCTTGACGCCGAAGAAGCGCAGGTAATTCGGGGCCGCCACCGCCAGATCCACTTGCCGCAGCCGTTCGCCCACGCGCAGCGCGAGCCGGAAAGGCCTGGCGCTGGTGGCATCGCGAACCAGCCCGGCGTCCAGCGCAACCTTGATCAAGGGCGGCGGCGCGCTTTCGCCCCAGTCCGGGCGCGGCAGCAGGTTGCGGCGCTCCTTGACCACGTAGATCCGGTTCGCATCGGGAATCGCGTCGTTGTGGGTCCAGGCATAGCGCACCAGCCCGAACAGCAGGAAGCAGGCGGCCAGCGCCACCGCCAGGCCGAGCACGGCAACGGCCGAATACATCGGCTCCCTGGCCAGCAGGCGCCAGGCAAGGCGCAGGTTTCGCAGCGACATCGGCACCCCTTCCGGAAGTAGACATTGATGTCTATGCTAGGTCCATGCCGGGTGTTTCCGCAATAGCAGTTCGATAAATATTTCGGTAGACAGCACCATCTAGAACAGCTAGTCTACGCGTGCGTATAGTCTGTTTTCGAGGATGCATCATGGCCAAGTCCCCCGCCCCTTCCAAGCCGACCCCGGCTGAACTCGACCTCTTGCAGGTGCTGTGGCCGATGGGCTCCGGCACCGCCCGCCAGGTGCACGACGAAATCCTCAAAACGCGCCCGGACGTGACCTATGCGACCGTGCTGCGCCTGATGCAGATCATGCATGCCAAGGGTTTGCTGATCCGCGACGAGACCGAACGGTCTCACGTGTATGCGCCGGCCCATGCCCAGGAATCGCTGCAGACCAACCTGCTGAAAGACCTGATGCAGCGCGCCTTTTCCGGCTCGGCCAAGGCGCTGGTGCTGGCCGCCCTGAAGACCGGCATCTCGAAGAAGGAGCGCGAAGAGATCGAAGCACTGCTGAAGATCGAGGACAAGCAATGAGCGCCCAGGCCCTGGTTGCCGCAATCGGCTGGACCCTGGTCCATTTCGTGTGGCAAGGCGCCCTGCTCGGCTGCGCCGTTGCCGTGCTGCTCACACTGCTCCGGAACGCGCGTCCCGAGACCCGCTACGCGGTCGCCTGCGTCGGCCTGCTGCTGTGCCTGGCCTGGCCGGCGATCGACCTGGCCCTGCTGCTGCACGCCGGCGCCGGCGCCGAAGGCGGCAGGCTGCTGCCGGCAGGCGCCACGGCGCAAGGGCCGACTGCGGCCGCCGGCGGCCTGCTGCCCTGGCTGCAGGACAAGCTGGGCTGGATCGTCGCCCTGTGGGCAGCCTGCGCCGGCGCGCTGGGCCTGCGCATGGCGGCTGGCCTGCTGTGGATCGGCCGCGCGGCCCGCATCCAGGCCTGCGATGCGGCCTGGCAGGCCCGCCTGTCGCGCCTGGCCGAGCGTTGCGGCCTGGGGCGCGAAGTGCGGCTGCGCGTGGTCGACGGCCTGGCCAGCCCGGTCACGGCCGGCTGGTGGCGCCCCGTGGTGCTGGTGCCGGCCAGCCTGGTGGCGGGCATGCCGCCGCAGCTGCTCGAAGCCCTGCTGGCGCACGAGCTGGGCCACGTGCGGCGCCACGACTACCTCGTCAACCTGCTGCAGAACGTGATCGAGACCCTGCTGTTCTACCATCCGGCCGTGTGGTGGCTGTCGCGTCGCATCCGCGCCGAACGCGAGCAGATCGCCGACGACTTCGCCGCCCGCCACCTCGGCGAGCCGCGCCGCCTGGCATTGGCGCTGTCGGAGCTGGAAAAGCTGCAGTTCTCCAGCCATCACCTGGCCCAGGCCGCGAACGGCGGCGACCTGATGGCGCGCATCCGCCGCCTGCTGCGCCCGGACGTGCAGGCCCTGAACTGGAAGGCCGCGATCCCGGTGCTGGGCCTGGCCGTGGTCTGCGCCGCCAGCGCGCATGCGCCTGCGGTCCAATCGGAGGCCACCCAATCCGCACGGGGCGCCACCCGCCCCGCAATCCTGAACTTCAAGACCTGCCGCAAGCCGCATTATCCGAAGGCCGACCTTGCCGCCGGCCACCAGGGCACGGTCACGATCGCCTTCATGGTCGATGAACAGGGCCGGATCGCCGACTCGTCGATCGCGAAAACGAGCGGCTACGCCAGCATGGACGAGGCCGCACGTGGCGCCCTGGCGCTGTGCAGCTTCCAGCCGGCGCTTGAAGACGGCAAGCCGGTCCGGCAACTGACCAAGGTCCAGTACGTCTGGACGCTGCAATAAGCGGAAATGAAAAAGCCGCCATGACGGCGGCCGAAGCCGCTTGCTGGCGGCCCCGTTCTTACGGGCGGGTTCAGACGCCCGACACGTCCAGCTCGGCCGTGGTCGCGGCCACCACCTGCTCCCTGGTGACGCCCGGCGCCAGCTCGACCAGCTTCAGGCCGCTGTCGGTGACGTCGATCACGCCCAGGTCGGTGATGATGCGGTCGACCACGCCCACGCCGGTCAGCGGCAGGTCGCACTTCTTGAGGATCTTGTGGCTGACCGAGCCGTCCTTGGCGGTGGCGACGTGCTCCATCAGCACCACCACGCGCTTGACGCCGGCCACCAGGTCCATCGCGCCGCCCATGCCCTTCACCATCTTGCCCGGGATCATCCAGTTGGCCAGGTCCCCCTTTTCCGAGACCTGCATCGCGCCCAGGATCGCCAGGTTGATCTTGCCGCCGCGGATCATGCCAAAGGAATCGGCCGAGCTGAAGTAGGCCGAGCCCGGCAGCGCCGTCACGGTCTGCTTGCCGGCGTTGATCAGGTCGGCGTCCACTTCGGCTTCCGTCGGGAACGGGCCAATGCCCAGCAGCCCGTTTTCGGACTGCAGGAACACTTCGACATCCTGCGGGACGTAGTTCGCCACCAGGGTCGGCAGGCCGATACCCAGGTTCACGTAGAAGCCGTCCTGCAGTTCCTTCGCCGCGCGCGCGGCCATTTCATCACGAATCCATGCCATTTGTCTGTCTCCTGGTCTTAGGCTGCGCGCACGGTGCGCTGTTCGATGCGCTTTTCCGGCGTCGGGTTATGAACGATGCGGTGCACGAAGATGCTCGGCAGGTGCACCTGGTCCGGATCGATCTCGCCGGTCTCGACCAGTTGTTCGACTTCCACGATGCAGATCTTGCCCGCGGTGGCGACGTTCGGGTTGAAGTTGCGCGCGGTCTTGCGGAACACCAGGTTGCCGGCGCGGTCGGCTTTCCAGGCCTTGACCAGCGCGACGTCCGGGTTCAGCGCACGCTCCATCACGTACATCTCGCCGTCGAATTCGCGGGTCTCCTTGCCTTCGGCGACGATGGTGCCGTAGCCGGTCTTGGTGAAGAAGGCCGGGATGCCGGCGCCGCCGGCGCGCAGCTTCTCGGCCAGCGTGCCCTGCGGCGTGAATTCCAGTTCGAGCTCGCCGGCCAGGTACTGGCGCGCGAACTCCTTGTTTTCGCCGACGTAGGACGCGATCATCTTCCTGATCTGGCGCGTGGCCAGCAGCTGGCCGAGGCCGAAGTCGTCGACGCCGGCATTGTTCGAGATGGCCGTCAGGTTCTTGACGCCGGAATCGCGCAGCGCCGCGATCAGCGCTTCCGGAATGCCGCACAGGCCGAAGCCGCCCACGGCGATGGTCTGGCCGTCCTTGACGACCCCTTCGAGTGCGGACCGCGCATCTGGATAAACTTTATTCATACCCGTCCCTTTAGTAAGTGATCTGTACAGCAGAGTAGAATTCGAGAATAAAATAGCGCCCTGCAAAGCACAATACCGTAGAACTACCGGCAAGCACCGGTGGTGGAGACTTCGACTTGCATCAGACCACAGCATCATACGCCATCGATTACGAGATGATTTTCCAGCACGCGCCGGTTGGCATGTGCATCTCGGTCAACCGCATCATCCAGGCATGCAACCAGGCGCTGGCGTCGATGTTCGGCTACGACTGCGCCCAGCTCAACGGCAAGTCCTTCGAGATCCTGTATCCGACCCAGGACGAGTTCCTGCGCACCGGCGACCGCATCGTCCCCATCATGAACACCCGCGGCCGCTACTCCGACGAGCGCATCATGCGCCGCGCGGACGGCGAACTGTTCTGGTGCCACGTGACGGGGCGCGCGCTCGACCCCTCGGCGCCGCTGGGCGCGGGGGTCTGGACCTTCGAGGACGTGAGCGAGAAACGCCCGGTGACGGCCGCGCTCACGCCGCGCGAGCGCGAGATCGCCGCCTTGTTGGTAGAGGGAAAGACCAGCAAGGTGATCGCGCGCGAGACCGACCTGTCGCCGCGCACGGTGGAGATGCACCGGGCCAAGCTGATGAAGAAGTTTTCGGCGTCGACTTCTTCGGAACTGGTGCACAAGCTGGTGGGCGTTACGCGCTAGGCAGCACGCTCCTGAGGTGCTCCGGCAGCGGCACCGACTTCTCCTTCTGGAAATCGATCCACACGACCTTGCCGCCGCCTTCCGCATAGACGACATCGGCCTTGCCGTCGGCATCCACCAGGCTGATCTCGTGCGTGACTTCGAAGCTGGAACGGCCCGGCGCGCCGGCGTAGGTGCGCACTTCGATCTCGCCCGGGTATTTCAGCTGCTTGTGGAAGGTGCAGTAGGCGGTGACGATGACCGGCCCCTCGCCCTGCATGTCGAACCCGCCGGCGGCCTCTTCGAGAAAACAGATGCGGCCGCTTTCCATGTAGCGGAAATAGACGGTGTTGTTGACGTGGCCCAGCACGTCCATGTCGCCCCAGCGGATCGGCTGGCGCATCACGTGGACTAACTTCTTGTTGCTCATTATTGCCTGCTTCGTTGAAAAAGCAGGCATTGTAGTCCCTCAGCCGGGAGCGTGGCGGCGTACGATGTCTCCAACAATGCCGCAGAAGGCCGCCGGGTCCTCGAGCATCATCATGTGCCCGGCCTTCGGCTGGACCAGGCTCCCGCAGGCCAGCGCCAGCACCCACTCGGGAATGTCCCAGCCGGCGGCCGACAGTTCGCCGCCCACCAGGTAGAGCGGCACGCCGGTCCCGAGCACGCGCCGCACGCCCTCGAGGTAGGCCGGCTGGCCGGTCACGTCGACCACCGAACGCGCCATCGCCTGGATCGTTTCCAGGGGCTGGTTCGACAGGATGTCCCTGGCCCAGGCGATGCGCAGGTCGCTGGCCTCGATGCCGCTCCGTTCCAGCCAGGCGGCCGGATCGTCCTCCATGGCGCCGTATTCCGCGGCCCAGTCCGCCTCCGGCATGGCGGCGATGCGCGAACACCAGAACGCATCCTTGAGCGTGAAATTGCCTTCCACGCTGACCAGGCCCGCCACCAGCCCGGGCGCCTGCTGAGCGGCCAGCATCATCACCGCCCCGCCGACGCTGTGGCCGAGCAGCCAGGCCGGCCGCCCGACTTCCTCGCGCAGCACGCGCGCGATCTCGGCGGCCTGGGCGTGCAGGCCGATGCCTTCATCGATGCTGCGCCTGCTGCCGTAGCCGAGCAGGTCGGGCGTGCGCACGTCGAGCTCCGGCAGCAGGGCCTGCGGATCGTAGTAGCTGCTGGAACCCAGCAGGCCGTGGACCAGGACCAGCGCGGGGCGGACGGTCATTGCGCCGTCATGCCATCGTCGGCCGTGATGATGGTGCCGTTGATGAAGTGGGCCTCTTCGGCGGCCAGCAGCAGGAGCAGGCCGTCGAGGTCTTCCGGCTTGCCGATGCGGCGGCGCGGCAGCATCTCGATCAGCTTGCGGCCCTGCTCGGTCTCGAAATAATCCTCGTTCATCTCGGTCGCGATGTAGCCGGGACAGATGGCGTTGACGTTGATGCCGTAGCGGCCCCATTCGACCGCCATCGCCTTGGTCATCTGCACCACGCCGGCCTTGCTCATGCAGTACACGCCGATCTGCGGCAGCACGCGCAGGCCCGCCACCGAGGCGATGTTGACGATGCGGTGCTGCTTCTTCGGGTCGCCCTTGGCGCGCTGGATCATGCGCTTGGCGCACTGCTGGGCCATGAAGAAGGCGCCCCGCAGGTTGGTGTCCATGATGTAGTTGTAGTCGTCCTCGGTGACGTCCAGCAGGCGCTG
Organism: Telluria sp. Soil_C_11; assembly: GCF_057657395.1. Taxonomy (NCBI): domain Bacteria; kingdom Pseudomonadati; phylum Pseudomonadota; class Betaproteobacteria; order Burkholderiales; family Oxalobacteraceae; genus Telluria; species Telluria sp. Soil_C_11. Next base: position 481,695 of record NZ_JBDGIN010000002.1, on the reverse strand, counting down.
GGTGGTCGACACGCCGGAATTGTTCACCAGGATATCGATCGGCCCGGCCTCGGTCTCCGCGTGGGCGATCGCCGACTTGATGCTGGCGAGGTCGGTGACGTCCAGCGCCACCACGTGCGCGGCGCCGCCATCCGCCTCGATCTCGGCGCGCAGCTCCTTCAGGCGCTCGACGCGGCGCGAGGCCAGCACCACCTGCGCCCCGGCCCCGGCCAGGGCCTTCGCGAAGCGCGCGCCCAAACCGCTGGACGCGCCGGTCACCATGGCGATCTTGCCTTCGAAATTCACTTCAATGCCCACTTTTCGCTCCCGTTTCCGATCTCACCAAACTATATTCTGTTGCGAGACCATAATGATTACATACTTCACCAAATTCGCCGCGTTTAGATTGCCGTATCTAATATCTGCCCTACAATAGCCCCCTGCGTTGCAATCATGAGCAAAAAAGTGCACACTCGTGCTTAAATTTTTCACACACCTATAAGACATGACTCAGCCCAACTCCCTTATCGAACAATACGGTCCGCGCGAAGCGATGGAATACGACGTCGTCATCGTCGGCGGCGGCCCTGCCGGCCTGGCGGCAAGTATCCGGCTGAAGCAGCTGGCGGCGGAACAGGGCCGCGACGTGTCCGTCTGCGTGCTCGAGAAGGGCGGCGAGCTGGGCGCGCACATCCTGTCGGGCGCGGTGATGGATCCGCGCGCGCTGGACGAACTCTTCCCGAACTGGAAGGAACAGGGCGCACCGCTGAACACCCCGGTCACCGAGGATCGCGTGCTGTTCCTGACCGAGACCAAGTCGTATGCGACCCCGTCCTTCATGGTGCCGAAAGCCCTGACCAACCACGGCAACTACGTGATCTCGCTCGGCAACGTGGTGCGCTGGCTGGGCCAGCAGGCGGAAAGCCTGGGCGTCGAGATCTTCCCCGGCTTCCCGGCCGCCGAGATCCTGTACAATGACGACGGCTCGGTCAAGGGCGTCGCCACCGGCAACATGGGCGTGAACCGCGAAGGCGAACCGACCGACGCGTTCCAGCTGGGGATGGAACTGCACGCCAAGTACACGCTGTTCGCGGAAGGTTCGCGCGGCCACCTCGGCAAGCAGCTGATCGCCAGGTACGACCTGGGCAAGGGCAAGGATCCGCAGACCTACGGCATCGGCATCAAGGAGCTGTGGGAGATCGACCCGGCCAAGCACCAGCCCGGCCTGGTGATCCACACCGCCGGCTGGCCGCTGCCGTCGGATACGTATGGCGGTTCGTTCCTGTACCACCTGGAGAACAACCAGGTCGCGGTCGGCTTCGTGGTCGGCCTGGCCTACCAGAACCCCTACCTGTCGCCGTACGAGGAATTCCAGCGTTATAAAACCCATCCGGCGATCCGCCACTTCTTCGAAGGCGGCAAGCGCATCTCCTACGGCGCGCGCGCGATCACCGCGGGCGGCCTGCAGTCGCTGCCGAAGACCGTGTTCCCGGGCGGCGCCCTGGTCGGCGACGATGCCGGCTTCCTGAACGTCAGCCGCATCAAGGGCAGCCACGCCGCCATCAAGACCGGCATGCTGGCCGCGGACGCCGCCTTTGCCGCGCTGGGCGAAGGCCGCCAGCACGATGAGCTGAACAGCTATCCGGTGTCCTTCGAACAGTCCTGGCTGCACGAGGAACTGCACGTGGCGCGCAACTTCAAGCCGTGGATGAGCAAGGGCCTGTACCTGGGCACGCTGATGACCGGCATCGACCAGATCCTGTTCAAGGGCAAGGCGCCGTGGACCTTGCACCACCAGCATGCCGACCATGAATGCCTGCGCCCGGCCTCGGATTTCAAGCCCATCGTCTATCCGAAGCCGGACGGCAAGCTGACCTTCGACCGCCTGTCCTCGGTGTTCATCTCGAACACCAACCACGCGGAAGACCAGCCGGTGCACCTGACCCTGAAGAACCCGAACGTGCCGGTCGAGATCAACCTGGCCAAGTACGCCGGTCCGGAACAGCGCTACTGCCCGGCCGGGGTGTACGAGTTCGTGAAGACCGACGAAGGCAAGGACCGCCTGCAGATCAACGCGCAGAACTGCGTGCACTGCAAGACCTGCGACATCAAGGATCCGACCCAGAACATCGTCTGGGTCACGCCGGAAGGCGGCGGCGGGCCGAACTACCCGAACATGTAATGCGATGGAGTCGTGGGCACGCGGTGCCCACGCCTGACGTCCGCGCTCAGCGGACCGCAACCCGCAAGGCCAGCGCCTCCAGTTCGGCCGCCGTCATCGGGTGCCCGAACATATACCCCTGCGCGTAATCGCAGCCGGCATCGACCAGCAGGGCGTCGCCGGCCGCATGGCCGAGGCGGTCGTTGACTTCCTTGAAGTGGTCGAGGTCGATGTACAGCAGCGCCGCCGGCACGTGCATGTCCTTGTCCATCTCACCCCGCGATGAGGCTGATGTTTAATGTTGATGGGCACGATTCAGGCGCCGCTCGGCCCGGCGCTGCAGCCCCTCGAAGAACAGGCTCAAACCCCAATAGATGATGGCCGCTGCGACGTAGAGCGGCAATGGACGGAACGTGACGGAGATCAGCTCTTTGGTAACGAGCATCAGCTCGGTCATCGTGATCACGGACACCAGCGAGGTGTCCTTGATCAGGCTGATCAGGGTATTGCTCATCGACGGCACCGCGACCCGCAGCGCCTGCGGCAGGACCACGTAGCGCAGGGTCTGGCCCCAGCCGAGCCCCAGGCTGAAGGCGGCGCGCCACTGGCCCTGGGCGACGGAGAGAATCGCGCCGCGCAGGCTTTCCGACAGATAGGCGCCGGCGTTCAGCGACAGGGTCAGCACCCCGGCCGCGAGCGGCGTGAATTCGATGCCGATGCTCGGCAGGCCGTAATAGACGACGAACAGCTGCACCAGCAGCGGCGTGCCGCGGAACATGCTGACGTAGAGCGCCGCCGGCCAGCGCAGCGGCGCCCAGGGCGCGACCCGCATCAGCGCGGCCGGCAGGCCCAGCACCAGGCCGCCGACCATGGCGGACAGGGCCAGCATCAGGGTATAGCCGGCGCCGCGCAGCATGAGCGGCGCGGACTCGCGCAGCAAGTCCAGCAGGTCCTGGAATTCCATGCCCCCGCTCAGTCCCGGTTCACTGCGGCGCGCGGGTGGCGTCGACGCCGAACCACTTCATCGAGGCGGCTTTCAGGCTGCCGTCGGCGCGCACTGCCTCGAGCGCCTTGTCGACCGCGGCGCGGAATTTCGGATTGCCCTTCTGGAAGGCGATGCCGGTGCGCTCGACCGCGCCCACGCGCGCCCCCGCGCGGATCGGCAGCTGCGAGGACTTCAGCAGGTAGGCCACCATCAGGCTGTCGTTGAGGGCGGCGTCGACCCGCCCGAACGCCAGGTCCTGCAGGTTTTCCGGCGCCGCCGGATAGCTCTTCACCTCGATCCCGGGCACGGCCTTGGCCTGCTGCTCGAACACGCTGCCCTGCCCGACCCCGACCTTCTTGCCTTTCAGGTCTTCCAGCTTGTTGTACTCGATGCGCTCGTTGCGGCGCACGATCAGCTGCGGGGTCGAATAGGTATAGGCGGTGGAGAAATCGAAGGCCTGCTCGCGCCTGGGCGTGATGTTCACCTGGCTGATGATGACGTCGTACTTGCCGGCGCCCAGGCCGGACAGGATGGCGGTCCATTCGGTGGTCACGAATTCGGGCTTCAGGCCCAGTTTCGCCGTCACCAGCCTGGCGACGTCGACGTCGTAGCCGGTCAGCTGGCCGGTCTTCGGGTCCTTGAAGTTGAATGGCGGGTAGGTCCCCTCGAGGGCGATGCGCAAGGTGCCGCGCGCCTTGGCCGTATCGAGCAGGTCGGCGGCGTGGGCGGGCAGCGCGAGCGTGGCGCAGAGCGCGGCGGCGCCAGCCAATAACGTCCTGCGGAAATTATTCGGGGAACCCTTTTGCATCGCCTCGCACTCCAATCAAGCAGTAGAGCCTGATTTATATCCGAAATGCGATGATGCGAAAAGGGAATTATTCGCCTATCAATATAGCCTGCGGCTATGCTTGAAATGGTGGCCGGTGACGATCAGGGTGCTCTCGACCAGGGTCGACAGGCCCAGCAGCAGCTGCACCAGCTTGTCGTCCGGCAGGACCCAGACCTGCCCGGCCGGCTGTTCGGCCCCGGTGGCGGCCATGATCAGGGGCGCGATCCAGCCGGCATCCGGCTCGACGTCGAGCAGGACGGCGTCGCCGGTGGTCTGCAGATAGACGTCGCCGCCCGGCGCCAGGCTGAAGCGCACGCCGACACCGGTTTCCTGCGGCCCGATCATTTCCTGCATGGTGCGGTTGTGCGCATCGATCCAGAGCTCGACGTCCTGCGGGGTTTCCAGCGGGGTCCAGGGCACCGGACGGAAACGGGGGCGCTCGGCGCTGTCCTTGGTCGAATCTTGGCTCATGGGGGGCTCGGTAGTGTGATGGTTGGGATGCGGACGGCGCGTATGCTACGGCATGGACGACCGGCCGTGCAAGCTGCCGCGTGGCGCTAGGCCGCGAGGGTGACTAGCCTGGCCTCGACCCGTCCGTCTTCGACCAGCAGTTCGCCGGCCGCGATCGGCAGGCTGAAGCGGCGGCGCCCGGCGCTGCCCGGGTTCACGTACAGCACGCCGCCGCGCTCCGCGCAGGCCGGCTTGTGCGAATGGCCGGACACCACCACCCGCACGCCCGCCGCGCCCGGGTCGATGTCGAGTTCCTTCAGATCGTGGATGACGTAGATGGCGGCCCCGCCAAGCTCCAGGCGCGCGCTGCCGGGAATCGGGCTTGCCCAGGCCGCGGTATCGTTATTCCCGCGCACCACGGTCAGCGGCGCGATGGCGGCCAGGCGTTCGAGGATCTCCGGGCCGCCGATGTCGCCGCCATGCACGATGTGGTCGCTGCCGGCCAGGAAATCCAGCGCTTCCGGACGCAGCAGGCCGTGCGTATCCGAGATGAGTCCGATCCGCACGGCCCGCCGCGTGTCGTTCGCCGGGCTCAAGCGGACTGCCGGTGACGGCCCAGCTTCATCGCGGTCCAGATCGAATACAGGGCGGCGATGCCGACCACCACATAGACCAGGCGGGTGGCCGGGCTGCCGGCGCCGAACAGGCTGGCGACGACGTCGACGTCGAACAGGCCGACCATGGCCCAGTTCAGGCCGCCGATGATCAGCAGGGCCATGGCGATATAGTCGATCGCCGACATCGCCGGGTGCCCTTCGCGCACGGAAGCCCGCCGCTCGGGCAGGTGCCGCCGTTCCATGGTGGGTGCGTTCATGGTTGCCATCATGTCCTCCTTCGGAAAGGTTGATCCGAAATCCACGATAGCAAAAATGCGCGGGGGCGTGCGCCGTCTATCCGGGCGGGAATCAGCGCCTGCAGGGGCCGGCGCTCAGCCTTTCCAGGTACGGTTCAAGCCGGTATCCGCGTGGATCCAGCCGCCTTTCGGCCCGGAGCGGTAATAGAAGCCGACCCCGCCCTGGCGGAAACTGCGCACCAGTCCGCCCAGCACTTCCTCGGTGAGACCGGCGATGCGGATGTCGGCCGCCTTGCCGGACATGTGCAGGGACTGGCGCGCGGCCGGCACGCCCTGTTCGATCAGGCGGTTGTTGGATGCCGGAGTGCGGTAGCCGGACAGGATTTCCAGCGGCTTGTCGAGGCCGTAGCGCTCGACGAAGGCCTGGGCGGCCCACAGGGTCTCCAGCAGCTTGGGGTCGATCGCCATGCTGGCCTTGCCGTTCACGTCGCGCAGCATGTGGCACAGTTCCTGGTAGGCCGAGTCGATCACCTCGCCATCCTTCCAGTACAGCACCCTGGCCCGCTCGCCGCTGGCGGGGCGGATCACGGACAGGGTGCGCGGCTTGACCCAGAAGTCGAGGTCGACCACCTGGGCGTCGAACAGGTCGGGCGGCGGGGCGATGTCGATGCTGGGTGCGTCCGCCGCGGCGGACGCGTTGCGGGTGCTGCGCTCGGCCGCCTGGCCGATCAGCGGCGTCGCGACCAGGCCGAGTGCGGTGAGGCGCAAGCCGTGCTGGAGGAAATCTCTGCGGGAAGCCATAACAAACTCATCATTGGAACTTCCTTACTATATCGCAACGGACAAAAGTAAAAAAGATGAGTTCGCGAAACGGCGGAATGTGACGTTTATTTGCCCGCTTATTTGCCGCTGCAGTTGCAGAAACGCTTGCCCGCCGGCACTTCCACGGTGTTCAGCTGCTTCCAGAGGAAATCGCATTCCAGTCCGAAGCAGGCCTTGTCCTTGCCCGCATTCACATAGCCGAGCCGCTCGAAGAAGGCGCTGGCGGAAGCCGGGCTGTGCATGTGCAGCTTGGCGACATCCCAGGCCCGGGCCTGGGCTTCGACGGCGCGCATCATGGCGCTGCCGATACCATTGCGCCACTGCCCCGGCATCACGTAGCACAGGGCCAGCTTGCCGGCCCGGGTCAGCAGCGCCAGCCCGGCCAGTTGCTGTCCGTCGAGCGCGACCACGGCGTAGTTGCTGGTCGAGGAAAACCAGGTGCCGACGTTGTGCGGCGTCTTGTTGCCCAGCCAGGGCTGGAGGATCTCGGCCCGCCGCTCGTGGTCGGCCGCGCAGCCTTCTTCGATCGAGCGGCGCAGCAACTCGCACGCCGCTGGTGCGTCATCCGGTGTTGCCTGGCGAATGTCAATACCCATGTACTTCCGACGTGAAAAACGATCTGGTGGATCTGGTTCCAAAAAGCCGCGGTTCGGCAGGCCGGACTATAACCCAAAGCCGCCGATCCTGCTGCCGAGGCATGCGCCGGGGCGAAGCGTCTAAGCATATGATAAAAATGTACTTCTGTTCCGTTATTTCTTCGTGGATGATGATCCCGCTCCCACACGTTTCCAAAAGAAAGAAGGAAGAACAACAATGGTCCGTACCCACTCCCCGCTGCGCCGCCACCTGCTGGCGCTCACCCTGGCGCTGGGCAGCGCCGTTTTCCCGTTCGCCTCGCAGGCGGCCCCGGTCGAGCTGCTGAACGTCTCCTACGACGTCGCACGCGAACTGTACAAGGACGTGAATCCGGCCTTCACCGCCGAATGGAAGAAGAACACCGGCGAAGACATCACCATCAAGCAGTCGCACGGCGGCTCGAGCAAGCAGGCGCGCGCCGTCGCCGACGGTCTCGAAGCCTCGGTGGTGACGATGAACCAGGCCAACGACATCGACATGCTGGCCGACCGCGGCCTGGTCGCCAAGGACTGGGCCAGGAAATTCCCGAACAATGCGGCGCCCTACTACTCGACCATGGTGTTCCTGGTGCGCAAGGGCAACCCGAAAGGCATCCATGACTGGGCCGACCTGGCCAAGCCGGGCGTCAAGGTCGTGATCCCGAACCCGAAGACCGCCGGCAACGGCCGCTACACCTACCTGGCCGCCTGGGGCTCGGTCATCAAAAAGGGCGGCAATGAAGCCCAGGCGCGCGAACTGGTCGGCAAGATCTTCAAGAACGTGCCGGTGCTGGACGCCGGCGGCCGCGCCGCCACCACCACCTTCACCCAGCGCCAGATCGGCGATGCCCTGGTCACCTTCGAGAACGAGGTGAACCTGGTGCGCGCCGAGTTCGGCGACAATTTCGAGGTGGTCTATCCTTCGATTTCCGTGCTGGCCGAATCGCCGGTGGCGGTGGTCGACAAGGTGGTCGACCGCAAGGGCGTGCGCAAGCAGGCCACCGCCTACCTGAACTTCCTGTACTCGGAAACCGGCCAGCAGATCGGCGCCAAGCATTACATGCGCGTGCGTAATGACAAAGTCATGAAACAGTTCGCCGCGAATTACAAGCCGATCCAGCTGTTCACGGTGGACGATGTATTCGGCGGTTGGCGCGCCGCGCAGAAACGCCATTTCGACGATGGCGGTGAATTCGACAAGATCTATCAATCCAAGTAATGAATAATGCTGTATATGCATACAGGATTAATAAGCGGAATATAAAGCCGAGTCGTATTTAAGAGATTTCTTTAAGATAATTCGCTAAATTTCCGTTCACAAAGAAGGCCTCGCGACAACGCGCGGCCTTTTTTCTTGTAGAATCTTGCTGTTGGTTTCGATTTCTTGGGAAACCATTAAAAAAGTTCCCATGTAGCTCGACGCTACTGGTCTGACTGAACGATTTGATGCTCCGCCGCCGTCCGGCGCCCGACCATTAACCGTACCTAATCACACACATGATCAAAAAATTCCTCGCTGCCGTGCTGATGACGATTTCCAGCGCGGCTGCCCTCGCCGTGCCTTTCGGATCGCAATCGGTGCTGGTCGTCGAAGATGACACCGGCAAGGTCCTGTTCGAAAAGAACTCGGCCGCCGTCGTGCCCATCGCATCGCTGACCAAACTGATGACCGCCATGGTCGTGCTCGATGCCCACCAGGACATGAACGAGCCGATCGAGATCGAAAAGCAGGACGTCGACATGCTCAAGCACAGCACCTCGCGCGTGCCGGTCGGTGCGACCATCCCGCGCCGCGACGTGCTGCAGCTGGCCCTGATGTCGTCGGATAACCGCGCCGCGGCTGCGCTGGGCCGCACCTATCCGGGCGGCATGGAAGCCTTCCGCGCGGCCGTCAAGCGCAAGATCGCCGCACTGGGCATGACCCAGACCGTGATCGAGGAGCCGACCGGCCTGAGCCCGCATAACCAGTCGTCCGCGACCGACCTGGTCAAGATGGCGACCGCCGCCGCGAACTATCCGGAAATCACCCGCATCACCACCTCGTCGAAGGACCTGATCAACATCAAGGGCCGCGAGGTCGAGTACCACAACACCAACCGCCTGGTCGGCGCCAAGGGCTGGGACATCGGCCTGTCGAAGACCGGCTACACCCAGGAAGCGGGCCGCTGCCTGATCATGCGCATCAAGGCCGCCGGCAAGAACGCGACCCTGGTGCTGCTGAACGCCGGCGCCTCGTCGGTGCGCATCCTGGATGCCCTGAACATCCGCCGCCACGTGCTGGGCGACGACGCCCCGGTGGCGACCGCCAGGGCGCCGCGCGTGCGCGCCGCGGTCGGCGGTCCGCGCATCAAGGCTTCCGTCGGCGGCAGCCGCGTGAAGGCGTCGGCCAGCCGCGGCCGCTACAAGCACGCGCCGGTGTCGCGCCATCGCCGTCACCACTGATCCGGCCGCGCACACAACCAGGTAATTGAATGGAAAAGGCCGCAACGGGAAACCGCTGCGGCCTTTGTCATTGCTGGAGAGGCATCAGATCGCGGCGGCGATCGCCTTGCCGCATTCCGTGGTGTTCGCGGTGCCGCCCAGGTCCGGGGTCTTCGGCCCTTCCGCCAGCACCTTCTCGATCGCCTTCATGATGGCGTCGCTGGCGGCCTGGTAGGTGGCGTCGCCATTGCCGAGGAAGTCGAGCATCATCGCGCCGGACCAGATCATGCCGATCGGATTGGCGATGTTCTTGCCGAAGATGTCGGGCGCCGAACCGTGCACCGGTTCGAACAGCGAGGGGAAGTTGCGCTCCGGGTTCAGGTTGGCCGACGGCGCGATGCCGATCGTGCCGGTGCAGGCCGGGCCCAGGTCGGACAGGATGTCGCCGAACAGGTTGGACGCCACCACGACGTCGAAGCGTTCCGGCGACAGCACGAAGCGCGCGCACAGGATGTCGATATGGTACTTGTCCCATTTGACGTCGGCATACGACTTGCCCATCTCTTCGACCCGCTGGTCCCAGTACGGCATGCTGATCGAGATGCCGTTCGACTTGGTGGCCGAGGTCAGGTGCTTCTTCGGACGGCTTTGGGCCAGGTCGAAGGCGTACTTCAGGATCCGGTCGGTGCCCTTGCGCGTGAATACCGACTCCTGCAGCACGAATTCGCGGTCGGTGCCTTCGAACATCTTGCCGCCCACCGACGAGTACTCGCCTTCGGTGTTTTCGCGCACGACGTAAAAGTCGATATCGCCGGGCTTGCGGTTGGCCAGCGGACTGGGCACGCCGGGCATCAGGCGCACCGGGCGCAGGTTGACGTACTGGTCGAAGTCGCGGCGGAACTTCAGCAGCGAGCCCCACAGCGAGATATGGTCGGGCACCAGGTGCGGCATGCCGACCGCGCCGAAGTAGATGGCGTCGAAGCCTTCGAGCTGCTGGCGCCAGTCGTCCGGCATCATCTGGCCATGCTTCAGGTAGTAGTCGCAGTTGGCCCACTCGAAGGTGGTGAACTCGATGCCGAGGCCGAAGCGCTTGATGACGGCTTCGAGCGTGCGCATGCCTTCCGGCATCACCTCGTTGCCGATGCCGTCGCCGGCGATGACTGCGATTTTGTGTTTTTTCATGGCGGTAGACCTTCTGTGAAGAAATGTTGACGGTACAAGCACATCTTACCGAATACGGACCGGCATATAATCACCAGATTCGTAAATCGAAAGAACACGAAACGTGAACAATAAAACGCCGCTGCTGGAAGACCTCAGGCTGTTCAGCGCCGTCGTGCGCAAGCAGAGCTTTGCCGCGACGGCGCTCGAGCTCGGGGTGTCGAATGCCTACGTCAGCAAGCGCATCGCGGTGCTGGAACAGACCCTCGGGGTGCGCCTGCTGCACCGGACCACCCGCAAGGTGGCCCTGACCGATCATGGCACGGTCGTCCACCAGTGGGCGCAGCGTATCCAGGAAGACGTCGACCAGCTCGGGGAAGCGATTTCGCAAAAGGGCAGCGCCCCGCGCGGGCTGCTGCGCCTGTGCACCAGTTCGGGCTTCGGCCGCAACCGGGTCGCCCCGGCGATCTCGAAGCTGGCGCAGGCCTATCCGGAGCTCGAAGTGCAGCTCGAACTGCTGGACCGGCCGGTCGACCTGGTCGCCGAGGGCTTCCACCTCGACATCCGCGTCGGCCAGGTACAGGAGCCGCACCTGATCGCGCGCCGCATCGCGACCAATGAACGCGTGCTGTGCGCGGCGCCGGCCTACCTGGAACAGCACGGCACGCCGCGCCGGCTGGCCGAGCTGGCGCAGCACCGCTGCATCGCGATCCGCGAGCGCGACCAGGACGTGGGACGCTGGAAGCTGAGCGGGCCGGCCGGCGAGGAGGCGGTGCGCGTGAAGGGGCCGCTGTCGACCAATAACGGCGAGCTGGTGCACCAGTGGGCGATCGACGGCCACGGCATCATCCTGCGTTCGATCTGGGATGTCGGCCGCAGCCTGGCCGAAGGCAGCCTGGTGCGGGTGCTGCCGGAATACCACCAGCAGGCCGACGTGTGGGCCATCTACCCCGCCCGCCTGGGAAGCTCCGCGAACGTGCGGGTGTGCGTGCAGTTCCTGGAAGCGTGGCTGGCGGGCTTGTGATGCCGTTGCCGCGCCGGCTCAGCGCGACTTCAGCTGCCGCACATGCCCTTCCAGCTCGGCGAAGGTCGGACGCTCGGTGGCCGAGATCACCTTGCGTCCGAATTCGACCGCGATGGTCGGCGCGTAGCCGTTCATGCTGGCCAGCAGGGTCACTTTCACGCACTGCAGGGCCTTGACCACTTCCTGGTGGCGGCGGTGCAGCAGGCTGGCCAGCGGCGCCACGAAGCCGTAGGACAGCAGGATGCCGAGGAAGGTGCCGACCAGGGCGGCCGCGATCAGGCTGCCCAGTTCCGCCGGCGGACGCCCGATCGCGCCCATCGTGTGCACCACGCCCATCACCGCGGCGACGATGCCGAAGGCCGGCATGCCATCGGCCAGCTTGTGGATCGCCTGCACCGGGATGTCCGAGTCTTCCTGGTAGGTCTCGATCTCGTTGTCCATCAGGTTCTCGAGCTGGTAGGCGTTCATGGTGCCGGACACCAGCAGGCGCAAATAGTCGGTGATGAAGTCGAGCAGGTGCTCGTCCATCAGCACAAGGCGGTACCTGCCGAAGATCGCGCTCTCGTAGGGCGCATCGATGTCGTCCTCGAGCGACATCAGGCCTTCGCGGCGCACCTTGGTGAGCAGGTCGAACATCAGCGCCATCAGCGCCATGTACAGCTCCCGCGTGTAGCGCGAGCCGTGGAACAGCATCGGGATGCTGTGCCAGGTCAGCGAGATCGCCTTGCGGTCGTTGCCGATCACGAAAGCACCCAGCGCGCCGCCGAAAATCATCAGCAATTCATACGGCTGGAACAGCGCGGCCAGGTGCCCGTCCTGCAGCACGAAGCCGCCGAACACGGCCAGCAGGACGACGACGGCACCGACGATGATCAGCATGGGTTCACTCCTTAATTTCCATGCGGCAACTTTAACATTGTTGCCACATGGAAAGCAAAGCCTGACCGTCGTCCCCGCGCAGGCGGGGACCCAAGTCTGGGTGACTCTGGCCAGGAAAAAGGCCGGTGGTGCGCTTTGAACTTGGGTTCCCGCCTTCGCGGGAACGACGGTTATTTTCGCGGGAGCGACAGCTAGCGTTCGACCATCCCCCGCAAGCCGCTGGCCCGGTGCGTCCGCTTCTGGATTGCCTCGCCCAGCACATTCGGCACCGGCGTCAGCAGGGTAAATTCGCGGCTGGCCCGGGTGATGCCGGTGTAGACCAGCTCGCGCGCCAGCACCGCCCCGCCCTCCTTCGGCAGCGCCAGCACCGTGTGCGCGAATTCCGAGCCCTGCGATTTGTGGACCGTCATCGCGTAGGCCGTCTCCACATGGCGCAGGCGGGTGGCCAGCACGCTGCGCACCTTGTCGCCTTCCAGGAAGTACACGCGCAGCGAGCCGGGGCGGACCGGGTCGGCCAGGGTCAGGCCGATGTCGCCGTTGAACACATTGGTCGCGTAGTCGTTGCGGGTCACCATGACCGGGCGGCCGACATACCAGTCTCCGGTGCGGCGGATCAGGCCGACGTCGCCGAGGCGCTGCTCGATCGCCGCGTTCAGGCCCTCGACGCCCCACTCTCCCTCGCGGACCGCGCACAGGATGCGGAAGGCTTCGAAGCGCTGCAGCACGGCGCGCACCCAGTCTTCGTGGGCGCCCGCGTCCGGGGGCTCCGCCAGCAGCCGCAGGTAGGGACGATAGCCCTCCAGCGCCAGCCCGATCGCGTGCTGCTGCTGGGCGTGCTCGATCCAGCGCAGGCCGTGCGCGCCCTCGACGTCCTGCGCGCCCCTGGCCCGCAGCACCGCGGCCGCGGCATCGACGTCGCCGGCGTTGACGGCCAGCGCCAGTTGGCCGATCGGGCCGCCGAAGCGGCGGCTGTGGCGCAGCATCACGGTCTGCTGGGCCAGCGCGCCGCCCGCATGCACGTAGGCCGGCGGGATCTCCTCGGCGGCGGCCTCGCGCACGTAGGCGACGGTCGCTTCGTCGTAGTTGCCGCTCTGCGCGTCGTGGCACAGGTCGCCCAGCACGGCGCCCGCCTCCACCGAGGCCAGCTGGTCCTTGTCGCCCAGCAGGATGAGCGTCGCGCCAGGCGGCAGCGCGTCCAGCAGCGAGGCCATCATCTCCAGGTGCACCATCGACGCTTCGTCGACGATCAGGACGTCGACGTCGAGCGGATTGCCGCGGTGGTGGGCGAAGGCGCGGCTGTCGGGGCGTGCGCCCAGCAGGCTGTGCAGGGTGCGGGCGGCGCCCATGCGCGCGGTCAGCTCGCGCAGCGGCAGCCGGTCGCCGACCCGTTCCGCCAGCTCGTTCAGGGCCTTGTCGATCGACTGCTTCAGGCGCGCGGCCGCCTTGCCGGTCGGCGCGGCCAGGGCGATGCGCTGGCGGGCCGCGTCCGGCGCGGTCGCGAACAGCAGCGCCAGCAGGCGCGCCACGGTATATGTCTTGCCGGTGCCGGGGCCGCCGGTGATGATCGCCACCTTTCCGCGCAGGGCGATCGCACAGGCCAGCTTCTGCCAGTCCGGCTTGTCGGCGGCGCGCTGCGCGGCGAACAGCAGCTCCAGCCAGGCGCGCACCGCGGGCGCATCGACCTCGCGCCGTTCGCGCGCGCGCGCGCGCACGCTGGTCGCGACCACCGTCTCGTCGCGCCAGTAGCGGCGCAGGTACAGACGCGCATCGTCGGCGCCGCCGTCCAGCACCAGCGGCTGGCCGTAATCGAGCTGGCCGACCTGCCACACCTGCTCGCAGCCGGCCAGTTGGGCCATCCAGCCCTTGGCGTTCTTCGGCAGCGGCTTGATGGCGGCGGCCAGTTCCTTCCACTCCTCTTCGGGCAGGCCGAGCAGCGCGGCCGCATCCTCGGCCAGGTCGGCCAGCAGCAGGCAGCTGTGGCCGCGCCCCTCGAGTTCGGACAGGACCAGCGAGGCCAGCAGCAGCGGCGCCGGGGTCGGTCCGAGCGAGGCCATGAAGCGGGCGAAGGCGCCGGACAGGCGGCGCAGTTCGCCGGCCTCGGTCAGGCGTTCCACTTCGAACCAGAAGATGTCGATCCTGTCCGGATCGACCGACGCGGTTTCTTTGTCATTCATGTGCGAGCAGCCCATCGAGTCCATCGAGCAGGACCATGTCCGGCTCGATCAGGTAGCAGCCGCGCGTGAACTCGTTGCCGATCCCGCGCAGGAACAGGAACACGGCGCCGCCCAGTTGTTCGCGCGGGTCGTAACGCTCGCCCAGGCGCGCGCGCAGCAGGCGGTGCAGCGCCAGCAGGTAGATCGCGCCCTGGATGTCGTAGCGGTGCCCGGCCATCGCGGCCGCCATCGCCGGCTCGGTATAGGCGGCGTCGCCGTGGCCCAGCGCGTTCGATTTGTAGTCCAGCACCCAGTAGCGGCCCTGGCACTCGAACACCAGGTCCGTGAAACCCTTCAGCATGCCGTGCAGCTGGCGCTCCGGCAGCGTCGGGCGCGGCACGTCGCCCAGCAGGCGCTGGCGGCACAGGCGGTCCAGCGCGCCCACGTCCAGGGCGCGGCTGGGAAACCAGAACTCCATCTCCGGCACCACTTCCTCGAGGTCGGACAGCGCGCAGCCGACCGGCGGCAAGGGCAGCGTCACGAGCGCGTCCAGCCAGGCCATGGCGTCGTCCACGCGGTTGCCCCAGCCGGCGCGTTTGATGCGCTGGTGCAGGCGGACGATGAAGTCATCCTCGTCGATGCGGGAAAAGCCTTCCTGCGCCATCCATTCCAGCTGCTCGTGCAAAAAGTTGCCGGGGGTTGCACCGCGCGGGAAACGGTGCCAGGGCGCGTCGTCGGCCTTTGGCACTTCGACCGTGCCCGGCTCTTCCTCTTCCAGCAGGTTCTCTTCCTGCGGCCGCGTCGGCGCCGCCACCGTGTGCCGGGTCAGCGAGGTGAACGAGCCGACCGCCCAGTTGCGCTCGAACTGGCCGGCGAAGGCCGGCGCCTCGACCAGCTCGGGGCGCACGTCGGCGCGGGCCAGCTGCGTGCAGCCCTCGGGCGCGTCGAGCGTGTGCAGCTCGATCGCATCCAGCCCGCCGCGCAGCTGTTCCCAGCGCTCGCGCATGGCGCCGGCCTCGATCGGCTCGCCGCCGGTCAGCAGGTAGCCCAGCGCCGATTCGTGCAGCCGGTTCTCGCCCTTGCGGCCGGCCGCCACCGCCGCCACGCCCAGCCACAGGAAGTGGCGCGCGCGCGTCAGCGCCACGTACAGCAGGCGCAGGTCTTCCTCCAGGCGCGCCCGGTCGACGGCTTGCAGGGCCTCGTCGCCCAGCGCCAGGTCGATGCGGCGCGCGCCATCCTCGTGCACGTATTCGAAGAAGGCGCGGTTGCGGCGGTCGGTCTTGCGCGCGGTGACGGCGAACGGCAGGTAGACCAGCGGGTACTCCAGGCCCTTCGACTTGTGCACCGTCACCACCTTGACCAGCTCGGCGTCGGATTCCAGGCGCAGCACTCTTTCGTCGCCGCCCTCGCCCAGTCCCTCGATCTGCTCGGCGAACCAGCGGATCAGGGCCTGTTCGCCATCCAGTTCGCGGCTGGCTTCCTGCAGCAGCTCGGCCAGGTGCAGCAGGTTGGTCAGGCGCCGCTCGCCGCCGGAGGCAGCCAGCAGCTTGGCCGGCAGGCCCAGCTCGTGGATGAAGCGGCGCAGCATCGCCAGCACGCCCTGGCGCTGCCAGGTCTGGTGCAGTCCCTTCAATTGCTCGACCCGCTCTTCCCAGGCCAGTTCGTCGCTCGACAGGCGCGCCAGCTGGGTCAGCGGCAGCGCGCAGGTGGCGGTGGCGAAGGCGGTGCGCGCCAGCATCCCGTCGAGCGGACTGGCGACCGCCTGCAGCCAGCGGAGCACGTCGACCGCTTCCTGGCTTTCGACCACCGAGTCCTGGTCGGACAGGTAGACGCTCGCGACCTTCCGCTGCACCAGCGCGCGCCGGATCGCCGAAGCTTCGCGGCGGTCGCGCACCAGCACCGCGATATCGGCCGGCATCAGGCGCTTGAAGCCGCCGTCGCCGCTGTTGCCAACACTGCGGAAGCCCACCTTCGGGTCGTTCAGCAGGGTGACGATGTGCTCGGCGCAGTGGTGGGCGAAGAAATCGCGGTAGTCCTCGGTGCGCAGGTCGTCGCGCTCGGTACTGGCGACCGCCAGCGCCTGGCAAGGCCCGTCCACGCCGACCAGTTCCTGGGCGCGCCCGGCCGCCTCGACCGGTTCGAAGGGCAGCGGATTCTCGCCCTCCTTGCGGAAGCGGAAGGCGCCGGCCGCATAGCCCGGATGGGCATGGTCGCCCTCG
Organism: Telluria sp. Soil_C_11; assembly: GCF_057657395.1. Taxonomy (NCBI): domain Bacteria; kingdom Pseudomonadati; phylum Pseudomonadota; class Betaproteobacteria; order Burkholderiales; family Oxalobacteraceae; genus Telluria; species Telluria sp. Soil_C_11. The sequence goes on along the minus strand of NZ_JBDGIN010000002.1, from coordinate 465,145 downwards.
GCGTAGGCGAACAGGCGGTTGACGGCGTCGACCAGCTGCCGGGTCGAGCGGTAGTTGGTGCCGAGCTGGTAGTGGCGCCCCGCGGTGGCGCGCCGCGCCGACAGGTAGCTGTGGATGTCGGCGCCGCGGAAGCCGTAGATCGACTGCTTCGGATCGCCGATCAGGAACAGGCCGTGGGCCGGATCGTTGTCGGCCACGCGGTACAGCAGGTCGAAGATGCGGTACTGGTCGGGCGAGGTGTCCTGGAATTCGTCGACCATCGCGACCGGGAACTGGTCGAGGATGCGGCGGCGCAATGCTTCGCCGTTCGCGCCTTCCAGCGCGGCCTTCAGGCGCGCCAGCATGTCCGCAAAGCCGAACTGGCGGTTGCGGCGCTTCAGGTCGATCATGCGGCGCGCGATGTTGCAGGCAGCGTGGCGCAGCAGCGCGTGCGCCATCGGCTCGATCCCGTCGAGCGCCTCCTTGAGCCCTGCGGTGTGTTCGAAGCACTCCGGCACCTCCGCGCTGAAACCCTTGGCGTACGCATCGGCGATGCCGTCCGGGGTCAGGCGGCGCCAGGCCGTGTCGCCGAGGTCGGGCAGCACGCGCACCGGGTCCATGGCCCAGGCGCGCAAGGCCTCGAACCATTTCACCAGCGAGTCGGGTTTCATCTTGGTGCCGTTGAAGCACTTCGGATTGGCCGCCCTGTGCGACCCGATCCAGGCTTCCATCGCATCCGCGCGCTCGCGCCAGCCTTCCTTCAGGCGCGCCAGCCTGGCCTGCTGGGCGCGTTCGACGCCGGCGATCACGGCGCCCAGCGGCGCCATGTCGTTCGGCCTGCCGTCCTCGTCGACGCAGTCGGGGCCGAGCAGCTCGGCCCGCCGCACCAGCTCGCGCACCGCGCCCTTCAGCGCCGCGACGTCGCTCCACACGCCGAGCAGCGACTTCAGCGCGTGGCCGTTCAGCGGATACACGTGCTGGCGCCAGTAGTCGTTGGCGGCGTCCTCGAACAGGGCGCGCTCGTCGCTGACCAGTTCCTCGTCGAACAGGCTGCCGCTGTCGAAGGCGTGCTCGCGCAGCATGCGCTGGCACCAGGCGTCGATGGTGAACACCGCCGCCTCGTCCATGGTCTCGGCGGCCAGCACCAGGCGGTGCGCCGCGACCAGGCGCGCGGCCTCGTCCTCGTAGCCCTCGGCCAGCGCCTCGAGGTAAGGATCGTCGGCCTCGGCCTCGCCGCGGAAATAGGCGGCCGCCTGCACCAGGCGCTCGCGCACCCGGTTCGACAATTCGCGCGTGGCGGCGCGGGTAAAGGTCATCACCAGGATCTCCGGCGGCAGCAGCGGACGGACGAAACCGTTCTCTTCGCCGCCGGCGTTGCCGTGCCCGAGCACCAGGCGCAGGTACAGCGCGGCGATGGTCCAGGTCTTGCCGGTACCGGCGCTGGCCTCGATCAGGCGCGAACCGTGCAGCGGGAAAGTCAGGGGCTGGAGCAGCTCGCTCATGCTGGCTGGTCTCCTTCCTCGCCGAATTTCGTCACGCTCACGCTGTCGCGCAGCCAGGCGGCCAGCGGGCCGTACAGGGCCTCGGCGGTGCGCGGCCAGTCGCCGGAGGCGCGCAGCACGGCGAATTCCGGCCACAGGCGGGCCAGGCAGGGGTCGTCGACTTCGCCGTTGATCTCGAACCCGCCGTCGTACACTTCGCGCGGGTCGTCGCCCGCCAGGTGGGCCAGCGCGGTCTTGCAGGCCACCGCAAGCGGACGGTCCAGGTTGGCGCGCCACAGCGCCACCAAATTCCCGAGCACGGCATGCGCGGCTTCCGCATCCAGCGGCGCCATGCGGATGGTCGCATCGCGCGCCACCAGGTAGCCGGTGATGCTGGCGCCGCTCGCCGCCGCGGCCAGCTGGCGCAGCCAGGGGCCGATCAGCTTGTCGCCGCGCGGCGCGCCCTTCCGGTCGAGAACCTTGGACGAGATCTGCATCAGCCACACGGTGTCGCCGTCCTTGCTGCGCAGCTTGTCGATCCAGTCATCCAGCAGTACGCCGTTCAGGTCGAGGCTGACCGCCAGCTTGGGCGCCGGCGCCGGATAGCGCGCGCCCAGCGCGAGCCAGCTGCGCCGCACCGGCACCAGGTCGTCGACCAGTTGCTGCTGCCACTGCCGGCCCAGCAGGCCGATCGGCAGCCGGCCCTCGCGCACCAGGCGCCGGGCGCGCGCGTCGAGCACCTGCCGCACCTCGTCCTGCGGCTCCGGTGCGGCGCTGTCCGGGTTGCTGCCTTCATCCAGCAGCGCATCTTCGAGGAAGTAGCGTTCGAGGGCGTCCAGCGAGAACGGTTCCTCGTCCTCGCCCACCACCTCGTTGCTGCCGAAGTTCACGCCCAGGCGGCGCCGGAAGAAGTAGCGCGCCGGCTGGCGCAGGAACGAAACCAGTTCGCCCAGCTTGAGGCGGTAGTCGGGGTCCAGCTCGTAGGGCGGCAGCGCATCGTCTGCCCCCGCGTCTTCGCCCGCCCCGTCGGCCTGCCGGTCGCGGTGCGCGGAACGCCATTCGCCGGCATAGGTCAGCAGGCCGCCGCGTTCGAAGTAGCGGCGCGAGAACGGTTGCAGCGCATGCACCGTGGTGCGCTCATCGAGGTCCAGGTCCCAGCCCGCCTTCAGGTAGTCGCGCAGCTGCGAGACCAGCACCGAGGACGGCTGCTCGGTGTTGTCGCGCACGTTGCGCCCGACCCAGCTCACGTACAGCTTCTCGCGCGCGGCCAGCAGCGCTTCCAGCATCAGGTAGCGGTCGTCGTCGCGGCGCGAGCGGTCGCCCGGGCGCTGCATGCCCGGCAGCGCCAGCAGGTCGAAGTCCGACTGGTGGCCGCGGCGCGGGAAGTCGCCGTCGTTCATGCCCAGCAGGCAAACCACCTTGAACGGCACGGCGCGCATCGGCATCAGGGTGCAGAAAGTCACGCCGCCGGACACGAACTGGTGGTTCAGGGCCGGCTGGTCGAGTTCCGACAGCCAGGCTTCGCGCATCACGCCGAGCGGCACCGGCTCGTCGAACAGCGCGTTCTCGCAGATCTCCAGCCAGCACTGCAGCGCTTCCTCGAGCTGGTTCAGCATCATCCGGTCTTCGTCGTCGCGCGCGTGGAAGAAGCGCGCCATCAGGGCGCGGGCGCGCTCGCCCCACTCGGCCGGCCGCAGCACCGCGTCGAGCTGTTCACGCCAGGCCAGCAGGCTTTCCACCAGTTCGGCCAGGGCGCCGGCCAGGGCCGCGTCCAGGCCGCCGACTTCCGCGTAGGGTTCGATATCGCCGAAGCTGGGGCCGGCGCCGGTGGCGTACCCCAACAACATGCGCCGGATCCCGAACAGCCAGGAATTCTGTTCGCCGGCCGAGCCCAGGCCGAGGCCCGCGCGGTGGTGCTGGTCCAGGCCCCAGCGCACGCTGGCGCCCTCGATCCAGCGGCCCAGGATCGGCAAATCGTCTTCTTCCAGGCCGAACCGGCTGGCCACCGCCGGCACGTCCAGCAGGTCGCGCACCTCGCTCTGGCGGCAGCGCTGCTGCGGCAGGCGCAGCAGCCATTCCATCGCCACCAGCAGCGGATTCACGCTGCGGTCCTTGACGTCGCCGATCTCGAAGGGGATGTAGCGCGGGTCGCTGCGCCTGTGCTGGTCGAACACCGCGTGCACGGCCGCCGAGAAGGTGTCGATGTCGGGCACCATGACCACCACGTCGCGCGGACGCAGCCCGCTGTCCTGCGCGAACCACGACAGCAACTGGTCGTGCAGCACCTCGACCTCGCGCTGGGCGCTGTGGGCGATGTGGAATTCGATCGAGCGGTCGTCCGGCTCCGGCGGCACGTGCGGGTGCTCGGACAGCGGCAGCAGGTCGCGCACCGCCGCCTGCACCTGCGACAGCAGGGTTTCCCCTTCTCCCTCGTTGAACAGGTCGACCCGCAGATTGCCGAACTTCGCGCCCTGGCCGCCGTCGAATTCGTCCAGCATGCGCACGAAGTCGCGGCCCTGGCGCCCCCAGCTGGCCAGCAGCGGGTGGCTGTGGGCGTGCAGTTCCTCGACCGGCACCTCGGCCAGGTTGCTGCCGTTGCGCGACTGCTGGCGGCGGTAAGCGGCGGTCAGCAGCTCGCGGCCCTCGATGATGTCGCCCCAGTAGAACTGGCAGGGGTTCGGCACCGCCAGCAGCACCTGGGTATGGCGCGACAGGCCGGCCATCGCCTCGATGGTCTGGTAAGGCAGGGTCGACATCCCGAACAGCACCACGCGGCGCGGCAGGCGCTGGGCCGGCTGGCGGTCTTCCTCGACCGCGGCCATGAACTGCTGGTGGATGGTGGCGCGCCCGGACCAGCGGCGCTCCGGCGGCAGGCTCTCGTGGATCTCGCGCCAGAGCTGGGCCTGCCAGCACTGGTCGGGCGCCAGCGGAACGGGGTCGCCGCCGGGCCGGCGCAGCTGGTCGCTGCCTTCGGCCCAGTCGGTCAGCCAGTCGGCGCGGTAGACCTGGTACTGGTCGTAGAGGTCGGACAGGCGCTCGGCCAGCTGCAGGCGGCGCTCGGGGTCGCCGTCCAGCAGGAAGTGGCGCAGCGGCGCGAAGGTTTCCTTGGCCAGCACTTCGGGCAGCAGGCGCATCAGGCGCCAAGTGAGCGCATCCTTGTCGAAGGGCGAACGCTTGGGCACCCGTTCCGGGCCCAGCATGCCGCGGTAGGCCTCCCACAGGAAGCGCGCCGGCAGCGCCACCCGGGTCGCCGCGCACACGCCCAGCTCCTCGGCCAGCGCGATCTTCAGCCATTCGGCCACGCCGTTCGACTGCACGAGGACGATTTCTTCTTCGAGCGGGCCGAGCGGATTGGCGCGCAGCCAGTCGAAGACGGCGGCGCGCAACAGTTCCATCTGGTTGCCGTGCAGGATGAGGAGGCCGGGGGAGATCGGGGAGCGCATGGTGGAAGACTTCAGGTAGACCCCCGCAGGATACTACCAAGGACACTCCGCGAACAAGACAATGGATGGGTTTTACACCTTTTGATCCTGCTGGCGCGCCCCAAGTTCGGCGGCGATGTGGCGTTCCAGCCGCGCCAGCAGCGCGCGCAGCCGTGCCGCCAGTGCGCGCGCCTGGGCGACGGACTCCCGTTCGCGCTGGCCTTCGAGGTCGGCGCAAACGTCGCCGAAGCCCATCGCCCCCACCGTGCGCGCCGACGACTTGATGCGGTGGGCCACGGCCGCGGCGCGCCCGACGTCGCCGGCCGCCAGCGCGCGGTCGATTTCCTGCAGTCCTTCGCGCGCCGTCTCCAGGAACATGAAGGCATATTTACGCATCTTGTCCGGATTCCCGCCGAAGGTGTCGGACAGCACGTCCAGGTCGAGCAGCGCCGGCGTGTGCGCGGGCGCCGCCGGCGCTTGCGCCACCGCCGGCCGCTGCACGTTGCGCCCGAGCGCGCGGGCGACGGTCGCCACCAGGGCTTCGGGCGCCACCGGCTTGGTCACGAATTCGTCCATCCCGGCCGCCAGGCAGCGCGCCTGGTCTTCGAGGCCGGCGTTGGCGGTCATCGCGATCACGCGCGCGTCCTTCAGCCGGACGTCGGCGCGGATCCGGCGCGCGGCCTCGAAGCCATCCATCACCGGCATCTGCACGTCCATCAATACGCAGCCGAACGGCGCGTCCGGTTCGCGCGCGCGCATCAGGACCAGGGCTTCCGCGCCGTTGCCGGCCACGACCACGCTGGCGCCGGCGTCCTCCAGCAGCTCGCGCGCGACCTGCTGGTTGAAGGCATTGTCCTCGACCAGCAGGATCGCACTTCCGGCCAGCGCGCCCGGGGGGCAAGGCGAGCCGGCGCAAGGCGCGGCCGGGGCCGGCGCCGGGACCCGCCGCGCCGCCGGCGCCGCGTCGGCCGGGTTGCCGAGGCGCGCCGTGAACCAGAAGGTGCTGCCCTCGCCCGGCACGCTGTCGACGCCGACCTCGCCGCCCATCAGCTCGGCGAGCTGCTTGCTGATCACCAGCCCGAGCCCGGTGCCGCCGTAGCGCCGCGTGGTCGACGGGTCGGCCTGGTGGAAAGGCGCGAACAGGCGCGGCAGCTCCTCCGGCGCGATGCCGATGCCGCGGTCCTGCACTTCGAAGCGCACCAGGGTGTCGGCGCCGAGGGTGCGCACGGGCTGGGCGCGCACCACGACCGGGCCGTTCTCGGAAAACTTGATCGCGTTCGACGTGAAGTTCAGCAGCACCTGCTCGAGCCGCAGCGGGTCGCCGCGCAGGGGGCGCTGCAGTTCCGGCGCGATCTCGAACTCCAGCGCCAGCCCGCGGCCCGACGCTTCCTCGCCGAGCTGGCTGGCGAGGTTGCGCATCAGGGCATCCAGCGTGAAGTCGAGCAGTTCCAGCTCGATCCGCCCGGCCTCGATCTTGGAAAAGTCGAGGATGTGGTTGATGATGCCCAGCAGGTGCTGGGCCGAGTGGTGGATCTTCTGCAGGTAGTCGCGCTGGCGCGGGTCGGCCGCCTGCTTGAGCGCCAGCCAGGACATGCCGATGATGCTGTTCATCGGCGTGCGGATCTCGTGGCTCATGTTCGACAGGAAGTCGGTCTTGGCCTGGCTGGCGGCGTCGGCGCGGGCCTTCAGCTGGTGCAGGTCGGTGACGTCGGTCGAGACGCACAGCACCGCCACCACCTCGCCTTCGGCGCGCACCGGCACCTTCACGCTCCACAGCTGGCGCACGCTGCCGTCGGCCAGCCGTACCTCGTTCTGCACCGAGCGGCCCTGCCCCGTCTCCAGCACCGGGCGGTCCAGCTCCCACATGGCGTCGGCATGCGCGGCCGGCATCACCTCGCGGTCGCGCCGCCCGATCATCTCCTCGGCGCGCAGGCCGGCCGCCGCCGCCGTCTTCGCGTTCACGTAGCGGAAGCGCCGGTCGCGGTCCTTCATGTCGACATAGGCGTCGACGTTGTCCAGCACCAGGTCGAGCAGCACGCGCTGTTCCACCGCCGCGCGGCGCGACCAGTACAGCTTCAGGAACAGCGCATAGATCAGCAGGGTCGCGCCGAAGCCGGCGGCGAAGGACAGTCGCGGGAACCAGTGCCCGAAGCCGTCGACCAGGTCGGCGCGGCTGGCGACGAAGCGCGCCTTCCAGAGATTGCCCTGGAAGCGCACCGGCATCACGGCCACGAACAGCTCGTCCTGCCGGCCCCGGAGGCGCGCTTCGGTTTTGCCGCCGGCGCTGTCGTACATCAGGGTGTCGGCCGGATCGACCGCCAGCGCTCGCCCGATTGCCGGCTCGGGATCGGGCGCAAAATACACTTGCAGCGCAACCTGGTGGGGTCCCAAGCCGTTCAGTGCGCGCTCCACCAGGGTCGCGATCGAGAAGCCGATCCCGACCGAGCCGATGTAGGCGGCGCGCCGTGCTTCGACGCTGTCCGGCACCGAGCCGCCGCGGTAGACCGGGTAGCGCAGGGTCATGGCGAGCACCGGGCGCGGGGTAGCGAGTTTCAGCGGCGTGGTGGAAGGCAGGAGTTCCGCGCGGTCGCGCGCCCGGTCCAGCGCGCGCGACACCGCCGGCCGGTTCGCCAGCATGTCTACCCCGAGCCGCGGCGGCATCATCGGTTCCAGATAGCTCAGCACCAGGTAAGCCGGGCGGCGACCTGGCGGCTTGATGTCGAAGGCCGGATAACCCTGCGGGTCGAGGCTGCGGTCGGCCCGCACCGAGGCCACGAACGCGTCGCGCTGCTCATCGAGGACATGGACGCCGTAGTTGAGCGACTCGATGGCCGGGTAGTTCTCGCGCACGTCCAACGATTGCACGTAGCGGTGGAACTGCAGGCGCGAGACCTGGCCCCCGTTCGCGTTGAACAGGGCCGCCAGGTCGCGCACCACGCGGGCATAGGCCTGTACCGCGCCGTCCAGGCGCTGGCGGGCGGATTGCGCGATGCCGTCGAAGCGGCGCTGCGCCGCGTCTTCGACGGTGCGCTGCGCGCCGAAGTACAGGACCGCTCCCACCAGCAGCGCCAGCCACAAGCCGCCGAACCACAAAGCGATGCGCACCGGGCCACTGGCGCCGACGGTTTTCCCCATATTGCGCGTACTCGCTTCTGCCATGGCCGTATCGTCCTGGGCAAGTTGTGGATAGTTGCTAGTATTACGCAATCTATTAAGGCAAGGCAACCTATGGAACACGATCCCTACCTGTGGCTGGAAGACGTCGACTCCGGGCGCGCCCTCGCCTGGGTGGCCGCGCGCAACGCCGACACCGAAGCCGAACTGGCCTCGGTTCCCGGCCATGCGCAGCTGCGCACGCGCCTGAAAGCCATCCTCGATTCGAAGGACCGTATCCCCTACGTCGGCAAGCATGGCGGCTGGTTCTACAATTTCTGGCGCGACGCCGGACACGAACGCGGGATCTGGCGCCGCACCACGCTGGACGAATACCGCAGGCCGGCGCCGGAATGGGAAACGGTGCTCGACCTCGACCGGCTCGCGCGCGACGAAAACGAGAACTGGGTCTGGGCCGGCGCCACCTTCCTCCGGCCGCACGGCGAACGCTGCCTGGTCTCGCTGTCGCGCGGCGGCGGCGATGCCGAGGTGGTGCGCGAATTCGACCTGGCAGGAAAAGCCTTCGTGGAGGGAGGCTTCGTCCTGCCCGAAGCCAAGGGCAGCGTGGCCTGGATCGACCGCGACACGCTGTTCGTGGCCACCGACTTCGGCCCCGGCTCGATGACCAGCTCCGGCTATCCGCGCGTGGTCAGGGAATGGAAGCGCGGCACCGCCCTGCCTGAAGCGCGCCCGGTCTACGAAGCGCAGGAAGACGACCTGTCGGTATCCGCCTGGCTCGACCACACTCCCGGCCACGAGCGCCAGTTCGTGCAGCGCCAGACCGGCTTCTACGAGAGCGAACTGTTCGTGCGCGATCCGGCCAGCGGCGCGCTCACGCGCATCGACAAGCCGGACGACGCCGATGCCTTCACGGTGCGCGACCAGTTGCTGATCCAGCTGCGCTCGGACTGGCGCATCGGCGCCGCAACCTGGCCGCAGGGCGCGCTGCTGGCGATCGGGTTTGCCCGCTTCCTGCAGGGCGATCGCGGGTTCAGCGCGCTGTTCCTGCCTGGCGAAACCACTTCACTGGACGGGATCGCGGCCACGCGCAGCGCGATCCTGCTGACGGTGCTGGACAAGGTCAAGAACCGCATCGTCGAACTGCGCCACGCCGACGGCGGCTGGCAGCGGCGCGAGGTGGCCACGCCGGGCATGGGTGCGCTGGGCGTCTCGGGCATCGACGAGATCGAATCGGACGAGTACTTCCTGACGGTGACCGACTTCCTGACCCCGAGCTCCCTCTACCTGGCGCAGGCCGGCGCCGACCGGCGCACGCTGCTGAAATCGATGCCGGCCTTCTTCGACGCCAGCCCGTACGTGGTGAACCAGTTCGAGGCGGTGTCGCAGGACGGCACCCGGATCCCGTATTTCGTCGTGATGCGCAAGGACACCCCGATGGATGGCGCGAATCCGACCCTGCTGTACGGCTACGGCGGCTTCGAGGTCTCGCTCACGCCCTTCTACAGCGGCGTCACCGGGGAGGCCTGGCTGGCGCGCGGCGGCGTCTACGTGCTGGCGAACATCCGCGGCGGCGGCGAATTCGGCCCGCGCTGGCACCAGGCCGCACTCAAGGAGCAGCGCCAGAAGGCCTTCGACGACTTCCTGGCGGTGGCCGGGGACCTCGTCGCACGCAAGCTCACCAGCCCGCGCCACCTCGGCATCATGGGCGGCAGCAATGGCGGCCTGCTGGTGGGCGCCGCGCTGACCCAGCGTCCGGACCTGTTCGGGGCCGTGGTCTGCCAGGTGCCGCTGCTGGACATGCGCCGCTACCACAAGCTGCTGGCCGGCGCCTCGTGGATGGGCGAATACGGCGATCCGGACCAGCCGGAAGAATGGGCTTATATCGGCCGGTACTCGCCCTACCACCGGGTCTCGCCGCAGCAGCGCTATCCGCGCGTGCTGTTCACCACGTCCACGCGCGACGACCGCGTCCATCCGGGCCATGCGCGCAAGATGGCGGCCCTGATGCGGGAACAGGGCCACGACGTGCTGTACTGGGAAAACACGGAAGGCGGCCATGCCGGCGCGGCCAACAACGAACAGACAGCCACCATGTGGGCGCTGAGCTATACCTTCCTCTGGAAAGAATTGGCCGAAAATCAAGCCCGAAAACAGCAAGATTGAGTTAAATCAACTAGCAAAACAACACTTACCCGCTTTCTGGGGCAGTTCCTGACGGAACTATCAGTATTGCTAGGTCGCCGGATGAATGATGCATGGAATACTTGTCTTCCACACATCTTTACAACCTTTCCATGGAGGAGCGGCGATGGCTAATGATTTCGTTACCGAAGCAAGCCTGCGGGAGCCTGAAGCAGGCAACGCGGCAAAATTCCAGGCAGCGCTGGCTCCGACCGTGAGCGAGCTGAAGAAATACCGCATCAGCAAGCGGGAAAGTCAGGAAAAGTTCTGGGGACGCTTCGGCGTGACGCAGTCGAGCGGCAGCCGGTTCGAAACCGGCCTGGCCATTCCGGCCCCGGTGGCCCTGCTGCTGAAGCTGTATGTGAACGGCAAACTCAACGATGGTGATCTTCTGGGGTAATCAAGCCCAGCGAGATCGCCCGCACGACCGCCTGCTGCCGGGTGTTGACGTTGAATTTCTGGCGAATGTTGCCCATATGAAAATTCACCGTCGCCTCGGAGCAGCCGGTTATCTTTGAAATTTCCCACGAAGATTTTCCCACCATCACCCAATTCAGCACTTCGAGCTCGCGCGGCGTGAGCCGTGGCGCGGCTTCGTGCGTGGCCGGCGGGCAGAAACGGACGCCGGAAGCGAAGGCATGGTCGCGCACCAGCGCCAGTGCCGGCAGCAAGGGCAGCACCGCATTGGCGAAGTCGGGCTTGAACACCTGGCTGTCGGACGCAAGATTGGTGGCGAAACCGAGCATCCCGAACTCGCCGTTCGGACCGTGGATGGGAAAAGTCACGCCGGCGCGGATGCCGTGGCGGCACCCGTCTTCATACAAGGCGCGCTGGGCCGGGCTGCGGAAGGTGTCGGCCTGCCACACCAGCGGCAACGTGCTCGACAGGCAGTGGCTGACGATCGGATCGACATAGGCGAGGCGCTCGGCCTCGTAACGCTCGCGCCACGGGCGCGGATAATTGGTCTGGAAAAATGCGTGCTCGAGGCGCGCATGGCGCGATCCCGACATCGCAAACAACACCTTTTCAAAACCGTAGTGCCGGCCCAGGGAGAACAGCGCTTCTCCCCAGCTCGACGCCGTGTCGCTATGCATCAGCTCGTCAAGTTCGACGGTCATCATGGCTAACTCCGCGCTGTTGATGTGTAAAGTTGCTGTGTAACACCTGTATGCTAGTTGAGTTGTAACCAAAAAGCACGAAGAATTATTCTTTTAATCACTTTCTCTTCGACAATTGCAACGAGGAAGTTGTCGTTTTGCCACAACGGTGGAGTCCGACGCCATGCCAATCGTGCGCCGCGCTTCTCCAGAGTTGGCTAAGCTCGCGCGAATTGTCCGTTCAAAATTGCATGAATGCAAGTTTTAGCCATCGGTTAACATTGTTGCCATTCTTGCTTGCCCATGCTTGACTTGACCGGACACAAGAGTATCTTTACAGCTTTCTTATATTTAACAAACCGTTGTTGCGATGCCTGCTCGCGCGCGCTCTACACCTTTTCTACCTCGAGGAAACCTAGTCAATGAATAACATGACTGACCTGGCTGAACAGCTGGACGTCAAGCTGCTGCTGTCGACCTTGATGGCGCTGAAAAAAGGCGACTTCTCCGTGCGCATGCCCTCCGACTGGACCGGCGTGTCCGGCAAGATCGCCGACACCCTGAACGACATCATCGAGACCAAGCAGAAAATGGTCGAGACGGTGACCGAGGTGTCGCGCGTGGTGGGCCGCGAAGGCCACCTGACCCAGCGCGCCGACGTGCCGGGCGTGGTCGGCGGCTGGTCGACCATCATCAGCTCGGTCAACACCCTGATCGACGACCTGGTGCGCCCGACCACCGAAATGGCGCGCGTCATCGGCGCGGTGGCAAAGGGCGACCTGTCGCAGACCATGGCCCTCGAAGTCGACGGGCACCCGCTTAAAGGCCAGTACCTGCGCGCGGCGACCACCGCGAACACGATGGTGGAACAGCTCTCCTCCTTCTCTTCCGAGGTGACCCGCGTGGCGCGCGAGGTGGGAACCGAGGGCAAGCTGGGCGGCCAGGCCTACGTGCCGGGCGTCGCCGGCACCTGGAAGGACCTGACCGACTCGGTGAACTCGATGGCGGGTAACCTGACCTCGCAGGTGCGTAACATCGCGGAGGTGACCACCGCGGTGGCGAACGGCGACCTGTCCAAGAAGATTACCGTGGACGTGCGCGGCGAGATCCTGCAGCTGAAAGACACCATCAACGTGATGGTGGACCAGCTGCGTTCCTTCGCTTCAGAGGTGACGCGCGTCGCACGTGAAGTGGGTACCGAGGGCAAGCTGGGCGGCCAGGCCTACGTGCCGGGCGTCGGCGGCACCTGGAAGGACCTGACCGACAACGTGAACTTCATGGCGTCCAACCTGACGGGCCAGGTGCGTAACATCGCGGCGGTGACGACCGCGGTGGCGAACGGCGACCTGTCCAAGAAGATCACCGTGGACGTGAAGGGCGAGATTCTCGAACTGAAGAACACCATCAACGTGATGGTGGACCAGCTGTCCTCGTTCGCTTCCGAGGTGACCCGTGTGGCGCGCGAGGTCGGCACCGAGGGCAAGCTGGGCGGCCAGGCGCAGGTGAAGGGCGTGGCCGGCACCTGGAAGGACCTGACCGACTCGGTGAACTCGATGGCGGGTAACCTGACCGGCCAGGTGCGTAACATCGCGGACGTGACCACCGCGGTGGCGAACGGCGACCTGTCCAAGAAGATCACCGTGGACGTGAAGGGCGAGATTCTCGAACTGAAGAACACCATCAACGTGATGGTGGACCAGCTGAACTCCTTCGCCTCCGAGGTGACCCGCGTGGCGCGCGAGGTGGGTACCGAGGGCAAGCTGGGCGGCCAGGCGAACGTGCCGGGCGTCGCCGGTACCTGGAAGGACCTGACCGACGGCGTGAACTCGATGGCGGGTAACCTGACGGCGCAGGTGCGTAACATCGCGGACGTGACGACCGCTGTGGCGAACGGTGACCTGTCCAAGAAGATTACCGTGGACGTGAAGGGCGAGATTCTCGAACTGAAGAACACCATCAACGTGATGGTGGACCAGCTGTCCTCGTTCGCCTCCGAGGTGACGCGCGTGGCGCGTGAAGTGGGTACCGAGGGCAAGCTGGGCGGCCAGGCCTACGTGCCGGGCGTCGGCGGCACCTGGAAGGACCTGACCGACAACGTGAACTTCATGGCGTCCAACCTGACGGGCCAGGTGCGTAACATCGCGGCGGTGACGACCGCGGTGGCGCGCGGCGACCTGTCCAAGAAGATTACCGTGGACGTGAAGGGCGAGATCCTCGAACTGAAGGACACCATCAACGTGATGGTGGACCAGCTGTCCTCGTTCGCCTCCGAGGTGACGCGCGTGGCGCGCGAGGTGGGCACCGAGGGCAAGCTGGGCGGCCAGGCGAACGTGTCCGGCGTCGCCGGTACCTGGAAGGACCTGACCGAGAACGTGAACCAGCTGGCGGCGAACCTGACCAACCAGATGCGTGCGATCGGCGAGGTGGCGACGGCGGTGACGCGCGGCGACCTGTCGCGTTCGATCCAGGTGGAAGCGCGCGGCGAGATGTCCTACCTGAAGGACAACATCAACGAGATGATCCGCAACCTGAAGGAGACCACGCAGAAGAACGCGCAGCAGGACTGGCTGAAGACCAACCTGGCGCGCTTCACCCGCCTGCTGCAGGGCCAGCGCGACCTGCAGGCCGTGACCAAGCTGATCCTGTCCGAGCTGGCTCCCTTGATCACCGCCCACCACGGCGTGTTCTACATGATGGACTCGGAGGGCAATGACGCCCGCCTGCGCCTGATCGCCTCCTACGGCTATCGCTCCAGCCGCAAGCTGCCGACCTCCTTCCTGCCGGGCGAAGGCCTGGTGGGCCAGTGCGCGCTGGAGAAGACCCGCATCTGGCTGACCGACGTCCCGCGCGACTACATCCAGGTGTCGTCCGGCCTGGGCGCGGCGCCGCCGACCAACATCGTGGTGCTGCCGATCCTGTTCGAACAGCAGGTCAAGGCGGTCATCGAGATCGCGTCGCTGGACCGCTTCACGGAAACCCACCTGTCCTTCCTCGACCAGCTGATGGAATCGATCGGCGTGGTGCTGAACACCATCGAGGCGAACAGCCGTACCGAATCGCTGCTGACCCAGTCGCAGTCGCTGGCACAGGAACTGCAGCAGACCAACCAGGAGCTGGCGGAAAAGGCGCGCCTGCTGTCCGAGCAGAACATCGAGGTGGAACGCAAGAACCGCGAGGTGGAGCAGGCCAAGCTGGCGCTGGAAGAAAAAGCGACCCAGCTGGCCCTGTCCTCGAAGTACAAGTCCGAGTTCCTCGCGAACATGTCGCACGAACTGCGTACGCCACTGAACTCGCTGCTGATCCTCGCGCAGCAGCTCTCGGATAACCCCGAGGGCAACCTGTCGCCGAAGCAGGTGGAATTCGCGAAGACCATCCACGGCTCCGGCTCCGACCTGCTGACCCTGATTAACGACATTCTCGACCTGTCGAAGATCGAGTCCGGCACCGTCACGCTGGACGTGTCCGAGTACCGCTTCTCGGCGCTGCGCAACTACGTGGACCGCACCTTCCGCCACATGGCCGAGGCCAAGCACCTCGGCTTCCAGGTCGACCTGGCCGACAACCTGCCGACCGCGCTGATGACCGACACCACGCGCCTGCAGCAGGTCCTCAAGAACCTGCTGTCGAACGCGTTCAAGTTCACCAGCCACGGCAACGTCGCGCTGACGATCAGCCTGGTGACGAGCGGCTGGACCGCCGACCACCCGCACCTGCTGCATGCGGACGCGGTGCTGGCGTTCTCGGTGCGCGACACCGGCGTCGGCATCCCGTCCGACAAGCTGCAGCTGATCTTCGAGGCCTTCCAGCAGGCCGACGGCTCGACCGCCCGCAAATACGGCGGCACCGGCCTGGGCCTGTCGATCTCGCGCGAACTGGCGCGCCTGCTGGGCGGCGAGATCCGGGTCGAATCGACGGTCAACATCGGTTCCACCTTCACGCTGTACCTGCCGTACAACCGCGCCGGCTTCATCAACTACGAGCAGACCCGCCAGCCGCAGCCGGCCCGCTTCGCGCCGCCGCAGCCGCAGCCGCCGATGCTGCCGGCCCCGGTGGCCCAGCATGCGGAATCCGAGGCCGAGACCGTGGTCGCGACCAGCATCGCGGTACCCGACCCGGCTACCGGCCTGGTCGAGTATGCGAGCATGCTGGACGACCGCGGGCTGATCGTGCCGGGCGATCCGTCGGTGCTGATCGTCGAGGATGACGAACGCTTCGCCAAGACCCTGCTCGACTTCGCCCGCGAAAAGAACTTCAAGGGCATCGTCACCCACCGCGGCGACTCCGCGCTGTCGCTGGCGCGCGACTTCCAGCCGGCCGCGATCCTGCTCGACATCGACCTGCCGGACATCGACGGCCTGACCGTGCTGGAGCGCCTGAAGCGCGACCCGGGCACGCGCCACATTCCGGTGCACGTGCTGTCGGCGATGCGCGAGCGCGAGCGCTCGCTGCGCCAGGGTGCGATCTCGTACATCAACAAGCCGGTCAGCCGCGAGATGCTGCAGGAGGAATTCACGCGCATCCAGAAGTTCCTGATGGGCGGCAAGCGTTCGCTGCTGGTGGTCGAGGACGACATGGCCCAGCGCGAGTCGATCGTCTCGCTGATCGGCGATTCCGACGTCCACATCGTCACGGCCGAGACCGGGGCGGCGGCGCTCGAGGCGCTGGCCGGCCAGCACTTCGACTGCATGGTGCTGGACCTGACCCTGCCCGACATCTCCGGCTTCGACCTGCTCGACCAGATCGGCAAGCAGCCGGCGCTGCGCGACCTGCCGATCGTGATCTACACGGCCCAGGAGCTGAGCCGCAAGGAAGTCACGAAGCTGAAGCGCTACGCCAAGACCATCGTGGTCAAGGACGCCCGCTCGCCGGAGCGCCTGCTGGACGAGACCGCGCTGTTCCTGCACCGTTCGCACGCCAGCCTGCCGGACCTGCAGCGCCGCATCCTCGAGGAGATCCATGCCGCGGACGGCGGCCTGGCCGGACGCAAGGTGCTGATCGTCGACGACGACCTGCGCAACATCTTCGCCCTGTCCTCGCTGCTCGAGCGCCAGCAGATGCAGGTGCTGTTCGCCGAGAACGGCCGCGACGGCATCGAAGTGCTGGAGAAGGACCCGAGCATCGAGATCGTCCTGATGGACATCATGATGCCGGAGATGGACGGCTACGACACGATGCGGGCGATCCGCCGCATCCCGAAGTTCAAGTCGCTGCCCATCATCACCCTGACCGCGAAAGCGATGAAGGGCGACCGCGACAAGTGCATCGCCGCCGGCGCCTCGGACTACATCACCAAGCCGGTGGATGTGGCCCAGCTGCTGTCGATGATGCGCGTTTGGCTGCATTGAGGAGGTCCGCATGAACGCGTGGACCGGCCTAGCGGCCGGGCTCGCGGTCGAGGAACTGGAAACGGAGCTGCTGCTGGAAGCGATCTTCCAGCGCTTCGGCTACGACTTCCGCGCCTACGACCGCGCGGCCCTGCGCGCCAAACTGTCCGGGGCGATGCGCGAACTCGGCGCATCGACCCTGTCCGGCCTGCAGGAACAGGCGCTGCACGGGCCAAGCGCCGCATCGGCGGTGCTGCGCGCGCTGTCGCCAGCGCCTGCCCCGCTGTTCGACTGCGTCGGCCATGCGGCCCGCCTGCGCGGCGTGCTGGCGCCGTCGCTGCGCGGCTGGCCGGTGCCGCGGGTGTGGCTGGCCGAATGCGCCGGCGTCGGCGAAGCCTGGACCCTGGCCATCGTACTGGCCGAGGAAGACGTGCTGGGCAAGCTCGACATCCATGCCACCCTCGCCAACGAGGAGCTGGTGGCGGCCATGCAGGAAGCCCGCTTGCCGCTGGCCGAGCTGGAAGCGGCGCGCGCACGCCACGCCGAAAGCGGCGGACGGGGCGACCTGCTGGACTTCTTCGAGATCGAGGACGGCGCCGACGGCAGGCAGGTCCGCCTGCGCGCCGACCTGCGGCGCCGCATCACCTGGTCGCAATACAGCCTGGTGACGGATGCTTCCTTCAACGAGTTCCAGGCCATCCTGTGCTGCCACGCCCTGGGCGACTTCGGCCCGGTGCTGCGCCAGCGCGTGCTGCGCCTGTTCCACGACAGCCTGGCGCGTTTCGGGGTACTGTGCCTGGACCACCAGATGTCGGTGGCGGATGCGTATGCGGGGACCTACCAGGCGATCGAGGGGGATCGGCCCTGGTACAAGCGGGTGGGGTGAGCACCAGCTTATAAACAGTCGCCCCCGCGGAGGCGGGGGCCCAGGTTTGCATGCGTTGCATTAGCGCGCGCAACCTGGGTTCCCGCCTGCGCGGGAACGACGGTGCAGCGTCCGGTCAGACCACCTGCGCGCTCGGCCTCTCCGCAATCCTGTCGCGCCAGGCCTGCACGTAACCGAACCCCTCCTCCCCCGCCCTGAACTTCATCAGCCCGCGCGCGAACTCGAGCGCGCAGAAGGCCGTGATGTCGGCGATCGTGAAGCGCTTGCCGGCCACGTAGTCCTGGCGCGCCAGCACGCCGTCCAGCCAGCGCACCGTGTCGCGCATCTTCTGGCCCTGGGCCGCGCCGAAGTCGGCGAACTGCGGCTGTTCCAGCGGCGCCAGCGCGGGGTGGGTATGGCGGATGCAGTTGGCGGCCTTCAGGAACAGCTGCAGCTCGGCGCGGCGGTCCGCCATCTCGATGAAGGCGCGCTCCTCGAAGCCTTCGCCCATCAGGTTCTGCTGCGGGTACAGCCCCTCCAGGTAGGTGCAGATGGCGCGCGTCTCGGACAGCTGGCGGCCGTCGTCCAGTTCCAGCACCGGGATCTGGGCCATCGGGTTCATGCCCGTGAAGCTTTCGCTCCTGTGTTCCCCCTTGAACAGGTCGACCGGAACCAGCTCGATGCCGGTGATGCCCTTCTCGGCGATGAACATGAGCACCCGGCGCGGGTTCGGAGTACGGTGGCTGGTGTAGAGTTTCATGGGTCTCCTCGGGGTTATTGTAATGGCGAATGCGCTGCCGCCAGCGATCATAGCGCATCCGCTGCGGCGCCTGCCCCGCGAAGCGAGCCTGGCGATTTTTCAAGGCGAACAGGTAGCCGTGCACCCGCATACAAGAGCACATCCAGCTGCACCCGATGGAGCGGTTCACGCTGTTCTGCGTGTAGCTGTTGATCCTGTGCCGGCAGGGAGTGGCGCCCCGCTGCCGGCACACGCCGACGCGCTCAGACGAGCGTCGCGATATCCCCCGCTGCGATGTGCACCCCGACTATGGTCACGATGGTGTGCTGGCCACCGCTTTCGAGTATGTCGACCTTGGTGTCGGCCGTACTGGTGTCGAGCGTATAGCTGTTCGCCCCAAGCAGCACCAGCTTGTCGGTGCCGAGTTCGAAGCCGTTCACCTGGTACTTGGACTCGGCGGGGGCCAGGTCGATATCGAAGGCATCGGCCTTGCCCGAGACGCCGTTCAGTACATAGTCGAAGGTTCCCAGCTGGTTCGCCGACAGGTTGGTCGTGAACGCACTGCTGGCCGTATCGCCGTCGCCGTCGGTGACGGTTGCAGTGAAATCGAGCTTGATGCCGTTTGCAAGGTTGTTGATCTGGGTGATGAACTGGATCTCGGGAATCTTCACCACGCCGCTAGCCATCGTCAGCTGGATGGCGTCGATCAGCTTGCCGCCGCCGTCGATCGTGAACGATTGCGGCAAGTGGCCCGTGGTGGCGATATCCTGGCTGACCAGTAGCTGGTTGGATGTCGTGCCATCCGCGAAGAACACCCGGTAGTACAGTCGTTCGCCGCCCGAGTAGTTGTAGCCGGTGACGGCATTGTCGATGAACACCTTGGCGCTGGTGAACTGGGTGCCTGGATTGGCCACGAAGCTCTCGTCGCTGGCCGATATCGCGGCCGTACCGTCGCCCTGCAGGTTGTTGTTCTTGTTGCCGATACCGGAAGTGCTGACGTTGAGCGCCTTGGTGCCGTCGATATAGGATGGCAGTGGACTGGTTTGCAGTTGCGCCTCGGTCGGGTCGGGCGCGCCGGGCCCGACGCCCGTCAACAGGTCGGCTGCCGACGCCAGTGGCTTGGCTGCGAAGAACACCACGCTGTCGCTGCCGATGGTCAGGGTACGAACCGGGTCCGGCCCGCCCGCATCGAGGGTGCCGTTGCTGGTACTTTCCGTCACGGTCGACATGAAGCCTTCCACCAGGTCGATCGCGTACTTTCCGTTGGCATAGGCGGTGAGCGTGAAGTGCTCGACCGTATTCGGGGTCGCGGCGTTGTTATCGAAGTCTCCGGTCAGCGCGCCCGAGAACAGGTAATTCCCGCTGCCGTCAGGCGAACCGGCCAGTTCGCTGAAGGTCGCCCCCGCGCCGGCCACCGTGGTGCCGTCCGGACGCACCAGCGAGAACCCGTTGAGCGCGATGTCGAGGCCTGCCGCGCCCAGCCTGTCCACCCCGGCGGCATTGCTCCAGTAACCGAACTGCGGATCGAGGACTCCGGTACCGATCACGTTGCCGAAAGCCAGCGACGGCGCGTCGTCCTGGATAGCGACGCGGGAACCGATGTCCACCGAGGCAGCATTCGTATCGCCGTCGCCATCGGTGACGGTCACGGTCGCCGTCAGCGCGGTGCTGGCGATCGACAGGGACTCGTCAGGGTTGGCGGCGCCGCCGCTGGGATGCTTGATGGCGTTGTACTGGGCCATGCTCAGCACGCCGGTGCTCGCATTGATCGCGATCGCGAACGCCGCCTTGCCATTGTCGGCGCCGCCGGAGATCCGGCCCACCACCAGGTCGCCTTCCTTGTACAGGAGGATGCTGGCGCCGCCCGTGGTGTCGAGCCCGGAATCGACGCCGGCGGCCGTCACGTCCAAGGAGTAGGCAGAACCCGCCAGCCGGTCCACGCCGCCGGCACTGAGGCTGGAATCGATGGCGGAAGCGGTGCCCTGCGCATAGCCGGCCGTCATCTGGGTGCTGGCGCTGGTCACCCCACTGAACAAGGCGGCCACGGTGGCACTGCTGGTGTCGTTGGCATCGGACTGGAGGCCCGCCGTTTCGTCATGGATGACCGAACCTGCGCCCAGGGCCGCGTTCGCCGTCGGGGCGTCGTCCTGGATCGATACTTGTGCGCCGATCGCCACCGTAGCCTTGCTGATGTCGCCGTCGCCATCGGTGAGGGTCACGGTCGCCGTCAGCGCGGTGCTGGCGATCGACAGGGACTCGTCAGGGTTGGCGGCGCCGCCGCTGGGATGCTTGATGGCGTTGTACTGGGCCATGCTCAGCACGCCGGTGCTCGCATTGATCGCGATCGCGAACGCCGCCTTGCCATTGTCGGCGCCGCCGGAGATCCGGCCCACCACCAGGTCGCCTTCCTTGTACAGGAGGATGCTGGCGCCGCCCGTGGTGTCGAGCCCGGAATCGACGCCGGCGGCCGACACGCCAAGGGAATAGACGGTACTCGCCAACCCGTCCACGCCGCCGAGGCTGGCGCTCGCATCGATGACCGCGGCCGTGCCCTGCGCATAACCGGCCGCCATTTGGGTGCTGGTGCTGGTCACCCCACTGAACAAGGCAGCGACCGTGGCACTGCTGGTATCGTTGGCATCGGACTGAAGGCCCGCCGTTTCGTCATGCGCGACCGTGCCTGCGCCCAGGACCGCGCTTGCCACCGGGGCGTCGTCGACGAAACCGATATCGGCCAGCGGGGTCGTATTGTTGCTGCCCGTCGACAGCTGGAAATCGCCGATGTCGAACTTCGCATTGTTCGTGCTGCCGGTGCCCGCGTTGTCGATCTCGACCCGGTTGTGCATGCCGGAGGTCGTGTATTCGACGTGATAGTCGGCCTTGACCCCGACGAGTGTGGCGACACCGTTGGCGTCCACCGAAATGCTCAGGTTCTGGGAGTTCACCGCACCCGACCCGCTGATGCCGTAGGTTTCGAGAACGGTGCCCGCGGCGTTCTTGATGGTCACGGTCGAGATGGCAACGCGTGCATCGCCACTCAGGCCGGGAATGTAGTTGGCACCGGTTTCAAGGGCGGTGTTGAAGGCGCTGATCTTGACGGTGCTGGTCTGGCCGTTCGGCTGGGTCTGCGACACGACGAACGATGCCATTCCGGAGGCGGCCAGCCCTTTAAACTGGATATCGGCCGCCGTGGTCGCCTCCTCGTGGGTCAGGTTCGGCACGGTGTAGGCGGGGTTCGAATTGGTCACGAAGGTAAAGATCAATCCATGGTTCGGATCGATCATTTGCTTGTTGGTGCCTATCGTCGCATCGGTGCCGCCCTGGCTGGTATTGACGGTGCCGCCAGCGGCGGCGTCGGCTGCCGTGACGACCAGGGCCACATCGTCGCCGGGCGTTGCCGCATCTTCCGGATGGCCAAACATCAGGAACAAGTTCTGCCCCGAGGGCGCGTTTGCCAGGCTGAAGCTCTGCAGGCTGTTGACCTGGTAATTCAGGACACCGCTCAGGTAGACGATGTCGTTCGGGTTGGCATCGCCGCCGAGCGGGTGTTGCAGCGCCTCGTATTGCGCCACCCACACCTTCGCGCCGGTGGCGCCGGCGTCACCCGCAGCCGCCGTGCCGGTATCGAGGTAGACGGCAAACGCCAGCTTTCCGTTCGGATCGGCGCTCCCCGTCGATGTGCCTTCCCTGGCGAGCACGATGTTGTTATCGGTCGCAGAAACGTACAGGAAGATTTTCCTGCCCCCCGTCGTGGTCAGCAAGCTGTCGGCGCCATTTCCGCCCGTGAGCACGAACCCCACATCGGTGACATTCGGCCCGAACGACAGTGCGTTCGCGCCGGTGGGACTGGCGGCCGTCGCGCCGCTGACTGCGGCGCCGATCGCCGTCTGACCGGTTCCGGTGCCGGCCGCCGTGATTGCCGCGAGAACGGAATTGAACTCGGACGGCAGACTGCCAAACAATGCGTCATTGGTGATGAGCGATCCCTGCACATATTGAATCCCGGCTGTTTCGTCGATCTGGAGAACGGTGCTCATGATTGACTACCTCGAAAAATGACCGTGGTCACGAAAACTGACCGCAAAGTCGGACTAGCGATGGGAAAGCAGTTTTCTTAAAAAACATTTGAAGGAATGCATTGAGCGCACACCTTGCGTCGTCGATATCAATCTACTACCCATCGAGCCTAGTCTTAAGGCCGGCCGATTGTAATACCGCAAATGGGTGATACCGCCTGCTGGCTGAGGCCATCGTAGTCATTGAATCATCGATCATGTTTCGACAATTCCTGCAGCAATTATCATTAATTCTGACGGGAATGATTCCGCGCCGATTTTTAAAGAGGAATTGAAATTTTCTTTTCTATTAGTATTTAATTTTTTCTGTTCCGTTACTTTTTCCAATCACGCGAAGCGATCGAATCCGTGTAGGATAATTACTACTTAAAACAGAGCACATGACTGATATGCACCGGCAAGGCTGCGTGGTGGGCAATCGTCAAGTTGTCCGCATGAACGTGGAGGATCGCATGAGCATGGAGGAACTTATGCACCTGTTTTCGCGCGCCCTGCTCGCCATATACCTCGAGTCGACCAAGGGATCGATGCTCGAATTCCAAGCCGCAACGATACGCCTGCTACACGACAGTTTTGATTTTGATGGTGTTGTTCTCGGAGCGAGCCAATTCGATTCGATTCCGGGCATGCGCATTATCAGTGCGTTTATCGATGGCCGCCCGCGGTCTTTCCTGGATGACTACCTGCCCCTTTTATCGAGCGACCCGGTCATGCTCTCCTTGCTGGCCGGCCTGGATCGCCCTTTACAGGCGGACCTGGATTGCTATTACCGGCACCGGAATCTGGCGGCGCTGGATTCTTTTGCACATCAATATCGTTTGCGGCAGCTAATGGCGTTTGGCGATCCCCCATGTCCCGAAGCCCCGACGCGATGGATCATGTTATTCAGGGACGCCGACTCGGCATTTACTTCGGCCCAGCAGGAATTGCTGATCAATTTATGGCCCCACCTGTCCCAGGCGACATCCATATGCGATGCGCGCGCCCTGTCGCTGCGCAATCCGGCACCGCCACGCTGCGCCACCGCGCTATTAAATAGTTGCGGGGACCTAGCATATGCCGATATGCGGTTCATGCAGCTGCTGCGCTTCGAATGGCCGGACAGCGATATGCTGGGCGGGGTCAGGCGAGTGCGGGAGCAGTTGCTCCAGACACGTGCATTCAGGGGGAAACATATCGATATCGTCATGGCGCCCGGGTCGAGCCTGGTGTGCCTGGCGCGTCCGACCGTAGCGTGCAGGGCAATCACTCCGCGCGAAATCCTGGTGGCGCGGCGCTTCGCAGCGGGATTGAGTCACAAGGAAGTGGCGCGCGAACTCGGCATTTCACCCAATACCGTGCGGACGCAGTTAACCCACGTGTATGCCAAACTCAATCTGCACGACAAAGCCGCGCTGGCCAACTACCTGATGTCGCAAACCGAAGCAGCGTCGGTGGAGCTGCCGAATTAGCGAGCGAGTGCATCGGTCACCATTGGGGTCGACGCGGCCGCGCCGGTCCGCCGCCTTCACGCCGCTGCTCCTGCACCGGCGCCTGCCCGCACAAGCGCCCGATTGACAGGCGTGCATCTTTCCCCGTAGATTCGAGAACTGCCCTTGCCGCCAGCCCCGCAAGTTCGACATACATATATACAATAGGTATCACATGCACCGCAGCCTGATCGCCGCCGCCGTCGCCCTCGCGTTTTCCGCCCTGCCCCTCCACCACGCGGCCGCCGCACCGAAGGCCGCGCCGGCCATGGAGGCGACCACCCAGCTGCCGCGCGGGGTGATCCCCAGCCACTACGAGATCGCGCTGACGCCGGACGCCGCCGGCGGGCGCTTCGCGGCCAGGGCCACCATCACCGTCAACGTCACCAAGGCCACCAGCAGCATCACCCTGAACGCCGCCGACCTGACGTTCGACAGCGCGAGCCTGTCCCCGGCCGCCGGCGGCGCCGCGCAGGCCGCGAAGGTCAGCGTCGATGCCGCGGCACAGACCGCGACCTTCGCCTTCGAGCGCCCGCTCGCGCCCGGCCTCTACCGCCTCGCCCTCGACTACAAGGGCATCATCGGGACCCAGGCCGTGGGCCTGTTCTCGCTCGACTATCCGGCCAAGGACGGCAGGCAGCAGCGCGCCCTCTACACCCAGTTCGAGAACTCGGACGCGCGCCGCATGATCCCGTCCTGGGACGAACCGGCCTACAAGGCGACCTTCTCGCTGGAAGCGACCATCCCGGCCGGCCAGATGGCGGTCAGTAACATGCCGGCCGCCAGCACCACCACCCTGCCGGACGGCCGCCAGCGCGTGACGTTCGCGAAGTCGCCGAAGATGTCGACCTACCTGCTGTTCTTCGCGCTGGGCGACTTCGAGCGCGCCACCGTCAAGGCCGAGGGTACCGAGATCGGCGTGGTCACGCGCCGCGGCGCCATCGACCAGGCCAGGTTCGCCCTCGACTCCTCGAAGGACATCCTGCGCGAGTACAACGACTACTTCGGCGTGCGCTATCCGCTGCCCAAGCTCGACAACATCGCCGGCGCCGGCCGCAGCCAGTTCTTCGGCGCGATGGAGAACTGGGGAGCGATCTTCACCTTCGAGTACGCGCTGCTGTTCGACCCGGCCAGCTCGACCCAGCACGACCGCCAGGAGATCTTCGCCACCGCGGCCCACGAGATGGCGCACCAGTGGTTCGGCGACCTGGTCACGATGCGCTGGTGGGACGACCTCTGGCTCAACGAAGGCTTCGCCTCGTGGATGGAAAGCCGCATGACGGCGCGCCTGCATCCGGAATGGAATACCCGCCTGGGCGCGGTCGGCAGCCGCGACGGCGCCATGCACCGCGACTCGGTGGCCACCACCCACCCGGTGGTCCAGCACATCGAGACCGTCGAGCAGGCCAACCAGGCCTTCGACGAGATCACCTACCAGAAGGGCGAAGCGGTGATCCGCATGCTCGAGGCCTACGTGGGCGAGAACGCCTGGCGCAGCGGCGTGCGCAGCTACATGAAGGCCCACGCCTACGGCAATACCGTGTCCGACGACCTGTGGAAGCAGATCGAGAAGGCGGCGGGCAAGCCGGTCACGGCGATCGCCCACGACTTCACGCTGCAGCCGGGCGTGCCGCTGATCCGCGTGGGCGAGCCGGTGTGCCGCAATGGCAGCACCAGCGTCCCGCTGGCGCAGGAAGAGTTCTCGCGCGACCGGCCGGACAAGAAGCCGCTGGCCTGGCGCGTGCCGGTGATCGCCCAAGTCGCGGGGAATGCGAAACAGGCCACCGCCCTGGTCGCCGGCGGCAAAGGCGTCGTCACGGTGCCGGGCTGCGGCGCGGTGGTCGTCAACGCCGGCCAGAGCGGCTATTACCGGACCCTGTACGCGCCGAAGGAATTCACCCAGCTGGCGCAATCCTTCGCCAGCCTGGCGCCGATCGACCAGCTCGGCCTGCTGTCGGACAGCTCGGCGCTGGGCCTGGCCGGCCTGCAGCCGGCATCGAGCGCGCTGGAGCTGGTCAAGGCCACCCCGGTCGGCGCCGACCCGCAGGTCTGGAGCCGCATCGCCGGCCTGTTCGAGGTCCTGCACTGGCGCTATGAGGGATCGAAGGACGACGGCAAGGCGCGCCAGCGTGCCTTCGACGCCTTCGCGATCTCGCGCCTGGCGCCCGTGATGGCGCAGACCGGCTGGGAAACGCGTGCCGGCGAACCGTCCGCCGTCGCCAACCTGCGCGAACGGCTGATCGACACCTTGAGCGAGCTGGGCGACGCCAACGTGGTCGCCGAGGCGCGCCGCCGCTACGCCGCGATGGACAAGGATCCGGCCGCGGTGCCGGGCCCGCTGCGCAAGACCGTGCTGTCGGTGGTCGCCCAGCATGCCGACGCCGCCACCTGGGAGAACCTGCGCACGCGCGCACGCGCCGAGACCAACCCGCTGCTGCGCGACCGCCTGTACGCGCTGCTGGCCACCAGCCGCGACCGCGCCCTCGCCGAACGCGCCCTGCAACTGGCGCTGACCGATGAACCGGGCGTCACCAACAGCGCCGCGATGATCTCGGCGGTGGCCCAGCGCTACCCGGACATGGCGGTCGACTTCGCGCTGGCCAACGTGGAAAAGATCAACCAACGGGTCGACGCCAGCTCGCGCAGCCGTTATTTCGCGCGCCTCGGCCAGCCATCCGCGAACCCGGCGATGATCGACAAGCTGAAGGGCTACGCCCAGGCCAACCTGGCGCCGACCTCGCGCGGCGACGTCGATGCGGCGATTGCGGCGATCCAGGACCGCATCAGGACCAATGCGGCGCGGCTGCCGGAGATCGATGCCTGGCTGAAGCAGAACGGCAGCTGATGTAAAGGCGGGGCGTTCAATCCAGCACGCGCGAGGCGGCCGGCGCAGCGACGCCGCGCCGCGCCGCCAGCCACGCGTCCAGCCGGCGCGCGCTGCCCGGCGGAACATGCAGCCCCAGCTTGGTGCGGCGCCACAGGATGTCGTCCGCCGTCTGCGCCCATTCCTGCCGCACCAGCCAGTCCGCCTCCACCTCGAACAGGCCCGGCACGATCTCCTCGCCGAGGTCGGCGCGGCAGCGGCAATGTCCCAGCATGGCGCCGAGCCGGGTGCCGTAGGCGCGCGCATAGCGGGCCACCAGTTCGGGCGGCAGCCAGGCATATTGCTGCTGGCGGGTGCGGGTCCAGGCCTCGAATTCCAGCACCGCGCGGGCGCCGGGCTGGCGTCCGAACAGGTCGCCGCCGGGCAGGCAGGCGCGGTCGGTCCAGCCGGGCACCCGCCGCCCCAGCACGGGCGCGACCCAGTCCACCGCCTGCTCGGCCAGTTTGCGGAAGGTCGTGACCTTGCCGCCGAAGACCGACAGCAGCGGCGCGCCGTCGAGATTCGTCTCCAGCCGGTAATCGCGGCTCGCGCTGGAGGCGCTCCGTCCTTCCTCCCCGACCAGGGGCCGCACGCCGGCATAGCTCCACACCACGTCGCCCGGCGCGATGTGGCGGATGAAAACCCGGTTCACCGCCTCGCACAGGTAGGCCGTCTCGTCCTCGCCGATGGCGACGTGGTCCAGCTCGCCCCGGTAGTCGACGTCGGTGGTGCCGACCAGGGTGAACACGCCTTCGTAGGGTATCGCGAACACGACCCGTCCGTCCGGCTGCTGCAGCAGATAGGCGCAGTCGTGTTCGAACAGCCGCGGCACCACGATGTGGCTGCCCTTCACCAGGCGCAGCGGACGCGCGCCGCCGCTGCCGGATGGCGCCGTCGCCAGGCCGAGGAAGCCGGCCGCCCACGGGCCGGCGGCATTCACCAGGCAGCGCGCATGGACTCGCAGCTCGCCGTCCGGCCCCTGCAAGGTGGCGATCCAGCGCTGCGCCTCGCGCACCAGGCCGGCACAGCGGGTGCGGGTCAGCACGGCGGCGCCGCGGTCGCGCGCATCGACGGCGGCCAGCACCACCAGGCGGGCATCGTCGACACAGGCATCGGAATAGGCGAAGGCGCGCGAAAAGCGCGGCTGCAGCGGCGCGCCGCAGGGGTGGCCGCGCAGGTCCATGGCTCGCGATGCGGGCAGGAAGTCGCGCCGCGCCAGGTGATCGTAGAGGAACAGGCCGGCGCGGACCAGCCAGGCCGGGCGCTGGCCGGTGCCTGAGGCGTCGGCGGCCTGCGGCATCACGAAACGCAGGGGGCGCATGATGTGCGGGCCGCTCTTCAGCAGCACTTCGCGCTCGGCCAGGGCCTTGCGCACCAGGCCGAAGCGGTACTGCTCGAGATAGCGCAGTCCGCCGTGGATCAGCTTGCTCGACGCCGATGACGTGTGCTGCGCCAGGTCGTCCTTTTCGCACAGCACCACGCGCAGGCCGCGCCCGCTGGCGTCGCGCGCGATGCCGGCGCCGTTGATGCCTCCCCCCACCACCAGCACGTCGCAATCGATGCGCCGGTCAGCCGCACCGCGTGATTGTTCGCCCATTTTTCCTCCGTTCGCATGTTGCGCCAGCCAACGCAGCTTTCGAGTGTAGGTGCCGGCCCGGCAGCGGGTGTTCGGCCATATCAATGTGGACAATGTAGAATCCGTCCATGACCAATCGCGCCTGGGTTCGCATGCCATCCGGCAAGCGCCTCGACCTGCTCAATCCTACCCCTTTCGACTGGGACGATGCCGACCTGGCCCTCGGCCTGGCCCGCACTTACCGCTGGGGCGGCCACTCGGCCTGGCCGCTGCCGCTGTCGGTGGCCCAGCATTCCATCAGCGTGATGCTGCTGCGCCGCGCCGCCTCGCAGGCGGTGCTGGACCCGGTCGTCGAACTGCGCGAACTGCTGCACGACGCCGAGGAGGGCCTGCTGGGCTTCGATGCCGTCTCGCCCCTGAAACCCTTCCTCGGCGAGGGGTTCAAGGCCCTGACCCAGCGTCTCGAACAGGTGGTGTTCCTGCGCTACGGCCTGCCGGCCTGGACCCCGACCGAGCATGCCAGGCACAAGCAGGCCGACCGCCTGGCCGCCGCCAGCGAGGCCGTGCACGTGGTCGGCTGGAAGGAAGAGGAAGTGCGCAACACGCTGCGGATCCGCGCCGCCGTGCTGGAAGAAGATCCGCTGGCGGCGCGCTACCGCTGCCGGCCGTGGGAGCCATGGGCGCCGACCGTCGCGGCCGAGCGCTTCCTGGTCGAACTCGATCACCTGCGGCGCCGCATCGATGCCGGAGAAGCCCATGGGCGAGCACCTCGATAGCGCGATCGCCCGCGCCGCCGCCCTGCTGCGGGATGCCGACGCCCTCCTGGTCGGCGCCGGCGCCGGCATCGGCGTCGATTCCGGCCTGCCCGACTTCCGCGGCGACCACGGCTTCTGGCGCGCCTACCCGCCTCTGGCCAGGCTCGGCATCCGCTTCGTCGAGATCGCGAACCCGCGCAGCTTCGCGCGCCATCCCGAACTGGCCTGGGGTTTCTACGGACACCGGCTGGCGCTGTACCGGGATACCGTCCCGCACGAAGGCTTCGCCATCCTGCGCGAACTCGGCGGGCGGCTCGAACACGGCGCCTTCGTCTTCACCAGCAACGTCGACGGCCAGTTCCAGCGCGCCGGTTTCGACGCCGACCGGGTGGTCGAATGCCATGGCTCGATCCACCACCTGCAATGCAGCCGGCCCTGCGTGGATGCGATCTGGCCGGCCGATGCGGTCCGGCCCGAGGTCGACCCGGCCGACTGCCTGATGCGCCCGCCGCTGCCGGCCTGCCCGCATTGCGGCGCCCTGGCGCGGCCGAACGTGCTGATGTTCGACGATGGGCGCTGGCTGGACGGGCGCACCGCCGCCCAGTACGACCGCTTCGACGCCTGGAGCGTGCGGCCGCGGCGCCTGGTCGTGATCGAACTCGGGGCGGGGTCGGACGTGCCCTCGGTGCGCCGGACCTGCGAGGCGCAGGCCGCGCCGCTGATCCGCATCAACCCGCGCGAGCCGCAGGTGCCATCGTCGGGCGATGTCGGCATTGCGGCGGGTGCGCTGGACGCACTGCGGCGCCTGCGTGAAGCCTTGCTATAACGAAATATTATTTCATCAAGTCAGCTTTGATGAAATTTTCTATCAGCAATAAATTGGTGCAAACCAATAGCCCAGGAAGAGAGTTGGCCTTACGAAAATGCTAAGACATTTCTCAACATCAGCGGCTAAATCCTTGATTCCTCAGCTTTTATTTTCATATCCACAGGAAATGTGGATAACTGTGTGGACAAGCCCCTCTTGACAAGTCGCAAGCGCAGTATCGATGCGGGTTTCAACAAATTGCCCGTTCAAGAGGCAAATTTTAAAGCCTTAAGAATCAAGGACTTGCCCGTGCCCTCGTTTTGTGCGAAACGCGACAGTGCGGCAAATTCCTACAAGGGTAGGACACGGGGGATAACTCACGCTGCCTCCCTTCCCCAGACCCATTTCCGGGCCTCATCCGGGCTCATTTCCAGCGATTGCGCGAGCGCTCGCGCACCAGCATGCGCACCGCATCCGGCATCGGCTTGCGGCCGTGCGGCGTGTCCGCGTTCACCCACGCGCATTCTTCGTAATGCTTGAGCATGGCCGGACTGATGAACCGGGTACGCTGGGCATAGACGTGGCGGTCGCCCATCTGCGCCTGCTGCTTGATGAAGAAGCGGTTCGGCACCACCAGGTGCAGTTGCTCCCTGGCGCGCGTCATCGCCACGTACAGCAGGCGCCGCTCTTCCTCGATGTCATCGAGACTGCCGGTCGCCATGTCGGACGGGATGCAGCCGTCCACCACGTTCAGCACGTGCACCGACTTCCACTCCTGGCCCTTGGCCGAGTGGATGGTCGACAGGATCAAATAGTCCTCGTCCAGCAGCGGCGGGCCGGCGCGGTCGCTGGTCGCTTCCGGCGGATCCAGGGTCAGCTCGGTCAGGAAATTCTCGCGCGAGCCGTAGCCGCCGGCCAGCGCCACCAGCTGCTCCAGGTCGGCCGCGCGCACCGGGGCGTCGTCGTACAGGCGCTCCAGGTGCGGCAGGTAC
Source organism: Telluria sp. Soil_C_11 (assembly GCF_057657395.1). Classification (NCBI taxonomy): domain Bacteria; kingdom Pseudomonadati; phylum Pseudomonadota; class Betaproteobacteria; order Burkholderiales; family Oxalobacteraceae; genus Telluria; species Telluria sp. Soil_C_11. Next base: position 434,404 of record NZ_JBDGIN010000002.1, on the reverse strand, counting down.
CAGTTGCGCACCAGTTCGATATCCATCGGCCAGCGCAGCCCGGGCGTGCGCAGCTGGCGGAACAGCGCGACGAAGGGTTCCCAGTCGCCCTGGGCGCGCGCGGGCGCCTCGAAGGCTTCCGCCGCCGCCAGCGGCTCAGGGGCTTCCGCCATCGCATCCAGCAGGCGCGCCGCGGTGGCCGGGCCGATGCCGGGGATCAGCTGGACGACGCGAAAAGCCGCCAGGCGCCCGCTCGGGTTCTGGGCGAAGCGCAGCACCGCCAGCACGTCCTTGATGTGCGCCGCTTCCAGGAACTTCAGGCCGCCGAACTTCACGAAGGGGATGTTCCGGCGCACCAGTTCCAGTTCCAGCGCGGCGCTGTGGCTGGCGGCGCGGAACAGCACCGCCTGCTGGGTCAGCCTGGTGCCGCTTTCCCGCTGCTCCAGCACGCGGTTGCAGACCCAGCGCGCCTGCTCGGCCTCGTCCGGAATCAGCACCAGTTGCGGCTTCGCGGTAGACACCTTGTCGGTCCACAGCGTCTTGGCGTGGCGTTCCAGCGCGGCGGCGATCACCGCGTTCGAAGCGTCCAGGATCGGCTGGGTGGAGCGGTAATTGCGGTCCAGCGTAATGACGCGGGCCGGCTGCGAAAAAGCCTGCGGGAAGTCGAGGATGTTGCGCACCGTCGCGCCGCGGAAGGAATAGATGCTCTGCGCGTCGTCGCCGACCACCATCACGCCCCGCCCGTCCGGCTTCATGCCCTGGATGATGGCGGCCTGCAGGCGGTTGGTGTCCTGGTACTCGTCGACCAGCACGTGGTCGAACAGCGCGCCCAGCTCCGGCCCCAGCTCGGGATCGGACGCCATCTCGGCCCAGAACAGCAGCAGGTCGTCGTAGTCGAGCACGTTCTGCTCCTGCTTGGCGTCGACATAGGCCCCGAACAGGCGCTTGAGCTCTTCTTCCCATTCGCTGCACCAGGGGAAGGTCGACTGCAGCACCTCGCCGAGGGAGTCGCGGCTGTTGACCACGCGCGAATAGATCGCCAGGCAGGTGCCCTTCAGCGGGAAGCGCTTCTGGCCTCCAGTGAGCCCGATATCCTGGCGCACCATGCCCATCAGGTCTTCCGAATCGCCGCGGTCGTGGATGGTGAACGAAGCTTCCAGGCCGATCCGTCCCGCATACTCGCGCAGCAGGCGCGCGCCGATGCTGTGGAAGGTGCCGGCCCAGGGCAGTCCGGCCACGGCCTGGCTGGAGGTCTTGAGGATGCGCTGCAGGACGCCGCCGGCGCGCTGCACCATCTCGCTGGCGGCGCGCCGCGAAAACGTCAGCAGCAGGATCCGCTGCGGATCGGCCCCGGACTCGATCAGGCGCGCGACGCGGTGCGCCAGCGTATTCGTCTTGCCCGAGCCGGCGCCGGCGACGACCAGCAGCGGCCGCGAGGTCGGCTCGCCGACGTCATGTTCGACCGCCGCGCGTTGTTCGGGATTCAGGGAGGCGTAGGGATCGTTGAGCGCGGGATCGGCAACGCTGGGGGCGGCGGTATCGGGCATGATGCGGCGGTTCTGGAGATGTCAGAACTGTACATTTATCCAGTGGCCTTAGGCAAGAGGCATGTGTAACCGTTGCTATACAGATATCCACAAAATCTGTGTATAACCATGTGGAAAAGCACCCCCTTGACATGCGGGAAGCAAGGAATGATGCGGCTTCCAACAACTTGCCCATTGCGCGTGCAGCTTGTGAAGCACGAAAAATCAATGGCTTACGAAGTCAAGTGGCGCACGATTCAAATATTTTTGCAAGATGCAGCGCAGAAATTTTTGTGTATAACCACTACGCTCAGGAAAGCGCCGAGGCGGCAGGCGCACGCCGGCGTTCCGGCTCGCCCAGTACCCGCTGGATGACGGCGGCGGCGATGTTCCGCGCGTGCAGGAATTCGAGCGCCGGGATGGTGCCGTCGCGCTCCTGCAGGGCGACGCCGAGGTCGACGATAGCGCGGCGCTCCGCGTCGCTGCGCTGGCAGCGGAAAGGTTGATCCATCGGGGCTCCAGTGTGTCGGTCGCGGCCGGGCGCCGCAGATGCAGTATCTCCGAGTACGCGTCTAAGTCAAGAGGAAATATCTTAGTTACATAGGCCAAGCCGTGCTTCCGCGTGCGCCGCGCCCGCGCCGCCGCGCCTAGAATGGCCTCGTCATCCATCACCAGCGAGGACCCCATGACCATGACTCCCGATCCCGACCTGAAGCCGGGCGACGAGGCCGAACCGGGCACCCCGGGCGCGGGCGAGGACCTGTGCGAGACCTGCGGCGGCAGCGGCAAGCTGGCCGACGGCAAGACTTGCCCGGAATGCGAAGGCACGGGCCGCGTGATGCGCGGCATCGGCGGCGGCTGAGCGCTGTCAATATGGACAGGACGGGAGCGGCGGCGAGATAATCAAGGCATGACCACCTCGCCCCACCCGCTTGCCGGGGAGCTCGCCTCCCCTCCCCGTCCGCAGTCCCTGACCGATCTCTTCCTCTCCTTCACGCTGCTGGCCCTGCAGGGCTTCGGCGGCGTGCTCGCCGTCGTCCAGCGCGAGATGGTCGAGCGCAAACGCTGGCTGACCCAGGAAGAATTCATCGAAGACTGGGCCGTGGCCCAGATCATGCCGGGCCCGAACGTGGTCAACCTGTCGCTGATGATCGGCGGCCGCTATTTCGGCCTGCCCGGCGCCATGGCCGCGCTCGGCGGGCTGCTGGCCGTGCCGCTGGTGCTGGTGCTGGGACTGGCGGTGCTGCACGACCGCTTCGCCGACAGCCCGCAGGTCGCCGGCGCGCTGCGCGGCATGGCCGCCGTCTCGGCCGGCCTGATCGGCGCCGTCGGCCTGAAGCTGGGCGCGGCCCTGAAGCGCAGTCCGCTGCCGACCGCCTGGGGCGTGGCCATCGCGGCCCTCGGCTTCGTACTGGTGGCGCTGCTGAAATGTCCGCTGATCTATGTGCTGGCCGGCCTGGGCGGCCTCGCCTGCGTCCTCACCTGGCGCAGGCTGGAAGCATGAGCGCGGCGCCCGACACCCTGCACCTGGCGCTGGCCTGGTCCGACTGGCTGAACCTCTTCGGCCACTTCCTGCTGCTGTCGATGATGTCGATCGGCGGCGCGATCTCGACCTCGTCCGAGATGCACCGCTTCCTGGTCGAGCAGCACCACTGGCTGACCCAGGAACAGTTCAACGCCGCGATCGCCCTGGCCCAGGCCGCGCCCGGCCCCAACGTGCTGTTCGTGGCCCTGATGGGCTGGCACGTCGGCATGAACGCCGGCAGCGTCGGCGCGGCGCTGTTCGGGGTGCTGGTGACCATGGTCGGCATCATGACGCCCTCGACCATCATCACCTATTCGGCCGCGCGCTGGGGCCACCGCAACCGCGAGCTGCGCGCCGTGCGCGCCTTCAAGCAGGGCATGGCGCCGGTGGTGATCGCCCTGCTGCTGTCGACCGCCTGGATCCTCGGCAGCTCGGTGGGCGAGGCCAACTGGCGGCTGGTGCTGCTGGCGGTCGGCGCCGGGCTGGTGATCTGGCGCACCCGCCTGCACCTGCTGTGGGTGCTGGCCGCCGGCGCCCTGCTGGGCGCGTTCGGACTGGTGTAGGCGCGCCCCTGCACGGCAGCCGCGCAACAGGCATACTTGCGTTATTGCTCACCTACCGATGGAACGACGATGACCGATCCTGCCCAGCTTGACCTGCTCAGCGAACATGCCTGTTTCGGCGGCGTGCAGCGTTTCTACCAGCATGCCTCCAGCGCGATCGGCCTGCCGATGCGCTTTTCCGTCTACCTGCCGCCCGGCTTCGAGGGCAAGCGGCTGCCGGTCCTGTTCTACCTGGCCGGCCTGACCTGCACCGAAGAGACCTTCATGATCAAGGCCGGCGCCCAGCGCGTCGCCGCCGAACTGGGCCTGATCCTGGTCGCGCCCGACACCAGCCCGCGCGGCGCCGGCGTACCCGGCGAGACGGACAGCTGGGACTTCGGCGCGGGCGCCGGCTTCTACGTCGACGCCACCGAGGAACCCTGGTCCCGCCACTACCGCATGTACAGCTACATCCTCGAGCTGCGCGCGCTGGCGCCGGCCGCGCTGCCGGCCGATCCGCAGCGGGTCGGCATCTTCGGCCATTCGATGGGCGGGCATGGCGCGCTGATCCTGGCGCTGCGCAACCCGGACCTGTTCCGTTCGGTGTCGGCGTTCGCGCCGATCGCCGCGCCGATGCGCTGCCCGTGGGGCCGGAAAGCCTTCGGCGGCTACCTCGGCGCCGACCAGTCGGCCTGGCGCGGGCACGACGCAACCGAGCTGGTGAAGGACGCCGGCCGCGCCCTGTTCCCGAAAGGCATCCTGGTCGACCAGGGCCTAGCCGACAAATTCCTCGCCGAGCAGCTGTATCCCGACGCCTTCGAGGACGCCTGCCGCGCCGCCGGCCAGCCGCTCGAACTGCGCCGCCACCCCGGCTACGACCACGGCTATTACTTCATCTCGACCTTCGTCGAAGACCACCTGCGCTTCCACCGCCAGACCCTGTCCTGACGTCCGGAATTCCCGCCACGCGCCCGTTCGCTGGCGGGTGTCAAAATTGCTTGCGCGGTTCTTGAAATCGATTTTCGACAGCCCTATAAATAATGCGTAGTCATTACAAAGGGAGGTCATCATGAACCTGATCAGAAGAGGCAACAGCCCGCTGTCCACCCTGCGTGGCGGCGCCATGGAAGACCAGTTCGGCCGGATGGTCGAGAACATGTTCCAGGACTTCTTCGCGCCGCTGGCGCAAGGCGGGCACTGGACCGACGACGGCATGGCCATGCCGCGCCTGGACGTCAAGGAAAACGACAAGACCTTCGAAGTCCAGGCAGAACTGCCTGGCGTCAAGAAGGAAGACGTCAAGGTCTCGATCGACGGCCAGCGCGTCACCATCGAGGGAGAATGCCAGCAGGCAAACGAACAGCGGGAGGGCGAACAGGTGGTGTATTCTGAACGCTCGACACGCAGGTACCAGCGCAGCTTCACCCTGCCGTCCGAGGTCGACGATGCCGGCGCCCAGGCGCACCTGGAAAATGGCGTCCTGATGCTCACGCTGCCCAAGAAACAGGGAAGCTCGGCAAAGCGGCTGACCATCCAGTAGGCACGGGCAGGCAGTAACCGCGGGAGAGCAGCACAGCATGGCCGAGTTCCGCCGTTTCAAGGACCGCACGCAGGCCGGCAAGCTGCTGGCCCGCGAGTTGCGGGAGTTTGCCGGACGCGCGGACGCGGTCGTGCTGGCGCTGCCGCGCGGTGGAGTACCCGTTGGGTTCGCCATCGCACAGCGGCTCGGAATCGAACTCGATATCCTCCTCGTTCGTAAGCTGGGCATGCCCGGTCACGAAGAGTATGCGATGGGTGCGGTCGGCAGCGGCGGCGTGCGCGTGCTGCAGCCGGGCGTGCCGGGGCTGATGGGCGTGAGCGCCGCGCAGGTCGAGGCGGTCACGCAACGTGAGCTGGCCGAACTGCAGCGGCGCGAACGCGCCTACCGCGGCGCGCGGGACCCGCTGGCGCTGGCCGGACGCATTGCGATCCTGGTCGACGACGGCATCGCCACCGGCTCGACCATGCTGGCGGCGATCCGGGTGGCGCGCGGACTGGGGCCGGCCAGGCTGGTGCTGGCGGTGCCGGTGGCCCCGCCGCAGACGCTGGCCGTGCTCGAGGGCGAGGTCGACACCCTGGTCTGCCTGTCGGCGCCGCCGCTGTTCCGCGCCGTGGGCCAGTGGTACGACACCTTCGACCAGACCAGCGACGAGGAAGTACAGGATCTGCTGGCCGACGCCTGGCATGCGCGTGCGGCCGCCCGACAACCACCAATGGAGGACCAACATCATGCAACGACTGCCGACGCAAAGCACGACGACGACGGACACCGGGCTTGAACTTGCCAAATGGCTGGGCGGCGCCGCCGCCGGCGCCCTGTTGATGTACATGCTCGACCCCGACCGCGGCAGCGCACGGCGCGCCCAGTCGGCCGCCGCCGTGCGCAACGCCGGCTCGCGCACCACCAGCGCCATCACCAATGTGTGGCACGGCGCCAGCGAGCGCATCGGCGAAGCTACCGACACGGCGCTCGAAGCGGTCAAGTCGGACGGCATCGCTTCCACGATGTCGCGCATGGGACGCGCCGCCGGCGACATGGCGGACGAGGCGATCTCGAAGGCGAAAGGCGCGATGGGCCGCGCCTCCAGCGCCGCCGGCGACCTGGCCGACCAGGCGCAGGACAGCGACAGCTATGCAGGGGCGCGCGGCGCGGTCGGCAGCGCAGTGAGCCGCGCCGCCGACAGCGTCTCCGAGTTCTACGACGATACCCGCAAGAGCGCAGGCCGCCTCGGCAGGCGCGTGGCGCAGGAAGTCCGCGGCGACAGCGAAGGCGCCTGGAACCCCGGCATGCGCAACACGGCCCTGGTGGGCGGCGCGCTGCTGGCCCTGATGGGCGTGATGCGCCGTTCGCCGGTGAGCGCGGTGCTGGGCCTGGCCGGCGCCGCCCTGCTGGCGCGCGGCGCCGCCAACCAGCCGCTGCGCACCCTGGCCAGCCGCGGCGCTGCCGGCCTGGGAGCGGCCAAGGGGCTCGGCATGGGCATCGACCAGACCATCGACTTCGAGAAGACGGTCCATATCGACGCCGCCCCGGCCGAAGTCTACGAACAGTTCTCCAACTACGAGAACTTCCCGCACTTCATGTCGCACGTGGCCGAAGTGCGCGACCTGGGCCGCCGCCGCTCGCACTGGATCGTGAAGGGCCCGGGCGGTTCGCGCTTCGAATGGAACTCCGTGCTGACGGAGCAAAGCCGTCCGAACCGCCTGGCATGGCGCAGCGAACCGGGCGCGGAGATTCCGAACAGCGGCTCGATCCAGTTCGAGCGCCACCGCGGCGGCACCCTGGTGACCGTGCGCATGTCCTATACGCCGCCGGCGGGCGCGCTCGGCCATGCCTTCGCACTGCTGCTCGGCTCGGATCCGAAATCCAAGATGGACGAGGACCTGGGGCGCATGAAGCACCTGATCGAACGCGGCACGATGCCGCGCGAAGCCGCCCAGTCCAGCTGGGCCAGCCGGCTCCTGCACTGAGAGCCCATCATGGCGAGCCTCGATCCGATCGCCGCCATCCGCTCCGCCGCCATTCCCCTCGGCGGCGGTCCGCGTGACTACGACGACCTGCTCGACCTGGTCGGCGATGCGCGCTTCGTGCTGCTGGGCGAGGCGACCCACGGCACCCACGAGTTCTACGAAGAGCGCGCCCGCATCACCCAGCGCCTGATCGAAGAAAAAGGCTTCCATGCCGTGGCCGTCGAGGCCGACTGGCCGGACGCCTACCGGGTCAACCGCTACGTGCGCGGCCAGGGCGGCGACGGTGATGCCGATGCGGCCCTGTCCGGCTTCGAGCGCTTCCCGAACTGGATGTGGCGGAACACCGACGTCGCCGGCTTCGTCGAATGGCTGCGCGAACACAACGCAAGGCAGGCCGGCGGCAGGCAGGTCGGCTTCTACGGCCTCGACCTGTACAGCCTGTTCACCTCGCTGCGCGAAGTGCTGGCCTACCTCGACAAGGTCGATCCGCAGGCGGCCAGGGTGGCGCGCGAGCGCTATGCCTGCTTCGACCATTATTACGAGGACAGCCAGCACTACGGCTACACGGCCAATCTCGATTTGTCGGCGTCCTGCGAGGAAGGCGTGATCGAGCAGCTGAACCAGATGCAGCAGCGCGCCTACGAGTATTCGCAGAAGGACGGCAGCGAAGACGCCTTCTTCTACGCCCAGCAGAACGCGCGCCTGGTCAAGAATGCCGAGGAATACTACCGGACCATGTTCCGCGGCCGCGTCTCGTCCTGGAACCTGCGCGACAGCCACATGGCCGAGACCCTTGAAGCCCTGTCCCAGCACCTGTCGAAAGGCGGCGAGCCGGCCAGGATCGTGGTGTGGGAGCACAATTCCCACATCGGCGACGCGCGCGCCACCGAGGTCGGCCAGCTCGGCGAGTGGAACGTCGGCGAACTGGCGCGCAAGGCCTACGATGGCCAGACGCGCCTGATCGGCTTCTCGACCTACGAAGGCTTCGTCACGGCGGCCTCGGAATGGGACGGCCCGGCCGAGCACAAGCGGGTGCGTCCCGGCATGCCGGGCAGCTACGAGGAGTTGCTGCACAAGGTCGGCATCGAGCGCTTCCTGCTGCCCCTGCGCGGCGACAATCCGGCCCGCGAAGCCTTGATGCAGCGCCGCCTGGAACGGGCGATCGGCGTGATCTACCTGCCGCGCACCGAACGCCAGAGCCATTATTTCGCGGCCCAGATGGCGGTGCAGTTCGACGCCGTGATCCACATCGACCGCACCACGGCCGTCACGCCCCTCGATCCGGGCGGCGGCTGGCATTCCGAAGAGCCTCCGGAAACCTATCCGGAAGGGTTCTAAAACGTAGGGTGGGCACACCGTGCCCACCTTTTCCGTGTGCGATATACAACCGTCCTGGTGGGCACGGGGTGCCCACCCTACGTCATTTCGCAAAAGTCCTTGGTCTTGACGGCAGCTTTTGTTTACGATTGCGTTGTTCTGATTTGGCAATAATTCAAACAACCCATGAGTAAATACACGTTGAACGTCAACGGCAAGGCGCAAGCCGTCGACGTCGAGGCCGACACGCCCCTGCTGTGGGCGCTGCGCGATACCCTGGGCCTGGTGGGCACCAAGTACGGCTGCGGCGTCGGCGCGTGTGGCGCCTGCACCGTGCACCTCGACGGCCAGCCGGCGCGCGCCTGCCAGCTGCCGGTGTCCAGCATCGGGAAGCGCAGGATCACGACCATCGAGGGACTCGACGCCAACGCCGCGCACCCGCTGCAGCAGGCCTGGCAGGAACTCGACGTGCCCCAGTGCGGTTATTGCCAGTCCGGACAGATCATGAGCGCCTGCGCCCTGCTCAAGCAGCATCCGCGTCCGACCGACGCCCAGATCGACGACGCCATGGCCGGCAACCTGTGCCGCTGCGCCACCTATGTCCGCATCCGCGCCGGCATCCACCGCGCGGCCGATATCGCATCGAGCGCCTCGACCGGAAAGGGCAAGAAATGAGCGCCCGTCCCGACGACCTGGCATCGGCTTCGCGCCGCAACTTCCTGCGCCAGTCCGCGGCCGGCGCTTCGCTGCTGACCCTCGGCGTGCTTGCCGGCGGCGCGATCGCGGCCGTCGCCGAAGCCCAGCCGGGCGCCGCCGGGCATGCCGGCGCGGCGGCCGAATTCTCGCCGAACGTCTTCATCCGCATCGCCCAGGACGGCACCGTGACCCTGGTGTCCAAGCAGCCGGAAATCGGCCAGGGCATCAAGACTTCGCTGCCGATGGTGATCGCGGAAGAGCTGGAGGTCGACTGGAAGGATGTGCGCGTGGTGCAGGGCGACCTGAACCCGGCCTACGGCCCGCAGGGCGCCGGCGGCTCGACCTCGACCCCGACCAACTACGAGAACTTCCACCGCCTGGGCGCCACCGCGCGCACGATGCTGGTCCAGGCGGCCAGCCAGGCCTGGGGCGTGCCGGCCGCCGAATGCCGCGCCGAACGCGGCGCCGTGCTGCACGACGCTAGTCGCCGCCGCCTCGGCTATGGCGAGCTGGTCAAGGCGGCCGCCCTGCTGCCGGTGCCCGATGCCAAGACCGTCCAGCTGAAGGATCCGGCCAGCTACCGCCTGCTTGGCACCCGCATCGGCGGGGTCGACAACGACAAGGTCGTGGCCGGCAAGCCGCTGTTCGGCATCGACGTCCAGCTGCCCGGCATGCTGTACGCCGTCTACGTCAAGTGCCCGGTGCTGGGCGGGCGCCCGGTGTCGGCCAACCTCGGCGCCATCAAGGCGCTGCCGGGCGTGAAGGATGCCTTCATCGTCGAGGGCACGGACAACCTGAACGGCCTGCGTCCGGGCGTGGCGATCGTCGCCAACAGCACCTGGAACGCGATCCGCGCCCGCAAGAAGCTGCAGGTGCAATGGGACGAAGGCGAAGGCGCGCAGCATGGCTGGGCCGGCTTCCTGGCCCAGGCCCAGGCGGCCAGCAAACAGCCGGGTGCGTCCACGATGCGCCGTGACGGCGACGTCGAGACCGCGCTGGCTGGCGCCGCCCGCACCGTCGAGGCGGCCTACACCTATCCCTTCATTTCGCACGCCAGCATGGAGCCGCAGAACTGCACCGCCTCGGTCGACCCGAAGGACGGCAGCGTGGAGCTGTGGGCGCCGACCCAGAATCCGGGCGCGGGCCAGGCCCTGGTGGCCAGCACCTTCAACATCCCGAAGGAAAAGGTCACGCTGCACATCACGCGCAGCGGCGGCGGCTTCGGGCGGCGCCTGTCGTCCGACTTCATCGTCGACGCGGTCGCCATCGCGCAAAAGATCAAGGCGCCGGTCAAGCTGACCTGGATGCGCGAAGACGACCTGCAGCACGACCACTTCCGCGCCGGCGGCTTCCACTTCCTGCGCGGCGGCGTCGACGAGCAGGGCAAGCTGGTGGCCTGGCACAACCATTTCGTGACTTTCGCCAACCGCGTCGAGAAGAAGGAAAGCGACGGCACCAGCAACAGCGTGCTGCAGCCGGGCAGCGGCGCCAACCTGTCGGGCGACGAATTCCCCGGCCGCTGGGCCGCCAACTGCCTGCTGGAACAGACGCCATTGGAATGCCGCATCCCGATGGGACCGTGGCGCGCGCCGGGCAGCAATGTGTTCGCCTGGGTGTTCCACAGCTTCATCGACGAGCTGGCGCACGCCGCCGGCCGCGACCCGGTCGCGTTCCGCCTCGAGCTGCTGGGCGACCAGGACATGGTGGCCGGGACCGGCGAGCGCGGCGTGCCCTACAACGTGGCGCGCATGCGCAATGTGCTGAAGGCGGTGGCCGAGAAGTCCGGCTGGGGCAAGCGCAAGTTCGCGCGCGGGCAAGGCGCCGGCGTGGCCTTCCATTTCAGCCACCGCGGCTACGTGGCGGAGGTGGCCGAGGTCACGGTGTCGAAGGAAGGCCGCTTGACGGTCGACCGCGTGGTGGTGGTGGCCGACATCGGCGCCCAGATCGTCAACCTGTCCGGCGCCGAGAACCAGGTGCAGGGCTCGGTGATCGATGGCCTGTCCACGCTGATGTACCCGGCGCTGGACATCGAGAAGGGCCGCATCGTGCAGAGCAACTTCCACGATTACCCGCTGCTGCGCATGCCGGACACGCCCGCGAAGATCGAAGCCCACTTCCTGAAGACCGATTACCCGGTCACCGGCCTGGGCGAACCGGTGTTCCCGCCGCTGGCGCCGGCCGTCTGCAACGCGATCTTCGCCGCCACCGGCAAGCGCGTGCGCGAACTGCCGCTCTCGCGGGCGGACCTGAGCTGGAGCTGATCCGGTGAGCGCCTCCGACCCCAGCGCCCTGCTCGGCCGGGCCGTCGCCTTGCACCAGCAGGGCCGGCTGGAGGAGGCGCACCTGCTCTATGGGGAGGTGCTGGCGGCCGACCCGCAGCAGTTCGACGCCCTGCACCTGAGCGGCGTGATCGCGCGCCAGCGCGGCGATGCGGCGCGCGCGGTGGACCTGATCCGCGCGGCGCTGCAGGTCGATGCCAGCCAGGCGCGCGCCCACTGCAACCTCGGCGCCGCCCTGCAGGACCTCGGCCTGGCCGATGCGGCGCTCGAGAGCTACGAAACCGCGCTGCGCCTCGACCCGCGCTACGCGCTGGCCTGGGACAACCGCGGCAACACGCTGCGCCGCATGCAACGCCTGCCCGATGCGCTGGGCAGCTACGAGCGCGCGCTCGCCCTGCGCCCGAATTATCCGGAAGCCTGGTGCCACCGCGCCATCGTCCTGAACGACATCGGCCGCCATGCGGACGCCGCAGCCAGCGCCGACCAGGCCCTGGCCGCCCGTCCCGGCTATGCGGACGCCCTGCAGGCGCTGGGCAATGCGCTGCAGGCGCTGGAGCGCTTCAGCGAAGCGGTCGCGGCCTACGACCGCGCGCTGGCCGGCGCGGCGCCGGAGCGCCAGGCCGAGATCTGGTGCGCGCGCGGCGCCGCCCTGAAAAAAGCCGGCAAGCTGGCGCAGGCGCTGGACAGCTACGAACACGCCCTCCTGATCCGCCCCGACTATGCGATGGCCGAACACTACCGCGCCAACGTGCTGCGCGCGCTGGGGCGGCGCGAGGAAGCCATCGACGCCTACCGCCGCGCGCGCGGGCTGGGCGCCGACCCGGCCGGGATCGGCTTCGCCCTGGCCGCGCTGGGCGAAGGCGCGCCGCCGACCTCGGCGCCGGCCGACTATGTAAAAGGGCTGTTCGACCAGTATGCCGGCCATTTCGACCGCCACCTGGTCGGGGTGCTCGGCTACCGCACGCCGGAGCTGCTGGTGTCATTGCTGCAGGCCGGGCCTGGCGCGCAGCCTGGCTCGGCGCTGGACCTGGGCTGCGGCACCGGCCTGTGCGCGCCCCTGCTGCGGCCGCTGGCGCGGCGCCTGGCCGGGGTCGACCTGTCGGAAAAGATGCTGGACAAGGCCCGCGGCACCGGCCTGTACGACGAACTCGCCTGCGCCGACATCCTCGCCTGGCTGGCAGGCCGGCAGGGCGAATGGGACCTCGTGCTGGCGGCCGACGTGCTGGTCTACTTCGGCGAGCTGGAGCCCTTGTTCGAACGGGTGGCGCAGGCCCTGCGGCCGGGCGGCCGCTTCGCCTTCTCGGTGGAGGCGCTGGCAAAGGATGCCGGCGGCGGCTATGCGATCACGGCCTCGAACCGCTTCGCCCATGCGCCCGCGTACGTGCGCGCCTGCGCGGCGCGGGCCGGACTGGAAGTCATGGAGCAGCGCGACGCCGTCCTGCGCAAGGAGCATGGGAAGGACGTGGCCGGGATGCTGTTCCTGCTCACCATATGAACGTCGTCCCCGCGAAGGCGGGGACCCAAGTTAAGCTACCGACAGCGCCGTCATCCCCACTTCGCCCAGCCGCACCGGCACCGCTCCGCGCGCCACCATGCGGTCGAGCGCGCGCGTACCGTCGCCCGGCTTGACGTCCACCGCGCGCATCGCTTCCGGCACGACGATGGCGTCGAAGCCCTCTTCCAGCGCATCGGTCACGGTATTCAGCACGCAGTAATCGGTCGCCAGGCCGCATACCGTGACGCGCTCCACGCCGCGCGCACGCAATTGCGCGGCCAGGTCGGTGCCGGCGAAGGCCGAATAGGCATCCACGGCCGCGGTATCGGCTTTCGAGACCACGATGGCGTCGTCCGGCAGCGCCAGCTCGGCCGTGAATTCGGCGCCCGGCGTGCCCGCCACGCAATGCGGCGGCCACGGCCCGCCCTGGGCCGCGAACGAGCAATGGTCGGCCGGGTGCCAGTCGCGCGAGGCGACGATGGGCAGCCCCTGCTCGCGGAACAGCGCGATCAGGTGGTTGATCGGGGCCACGACCTCGTGCCCGCTGGCGACGCCGAGGGCGCCGCCAGGGAGGAAATCGTTCTGCATGTCGATGACCAGCAGGGCGTCGGTGTTATCCAGATGGATGGCGCTCATTGATTCTCCACTCCGTCGTTCCCGCGATGATAAACCGTCGCCCCCGCGAAGGCGGGGTCCCAAGTTCTGCAGGCGTTGTCGTTAGCTCGACAAACTTGGATCCCCGCCTTCGCGGGCACGACGTTGGTTTATGTCGCGGAGCCACGTAGATTAATGCCTCCGATGCGCCGGATCCGGATCCAGCGCCCCCAGGCGGTCCAGGATTTCCATCGCCCGCTCCGCCTGCGCCGGATCGCCGGCGTTCACGGTGATCTGGCAGTCGCGCACGTCGTCCTGGGCCACCGGCGCGTAGGTATGGGTGTAGGCGGTCTTGCCGGTCACGCGGGGATCGTCGCCGACCGTGAAGTTGCCCTGCACGGGACCGGTTTCGTCGATGCGGACCGTGACTTCGACGTCGTCCGCCGCGATGCCGGCGGCAAGCAGCTCGCTGCGCGCCTGTTCCGCCGCGCCGGGATGCTTGAAGGTCCGGATAATCACATTTTCCATAGCCATGGCTTCGCTCCAATAAGTGATGCTTTGCGTTCAACGTACCAGAAACGGCTGCGGCGCGGCGCTCGCGCAGGCTGCGACGGCCCGTCGGGATTGCTCTTCCGTTACATATGTGTCCCGTGCGTCACATTTTTTTAAAACTAGTACAATCAGGAAACACTCTGCCATCCTTGGCAGAAATTCCTGCGGAATCAAACACTTACGGAGAACAAGAATGAAGACATCGGCCCGGATCGCCTCTTCCCGCCCGCTCGCCACCACCGCCATGCATGGCCGCGTGGAAAGTATGCGAAACGCGGGACAGGCGGTCATCGACTTCTCGATCGCGATCTCGCACTTCCCGGCGCCGCGGCCGGTGCTGGATACGGTGCTCGAGGCCGTCGAGCGCGAGCGCACCATGCCTTATACCAGCGTGGTTGGCGCCCTCGACGTGCGCGACCGCCTGGCCGCCAAGCTGAGCAAGGAAAACCGCATCGAAGCGCAGGCAAGCGAGATCATCGTCACCAACGGCGCCAAGCAGGCCTTGTACCAGGCGCTGTATGCGATCACCGATCCGGGCGACAGCGTGCTCATCTTCAAGCCGCACTGGCCGGCATATGTTGCCACCTCGCAACTACTGGGCCTGCGCCCCATCCTGGTGGACTTGCCTGATGTCATCACGCCACAACTGCTGGACAGCCTGGAAACGCCGAAGGTCGTGATTATTAATAACCCGCACAATCCGACCGGCAAGGTGTACACTCGCCAGGAACTGGAACATATTCGTGCCTGGGTGGAACGCATCGGGGCCCAGGTGATTGTCGACGAAAGCTACGAGCACCTGATCTTCGATGGCGAACACGTCAGCCTGGCGGCCTTGTGCGACTGGCGGAAGATCGGCGTCATCACCATCTTCTCGGCCTCGCAGAGCTACGCCATGATGGGCTGGCGGGTCGGCTTCGCGCTGGCCCCGGCCGAAGTGGTCAACGCGATGCAGACGCTGCAGGGTCCGATCACGGCCGCCGCGCCCCACCTGTCGCAGGTGGCGGCCGTCGCCGCCTTCGCCACCGGCGCGCCGCACGAGATGATGGCGGACTACCGCCAGCGGCGCGACCTGGCGGTGAGGCTGTTTGCCGAGGTCCCGTGGATCGTCATGCACGCGCCGGCTTCCGGTCCGTACCTGTGGGGAGATGTGCGCAGCCTGACGATGGACACCGTCGGCTTCGCCGAACGGCTGATCGAAGAGAAGAAAGTGGCCATCATGCCCGGCGACGCGCTGGGCGTACCGGGCTTTATCCGGCTCGGCTACATTTCGGACGACGTGGCGACGCTGCGCGACGGCATCCGCAGGATTGTGGAATTCGGTGACGCCTGCCAGCGCACCAAGCGGTAAATATAAAGAAAAGCATAATGACATCTGGGTTGGGCCGCTTCCGGCTGAACAGTCTGCGCAGCCGGCTCATGCTGCTGGTGGCACTGGCGTTGATGCCCCTCGCGGTCATGACGGTCCTGTCGGGCATCCGCGAACGCGAACATGCCATCAAGGCATCCGAGGAAAACCTGCGCCGGCTGACCGGCATGGCGGCGGCCAACGAGGCCCAGTCGATCGAGGGCGCGCGCCAGATCCTGGTCGACCTGGCCAGCGTGCCCGATTTGATGGGCGATACGGCGAAATGCACCTCGCTGCTGTCGGACGTACTCGACCGCAACGAGGGCTTCGTCAACTTCGGCCTGATCCAGTTGAACGGCGATGTCACCTGTTCCGCCGTGCCGCTGCTGCACCCGGTCAACCTGGGCGACCGCAGCCACTTCCGCCGCGCCATCAGTGAACGGCGCTTCATCGCCGGCGACTACGTGTTCGGGCGCGTGATCAAGAAGCACACCATCAACCTGACCTATCCGGTCATCGACCGCACCGGCAAGGTGCTGGCCGTGGTGTTCGCCGCCATGGACCTGGAAGGCCTGGACACCTTCATCAACGACATCAACCTGCCGCCCGGCTCGGTGCTGGCGACCGCCGATGCGCGCGGCACCATCATCTCGCGCCGTCCCGACCCGGAACGCTATTTCGGCACCAGGCTCTCGGCGCCGACCATGGAAGCGATGGCGACCGCCGGCCAGCGCGCGGTGACGATCCGCGGCGAGGACGGCGTCGAGCGCCTGCACACCTTCGCCCGCGTGGGCGCGCCCGCCCTCACCGACTACACCGTCACGATCGGCATCCCGACCGACACGATCACCTCGGCCGCGCGCCACGACCAGCTGATGTCCCTGCTCGGCCTAGCCGCCACCACCATGCTGGCGCTGCTGGCGGCCTGGCTGGTGGGCGACGTGCTGATCGTGCAGCGGGTGCGCAAGCTGATGGGCACCGCCGAGCGCATCGCCGCGGGCGACCTCGACGCCCGCTCCGGCATCGACTACGCCAACGAAGAGATCGGCAACCTGGCCCAGGCCCTGGACCGCATGGCCGCGGCACTCCAGAAGAAGGAATCGGCGCGCTCGCTGGCCGAGCGCGAGCTGCGCGCCGCCGACCAGCGCAAGGACGAGTTCCTGGCGATGCTGGCGCACGAGCTGCGCAACCCGCTGGCGCCGATCAGCACCGGCGCGCACCTGCTCAAGCTGCTCCACTCCGACAATGCCCAGATCACCCAGACCTGCTCGATCATCGTGCGCCAGGTCGATCACATGACCAGCCTGGTGGACGACCTGCTGGACGTCTCGCGGGTGACGCGCGGCCTGGTCTCGCTGTCGACCCAGGTGCTGGACCTGAAACGCGTGGTCGACGACGCCGCCGAGCAGATCCGTCCGCTCGTCACCGCGCGCCGCCACCGCCTGGTGATCGACCTGCCGTCCACGCCGGCCCACGTCAAGGGCGACCACAAGCGCCTGGTGCAGGTGATCGCCAACCTGCTCGGCAACTCGACCAAGTACACCCCGGAAGGCGGCACGCTCCAGCTGCGCCTGGACACCGAGGGCGACAACTACGTGCTGACGGTGTCGGACGACGGCATCGGCATGGACCCGGCGCTGGTGGACCGCGTGTTCGACCTGTTTACCCAGGCCGAACGCACCCCGGACCGCTCGCAGGGCGGCCTCGGGCTGGGGCTGGCCCTGGTGAAGAGCCTGGTCGAGCTGCATGGCGGCAGCGTGTCCGCCTACAGTCCGGGCCTGGGCAAGGGTTCGACCTTCACGGTGCGCCTGCCGCGCTACACCCAGGACGTGGCGCTCGCGCCGCAGCCGAGCAGCGAACGCCTGCGCGCAGGCGCCGCCCCGCTGCGCATCCTGCTGGTGGACGACAACGTCGACGCGGTCCACACCCTGCAACTGTTCCTGAATTCGGCCGGACACCAGGTGGAAGTCGCGTATTCGGCCGGCGACGCGCTGGAGCTGGCCAAGACCATGGTCCCGGAAGTCTGCCTGCTCGACATCGGCCTGCCCGACTTCGACGGCAACGAGCTGGCGCGCCGCCTGCGCGTGCTGCCGCAGGCCAGCGCCGCGACCCTGATCGCGATGACCGGCTACGGCCGCCAGCAGGACCGCGACGCCTCGATGGCGGCCGGCTTCGATCACTACCTGGTCAAGCCGGTCAACACCACCCAGCTGTCCGACATCCTGGCGGCGACGGCCGAGGCCAACGTCCGGCGCTGACAACTTCATAACAATATGTAACCTTGATTGTCACTGGTTCGCCCTTGTAGCAAGTTATCGACACAATAACTTTTAACAAGGCCAAGGATGAACAAGCTGACCGCCGTACCGGCCGCCCTCGCGGCCGTTTCCCTGCTGCTGGCCGCCTGCAGCTCCCCCTATCCCGGGGTGGCGCGCGTGGAGCAGGCGCCAGCCGGCGCCGCGCCCGTGCTGGCGAGCCCCGCCCCGCCGCCCGCTCCTTCTTCCGTCTCGGTTTCGGCGTACGCGAGCTCGGCCCAGGTCTTCAGCAGGGTCGCGCCGCATACCTTCGCACCGCCGATGCCGCCGCTGATCGTCCTGCCCCAGGGCACGGACAGGTTCCCGGGCAAGGAAGCGAACAAGGCGATCCTGGTCAGCGAGCAGCCCGTGTCCACCTTCAGTGCCGACGTCGACACCGCCTCCTACGCCTTCGTGCGCCGGATGCTCTCTAGCGGCCATCTGCCGGCGCCGGACGCGGTGCGGGTCGAGGAGATGGTGAATTACTTCCCCTACCACTATGCCGGGCCGCGCAGCGCCGGCGAGCCGTTCGCGGTGTCGACCTCGGTGCTGCCGAGCCCCTGGAAAGCCGGCAACCAGTTGGTCCACATCGCGGTGCGCGGTTATGACATCGACGCGGCCGAGCGCCCGCCCGCCAACGTGGTGCTGCTGGTCGACGTGTCCGGTTCGATGGGCCCGGCGGACCGCCTGCCCCTGCTCAAGCAAGGCTTCCGCCTGTTCGCCCAGCAGCTGCGCGACGAAGACCGCGTCGCCATCGTCAGCTACGCGGACGGCACCCGGGTCGTGCTGGAGCCGACCCCGGGCAAGGAACGCGGCAGGATCCTCGACGCCATCGACGGCCTGCGCGCCGGCGGCGGCACGGCGGGTGGCGAAGGGCTGCGCAATGCCTACGAACTGGCCCAGCGCAACTTCGACCCGAAGGCCGTGAACCGGGTGATCCTGGCCACGGATGGCGATTTCAACCTCGGCATGACGGACCCGAAGCAGCTCGAAAACTTCATCGCCAGCAAGCGCAAGACCGGCATCTACCTGTCGGTCTTCGGGGTCGGCGCGGGCAACCTGAACGACGCCCTGATGCAGCGCCTGGCCCAGTCGGGCAACGGCAACGCCGCCTACATCGATTCGCTGCTCGAAGCGCGCAAGGCGCTGGGCCAGGAACTCGGCTCGACCATGTTCCCGATCGCCAATGACGTCAAGGTGCAGGTCGAGTTCAACCCGGCCCAGGTGGCGGCCTACCGCCTGATCGGCTACGAGACCCGGATGCTGCAGCGCCAGGACTTCAAGGACGACAAGGTCGACGCCGGCGACATGGGCGCGGGCCACACCGTCACCGCGATCTACGAGATCACCCCGGCCAGCGAGGCGAACCGGCTGGCCGACCCGCTGCGCTACGGCAAGCAGGGCAAGGCCGACGCCGCAGGCCATGGCGACGAACTGTGCTTCGTGAAGCTGCGCTACAAGCTGCCCGGCGCCGCCTCCAGCCGCCAGGTCGCGCATCCGGTGCATGCCTCGTCCGCGCACGGCAGGCTCGCCGAAGCGCCGGCCGACCAGCGCTTCGCCGTCGCCGTGGCCGCCTTCGGCCAGCGCCTGCGCGGCGAGCCGCAACTGGCCGACTACGGCTACGACCGCATCGCCGAACTCGCCAACGGCGCGCGCGGCGACGATCCGGAAGGCTACCGCGCCGAGTTCGTGAAGCTGGTGCGCATGGCCGAGACCCTGGGCCAGGCCGGCGTCGGGGGCCAGCCCTGAGCGTCCGGCGCTAACGGACCACGCTCAGCCGCGCCATCCCTTATCATCGGGTTTTGACGAGGAGAAGATGGATGGAGTCGGTCGAGGTCGTCCTGGCGATGCTGCTGGCGGTCGTCGCCAGCGGCTGGGTGGGTCGGATGCTGCCGTTCGCGGTGCCGCTGCCGCTGATCCAGATCGGGCTCGGGGCCGTGATCTCGGGTGTGTTCGGCCACGGCGTGGCGCTCGAACCGGACATCTTCTTCCTGCTGTTCCTGCCGCCGCTGCTGTTCCTGGACGGCTGGCGCATCCCCAAGGTCGGCCTGTTCCGCGACAAGGGCACCATCATCGAACTGGCACTCGGCCTGGTGCTGTTCACCGTGCTCGGCGCCGGCTTCCTGATGCACTGGCTGATTCCCTCGCTGCCGCTGCCGGTGGCGTTCGCGCTGGCGGCCATCGTCGCGCCGACCGATCCGGTGGCGGTGTCGGCGATCACCAGCCGTATTCCGGTGCCGCCGCGCCTGATGCACATCATCGAGGGCGAATCCCTGCTCAACGACGCCAGCGGCCTGGTGTGCTTCCGCTTCGCCGTGGCGGCCGCGGTCACCGGCACCTTCTCGCCCGCCAAGGCCGGCCTGACCTTCCTGTGGGTGGCGCTGGCCGGCATCGCCGCCGGCGTCGCCGTCACCTGGGCGATCACCCGCACGCATGGCTTCCTGCTGCGCCGCTTCGGCGAGGACGACGGCATGCCGATCCTGATCAACCTGCTGACGCCCTTCGGCGCCTACCTGGTGGCGGAACACATCCACGCCTCCGGCATCCTGGCGGCGGTGGCGGCCGGCATCACGATGAGCTATGTCGAACTCGGCGGCTCGGCCACGGCCTCGACCCGCATCCGCCGCAACGTCATCTGGGACGCCCTGCAATTCACGCTGAACGGCGTGATGTTCGTGCTGCTGGGCGAACAGCTGCCGGACATCGCGCGCGGCGCCCTGCACCCGCCCGGCGGCGGCGAGCCCTTCGATCCGTGGTGGCTGACCGGGAATGCGCTGGCCCTGAGCCTGGGCCTGGTGCTGCTGCGCTTCGTCTGGGTGTGGGTGTCGCTGCGCCTGACCATCCTGAACCAGCGCCGCCTGGGCCAGCAGGTGTTCAAGCCGCGCATGCGGCTGATCCTGGCGACCTCCTTCGCCGGCGTGCGCGGCGCCCTGACCATGGCCGGCGTGTTCACGCTGCCGCTGACCCTGGCCGACGGCTCGCCCTTCCCCGGCCGCCAGCTGGCGATCCTGCTGGCAAGCGCCGTGATCGTGGTCTCGCTGCTGCTGGCCAGCGTCGCCTTGCCGCGCCTGCTGCGCGGGCTGGAGGTGCCGGCCGAGACCAATGCCGAACAGGAAGAAGACCGCGCCCGCCAGGCCGCCGTCGAGGCCGCCGTCAGCGCGGTCGAACTGGCCGGCCGCGCGCATGCCGGCGGCCCCGACGCCGAACTGCACGCCAACGCCTACGGCATGGTGTCCAACCTGTACCGCAACCGGCTGCGCAACATCCAGCTCAACGCCGGCCCCGGCACCGACGCCCATGCGGCGCGCCAGGTCGAGCGCGAGTACAGGCTGACCGCGCTGCGGGCCGAGCGCGACACCATCCTGCGGCTGGGGCGACGGCGCGAGATTTCGGACGAGACGGCGCGCAAGTTGCTGCGCGAGATCGATCTGGTGGAGGCGCGGTATCGGGAGTCTTGATCCCGATGTCAATGCACCTGCTGTTCGGACGTGTCGAGCAGCGTCCTGATCCGGAATGACAGCTCTTCGATCGCGAACGGCTTCATCAGGATGTGAATGCTCTGTTCATTCATCCGGTCGGCCAGGGCAACGTTGCCTACATAGCCTGTCGTAAACAGGACCTTGAGGTCGGGACGGCGCTTCAGGGCCTGGTCGACAAGTTCCCGTCCATTCATTTCCGGCATCAGGACATCGGTGACGACCAGCTTGATCTCGGGATGCTCATCAAGCATCTGCAAGGCCGCGGCTCCGCCTTCCGCGGCGAAAACCCGGTAACCCAGGTGGGTCAGCATTTCGCCAAGGAGCAGGCGTACGCTGGCCTCGTCATCGGTCACGAGGATGGCTTCCAGCTTGCCCGGCACGATCTGCGCGCGCGCGGCCTCCACCACCGCGCCCTCCACCTTGCCGGTGTGGCGTGGCAGGTAGAGCTCGACCACCGTACCCCGGCCCGGCGTGGAATCGATCTTCACCTGCCCGCCCGACTGGCGCACAAAGCCATACACCTGGCTCAGCCCGAGTCCGGTGCCGTGCCCGACCGCCTTGGTAGTAAAGAAGGGGTCGAAGGCTTTCGCCATGACTTCCGGCGTCATCCCGGTGCCGGTATCGCGGATCGCCATCGCCACGTAGGACCCGGGCACCAGGTCTGCCATGCCGACGCCCTCGTATTCGTCGAGTGCGCAGTTGCGGGTTTCGATCGTCAGCCTGCCTCCTTCTTCCATGGCATCGCGCGCGTTGACGACGAGGTTCAGAACGACATTCTCGAGCTGGTTCGGGTCGACGTAGGTCAGCCATGCATCGTCGGCAAGTGCCGTATCGAAAACGATGGTTCCTCCCAGCGAGTGCTTCAGCAAGGGCGCCAGCCCGTTGACCAGCTCGTTCACGGATACCGGTCCGGGATGCAGGGGCTGTTGCCGCGAGAACGCAAGCAGGCGCTGGGTCAACTGCGAAGCGCGGGTAATGCCGCCTTTTGCCAGGCCGATATACTTGCCGGCAAGGTCATCCTCGTTCTCGACACGGCGACGGACGAGTTCCAGCGCGTTCGAGATGACGGCAAGCATGTTGTTGAAGTCGTGTGCAATGCCCCCGGTAAGCTGCCCGACGGCCTCCATTTTCTGGGCCTGACGCAAGGCGTTCTCGGTTTGGGTCCGCTTGCCGACTTCCTCCGCCACGCGGCGCTCGAGGGTGTCATTCAGGTCGCGCAAAGCGAGTTCTGCACGGTGGCGTATGGATACATCCCGGAACAGGACAGCCACCTGGCGGCGCTCCAACGGTTCGATACGCAGGGCGGCGAGTTCCAGGAAGCGCCCGGTATGTTCGAGCTTGCGTTCGAAGCGGATCGGTTCGCCGGTGAGCAGTACCCGCCTGTAGATTTCCACCCAGCCTTCAGCCTCCCCCGGCACCATGTCGCGCACCCGCTGGCCGACCACGTTCTCGATCCCGGCATTCATGGCATAGGCGGGATTGGCCATGACGTGCACGTAATCGCCCAGATGCCCATGCGGACCATCGATGAATTCGATGACGCAGAAGCCCTCGTCGATCGAGTCGAACAGGGTCCGGAACAGGCGCTCGCTCTCGCGCAGTGCGCTCTCCGCCGCCTTGCGCTCGGTAATGTCGCTCGCCGCCCCGATCCATTCTTCGATCTCGCCGTGCCGGTCCAGCATCGGAACCGCGCGCGACAACGTCCAGCCCATGCTGCCATCGACACGCCGTACACGGTGCTCGAGTTGGAACACAGCCTTGTCACGGATCGCCGTCCCGATGGCCGCATGCACCCGTCCCTGCTCGTCCGGCGGGATATACTCATCGATCCAGGAACGGTACGGGGACTCGGTATCCTTGATGAAACCGCGCCCGTCGAGCTCCCACATCTCGCTCCAGTCCGGGCTCATGCGGTAGATGACATCGGATGTCGCGGCCGCCAGGCCCTGCAAGCGCCCTGCCACTTCCGCCAGCTCGCGCCGCTGCGTGGCACGCCCTTGCTCGGCCCGTACCTCTTCCGTGGTTTCGATCACCGTGGCCTTGACCGCGACGACGTTCCCGTCGGCGTCGACGACGGGGCCGTAATACAGGTCGAACCACGAATCGAGCATCATGCCGTCCCGCTCGAGCCTGAAACAGGCATTGCGGAAAACCTGGGCTTCGCCGGCCAGCACCGTTTCCAGCATCCTGCCATTGAAATCCGCGGCATCCGGCCAGGCCTCGCGCAGGGGTGTGCCGAGGACGCCCGGATGCCGCTGCCCGCAGACCTTCGCATAGCCGGCGTTATAGAGAAGGATGCCTTCCTTGCCCCAGAGAAGAGCGGTCGGGACGGGGTCCAGCAGCATCACATCGACGAGAGCCCGCTGGCGCTCCGTCCAGGCAGCGATCGGCCCCAGCGGCGTCAGGCTCCAGTCATGCAGGCGGATCAGGTCCGCGATCTCGTCATGCCGTACGGGCCGGCTTGTGTTTTTCATTCTTGTTGCCTTGGACCCCGACCGGCGTTGCCCGATCAGCCTTTGGATATGCAGTGGAATATGTGTATCGATATTGCGGCCGTATTGTCTCATAGCTCATAGGCGATGCAAGTCCTACGTGCGCTCCCGTACGGTACGCCTGTTCGCAGCCAGCGTAGACTGGCCCGGCCTTGCATCTCGAACGGGTGAACCAATGAAGAGCGATACCAGCGGCGACACCGCAGCAGACGAACGCGCATCGGGCGGCGCCCCGATCCCGAACAGCGATCCGCCCACCGCCGCGAAGGCGGCCGGCCTGCGCTACGTCCACGACGACCGTCCCGGCATCCGCCGCGAGCCGGACAAGGAAGGCTTCCGCTACCTCGACGCCCGCGGCGAACCGGTCGACGACGAGGCGACACTGCAGCGCATCAAGTCGCTGGCCATCCCGCCGGCCTGGACCGAGGTCTGGATCTGTCCCCAGGCCAACGGCCACCTGCAGGCCACCGGGCGCGACGCGCGCGGGCGCAAGCAGTACCGCTACCACCCGAAGTGGCGCGAGGTGCGCGACGAGGTGAAATACGAGCGCATGATCAAGTTCGGCAAGGCCCTGCCGCAAATCCGCAAGGAGGTCGACCGCGCCCTGAGTTTGCCCGGCCTGCCGCGCGAAAAAGTGCTGGCGACCATCGTCTACCTGCTCGAAGCGACCATGATGCGCATCGGCAATGACGAGTACGCGCGCGAAAACAAGTCCTATGGCTTGACCACCTTGCGCAACCGCCACGTGAAGATCGACGGCAGCGAGGTCGAATTCCGCTTCCGCGGCAAGAGCGGCGTCTACCACGACGTCAAGGTGAACGACCGGCGCCTGGCGCGCATCGTCCAGCGTTCGCGCGACCTGCCGGGCCAGGACCTGTTCGAATACCTCGACGACAACGGCGAGCCGCACACGGTCAATTCCGCCGACGTCAACGACTACCTGCGCGAGATCAGCGGCGAGGACTACACGGCCAAGGATTTCCGCACCTGGTCGGGCACGGTGCTGGCCGCGATCGCGCTGCAGGAGTTCGAGAAGTTCGATTCCGAGGCGCAGGCCAAGAAGAACGTGGTGCGGGCCATCGAGACGGTGGCCGAAAAGCTCGGCAATACGCCCTCGGTATGCCGCAAGTGCTATGTCCACCCGGCCGTGCTGGATTCCTACATGGACGGCACCATGATCGAAGGCCTGCTGGCGCGCGCCGAGGAAAAGCTGGCCGAAGACCTGCAGGACCTGCGGCCGGAGGAAGCCGCGGTGCTGGCCATGCTGCAGCAGCGCCTGGCCCGGGACGTTCCCGAACCCAAGAAAGTGCAAAGCCGCCGCAAGGCCGCGTGAACCACCCTCCAAGAAAGGAAAAACAATGGCAGCAAGTATCGAACTGGTCGCCGAGTTCGGCCACCAGGTGACGGGCGTCTCCGTCTCCGAAACCGGGCGCATCTTCGTGAACTTCCCCCGCTGGACCGAGGACACGGCCGTCTCGGTGGCGGAACTGAAGCATGGCCAGGTGACGCCCTACCCGGACCAGGAATGGAACGCCTGGCGCAACGCGAAGAAGGACGAGATCACGCCGCATGACCACTGGGTCTGCGTGCAGAGCGTGGTGGCCGACCAGCGCGGCAGCCTGTGGGTGCTGGACCCGGCGGCGCCGGCCCAGGCCCATGTGGTGTCGAAAGGCCCGAAGCTGGTCAGGATCGACCTCGCCAGCGACAAGGTGGCGCAGACGATCGCCTTCGACGAAGACACCGCGCCGCAGGGCTCCTACCTGAACGACGTGCGCTTTTCGAACGACGGCAAGCATGCCTTCATCACCGATTCCGGCGTCCAGGGCGCGCTGGTGGTGGTGGACATCGCGGCCGGGAAGGCGAAGCGGGTACTGGACGGCCATCCGTCGACGCAAATGAAAAAGGGCCTGAACGTCACCGCGGACGGCAAGGTGCTGCGCCGCCCGGACGGCCGCGGCGTGGAATTTTCGGCCGACGGCATCGAGCTGTCGTCGGACGGAAAATACCTGTACTGGCAGGCGATCAAGGGCGATGTGCTGTACCGGATTTCCACCGCGGCGCTGGTCGGCGACGGCTTGAACGGCAAGGACGTGTCGGGCCAGGTCGAGCACTACGGCCTGAATGGCGTCAACGACGGCCTGCTGATCGCACGCGGCACCGACGACATGTACCTGACCGCGGTGCAGGACAACGCCATCAAGGTGCGCAGGCTGGCCGAGGGGCCGCAGGCCGAGGCGAAGACCGTGGTGCAGGACGAGCGCCTGCGCTGGCCGGATACGTTCAGCCAGGGTCCGGACGGCGCGATCTATGTGACGACCTCGCACATCCAGGATTCGGCATTCTTCAAGCCGGATGCGCCGGCGGCGCTGCCGACGCAGCTGTGGAAGCTGCGTCTCGAAGGCTGACGGCCTGGCTTATTTGCCGGCCGTGGCGTGGCTCGCGGCCGGCTGCAGGGTTTCGGCCTGGGCCTGCAAGCCGATGCACGCGGCCAGCACCAGGGCGGCGAGCGCGGCCAGCGCGCCGAGGTGGCGAAGGCGGGTGGAAGGCAGGGTGCGTCTCATGATTGTCATCCTAGTTTCGTTTTTGTACTAAACAGCGTCCTCCAGCATACCAATCCTGATGCGGTAAATATACGCGAATTGTAACGAGTATCCTCAAAGCAACACCTGGATTAGAATGGCGCCCGACGCCATCCTTGTCCACGCCCATGTCTTCCACGCTGCTGCTGCCCATCTTCCTGCTCGCAAGCCTCGGCGCCCTGCTCGCAAGACTGCCATGGCTGCGCCCGTCCTGGCATGCGGGCGTCACGGAGCTGACGGCCAAGTTCCTCGTCCCCGCGCTGCTGCTCGCCGGCGCCTGGCGCACCGGCATCCCGCCTTCGCTGTCGTGGAAAGTCATGTGCGCCTTCTACCTGCCGCTCGGCCTGCTGTTCGTCGGCGCGCGGTTGTTGGCGCGGCGCCACGGAACCGGGGCAGCGTCGGCGCTGGCGGCGACGTATTCGAACACGGTATTCGTCGGCGTGCCGGTGCTGGTGCAGGTGCTTGGCGAAGGCAGCCTGCAGTTCGCCTACCCCGTGATCGCCTTCCACAGCCTGTTCTGCTTCACGCTCTATCACCTGGGCGAGGAGGGTGCGGCGTCCGGCCGGTTCCGCCCGGTGTTGAACACCATGAAGAATCCGGTCGTCGCCGCGCTCTTGCTCGGTCTCGCGCTGAACCTGGGCGGGATCGCCCTGCCGCCCGCCTTGAACCGGGTGCTGGCCATGCTGGGCGGCGCCGCCCTGCCCTGCGCGCTGCTGTCGCTGGGCGCCTCGCTGGTATCGCTCAAGCCGGCAAAGTGGTCCGCGACCGGCGCCATCGTGCTGGCCAAGCTGGTGTTCCTGCCGCTGGGCGTGGCGCTGCTGGCGGTGTTCGTGCTGCACCTGCCGGCGACGGCGGCGATGGTGCTGGTCGTGCTGGCGTCCTGCCCGGTCGGGATCAACGCCGCCTTCGTGGTCAAGCCGGCCGGCGGCGGCGCCCAGCTGGTCAATTCGGCCATCCTGCTGTCGAGCCTCCTGTGCGCCGCGACCATTCCGGCCTGGTTATGGGCGCTGCGCCATTTCTGAACCTGGCCCGGAGGCCGCCGCGGGCGCGCGCTCCCGGTGCGCCGACGCGCAGCTCAGCACCCCGCCGACCAGCAGCCCCATCGCCAGCCATTCCAGCCCGGTCGGCCAGCGGCCCTCCCACAGGAAGCCGTAAAGCAGCGCGAACAGGGTTTCGAACACGATCATCTGCCCGGTCATGGTCAGCGGCAGCAGGCGGCTGGCATGGTTCCACAGCGCATTGCCGACCACCGAGCACAGGATCGCGACGGTGGTCACGACGCCGCCGAAATACAGCCAGCTTGACGCCGCATGCACGCCCGGGTTCAGGACGAAGGCCGGCACCGCCAGCAGCAGCGCCTGGGCGCCGGTGACGACCCCGACCAGCAGGCTCCAGTCGTGCGCCGAGATGCCCTTCAGCCGGGCCAGGGCGCGGCTGTTGCCGACCGCGTACAGGGTCCACGAGACCAGCGCCCCGATCGCGCACAGGAGGCCGATGAAGGAGCCCTGCGCCGAGCCGTGCTGCGGCGTCGACAGCGACTGCCAGCTGATGCAGACCAGCCCCGCGATGCCCAGCGCCAGCGATGGCAGCAGGCGCAGCATCGGCGCGGCATCGGCGTCGCGCCGCCCGGCCAGGGTGACGGTGACGGGCAGCAGCCCGATGATCAGCGAGGTCATGGCCACCCCGCCCAGCTGCACGGCGTTGGCCAGGAACACGTAATAAATGATGTTGCCGGCGAAGCTGAGCCAGGCCAGGGTGCGCCACTCGCGCCAGGACAGCGCGCGCGCCAGGCGGCGCCAGGTGCGCGCCAGCAAGGCGCAAGCGATCAGGCCGTAGGCCAGATAGCGCCCCGCCGACAATTGGATGGGCTGGAAGCCGCGCGTCAGTTCGGGTGTGAGAAAGACCAGGCCCCAGAAGGCCCCGGCCAGGACGCCCGCGCCGATGCCGAGCCAGTGATTGCGTACAAGCATGAATAAAACCTCCGAGCCCGACATGATCCTCGAAAAGCCCGGAGTTGTCTTGACCGCCCCTCGCGCCGGATTGACCGGTTCTACATTCAGCGATGCTGGCGCCGGTAGGCCGCCGGCGTCATCCCGGTCGCCTTGCGCAGCGCCCGCGTCAGCGCGCTCTGCTCGGAAAAACCGGCGCGCAGCGCGATCTCGGCGATCGCGAGCTCGGTCGAGGCCAGCCATTCGCGGGCGCGCCGCAGGCGATGTTCCAGCAGCCAGGCGTGCGGGCTGGTGTCGAGTTCTTCCCTGAACAGCGCGTGCAGGCGGCTGACGCTGCAGCCCACTGCCCTGGCCATCGATTCGGTAGTCCAGGCGTGCCCGGGCACGGCCTCGATGCGGGCCAGCAGCGCGGCCAGGCGCGAGGCCGGGCGCGGCGCGTCCAGCGTGAGCGTGTCCAGCAGCAGCGGTACCCAGCCCTGCACCACCCCAGGCGGCGCGGAGCCACCGTCCGCGTTCAGCATCAGCGCCATGAATTCGACCAGCTTGCGCGAGGCCGGGCCGAGCGGCGCGAACGTTCGCCCGAACAGGCGTTCACCCGCTTCCGGCGCCAGCGCTTCCACGCCGATGTCGACGATGATCGAACGGTTGCTGGCGTCGCCGTGCTGGGCATGCCAGGCGCCGGGCGCGACGAAGCCGGCGCGCAGCGGATCGAGCATGCCTTGCCGCCCTTCGACGTCAAGCAGCAGCGATCCGCTCAGCGGCAGCACCAGCTGGGCGAAGTCGTGGCGGTCCGGCTCGCTGGGCTGGCCGTAGCTGCGCAGGTGGAGGTCGACGGTGGAAGGCATCCGGCTAGTGTAGCACCGCGCCGACGGGCCCGCCGGCGAGGTCCCGGGACGCCGCCGCATGCGACGGCGCCCCGGGCATCGGTCCGACGCGTCATGCGTCAGGGCGGATGTTGTGGTTGAAGCGGAACAGGTTGTCCGGGTCGTAGCGCTGCTTGATCTCGACCAGGCGCGCGTAGTTGGGGCCGTAGGCCTCGTGGATGCGCGCCCCTTCGTCCTGGGTCAGGAAGTTGATGTAGACGCTGCCGGCCGCATGCGGCGCCGCCGCGGCGAAGAATTCGCGGGTCCAGCCGACCACCGTGGCGTCGTCGCCGGGCTCTAGCCAGCGCCCGTGCACATTCATCGCGAACTGCACGTTGCGGTGCGGATAGGCGGTGGCGTCCGGCGGACGGGTGTTGGCCTTGCCGCCGATCAGGCCGAGGAAGATCTCGCAGTGCGGCGTCGGCACGTTGCCGGCATAGTGCAGCACGACGTCGATGGCGTCGTCGGACAGGTGGGTGAAGTTGTGCGATTTCCAGTAGTTGCGCGCGCCCGGCGCCAGCAGCGGATCGAAGATCTTCTGCCAGGCTTCGTACGGCATAGCGCCGACGTGCTCGCCCAGCACCTGGCCGAAGCCGCGCACCCGCTCCAGCAGCGGCTGCACCGCATCCGGCGCCTGCGGCGAGAACAGCGCCAGCGCCACGATATCGGTGCCGTGGCTTTCCGGCGGCAGGAACGGCAAGGGCGGCGCCTGGCGCAGCACGGCCCACACCGACAGCTCGTCCGGCAGGGTGTCCACCAGGTCGCGGTAGCGGCGCATCACCTCGCGCCCCTCCGCGGCGGAAAACACGACCAGCCCGGCCGTGACCTCGGGTCCGACCGGGTGCAGGGCGAACTGGAACAGCGTCACCACGCCGAAATTCCCGCCGCCGCCGCGGATCGCCCAGTACAGGTCCGGCTCTTCCTGCGGGCCGGTCCAGCGCCGCTTGCCGTCCGCGGTGACGATCTCGGCCCCGGCCAGGTTGTCGACCGCCAGCCCGTACATGCGGCTCAGCCAGCCGAAGCCGCCGCCCAGGGTCAGCCCGCCGGCGCCGGTGGTGGAATTGATGCCGAGCGGAACCGCCAGGCCGCAGGACTGGGTTTCGTGGTCGACGTCGCCAAGCAAAGCGCCGCCGCTGACCCAGGCCTGGCGTGCGCGCGGATCGACGTGGACGTCGCGCATGCCGGACAGGTCGATCACCAGGCCGTCGTCGCACAGCGCGCTGCCGGCGATGTTGTGGCCGCCGCCGCGCACGGCCAGCGGCAGGCCGTTGGCGCGCGCGAACCGGACCGCCGCCATCACGTCGGCGGTGCCGGAACAGCGCGCGATGAATGCCGGGCGCCGGTCGATCATGGCGTTCCAGATCGAGCGCGCCTCATCGTAGCCGGGTTCGCCGGGCTGCAGGACCGGTCCCCGTAGCGTGGCCTTGAATGCGTCGACCACATCGTTCTTCATATTGGTCATGATTGCCTCCGCAGGACAGGACGCCATTGCGGGCGCCATCATTGCAGCATAGGTGCTGCGGGAGGATGTGCAAGGACCGTCTGCGGTCGGGGGTCAGAGGCGTACCAACCGCCCGCCGTCGACCCGCAAGCCGGCGCCACAGATGAAGCGGGCGCCGTCGCCGGCCAGGAAGGCGATCGCGGCGGCAATGTCGTCCGGTGTGCCGACTTCGGCCTTGTTGATGGTCTCGGCGCCGGAGCGCACGTTCGGGTTATTCCACAACATCGGCGTGTCGACCGCGCCCGGCAGCACGGCATTCACGCGGATGCCCTTCGGCTTGCCTTCCAGCGCGGCCGAACGCGTCAGCGACAGCAGCGCCGTCTTGGCCGCCGCGTAAGGCGCGACCAGCGGCTCGGTCTCGACCGCATGCACGCTAGACACGTTCACCACCGCCCCGCCATCCTTCATCTTCAGGAAAGCCTGCTTGATGAACAGGAAGGCGCCGAGCAGGTCGACCCCGAGGATGCGCTGCCAGTCGTCGACGGTCTGCTCCTCGATTGGCTTGAAGATCATCAGGCCGGCATTATTGACCAACAGGTTCCAGTGGCCGAAACGGTCGATGGCGGCGTCGGCCGCGGCCGCGACCTGGTCCTCGCGCGCGACGTCGCAGACGATGGTGGCGATGCGCTCCGGCACGGCCTGCGTGTCCGCCGCGAGCCGGGCGGCAGCGGCGTCGAGCCGGTCCTGGGCGAGGTCGGCCAGCAACACACTGGCGCCGTCCCTCAGCAGGCGGCGCGCGGTGGCGAGGCCGATGCCGCCGGCGGCGCCGGTGACGATGGCGGCATGTTGGCTTGGGTTGGCTGTCATTCGGCCAGCATAGCCGAATGTGATGCCGTGCGGCGCCCGCCGTGCATACACATCGCCTAGTCGTTCCGTACTGGGTGCCCGCATAAATTCAGGGCCACTGTCTATGCAAGCTACGACAGAGCGCTGATGTTCCACTTCTTTCCCTTCCCTACAATCCATTTCAACTACAGATCTCCACGCAAGGAGAACAAACATGGATGAACTGAAAGCATTCCTGGAACTGAGCACCATGCTGGTCACCGACCCGCGCACCGTGGTCCTGTTCTGCCTCCTCGGCTATGCCGTGGTCAGCGACGTGCGCAGCCACCGCATCCCGAACCGCCTGGTCCTGGCGGGCCTGGGATTCGGCTTCATCTACAGCGCCTTCGTGCCGTTCTGGGGCCAGCACGGTTTCCTCTGGTCGCTGGGCGGCGCCGCGATCGGCTTCGGGGTCCTGTTCCCGCTCTGGCTGCTGCGCATGATGGGCGCCGGCGACGTCAAGCTGATGGCGATGGTCGGCTCCCTGCTCGGCATGGATGCGATGCCGGCGGCACTGGGCGCCACGCTGATTGCGGGCGCCGTGTTTTCGATCGGCTTCGCCGCGCGGCACGGCAAGCTGCGCCAGATGCTGGCCAACGTCGGCCGCATCCTGCGGATCGGCAGCTTTGCGGTGGCAACAGGTGGTCCGGTGAGCGCGGCCGCCAGCGGCTGGGAGTCGGTCGGCAAGATGGCCTTCGCGGTGCCGATCGCGACCGGCACCATCGGCGCCGTGCTGGCCAGGCATTTTGGTTTCCTTTGATTGAGAAGCGGGGGTGACATCATGAAGAACATCAAGGCTTTCGCCCTGCTACTGGTGGCGATCGTGCTCGGCCTGGCGGCAGCCGTCTACGCCAACGCCTGGATCGGGCAACGCTCGAATATCTCGGCCAACAAGGTCGTCGTCGCGGCGGTCGACATCCCGGCCGGCGGCCGCATCGCTCCCGAGATGCTGACCACCCTCGACTGGCCCAGCGGCGCGCTGCCCGCCGGATCCGTCACCGATCCAACCAAGCTGAAGGAGCGCGTGGTGAAGATGGACGTGGTGCGCGGCGAAGCCATCATCGAAGGCAAGCTGGCCCCGGTCGGCACCAAGGGCGGCCTGTCCGCGGTCATCACCGAAGGCAAGCGCGCCATGACGGTGCGGGTCAACGACGTCGTCGGGGTCGCCGGCTTCGCCCTGCCCGGCAACTACGTCGACATCCTGGTGCACACCCAGCAGGAAGGAACGGGCAAGGACGACAAGGCCAAGCCGATCAGCAAGACGGTGCTCGAACACGTGCTGGTGCTGGCCGTGGCCCAGGAAGCCAGCCGCGACGACACCAAGCCGAAGGTCGTCAGCGCGGTGACCCTGGAACTGTCGCTGGCGGACGCCGAGAAGCTCGACCTGGCACGCAGCATCGGCACCCTGTCGCTGGCCCTGCGCAACCAGACCGACCCGGAAAAAGTGACCACCGACGGCATCACCAAGGGCGACCTGTTCGGCGAAGCGAAGGTATTCAAGGCAGTCGCACCGGTGCGCGTCGCCCGCCCGGCGGTGCGCACAGCGGTGGCGCGCGATTGCGTCGAAGTGATCGACATGAACGGAGGCTCGGCGCGCATGAGCTGCTTCCACTAGCCCTAAAAAAACGAACTTAACAACCAGAACAGGAGCGAACCCGTGCCCACCCCATCCATCAGGATCGCCGTCGCCGCCGCGCTGCTCGCCATGAGCGCCGCCGCCTCGGCCGCCGCCAAGGTCAAGGCCCCGTCGGCCGCCAAACCGGATGCCGCCACCCTGCGCAAGTGCAGCGCCACCGAGATCGAGAAGCCCGCCACTGTCACGCTGGGCAAGTCGACGATCGTGCCGCTGCCCTACTCGGTGGTGCGGATGGCGGTGGGCGGTAGCCAGTCGGGGTCGAGGGCGGCTGCCATCGGGCAGTCGGGTGGCCAGCCAAGCGCCGGCCCGGCGCCGAAGGTTGCATCGCCCCTGGCGGCGATGGCAGCGGCGATGGGTGCGCCGATGGGCGAGCAGGAATCGGATGGGGTGTCGGATGTGCAGATCGCCCTGCTGGCGCCGAACGAGCTGTTTGTCCTCGGCCGCAAGCCCGGCGCCATGAACGTGGTCCTGCAGGACGGGAACGGACGCTGCCACGTCAAGGACATCGTCGTGACCATCGACCCGGGCGCCCTGCAGGGCATGATCGCCGACCTGGTGCCGGGAGAGCGCAACATCAGGGTGCGCGCCGCCCAGAACAACCTGGTGCTGACCGGCGAGGTCAGCGACACCATCGCCCTCGACCAGGTGCTGGCGCTGGCCGGCTCCTACGGCGATCCGAAGAAGATCGTGAACATGCTGAAGGTGAGTGGCGCGCAGCAGGTCATGCTCGAGGTGAAGATTGCGGAGGTCAGCAAGACCTTGCTGGACAAGCTGGGCGCCAGCGTCGGAGTGCACCGCAACCGTAATGGCGGTACCGATTCCTTTTCCGTGCTGTCGGACTTCCTGAGCCAGGGTGGCGGGTTCATCGAGGCGCTGCGTCTCGGCCGCACCGCGGTGCAGGTGGATGGGCAGAAGGATGACGGTTTGGTGCGGGTGCTGGCGGAGCCAAACATCATGGCGATCAGTGGGCAGCAGGCGAGTTTCCTGTCGGGTGGGAAGATCTTCATTCCGGTGGCGCGCGACCCTGGCATCGCAGGGTTCAGCACGATCACGCTCGAGGAAAAGGAATTCGGCATTGGCGTGAAATTCACTCCGACCGTGCTGGGCGGCTCGCGCATCAACCTGAAGATGGTGTCCGAAGTCTCGGACCTGTCGCAGACCGGCTCGCCTTTCACCTCGGTCAATGGCTTTACTTCGGTACTGCCCTCGTTCTCGGTACGGCGTGCCGACACGACGGTGCAACTGAACGATGGCCAGAGTTTCGTGATCGCCGGCCTCATCAAGAACAATATCACCGAGACCATCAAGCGCTTCCCCGGCCTGGGCGAAGTTCCGGTGCTGGGGGCACTGTTCCGCAGCTCCGAATTCCAGACGGACCAGACCGAACTGATGTTCGTGATCACGCCCCGACTGGTCAAGCCGCTGGCCGCAATGCCGACCCTGCCCACCGACAACCACGTCGTTCCTTCTCGCGGCGAGGTTTACCTGAACGGCAGTATCGAAGGCAAGGCCGCTCCGGCATCCAACAAACAAAGGGGCAAACAATGAAGAAGCCGTTCGGAATTTTCGCGGTGGTGCTGGCGGCCGGCTGCGCCCAGACCGTGACCCCGCACTACGACATGCGCTTCGGCGACGCCGTGCGCGAGGCGAACCTGGCGATGACCATCGATCCAAATGCCGGAAGCCGCGAGGATGTGGTGGCTGGTATCGATGGCCGAGCCGCCCAGGAAAGCGCCAAGCGCTACCACGATTCATTCAAGCAGCCGCCACCAGTGACTAATGTCATCAATATTGGTGGGGGATTTACTGGGACTGGTGGCGGGGGTAAGTAAATGCCGACGCACCGATAACAGAGTTCTAGCAGTAGAAAGAGCAGTAGTTTGCAGTAGTAGCAGTGGTAAGAACGGGCTAGCGTACGCTAATCCGACATTTTTTAATCAATGTCTTGAGAGGAAACTTACAAATGAACATCCTGAACACCACCAAAAAAATGGCCGCTGACTTTGCTCGTGAGGAAGAAGGCGCACAGATCGTCGAATACGGCATGATTATCGGTGCAATCTCTCTGGTGCTAATTGGCTTGCTGGCCACTCTGCGGGATCAAGATTTCAGTGGTTTGGTCACCAAGATTCAGACCTGCCTCTCGGGCGCTACGGGCTGCGGAACCTAATCCGAGGCCATAAAACGGCCGTGGCAACGCGGCCGACGACGCGCGGGGATACCTCGCGCGTCGTACCTCGGCAAATAAGCCGCCGGATGTGACAAACATTCCTGTGGCCAAATCTGCGGTTGCGGTACTTCACGCATTGCATAGTCCATGCGTTCTGCAATTTTCACAGATCGTGGACGAGTTGCAATACCAATCTGAAGTACAGCGTCGCACTCTTGGATAAGCACGACGTCAATCATGCGTAAAGTCTTAAGAAATCAAAGTAGGCAGGAAGGCGCCGTAGCCCTAACATTCGCCCTCGTCCTTGTCCTTCTCCTGGGTTTCATGGGCCTTGCTCTCGACTTTGGCCACCTCTTCGTAGTCAAGACGGAACTGCAGACTGCGATGGACTCCTGTGCGCTGGCTGCCGCCCAGGAATTGAACGGCCAACCTGACGCCATTGCGCGAGCCACGAGTGCCGGCATTGCAGCTGGCAACGTCAACAGAGTCAACCTGCAATCCTCTACGTGGAGCGGCAAGGCTCAGATGACGGCCGCAGACATAACTTTTTTTGACAACGACCACGGCGGTACAACTGATAGTGCGAAGGCACATTTCGTACGCTGCGATCACGTCCAAGCAGGCACAAGTACACCCCTGTTGCACATGGTAAGCATTCAATCCTCTTCCTCCGCGTTTGCCGCCACGATGGACGTACGCGCCTTCGCCGAAGCGACCACTACGCCATCACAATCAACGTGTCCGATGCCTTTGGGCCTGAATCCAAGAAACAATACACCACCTGACTATGGCTTTATCAAAGGGGAATGGATCACTTTGCTCAGCAAGAACAATCCCAATCCTGGGCAGATCGGATGGCTGAACCTGAATCCTGACGGCAGCAAAGGAGCGCCGGCCATTGAGGACCAGCTCAAGGGGATTTGCGGGATTCGTACCGATGATCCCGTTCTGGCCCAAGGGGTGAAGCAGACAGTTGCTGACACATGGAATACGCGATTCGGCATCTACAAGGACGATGTGCCAAGCCAGCAGCATCCAGATTTCACAGGCTACGTGTACAACCAAACGGTTCCCGGCAACGGAAAAAATAAGCCGGCGCCCACTTGGCCACTCGGTCGCGACGCTTATTCTGATTTCGTTGGCAAGCGTCAGACGTTTAAAGGCTGTGCAGCCACGTTCAGTGACTGCGTCGCTCTCACTGGCGTAAATGCCAAGACGCTCGCCAGTTCCGGACCAGGTAGTGATTTGCAAACCTATGGCACCAACCGCAGGCTCGTTACCGTACCGATCACGACAGGTGGCAAAATCAAAGACTTTGCATGCATGCTCCTGTTGCAGCCGATCCCCACACCGTTCGCCGACGTGCAGTTGGAATACCGGGGCAATGCTTCGCAGGCCGACAGCCCCTGCACTGGCAGCGGATTGCCCGGGGGCACAAACGGCCCCTTGGTCCCTGTTTTGGTGCGATAAGGAAGATGCCATGAACCGACAACAAGGTGTGGCACTGGTCGAATTCACATTGCTCCTGCCATTCATGCTCGTCTTGACATTTACCGTCACAGAAATCGGTCGAGCTTATTACCAGTACAACACAATCGCCAAGTCGGTACGGGAAGCGGCACGTTATTTGTCAATTCGCGCCCCTAATGTGGATGTAGACAAAGCGCGGAATATTGTCGTCTATGGCAATCCGAAGGGTACGGGTGCTCCGCTCGCACTAGGATTGAGCTTGTCAAATGTTCCGCCCCCAACGTGGGGAACTACAGGTAGCTACCCCGCGTTAAGTACAGTCACAATCAGCGTTACGGGGTACAGATACAAGCCGTTGGTAGGCAACATATTCGGAGTCGCCTTCAACACGATCACGTTTGGCTCGATTCAAGCCACCATGCGGAGCCCGTCATGAAGCTCAGACAAGAAGGCGCGGTCATCATCGAGTTCGCGCTAGTGCTACTCCTGTTCCTAGCGTTCGTGTTTGGAATCGTGGATTTTTCGCGTCTGTTATACAGCTGGCAGATCGCAAACGAAGCGACACGTGAAGGGGCGCGCTATGCCGTGGCCTGTGCCGACCCGACTAGTAATGCTCGCATTAAAGCAAGAATGCAAGCGCTGATGCCGCAAATTAGCGCGATCAATGTAGTGTGGGAACCTGCAGATTGCAACAGCACAAGCTGCGAGGCCGTGACTGTTTCAATTACAGATATGAAGTTCAAATGGATATCGCCCCTCCCAGGAAGTTTGACCAAGCCAATCATCCTCATGCCCGGCTTTTCCACCTACCTCCAGCGCGAAATGATGAGCTACAACCCCCGGATCTGCTAGTCAACACTGAGGCAAACATGAAAATTGTACTGATTTCCGAAGATAGGGTCTTGCTGCAGCAAATGCACACCATTTTGGCCGACAGCGATAATGAGTTGCTAACAATGCCAGGCGAGACATCTGATTTGCGTGGCATTGCCAAAGAACTAGCGCCAAATGTAATGCTCGTCGATGGCCGGAATAAGGAGGCCATAGACCTTGAACACGTGGAACGGCTTACCCTGCAATACCCAGCCGTTGCCGTAATCCTGATCTCCGATGCCGTCTCGCCGAAATTCCTGCTGGCCGCTATGCGTGCCGGCGTTCGCGAAGTCATCTCGCCTTCTCATCTTCAAGAAATGCTTCGCGCTGCCGTCGAGCGCATCGCCACCATGATGTCTGTTGCATCGGCCAGCGATCACGCAAAGATCCATGCCTTCATTGGCACAAGCGGCGGTAGCGGCACCACATTCTTGGTAACGAATTTTGGCTACCAGCTTGCCCAATCGCATAAGGTGCTACTGGTCGATCTAAACCTGCAATTCGGCGACGCGCTGAGCTTCGTTCAAGATGGAAAGGCATCCAAGACCATCGGCGATATCGCGCGGGACATCAAGCGTCTTGATAGTACCTTACTGAATGCCAGCACTATTCACGTAACACCCAATTACCACATCCTCGCTGCACCGGACGAGCCTGGTCTGGCCGAAGACATCCGGCCCGAGCACATTGACGCAATCCTCAGTCTCGCGGTCACGCAATACGACATCGTTCTACTCGACATGCCACGCATTGTTAATTCCATGCTGATGACGGCACTAGACCGAGCGGCCTCGATCTTCTTGGTACTGCAGGCTAGTGTGCCGCACCTTCGCAATGCGGACAAGCTGTTGTCCGCTTTCCGCTCGCTGGACTATTCACGGGACAAGGTCGAGCTGATACTTAATCGCTATGACAAACGCAGCGACATTACTATCGACAAGATCCATAAGGCGCTAGGGCAGCTTGAGATTCACACAATTGCCAACGGTTACCGCCAAGTAAGCACGGCAATCAATCAAGGTGTGCCGCTGATGGAATTGGAACGCAAGCATGGCGTGATCCGCAATCTCAGCCAGCTTAGCAACACCATGGCACCAGCCGCTGAGCATCCAGCCGGGCTGTTTGAGCGCCTATTCCGGCGCGCTTAAAACGCGGAGTCCTTATGTCACTCAGGGAAAAACTAAGTGCCCGGCAACCGGATAGCGAGCAAGCTCCGCTACAGACGGTTCAGCGCGATGCCTACAAG
The DNA here is from genome assembly GCF_057657395.1 of Telluria sp. Soil_C_11. Taxonomy (NCBI): domain Bacteria; kingdom Pseudomonadati; phylum Pseudomonadota; class Betaproteobacteria; order Burkholderiales; family Oxalobacteraceae; genus Telluria; species Telluria sp. Soil_C_11. Next base: position 395,667 of record NZ_JBDGIN010000002.1, on the reverse strand, counting down.
CAACTCAAGGAGCAAATGCACCTGAAGCTGGTCGATCAGTTTGATTTGACTACATTAGAAACACTGCCCGCAGACAAACTGCGCCAAGAAATTGCTACTTCAATTGACCGCCTGCTTCTAGATGAACAAGTTCCAGTCAGTGCTTTGGAACGTCGCATGCTGATGCGCGACATCCAACATGAGATGCTGGGATTTGGACCACTCGAGTTGCTAATGGCCGATCCTACAGTATCGGATATTCTTGTTAATTCGTACGACAACATATATGTCGAGCGCCGCGGTAGGCTGGAGCGGACAGACGTCAGCTTTACCGACGAGCGCCACCTTTTAAGAATCATCGACAAGATCGTATCCCTGGTCGGACGCCGTATCGACGAGTCAAGCCCTATGGTCGACGCACGCTTACCCGACGGTTCTCGCGTCAACGCAGTTATTCCACCGATCGCACTTGACGGACCGATGATGTCGATCCGCCGCTTCGCTCACATCCCATTGCGGATGGAAAACCTTGTACATGACCTGCGCAGCCTAACGCCGGAAATGGCCGAAATGCTGGAAGGGCTGAGTAAGGCCAAAGTCAACATGTTGATTTCCGGTGGTACAGGCGCTGGTAAGACCACGCTATTGAACATCATGTCCGGTTACATCCCTGAATCCGAACGGCTCGTGACAATCGAAGACGCTGCAGAACTTCAGTTGCAGCAACCACACGTTGTTCGCTTGGAAACGCGCCCACCGAATATCGAGGGTAAGGGCGAAGTTACTGCACGTGCTCTGGTAAAGAACGCCCTTCGGATGCGGCCGGATCGCATCATCATTGGCGAGGTGCGCGGAGCCGAGGCGGTCGATATGCTGCAGGCAATGAATACTGGCCATGAAGGCTCGCTAACCACGATCCACGCGAATACGCCGCGGGACGCACTCGCACGTATGGAGAACATGATCGGGATGGCAAACCTCAACCTGCCGCACAAGGCCGCGCGTCAGCAGATTGCCTCTGCTGTTACGGTCGTTGTCCAGGCGCTACGTCTCATTGATGGCAAGCGCAAGATCACCAGTATCCAGGAAGTGACTGGCATGGAGGGCGACGTGATCACAATGCAGGAAATTTTCGCTTACCATCAGACTGGAGTCGATGCCGACGGCAAGATTATTGGTCATTTCCAGGCAAGTGGCGTCCGACCGAAGTTTGCCGACCGCCTGCGCTCATTCGGCATTCAATTACCCGACCGAATGTTCGATCCAGCCCGACACTATTCCTGAGGAGGGCGAAGCATGTTTAATCTTTCTGGAGCTGGTTTAGGCCCAATTATCTCGGTCTTGGTCTTCCTCTCGGTTATGCTACTGATGGAGGCCGCTTACCTATTCTGGCGTGCACGCCGCGGTGCGGCAGCCCTGCGCCTGACCCGACGGCTGGAAGTGCTATCGCAATCCATCTCCGGCGAAGGACAGCGCCCCCTGCTGAAACAGCGAAAGCTGAGTGAGGTGACAACCCTAGCCCGGCTGCTCGACAGGCTATCCTTTACTTCTGGGCTCGAGCAATACCTCGCCCAATCCGGACTGAGTTGGACGGTCGGTAGGCTAATCCTGACTAGCGCTACCGCCACGGCACTCGGCATTGCTGCTGCTAATTTGACAGCAACACCGCTCTTCTTCGGCGTCACATGTGCCGTCATACTCGGCTTACTACCTTGGGCCTATGTCGCTCGCGCACGCCAAAAGAGATTGCGCAAGCTAGAGCAACAATTGCCTGACGCCCTGGATTTGATTACCCGAGCCATGCGCGCCGGCCATTCCCTGCCGCTTGGAATACAGTTGTTATCCGAAGAAATGGCGGATCCTATTGCCAGCGAATTTCGCTTGGTCCATGAGCAAGTGAACTTCGGTGTTTCATTACAACAAGCACTGTCAAACCTTTGCGAGCGGGTGCCGTTAACGGATTGCCGTTACTTCGTCGTATCGGTACTCATCCAACGCCAGTCTGGTGGCAACCTGACCGAGGTACTCATAAATCTCAGCCGCCTGATTCGCGAGCGTCTCAAATTGATGGGCCGCATCCGCGTGCTCTCTGCCGAAGGACGAATGTCGGCTTGGATTCTAGGCCTTCTGCCTTTCTTCATCGGAGGACTACTACAAACCTTCAACCCAGATTTCATGGGACCTATGTGGACCGATCCCTTAGGTATTCGGATGCTTCAAATCATGCTAACCATGATGATGTTGGGGGCTTTTGTGCTGAGCCGGATCATCAAGATTCGTGTCTGACTGGAGATATCTATGTTGCTCCCTATCGTCGTCTTTTTTTCGGTCACATTCGCAGTTGTCGGCCTCTACCTCTGGCTTGTTCCCGACAAAACAGATAAGCGTCTCCATGCGCTCTCCAACACGAGTGATTTAGACTCGCTAGGATGGCAAGCCGCGGTTGTCAAGGTAGTTACTCCATTTGCAAAGCTGTCCACACCCTCGGGAGACTGGGAGTCTTCCCCATTTCGCTTGAAGTTCATACATGCGGGGATTCGCCACCCTAAAGCGCCGCACGTCTTCTTTGGCTTGAAAACATTGCTCCCGCTGTTGCTCGCAGTACCAATTTTTTTTCTCCTGCGGGGTATGCAAGGCGTAAGCACCTTAAAGCTTTCGACGATAGTATTTTGTGCGGCAGCAGTCGGCTGTTACCTGCCGAACATCATTTTGCATCTCAAAGCGAAAAGCCGCATGCGCGAAATTTTCGACAACTTTCCAGACGCAGCCGACCTGATGTTGGTTTGCGTCGAGGCTGGTCTTGGACTAGACGCGGCGATCACACGGGTCGCAGAGGAACTATTGGAAAAAAGCGCTACGCTCGCCGAGGAACTTCAGTTGACCAACCTTGAGATTCGCGCAGGCAGTACGCGAGAAAAGGCGTTGCGGAACCTTTCTCTGCGTACCGGCGTCGAAGAACTAAATTCGTTCGCCACGATGCTAATCCAGGCGGATAAGTTCGGTACAAGCGTCGGCGATTCGTTGCGCGTGTTTTCCGAAGATTTACGTCACAAGCGCCAAATACGGGCGGAAGAGCATGCGGCAAAGGTACCAACCAAGATGCTGTTTCCGCTTGTAATGTTCATCTTTCCATCAATCATCATGGTCGTCTTAGGGCCGGCCATCATCCAAATCGTTCGTCACCTCGGCCCAGTGATGGGTGGCGCACGTTGATGGCACAAACAACACAGGGCGCATTCCAAAAGAATGCGCCCCGCGTAATGACCAACAATTTAATAATTCTACTAAGCCACCTCCGCCACATCCACCCCAAGATGGCTCTGCACATAAACATACAAATCCAGTCGATTACCAACCCCAAGTTTCTGGTAAATCGAGGATAAATGATTCCTTAAAGTAGATTCGGAAATAAAGAGTTGTTTCGCCAAATCCTTATTTGTACGAACCTTATTATCGACCACGGCATGCAATACTTTTCGTTCACGCGGCGTCAGCAAACCGAAATGGCCCCTGGGTTCTCCCGCCGCCGGCTGTTCGCGCGCCCGGCGCATCACCTGCAGCGCGATGCCGGTCGCTTCGCGGCCGAACCACAGCTCGCCCTCGTGCGTCTTTTCGATGGCCTTGATGATCTCGTCCGCGCTGGAGCGCCGGGTCAGCACGCCATGGGCGCCGGAACGCACGCTTGCTGCGAGTGTATCCTCGGTGACCTCTTCCATGAACAGCAGCGTGCGGCAGTTGGTCGTCAGCGCCTCGGGCAGCAAGCCATGTCCCGTCATCGTCGCCAGTTCATGCCGCATCAGCACGATATCGGGAGTCACGCCGGGAATCTGCAGGAGCGCATCGGTCTGATTGCTGGCGATGCTGACCACCTCCATTAATGGACGGTGGCCGTTGATCAACTTGGTCAGTGCCCACAGCATGAGTTGGTGGTTTTCCACCACCATGACGCGGATGGGCTTATTCAATACATTGTGCATGTTGGACATCATGTTTTCTTTTTAGAAAGAATAATATCCGCTGAATTAAACGTATTATCAGCGCTCTTTGGTGATGTCTTATCTACCAGTGGCCGCGCCTCATATTGCTGAGGCGTGTGTAATTACTATAATCAGATCCTTACCAAAAGTCCATGTTTATGATTACTGTCGCGATTAAAAAAGCCACATTTTGAACTCAGCCATTAATTAATGCCATGTTCAATTTCTCGATCGAAAAATTAATCGTACAAATGAATTTTAATTGTCATTAATTTGTATTTTAAATATGTTGATCGAATACCTGCCGTAAATAGGCAATGAAAGTTTCATCCGTGCCCATGCCCTTGCCCGGGCTGTCCGACAGCTTGGCCACCGGCTGGCCGTTGCAGCGCACCAGCTTCATGACGATGTTGAGCGGCTCGAATTGCGTGTCGTTGGTCAGCTTGGTGCCGATGCCGAAGCCCAGCTGGACGCGGTCCGCGAAGTGGCGGTACAGGTGCAGGGCCTTCGGCACCGTGAGCGCGTCCGAGAACACCAGACGCTTGGTGCGGGCGTCGATACGCAGTTTGGCGTAATGGGCCAGGGCCTTTTCGCCCCACTCGACCGGATCGCCGGAATCGTGGCGCAGGCCGTCGAACAGCTTGGCGAAATAAAGGTCGAAATCGCGCAGGAAGGCGTCCATGCCCACCACATCGGTCAGCGCGGTGCCGAGGTCGCCGCGGTATTCCTGCACCCAGTCCTCCAGTGCCTTCTTCTGGAAATCGCGCAGGCGCACGTCGAAGGACTGGAAAGCCTGCATGTATTCGTGGGCCATGGTGCCGATCGGCACCAGGTTGAATTTCTTCGCCAGGTAGACGTTCGACGTGCCCTTGAAGAATTGCGGCAGTTCGCGCGCCATGGCGGCCACCACCTCTTCGTGCCACTCGCCGGAAAAGCGGCGGCGCACGCCGAAATCGAAGAACTCGAAGGGGTTCAGGCGCTGCGGTTCCGTATCGAAGGCGCGGAACTCGTCGATCTTCTGTTTCAGGCGCTTCCTGCCCTCTTCCAGCGCCGCGGCCTGGTCGACGCGGCGGAAGTAGAGTTCATTGACGATGTAGAGCACGAAGATCTCGAAGCCCATCACGTGCACGATCGGGCCGGAAGCGCGGATGCGCAGGTGCGGGCCGTCGGTTTCGACGCGGATGAACTTGCGCTGGAAGCGGAACAGGGTCAGGTAGTCGGCGAAATCGCTCTTGATGAAGCGCAGCGAGCGCAGGTACGCGACCTCTTCCTCGCTGAACATCATTTCGCACAGGTGGTCCAGTTCGCGGTCGACCTCATCCTTCAGCTCGGCCAGCGGAAAGGCCGGCGTGTTGCGGCACTTGAACTCGTATTCACCGATGGCGCCCGGGTGCATGTGCAGGAAAGCCTGCCACATCGTGAATTTATACAGGTCGGTTTCGAGCAGGCTGCGGACGACTGGTTTCATGTGGACCTTTCGATGCGGGCGGGCTTTTTCGCGCGGCGCTTGGGCGCCAGCATGGTGCCGCTGCAGGCCGGGGTGCCGCAGCGGCAGGCGAACAGGCGCTTCAGGGCGGGCGTATGACGCTCGTCGTAGATCAGCGCGTAGTTGTAGTTGAGTTCTTCGCCGGCGTCGATGTCGCGCAGGGCGTGGATGTAGACGCGGCCGTCTTCCTCGTAGGCTTCGCAGTTCGGCTCGCAGGCGTGGTTGATCCAGCGCGCGTCGTTGCCGCGCCGGCCGCCGTCGATCACATTGCCGTCGGCCAGGCTGAAATAGAAGGTGTGGTTGACCGGGCCGCCGCGCTCGGCGGCGCGCTCGGTGGCGGCGTCCCAGCTGATGCGTTCGCCGCGGTATTCGATGATGCGTTCCCCGGCCGCGATCGGGCGCAGGGCGAACACGCCGTTGCCGTGGACCGGGGACTTCCTGACTTCATAGGCGGGTGCCTTCGGTGCTGCGGGTTTCTTCGCGGTGCTCATCTCGGATTGGGGAAGGTTGAGGGATTGGTCCTCATTATTGCCCGAAACTTGGCAAGACTGCCACACCGCCCCTTCCCCTCCCTGCGCTTACGCGGCGAAATCCTCCTCGCGGTACTCGCCGGCGCGCCCGCCCGCCTGCTCGGCCTTGCGCAGCTCGACGCGGCGGATCTTGCCGGAGATCGTCTTCGGCAGCTCGGTGAATTCGAGCCGGCGGATCCGCTTATAGGGCGACAGCCGCTCGCGCGCGAAGGCGAAGATGGCGCCGGCCAGCTCGCGGGTCGGCTCGACGCCGGGGCGCAGGGTGACGAAGGCCTTCGGCACCGACAGGCGCAGCGGATCGGGACTGGGCACGATCGCCGCTTCCAGCACGTCCGGATGCTCAATCAGCACGCTCTCCAGTTCAAAGGGGCTGATGCGGTAATCCGAGGACTTGAACACGTCGTCGTTGCGGCCGACGTAGAAGTAGTAGCCGTCCGCGTCGATGGTCGCGGTGTCGCCGGTGTGATAGTGGCCGGCGCGCATGACGTCCGCGGTCTTGGCTTCGTCGCCCTCGTAGCACAGCATCAGGCCGAGCGGGGCCGGATCGAGCGTCAAGGCGATCTCGCCCTCTTCCGCCGGCTGGTCGTCGGCGTCGAGCAGGGCCACGCGGTAGCCCGGCAGCGGGCGCCCCATCGACCCCGGCTTGACCACCTGGCCCGGTGGATTGCCGATCTGGCAGGTGGTTTCGGACTGGCCGAAGCCGTCGCGGATGCGGATGCCCCAGGCGCGTTCGACCTGCTCGATGACTTCCGGGTTCAGCGGCTCGCCGGCGCCGACCAGCTCGCGCAGCGGCGGTTTCCAGGCCGTCAGGTCTTCCTTGATCATCATGCGCCACACGGTCGGCGGCGCACACAGCGAGGTCACGCCGCAGCGGCAGATGACGTCGATGCAGGCGCGCGCGGAAAAGCGCTCGTAGTTATAGACGAAGATGGTGGCGCCGGCATTCCAGGGCGCGAAGAAGCAGCTCCACGCGTGCTTCGCCCAGCCCGGCGAGCTGATATTCCAGTGCACGTCGCCCTGCTTCAGGCCGATCCAGTACATGGTCGACAGGTGGCCGACCGGGTAGCTCTGGTGGCTGTGCAGCACCAGCTTGGGCTTCGCCGTGGTGCCGGAGGTGAAGTACAGCAGCAGCGGGTCGCTGGCTTTCGTGACGCCGTCGGGCGTGAATTCCAGGGCGGCGCCGGCGCTGTCCGCGAAGTCGGCCCAGCCCGCCGGCCTGTCGCCGACGGCGATGCGGGTGTAGTCGCCCGGCAGCTCCGCGAACTTGTGGGTTTCGGAGCCTTGCGCGATCACGTGGCGGATGCGGCCGCGCTGCAGGCGGTCGTCGAGGTCGGCGGGCGAGACCAGCATCGTGGTCGGCACCAGCACGGCGCCCAGCTTGATCCCGGCCAGCATGATCTCCCACAGTTCGACGCGGTTCGGCAGCATCAACAGGACCCGGTCGCCGCGCCGCACGCCCTGGTCGCGCAGCCAGTTGGCGACCTGGCCGGAGCGGGCCGCCATCTCGGCATGGCTGATCTTCTTCTCGCTGCCGTCTTCCTCGACCACCCACAGGGCGGGCGTGGCGTTGTCCTTCGCCTGGACGTCGAAGAAGTCGAGCGCCCAGTTGAACTCCTCGAGTTCGGGCGCCCGGTAGTCGCGGTAGGCAGTGTCGTAGTCGAGGCGGTGCTGCTGCAGGAAGTCGCGCGCCTGGATGAAGCGCTCGTAGGGGGTGAAGGCCATGGCTGTCTCCTTGTTCGCAGGGGTATTTATGTACTGTTGCGAACATTCTGCCATGGCTTGCTGACGGCCGGGTTACAAACTCATGGCCGGCGGCGCAGCTCCTCCACCTGGCCGATCGAGACTTCGTCCTTCGGCGTCATCATGTCGATCACCCGGCAGTCGCCGCACATGCGCATGCGGTCCAGGTTGCCGGCAAAGGCCGGATGCGAGGCCAGGCGCGCCAGCATGGTCTCGACCATGCGCAGGGTGCCGAACGGCTTGCTGCAGCGGATGCAGTGGAAGGGCCGGGTCTCGTTCAGCACCACGGTCTGCTTGCGCGTATCAAGCAGGTTCATGCGCGGCACCAGGCGGATCGCGTCTTCCGGGCAGGTGGTGGCGCACAGGCCGCACTGCACGCAGTTCTTCTCGACGAAGCGCAGCTGCGGCGCGTTCTGGCCATCCATCAGGGCGGAACTCGGGCAGGCGCCGACGCAGGACATGCACAGGCTGCAGGCGGACGAATCCACCGCCAGGGTGCCGAACGGCGCCCCGGCCGGCAGCGGGATCTCCTGGACCGGCGCCGGCGCATGGCGCACCAGGTGGTCGAGCGCATAATCGAGCGTGTTGCGCTTGTCGGCGGCCAGGTTGAAGGTCGCGCGCTGGGCCGGCACGTGGCCGCGCGGCGCATGCTGCAGGGCCACCGTGAGCTCGTCCAGGCTGTTCACCCGCAGCAGCTGCAGGTGCGGTCCGGCGTATCCGAGGCCGTCGAGGATGGCCTGGGCGATCTCCATCTGCTGGCCGAGCGCGGCCGCGTACTGCGGCGCCTCCGCCTCCGTCATCAAGACCGTGACCCCGGCCGCGCCGTAGGCCAGCGCACTGAGCCAGACGTCGATGCCGGTCGATGCCGTGTGGTGCAGGCCGAGCGGCAGCAGGCGTCCGGGGATGGCGCTGCCTTGCTCACCTTCGGCCTGGGCCAGCAGCGCCGCGCCGTCGAGGCCATGCAGCAGCAGCACCGGCTCGAGCCCGCCCGCCTCCGCATAAGCCTGCAGCGCGGTCTTGATGCGGCCGCCCGTGTGGCTCGCCGACGGGTAGGCATACGAGATGGCGCCGGTCGGGCACACCGTGGTGCAGGCGCCGCAGCCGGCGCACAGGTAAGGGTTCACCTTGACCAGGTCGCCCGCGCCCTCGATCGCGCCGGCCGAGCAGATCTCGACGCAGGCATTGCAGCCGACCAGCTGGTTGCGGCTGTGGGCGCACAGGCGCTCCTTGTAGCTGAAGTATTTCGGCTTTTCGAAGTCGCCGACCATCTCCAGCATCTCGTCGACGGCTTGCGCGCGCGCCGCTTCGTCAAGGCCGGGTGCGTAATAGCCGTGCGGGCGCTGGTGGGTCGTGATCTGCGGGCTGGCGCCGAGGTCCAGCACCAGGTCGAACTTGCCGTGTTCGGGCGCCCTGCCCGGCGCCTGCCAGGTCGCCTGGAATGCGCCCAGCCAGCCGCTCAGGACGATGGCGCGGGCCGGGAACGCCGGGTAGATGCGCAGCGGCGGTGTGTCGTCCGCATCCAGCAGCAGCACCGTCACCTGTACGCCGGCGGCGAGGCGGTCGGCCCAGGGCAGCACCGAGGCGGCGCTGCCGATGACCAGGGTGTGGCCGGCCGAGCGGTAGCCGACCGTGTCGAGCGGCTCGGGCGGCTCGATGGTGCCGAGCGAGGCGATGGCGGCGGCACGGGCGATCAGGTCGCGCGCTTCCTGTGCCGGATCGGCGCCCTGCCCTTCGATGAATCGGATATTCATTGTGTCTCTTGTTCAGGTGGTTGTCGTGTTTGTGGTTCTTGTCGGGGTGCTGCTTGTGCTTTTGCTGTTGCTTCCGCTTCCGGCTCGTCCTCGAGCATCTTCGCGAACACGCTCTTCGCATGCTCGAGCGAAGCCAGCATGGCCTCGGACACCGGGCTCGCCACGGTGTAGTCGTCGATGTAGACGTCCAGCCTGTCCATCACCTTGAAGTGCGGGTCGGCGAACAGCTTTTTCAGGGCGCTGCGGCGCACGGCCTGGTCGACGCCGCGGGCGACGAAGGCGGAGAAATCGGAGTCGCCGTCCAGCGCAGCCACGTCGTCGAGCGTGGGCAAGGAGCGTGCGGGCGCGGCGGCGGCTTCCGCCGGCACCGTACCGGGCACCGGCTGCGGCGCGGCGAACGCGCTCGCGCCAAGCGGGGCCGCGACGGCGTCCGGGGCTGCTTCGGCAAGCGGCTGCCGCTGCGGCTGAGGTTCCGGCGCGCGTCCCTCCCGCACTTCGGTCTTGCGGCGCGCCCAGCGGCGCAGGAATCCTTCCCCGGACATGGCGCGGCCCGTCACCCGTGCTGCCGGCCGCGGCGCGGCTTGGGCTGGTAGTGCTGGCGCAGGTAGGCGGCCACCCAGGCGTAGATATCGGCCGGCATGGTCACGCCGTCGGCGTTTTCGCCCGAGTCGAACATGCGCGTGCCTTCGACGTAGCTGACCGAAGCCCGCACCGGCATCGCCCGGCCGTCTTCCATGCGCCACAGCACGAAGACCTTGGATTCGGGCGCCACCACGTTCTCGTAATAGCCTTCGTTCTCGTCCGGATACAGCTCCAGTTCGAGGCCCGAGACCAGGTAGTAGTCGCGCTCCGGCGTCTGGCTGAGCATCTGCACGTGCGGCAGGTTGCCGCGGTCGGGCACCACGCCCACCGCTTCCCACGCTTCGTCGGCCCAGACGTGCTTGACGCTGCGGCGCTGCATCAGCACCGCGATCGGCATGCTGCCCATCTTCATTTGTTCTTCACGTCAGGCGTGCCCCTGTCGACGGTTGGTTTTGCGCTCCTGGGCTGGGCCTGGGTCGGCGCCTTCTTGACGTCCTCGCTCGGCGGTGCGGTGCCCAGCTTTTCGCTCTTGATGGCCGGGTTGACGCCAGCCTGCCCGGCGGCGGTCGTGTTGCCGGCACCGATCGACCCGGCTGGCGGCGGGCTGGCCGGCCCGGCCGCGGTGACGGGCGCGCCACCGGCGGCGGGCGCCGCTCCCGCAGCCGGCGCGGCGGCGGCGATGGCCACCGCCGGATTGGTCTTCCAGCCTTCCTTCGCGGCGCGCGCGCGCCAGCGGGCGGTGACGGCGTCCATCGACGCCGCCAGCTTGACCTTGTCGGCCGCGGCCTGGGCATCGGCCTTGGCCTTCTTCTCGGCCGCGGCCTGCTGCTGGGCCGGGGTCGGCGGCGGCAGGGCTGCCCAGGCAACACTGGCCAGCAGCAGGCCCGCGATCAGCAGGGCCGCCTTGATCGCCGGATGGCGGCCGGGGTGGCCTTTCCTGTGTTGGGTCGTCCTCATCGCATGGTCCTCCTCGTATCGGCGGCCCGGTCAGCGGCCCGGCGCGGCGCTGCTTGCGCCCGGGTCGCGGTGGGCGGCGGCCGGCTGCGGCGCCGGGTTGGCGTCGGGCTTGACCGGGTTGTTGCCGCTGTCGCCGGATGGTTTCTCGGTGGCGCCCGTCTGCGCGGCGGTGCCGCTGGACGGGGTCGATACGCCATTGCTCGGGCCCTGGCCGGTTTCGCGCACCGCGCCCCCGGTGGCCACGCCGCCGGTATTGCCGCCCGAGCCGCCGGCGATGCCCGGTGTCCCGCCCGCATAGGTGGCGTCGGTCTTCGGTCCTCCGTTGCGCGCCATGACCTGGCCGCTGGTGCCGCCGCCGGCCGTGACCATGCCCGGGAACTTGGTCTCGCGCATGGCTTCGTCGCCATGCCGCTTGCAGCCGGCCGCGCTCAGGAGCAGCGCCACGGCGCCTGCATGCATAAGAAAAACTGATGCTTTCATGGTGCGGTCCTCATGCTCAGTGCGCCGGCCCCGGGCGCCTGCCCGGCGGCAGCGTGCCCGGTGCGCCTCCCGAAGGGGGATGATCGGGCGGCAGGCGGTCGTCGAAGGTTCCCGGCGGCACGCCGGCCTTGACCTCGTCGTACCAGATGCCGTGGTGGGCCCTGGCCCAGGCTTCGTCGACGTCGCCGTGGCGCATCGCGTGGTAGGCGCCCGGGGTGCCCCAGGTGCCGATGTAGATGTGGCCCATGGCGGCCGCGATGTAGAAGGTCGCGCCCAGCAGGTGCAGGTAGTTGGCGACCTGCAGCACGTAGCGGGTCTGGCCGAAGGCGATGAAATCCAGGACCAGGCCGCTGATCGACATCACCAGGCCCAGCAGGGTCACGCCGAGCCAGAACCAGCTCTTCTCGCCGGCGTTGAAGAAGCCGGCAGGCACGTGCTCATGGGTCAGCATGCCGCCGCCCTTCCTGAACCACAGCCAGTCGATGCGGCGGAAGAAGTTGCGGTGCAGGAAGGTGAAGAACATCGCCACCGAGCACAGGATGAACAGCGGGCCGATGAAGTTGTGCAGGTATTTGAAGATGTAGGCGATGAAGGCGAAGATGTCGTGCCCGAACAGCGGGATCAGCAGTTTCTTGCCGAACAGGATCACCAGGCCGGTGACGGCCAGGATGATGAAGCTGATCGCCGTCGACCAGTGGATGAAGCGCTCCCAGTCGGTGAAGCGGCGGATGCGCCGTCCGGTGTCCGGCTCGTCGGCCTTGATCTTGCCGACCACTGCCGCGACCACGAACACGGCCAGCAGCGCCAGCACCAGGATCACGCCGGCCAGGGTCGCGAGCGGGCCGTTGCGCAGCACGCGCCACTCGTTGCCGCCGCGCTGGACGATCACGGTGCCCTCCTTCTGGCCGTACTGGCCGAGGTAGTGGCGGTCGATGTGCACGCGGCCGGAATCCTTCGAATCCAGGCCCGGCTCCGGCGAACGCGAATCCTTCTCGGCCTGGAGGATGGTCTGCTCCTCGGCATAGGCCGGCTGGGCACGGTTGTTCGGCACCCCGGCCCAGGCCGACGACAGGCTCAGCGCCAGGCACAGTCCCATCAGGAAGGACGATAACCAGTGGATTGTTCGCATGGTCGGCTCCTCAGGGATTGGCCCGGTTGTATTCGTTCTGGTGCTGGTTGCGGTTGCTGATCGTGCCCCACCAGGACAGCTTGTCGTTGTGGAAGTGGGTGGCGAACTGGCGGTCGTCCTTCTTGCCGGCGTACTGGCCCTTGATCCAGTTCGGATGCTGGTCGACCTCGAGGCAACCGGCCAGCAGGCACAGTGGCAATACCATGATGAACAGTCGCTTCATGTCGGCAGCCTCCCCGGGTCGTTCTGCGAATCCTTCAGGTTCTGGTTCTCGCGCGGGCCGTCGCCGGTGGCCTTGATGTCGCCGCCGCGCTTGGGCTTGCCGTAGGCGATCTTCCAGCCCCACAGTTCCGGACCGTAGCCGCGCGTTTCGACGCGCTGGCGGTAGATGTCGGCGATCACGCCGGCGTCGCCGCCGATCAGGGCCTTGGTGCCGCACATCTCGGCGCAGGCCGGCAGCTTGCCCTCGGCGATCCGGTTGCGGCCGTATTTCTTGAACTCGGCTTCGGAGGTGTCCGGTTCCGGGCCGCCGGCGCAGAAGGTGCACTTGTCCATCTTGCCGCGGTGGTTGAACAGGCCGCTCTCCGGGAACTGCGGTGCGCCGAACGGGCAGGCGTAGTAGCAGTAGCCGCAGCCTATGCACTGGTCCTTCGAGTGCAGCACGATGCCGTCCTCGGTGTGGTAGATGCAGTTGACCGGGCACACCGCGAGGCAGGGCGCGTCGCTGCAGTGCATGCAGGCCATCGAGATCGAGCGCTCGCCGGGCACGCCGTCGTTGATCGTGACCACCCGGCGCCGGTTCACGCCCCATGGCGTCTCGTTCTCGTTCTTGCAGGCCGTCACGCAGCCGTTGCAGTCGATGCAGCGCTCCGTGTCGCAAATGAATTTCATCCTCGCGGCCATCTCACTCTCCTCAATTCACGCGCGCACCAGGCGGCACAGCGACACTTTGGTTTCCTGCATCATCGTCACGGCGTCATAGCCGTAGGTCCAGCCGGTGTTGGCGGCCTCGCCGCGCACGGTCGGGGCGCCCCCTTCCGGGTAATGCTTCTCGAGGTCTTCGCCCATCCACCAGCCGCCGAAGTGGAAGGGCATCCAGACGATGCCTACCGGCACGCGCTGGGTGACCATCGCCATCAGCTTCAGGCGCGCCCCGGTCGGGGTCTCGACCCACATGAAGTCGCCCAGCTTGACGCCGATCTGGGCCGCGTCTTCCGGATTCACCTCGCAGAACATGTTCTGCTGCAGTTCGGCCAGCCACGGATTCGAGCGGGTCTCCTCGCCGCCGCCCTCGTACTCGACCAGGCGACCGGAGGTCATGATCAGCGGATAATCCTTGGAGAAGTCGACCTGCTGGACCGACTTGTACAGCGTCGGCAGGCGCCAGAACGCGGCCTTGTCGTCGTAGGTCGGGTACTTCGCGACCAGGTCGCGGCGCGGCGAGACGAGCGGCTCGCGGTGGACCGGCACCGGGTCCGGGAAGTTCCAGACGTTGCAGCGCGCCCGCGCATTGCCCCAGGGCGCGCAGCCGTGGGAAATGACGACCCGGATGATGCCGCCCGACAGGTCGGTCTTCCAGTTCTTGCCTTCGGCCGCCTTCTGCTCTTCCGGCGTGAGGTCGCCCCACCAGCCGAGCTTCTTCAGGAACACATGGTCGAACTCGGGGTAGCCGACGTCGAGTTCGCTGTCCTTGTTGGTCGAGCCGTCGGCCGCGAGCAGGCTCTCGCCGTTGTGCTCGACGCCCCAGTTGGCGCGGAACGGCAGGCCGCCCTCGGCCACCGGCTTGTGCAGGTCGTACAGGATCGGCGTGCCCGGATGCTTCATCTCCGGCGTGCCCCAGCACGGCCACGGCAGGCCGTAGTAGTCACCCTTGCAGGGGCCGTCCTCGGCGCGCATGGTGGTCGGGTTGAAGGTGTGCTTGTTCTGCATGTGCAGCTTCAGGCGCTCCGGCGAGCAGCCGGTGTAGCCGATGGTCCAGCAGGAGCGGTTGATTTCGCGGAGGATGTCCTCGATCACCGGTTCGTTGTTGACCACCTTGATGTTCTTCACCAGCTCATCGCCGAAGCCCAGCTTGCGCGCGAACAGGTACATGATCTCGTGGTCGGTCTTGCACTCGAACAGCGGCTGGATCACGCGTTCGCGCCACTGGATAGATCGGTTCGAGGCGGTCACCGAGCCCTGGCATTCGAACTGCGAAGCCGCCGGCAGCAGGTAGACGCCGTTCTCGCGTCCGTGCATCGACGCCGTCATGCTCGGATATGGATCGATCACGACCAGCATGTCGAGCTTCTGCATCGCCTTCTTCATGTCCGGCAGGCGGGTCTGGCTGTTCGGCGCGTGGCCCCAGTAGAACACGGCGCGCAGGTTGGTCGGCTGGTCGACGTACTGGTTGTCTTCCAGCACGGCGTCGAACCAGCGCGAGACAGTGATGCCCGGCTTTTCCATCAGCTCCTTGGAGCCGAAGCGCGACTTGATCCATTCGTAGTCGACGCCCCAGACGTTCGCGAAGTGCTTCCACGCCCCCTCGGCGATCCCGTAATAGCCCGGCAGCGATTCGCCGTTCGGGCCGACGTCGGTGGCGCCCTGCACGTTGTCGTGACCGCGGTAGATGTTGGCGCCGCCGCCCTGGATGCCGATATTCCCCAGCGCCAGTTGCAGGATGCACAGGGCGCGCACGTTGGCGGTGCCGACGTGGTGCTGGGTGATGCCCATGCACCACACCACCGACGAGGGGCGGTTCTTGGCCAGCATCTCGGCCGCCATCCGCACCGAGGCTTCCGGCACGCCGGTCACGTCGGTCACCTTGTCCGGCGTCCACTTCGCGACTTCCTTGCGGACGTCGTCCATGCCGTTGGTGCGGGCCGCGATGTATTCCTTGTCTTCCCAGCCGTTCTCGAAGATGTGCCACAGGATGCCCCACACCAGCGGGATATCGGTGCCCGGACGGACCCGCACGTAATGGTGGGCGAAGCGCGCCGTGCGCGTGAAGCGCGGGTCGATCACGATCATCTTGGCGCCCAGTTCCTTCGCGTGGAGGAAGTGCAGCATCGAGATCGGGTGGGCCTCGGCCGGGTTCGAGCCAATGAACATCACCGCCTTGCTGTAGTGCAAGTCGTTGAACGAGTTCGTCATCGCGCCGTAGCCGAAGGTCTGGGCCACGCCCGCCACCGTGGTCGAGTGGCAGATGCGTGCCTGGTGGTCGCAGTTATTGCTGCCCCACATCGAGACCCATTTTCGCAGCAGGTAGGACTGTTCGTTGTTGTGCTTCGAGCTGCCGATCACCATCAACGCATCCGGGCCGGACTGCTGGCGCAGCTGCAGCAGCTTGTCGCCGATCTCGTTGATGGCCTGGTCCCAGGAGATGCGCTCGTACTTGCCGTTGACCAGCTTCATCGGATAGCGCAGGCGGTGCTCGCCGAAGCCGTGCTCGCGCACCGAGGCGCCCTTGGCGCAGTGCGCGCCCATGTTGATCGGCGAGTCGAAGGCCGCTTCCTGGCGCACCCAGACCCCGTTCTGCACCACCGCCTCCACCGAGCAGCCGACCGAGCAGTGGCTGCAGATGGTGTGCTTGATCTCGGTCTTCGGGGCCTGCGCCGGCGCCGGATCGGCGGCCGAAGCCGGCTCGATGACGTTCAGCGGCAGGTGGCGCGCGACCGCCGCCGCGCCGGCCGTGACGCCGGCCCCGACCAGGAATTTGCGCCGTTTCAGCCCGCTGTCGCGCGAAGTCTTCACCAGTGTCATGGCTGCTCCTCAGTTCCTTGCTCGGTTCCTGGCATTACCAGTAGGCGGCCGTACCGTAGTAGCGGCGGATGTGTTCGGTTTCGTGGTAGCCCTTCGGCTTGGCCGGCGCTTCCGCCGCCACTGCGGGCGCGGCGGTCTCGGCGGCGCCGGCGCGGGCCGCGACCACGGCCAGGGCGCCCAGCGGTGCGGCCTTCAGCAGGCTGCGGCGGGCGGGATCGGGCGCTTTGTCTTTATCGTCGGTAGCCATCGTTGTCCTCATGCGGCAAGGGGTGCATCGGCCGGGTTTTTGTCATCTGTCCATACCGAGAAGGCATGGGCTTCGACCGCCAGGAAGGCGCCGGCGAACGCGGCGACCACCCGGTAGAAATTGGCCGGTTCAGCGGCGGAAATGTCGGCCACGCAGGCCGCGTACCATGGCTGGATGTGGGCGGTGAACAGGTGCTTCTGCTCGGCCAGCGTCTGGCGCGCAATGCCCGGCGCACCGGTGATCAGCACGCGCATGGTTTCGCACAGGGTGCCCAGATGGTCTTCGAACTCGCCCACGCCGCGCGCACGCGCGATGCGCAGGCGGGCCAGGTCCTGGCGCAGTTCGGCCAGCGGGAAATCGTTCAGGTGGCCCGACAGGTAGAACGAGCCGTAAGGATTCAGCAGCGGATTGCCGGTGCTGATGAACAGCGCATCGAATTCCCCGGCCACCGCATCGGCATCCATCACGCTGGCGGCCTGGGTCAGCTTCAGCCAGCCGTCCTGCAGCGCCCGCCCGGCTTCATCGAGGCCGTCGGCGGCGATCGGCTCGGCCGTGGCCAGGGCCGCGAGCAGCG
The DNA here is from genome assembly GCF_057657395.1 of Telluria sp. Soil_C_11. NCBI lineage: Bacteria > Pseudomonadati > Pseudomonadota > Betaproteobacteria > Burkholderiales > Oxalobacteraceae > Telluria > Telluria sp. Soil_C_11. Next base: position 378,494 of record NZ_JBDGIN010000002.1, on the reverse strand, counting down.
GGGCGTCGGGTGGCGCCAGCATCAGGCGCGCTATCAGTGCGTAAAAATCGGCCCGTGCCTGGTCCTCGTCGGACAAGGGCAAGGCAATCGTTTGAAAGGACGCGGTCTCCTGAGGCACTGAGTAGTTCTCCCGTTAGCAAATCTGCACTGAAAGTGTAGTACCACGACACCCAGAAGGCGCGCACGGTTGAACTTTCGCGTGCCTGCTATTTCATGCCGGCTGCATGCATCACGACCCGCAGCAGCCAGGCGACCACGCCCAGCGCCGCCACCCCGGCCATCCACAGGCCCGCGAACCAGCCGGCGCGCCGCAGCCAGAGCGGCGCCATCAGTGGTAACCCCCGGTATCGCCCACCTTGCCGCGGAAGACGTAGTACGACCAGCCGGTGTAGGCCAAAATCAGCGGCAGCACGATCAGGGTGCCGACCAGCGCGAAGCCCTGGGTGGCCGGCGGCGACGCCGCTTCCCAGATCGTGATCGCGGGCGGCACGATATGCGGCCAGATGCTGATCGCCATCCCCGTAAAGCCCAGCAGCACCAGGGCCAGGGCGGCAATGAAGGGATGGCGGAAGGGATCGCGCTTCAGCGACCACAGCAGCCAGAACGCGGATGCGGCCACCAGCAGCGGCACCGGCGACAGGACCAGCAGGTTCGGGAAGCTGAACCAGCGCTCGGCCACCTGGTGCTGGGACAGCGGGGTCCAGATGCTGACCACGGCGATCGCTGCCAGCAGCAGCCAGGTGAAGGGGCGCGCCAGCTTCACCATGCGGGCGTGCAGCTCGCCCTCGGTCTTCATCACCAGCCAGGTCGCGCCCAGCAGGGCGTAGGCGATCATGACGCCGACGCCAGCCGCCAGCGGGAACGGCGCGAACCAGTCGAGCGGGCCGCCGGCATAACTGCGCCCCGACACCGGAATCCCGGACAGGAAGGCCCCCAGCGACACGCCCTGGAAGAAGGCGGCCGTCATCGAACCGGCGATGAAGGCCAGGTCCCAGATGGGCCGTTCGCGGTCGTTGGCCTTGAAGCGGAATTCGAAGGCGACGCCGCGGAAGATCAGGCCGACCAGCATGAAGATCAGCGGCAGGTAAAGGCCGGGCAGGATGATCGCGTACGCCACCGGGAAGGCCGCCAGCAGCCCTTCTCCGCCCAGCACCAGCCAGGTTTCGTTGCCGTCCCAGATCGGCGCCACCGAATTCATCATGACGTCGCGCTCGCGCCTGCCCGGCACGAAGGGATACAGCATGCCGATGCCGAGGTCGAAGCCGTCCAGCACCACGTACATGAAGACGGAGAAGAAGATGATCGTGGCCCAGACCGCGGTGATGTCGATGTCCATGCTGGTTCAGCCGATTCAGGTAAGGTTGTCTTCGTTGACCGAGGCGTCCGCTTCCGGCACCGACAGCGGCCGCGCCGGCGTGCGTCCCCTGCCCGGCCCGCCCTGCGGCGTGCGGCTGAGGTCGAAGGCTTGCGGTCCCTTGCGCACCAGCCGCAGCACATAGGCGATGCCGACCCCGAACACGAAGAAATAGGCCACCACGAACACCGCCAGGCTCAGCGCCAGCGGCCCGGCCGTGATCTTCGAGGCGCCGTCCGCGGTGCGCAGCACGCCGTACACGACCCAGGGCTGGCGCCCGACCTCGGTGGTGATCCAGCCCGCCAGCACCGCCAGCAGGCCCGCCGGTCCCATCCACATGGCCATGCGCAGGAAGCCGCGGCTGTCGAACAGCCGCTTCTTCACGCGCAGCCACAGGCTCCAGGCGCCCAGCGCGATCATCAGCAGGCCCAGCCCGACCATCAGTCGGAAACTCCAGAAGATGATCAGCGAGTTCGGCCGCTGGTCGGGCGGGAATTCCTTGAGGCCCTTGATCTGGCCGGCCCAGGTATGGGTCAGGATCCAGCTGCCGACCCGCGGGATGCCGACCGCGAACCTGGTTTCCTCGTCCTCCATCGACGGGATGCCGAACAGCAGCAGCGGCAAGGGCTTGTCGCCTTCGTTCTGCCAGTGCCCTTCGAGGGCGGCGATCTTGGCCGGCTGGTGCTGCAGGGTGTTCAGGCCGTGCATGTCGCCGACCACGGCCTGGATCGGCGCCACCACCAGCACCATCCACATCGCCATCGACAGCATGGTGCGCACCGCCTCGTTGCCGCGTCCCTTCAGCAGGTGCCAGGCGGCCGAGCTGCCGACGAACAGCGCGGTCGACAGGAAGGCCGCGATCGCCATGTGCGTCAGCCGGTACGGGAACGACGGATTGAAGATGATCCTGAGCCAGTCGACCGGCACCATGCGGCCCTCGACGATGGCATAGCCCTGCGGGGTCTGCATCCAGCTGTTCGAGCCGAGGATCCAGGTGGCCGAGATCAGGGTGCCGAGCGCCACCATGCAGGTGGCCAGGAAGTGCAGCCCGGGCCCGACCCGGGTCCAGCCGAACAGCATCACGCCCAGGAAGCCGGCCTCGAGGAAGAACGCGGTCAGCACTTCGTAGGCCAGCAGCGGCCCGGTGATGGCGCCGGCGTATTCCGAAAAATAGCTCCAGTTGGTGCCGAACTGGTAAGCCATCACGATGCCCGAGACCACGCCCATGCCGAAGTTGACGGCGAAGATCTTCAGCCAGAAGTGGTACAGGTCGACGAAGACCTGGCGTTTCGTCTTCAGCCAGCACAGTTCCAGCACGGCAAGGTAGCTGGCCAGGCCGATGGTGATGGCCGGGAACAGGATGTGGAACGACATCGTGAACGCAAACTGCACGCGCGCCAGGTCCAATGCCGCCAAACCGAACATGGAAGTCCCCCGCATATTGTCGTGTGCAGAATCTAGCATGGGCCGGGCCGCGCACGATTGGCAGTGTGACAAGGCAGGTCCGGGCCGCGAACGGCTTTGGCACGGCGAAAATGCCACAAAGTATGGACAGAAGGCCGGCCAGCAGGCCAGCAGGCGGCCCCGGGCGTGACAACGGGCCGTATAATCAAGGTATTTACCGCCACCGCCTCTTCTTTCCGATGCTCCAGGCCATCCACTTTCCGAACGACGACAAGCCCCTGAACGTGCAGGCGCTGAAGGCAAGCTGCTCGGCATGCAGCATGCACCAGCTGTGCCTGCCGATGGGCCTGGAGGATGCGGACATCGACCGCCTCGACAAGATCATCGGCAAGCGCCGCCGCCTCGAACGCGACGAGCCGCTGTACCGGATGGGCGAGCCCTTCCGCAACCTGTACGCGGTGCGCTTCGGCCATTTCAAGACCTACCAGGTGAACGCGGCCGGAGAAGCCCAGATCACGGGTTTCCAGATGGCCGGCGAGCTGCTGGGCATGGATGCGATCAGCGGCGACCGCCACCACTGCGACGCCGTGGCGCTGGAAGACAGCGAAGTCTGCGAAATCCCCTTCGCCAGCCTGGAAGACCTGTTCGGCCACGTGCCAGCCCTGCTGCGCCACTTCCACCGCATCATGAGCCAGGAAATCACGCGCGAACAGAACGTCATGCTTCTGTTGGGCAATATGCGCGCCGAGCAGCGCTTCGCCGTGTTCCTGGTGAACCTGTCCGCCCGCTACGCCGCGCGCGGCTACGCGGCCAACAGTTTCCAATTACGCATGTCGCGCGAGGACATCGGCAACTACCTCGGCCTGACCATCGAAAGCATCAGCCGCCTGCTGTCGCGCTTCAAGAAGATGGGGCTGGTGCAGGTCGACAAGCGCGAAGTGATCCTGCTCGAACCGGCGCGCCTGAAGGCGATGGCGGCCGGGACCGAGCAGTGCAGTCCGATGGCGTGAGGGCGCACGCCTGGCTAGCGCATCGGTATCGCTGAACGGGTATGATTCGGATCGGCAACGTACGGTTGCCGAAGTCCGAAGGTAACAATGAAACTCAGCAAGAAAATCGGCGCCGCCCTCGCGCTTTGCGCAGCCGTGGCACTCGTCCCCTGCTCCACCCTCGCGCAGCCCATCCCCGCCACCATCCGCACCCTGGCCGTCCAGGCCACACAGTCGTCCGCGGCGCCCTCGGGCCCCTACGACGAACGCGGCTGGCTCGAGCGCTTCTACGCCCCGCGCAAATACGCCCCCGCCTGGAATCCGTCGACCGCCGCGGCCGCACTATGGGTGCTGCGCCAGGCCAGGCTGCAGGGCCTGGACCCGCGCGACTATGGCGCCGACGCGCTGCAGCGCCAGTTGAGCGCGGGCGACGCCGATATCGCCCGTTTCGACGTCGCGCTCACCGCGGCGATGCTGCACTACCTGGCCGACCTGCGCGTCGGCCGCGTGCGCTCCGAATACCATACCCGCCTGCCCGATGCGCGCCTGAAGCAGTACGACCCGGTCGAACGCCTGCGCGCCGGACTCGCCGGCGGCAAGCTGCAGGCCGCGGTGCAGGCGGCCGAGCCCCAATTGAACCAGTACGGCCGGGTCAAGGCGGCGCTGGCGCATTACCGCGAGCTGTCCCGGCAAGCCTGGCCGGCGCTGCCGAAACCGGACGCCAAGGTCGTGCCCGGCGGCGCCTACCCGGCCGCGACGGCGCTGTACAAGCGCCTGGTGCTGCTGGGCGACCTGCCGGCCGATGCCCCGCCGCCGGCCGAGGGCACCTACAGCGAGCCGATGGCCGAGGGCGTCGAGCGCTTCCAGGCGCGGCATGGGCTGCTTGACGATGGCGTGCTGGGCCGAGGCACCATCGACGCCCTCAACGTGCCCTTGGCGAAGCGCGTGCGCCAGCTCGAACTGACGCTCGAGCGCCTGCGCTGGCTCCCTGATCTGGGCCGCGGCCCGCTGATCGTGGTCGACCTGCCGGCGTACCGCCTGTGGGCGTTCCAGAACGGCGGCGGCGATGCGCCCGGCGCCGAGCCGCCGCTCGAGATGCGGGTGGTGGTCGGCACCGCGCTCAAGACGGAGACCCCGCTGTTCGTCGGCCAGATGCGCTACCTCGAGTTCAACCCGTACTGGAACGTCCCGCGCAGCATCCTGGAAAAGGAAATCCTGCCGAAACTCGCGCGCAACCCTGCCTACCTCGCGCAGAACGAGATGGAGACGGTGCCGCCGGGCGCCAGCGTGGCCGACCTCAAGGCGGGCCGGGCGCGCGTGCGCCAGCGCCCGGGACCGAAGAACTCGCTGGGTGCGATCAAGTTCGCGATGCCGAACCCGATGGACATCTACCTGCACTCGACCCCGGCGCGCGAGCTGTTCCAGCGCAGCCGGCGCGACCTGTCGCACGGCTGCATCCGCGTCGAGCATCCGGCCGCCCTGGCCCAGTACGTGCTGGGCCGGCAGCAGAAGTGGAACGCCGACAGGATCCAGGGCGCACTGCAACCGGGGCCGACCCGGCACGTCGACCTGGCCCGGGCGATTCCGGTGGTGATTTTCTACGCCACCGCCAGCGTCGACGGCGAAGGCAATCCGCGCTTCGCCGCCGATATCTATGGCCGCGACGCGAAGCTCGAGCAGGAGCTGGCGGGCCGCCGCAGCCTTGGTACAATGACATCACCATGAAAACGACCGCCATCTCCCTGCTCCTCGGCGTGACATTGTCCGCCGCGCTGTCGGCCTGCGACAGCAAGACCTCCGCCAACGAAAAGAACTTCGCCGCCGCCGTCAGCCAGTACTTCGACAAGAAGGGCGAGTTGTGCCTGGCCCCCATCAAGTGGCCGGTCGACGTGTACGACATCGACATTCGCCAGCAGAAGTTGTATCCGGACGGCGTCGCGGGCCAGATGGCGGCGCTGGAATCAGCGGGCCTGGCCAGGGGCGAGGACACGGAATTGCCGAGTGGCGGATCGAAGTTGAAGGTCAGGCGCTATACGATGACCGATGCCGCGAAACCCTACCTTCGCACAGTGGCCGGGCGCGAGCCGCGCATGTGCTGGGGCCGCAAGTCGCTGTCCAAGGTCCTGCGCTGGGCCGATCCGTCCAAGGTGGGCGACCACCAGGAATCCGCCGTCATCTATACCTACAAGCTGTCGAACGTGGCCGACTGGGCCAGGAAGCCGCAGGTCAAGGAGGCTTTTCCTGACCTTGGGCGGAACATCGATGGCGAGCAGAAGCAGAAGGAAAAGCTGTACGTGAAGCTTGCGCCGCAGGGGTGGGAGGCGCTAGGCTTGAACGACTGAGCATGGGCGGTTATCCTGTGCGTGGTTGCATCGGTTCCGGACTTGCCGTGCGTTCTTCGAGTCGATGCTTCGGTTTTTTGCGGACGATGGCCCTGCCCTGCCGCCGGTTTGGGGCAGTCGGCAAGCGACGACGCATTACCTCGTTCCCCGCGCTCTCTCGACAATGGACTGGATGCCGAGTTCCATCTTTAGACGTGCCGAGGAATTCGCAGAATGTACCAGGATTTTCGGAGGGATGAATCCCCTCGTGATCACGGCTTCTTCTATCCACAAGACGACGTCATACCCGGTACCGCGTTCATCGTCTCCCAAGTCATGGTCCAGGCTGATCTCCGTGACTTGCCCTGTTTCCAGCAGCAGAATTGCCTCGTCGGGCCAGTAGACGCGGTGCCAGCCTTCCGGCGTCGTCCTCTCATCGTCCAGATATATCTTCATGAGCTACCTTTCCCGCCCCATCGGCATCGTCGAGCAACCGTTCAGTGCCTCGCATGACATCGAGTGCGACCGCGGCGGATTGCGGAGCGGCTCGCCTGTCCTCGACCGCGCGGAACAGCCGTTTATCCTGGATGATAGAGCACATTATCGGGAACCGTCCCCTTCAGGCCAGCGTCCAGTCGGCAAAGCCGCCGCCATGAGATCGGACCCGCCGATACCGCCGGAACACCGGCAGCCACCGGCGGGCCCTTCCGGCTAGAACGTCAGCGTTCAAGCCTGCTTCTGCCGGGCCACCCAACGCTGCACGATCTCCCCCAGCACATCCAGCGGCACCGACCCATTCTTCAGCACCACGTCATGGAAAGCCGGCAGCGAGAACCTGTCGCCCAGCTCCTTCCTGGCCTGGTCGCGCAGTTCGAGGATGCGCAGCATGCCGACCATGTAGGCGCAGGCCTGGCCCGGCCAGGCCACGTAGCGCTCGACTTCCTGCGCGCCGATGCCGTAGTCGATCGCCTGCTGGCGCGTCCATCCCTTGGTGTGCAGGCCAGTGTCGACCACCAGGCGCCGCGCGCGGAACAGTTCCGAGCCGAGCGCGCCGAGCAGGCCCGGGATGTCGCCGTCGTACCAGCCCTGCTCCACCGCCAGCCGCTCGGCGTACAGGCCCCAGCCTTCGCTGTGGGCGCTGCCGCCGCCGAAGATGCGCTGGGCGCGGAATTTCGGCAAGTCGGTCCGCTCCTGCTGGATCGCCAGCTGGAAGTGGTGGCCCGGCACCGCCTCGTGGTAGGACAGGCTGCGCATGCGGATCACGTCGAAGGTCGGGCCGCGCATCGGCACCCAGAAGATCCCGGGACGGCTGCCGTCCGGCGCCGGCAGCGTGTAGTGGGCGGCGGCCGACGGCTCCGTCAACGGCGGTTCGCGGCGCACCTCCACCGGGGCGCGCGGCTTCAGGTTGAAGATCGCATTGCTGCGCTGCTCGGCGTCCGCCACCATCGCCGCGTACTTCTGCAGCAGTTCCGGGCGCGGGTCGCCTTCTCCCTTCGGCTGGAAGCTGGCGTCCAGCTTCTTCATGCGTTCCTCGATCGAGCCTTCGGTGTAGCCGAGCGTGCGCAGGTGGCGGTCCATCTCCCCTTCGATGCGGGCCACTTCGCGCAGGCCGATCTCGTGGATCTGCTCGGCCGTGAGGTTGGTGCTGGTGTAGGTCCTGAGGGCCTGCTGGTAGGCCGCCAGACCGCCCGGCAGGCGCGAGATGCCGGCCGTGTCGTCGGTCCGCGGATGGATCCCGGCCATGAAGGCCTGCACGCGCCGGTAGGCCGGGCGGATCTTCTGGTCGACGATGCGGGCGGCGTCGGCCACCGCCTTCGCGCGCGCCGCCTCCGGCACGTCCGGCAGCTTGGCCAGGCGCTGGTCGAGCGTGGTGACCAGCACGTTCTGGCTCGCTTCCGGCTTCAGGAACAGCTCGACCTGGTACTGGGCGCGCTCGAGGATGAAGCGCGGCGGCAGCAGGCCCTTCGCGCTGGCTTCCCTGGCCTTGACCACGGCTTCGTCCATGCGCTGCCCCACCTGATCGAGGCGCGCCATGTAGCTGTCCAGGTCCGACGCGCGGCGCAGCGGATGGGTGTTGGTCATGAAGTTGACCAGGCCGACCTGCACGCCGCCGAACTGGTTGAACACGAAGCTGTAGTCCTCGAACGGTTCGCTGGCGACGGTGTTGGCCAGGCTCCAGCGCATCACCGAGGCCGAGGTGCGCTGTTCCTCGCTCAGCGGACCGGCCAGGAAAGCGTCCAGGCGGGCCACGCCGGATTTCGCCAGCTTGATCATCTTGCGGCGCTGTTCGCGGGTCTGGGGGGTCAGCTGGCGGTCGAGGGCTTCCTGTTCGGCGCCCTGGAAGTACTGGGTCGAGGTGGCCGCCTGCGGGTTGGCGCGGACCCAGTCCTCGGCGAAGCGGTCGGCCCAGGTGTCGAAGGCTTTGTTCGGCTTGCCGGCGGTGGCCGGCGTGGTGACCTTGACGGCCTTGGCGGCCGCGGTGGCGGCAGTGGCATGCTGCATGCCGGCGGCGAGCGCCAGCGGGAGGAACAGCGATGCGATGGTGGTGCGCAGGACGCGCGAACGGGTCTGGGACATGTCTCTCTCTTCCAATCTCGATTATCAGCGCCAAACAGCAAGGTTTGACTCTGAGCAATTTATCATGGAAAAGACCAGACCGGTCGCCCGCGTGCTCTCCGCTATACCGGATCCGCGACGATCGCCAGTTCCTGCTGCCGCGGCCAGCTCCAGCCCTTGGCCAGGCGCCAGTCGCGCAGATTGCCCTCGACGACCACCTGCCAGTGTGTGTGTTCGAGCACCGGCAGCGGCACCGAGAACGCGCCATCTGCATCCGGCCGCACCGGCAGGGCCAGGTCGCGCTGCGGCAGGGTCGGATGCGCGAGCCGGATCGTGATCGGCACGGCAAGCGGGCGGCCGAAGCTCTCGATCCGGCCCTGCAGGCGCCCGCCCTCGTAGCGCAGGTGCACGGCCAGGCGCAGGGCGCTGGCCACGCGGTCGCGGCGCAGGTCCTGGTTGATCGCCTTGCCCTGCTTGTAGTAATCGTCGACCACCATGGCGTCGGGGTGACCGAGCGCCAGCCAGGTGGCGAAGGAGCCCGCGACCAGCACCGAGGCCGGCCCCAGCATCAGGAACCACGGCCAGCGGTGGGTGTACCAGGGCCGGGCCGGAGCTGTGTTGGAAGTGATGTGCACGTTGATTCCTTATTTCGGTACGATGAAGACGGCTTTTTCGGATACGAACAGCGCGGGGTCGTCGAGCGCGCGCACCGTAAAGCGGATCGGATGCGAGCCGCTGGCCGCCCTGCCCGACTCGATGCGCACGCGCACCGGCACTGCGCGCGTCGATGCGCCGTCGAGTTCGACCACGTCCTCGTCGGCGATGGCAGCCGAGCCGATGCCGGCCACTTCCACGCGGTACAGGTGCGGCCGCTCGGCGGTGTTCATCACCTGCAGGCGGTAGACGTTCTCGATCTTGCCGTCCTCGACTTCGCGCCCCATCGCGCCGCGGTCGCGGATCACGTCGAGCTTGAGCGGGGTGCGCAGCGCCAGCGAAGTGAAGAGCGCGCCGGCGATGGCGACGAACACCAGGCCGTAGCCGATCACGCGCGGGCGCAGGATGCGCTTGCGGACCTGGGCCACCGTCCAGCGTCCGGCCAGCGCATTCTCGGTCGCGTAGCGGATCAGGCCATGCGGCTTGTCCACCTTGTCCATCACGCTGTCGCAGGCATCGATGCAGGCGGCGCAGCCGATGCATTCGTACTGCAGGCCCTTGCGGATGTCGATCCCGGTCGGGCAGACCTGCACGCACATGCTGCAATCGATGCAGTCGCCCTTGGGCTCCGATTTCGCGATGCCGCGCGGTTCGCCGCGCGCCACGTCATAGCTGACGATCAGCGTATCGCGGTCGAACATCGCGCTCTGGAAGCGCGCATAGGGGCACATGTACTTGCAGACCTGCTCGCGCATCCAGCCGGCGTTGCCGTAGGTGGCGAGGCCGTAGAACAGCACCCAGAACAGTTCCCACGGACCGAGCGAAAAGCCCAGCGCCTCGTGCGCCAGATGGCGTACCGGCGTGAAGTAGCCGACGAAAGTAAAGCCGGTCCACAGCGCGACCAGGCCCCAGGCCAGGTGCTTGGCGCCGCGTTTGCCCAGCTTCTCGAGCGTCCACGGCTGGCGGTCGAGGCGGATGCGCGCGCTGCGGTTGCCTTCGATGCGGCGCTCGATCCACAGGAAGATCTCGGTGTACACGGTCTGCGGACAGGCATAGCCGCACCAGACGCGTCCGGCCACCGCCGTCACCAGGAAGAGCCCATAGGCGCAGACGATGAGGAGCGCCGCCAGGTAGATGAAGTCCTGCGGCCACAGCACCAGTCCGAACAGATGGAACTTGCGCGCGCCAAGGTCGAACAGCACCGCCTGGCGGCCATGCATCTGCAGCCAGGGCAGTCCGTAGAACAGGGCCTGGGTCAGCCACACGCAGGCCCAGCGCAAGGTGGCGTAGCGGCCCTTCACCTCGCGCGGGTGGATCTCCTCGCGCGCGGCGTACATCTTGACGACCGCTTCCTTCACCTCGGGCGTCGGCGCATTCATCTTGCCGCCTCCGGTGCGTTGGACAGGCTCCACACGTACGCGGCCAGCACGTGCACCTTGCCCTCGCCGAGGAACTCGCCCCAGGCCGGCATGGTGTTGTTGCGGCCCTTGCGGATGGTCTCCATCACCGTCTCGGCGCTGCCGCCGTACAGCCAGGTCTTGTCGGTCAGGTTGGGCGCGCCCAGGGCCGGGTTGCCGTGCGCGTCCGCGCCGTGGCAGGCGGCGCAGGCGCCGAACTTCGGCTTGCCGAAGCTGACCTTGACCGGATCGGCGGTCAGGCCGGACAGGCTGCGCACGTAGTGGGCCACGTTCTCGACGTCCTTGTCGGAACCGAGGGCCGCGCCCATCGGCGGCATCTGGCCGTTACGGCCCTTCATGATGGTTTCCTTGATCACCGACGGTTCGCCGCCGTACAGCCAGTCGCCGTCCGTCAGGTTCGGATAGCCCTTGTTGCCGCGCGCGTCGGAGCCGTGGCACTGCGCGCAGTAGTTCAGGAACAGGCGCTCGCCGATCGCGTGCGCCTGCGGGTCGCGCGCGACGACCTTGATGTCCTGCTTCAGGTACTGGTCGAACAGCGGGCCGAAGTCGGCGTTGGCCTGCTTCACCTCCGCCTTGTAGGCGCCGCTCGACTGCCAGCCCAGCTTGCCCGCATAGCTGCCCAGGCCCGGATACAGCACCAGGTAGGCGATCGCGAACACGATGGTCAGGTAGAACAGCCCCATCCACCAGCGCGGCATCGGGGTGTTCAGTTCGGTCAGGTCCTCGTCCCAGACGTGGCCGGTGGTCTTTTCCGGTTGCCCGTCCTGGCCGATCCTGACCTTGTGCACCGACTGCGACCACAGCAGGATCGCGCAGCCGGCGATGCCGAGGATGGTGATGAGGGCGATGTACCAGTTCCAGAAACCGCTGGTGAAGTCAGACATAGTCTTCTCCCGGTCCGTCGCCCGCGTCCGCGGCGTCGTCGGCGAAAGGCAGCGCGGCGGCCTGGGTGAAGTCGCGCTCCTTGCGCAGCACGTAGGTCCAGGCCAGGATGCCGGCGAAGGTGGCGAAGCTGATCACGGTCATGATGCGGCTCGCGTCGTCGAAAATGTGTTGGAGTGCCATGCTCAATTCCTTGTCTTGATTTGCGTACCGAGGCCCTGCAGGTAGGCGATCAGCGCGTCCTGCTCGCTCTTGCCTTCCAGTCCGGCGGGCGCGTCCCGCACTTCCTGCTCCGAATACGGCACGTTCAGGCGCTGCATCGCGCGCATCTTCGGCACGATGGCTTGCGGGTCGAGCTTCGTGTTGGCGAGCCAGGGGTAGCCCGGCATGTTCGATTCGGGGACCACGTCGCGCGGGTTGTCCAGGTGGGTGCGGTGCCACTCGTCCGAGTAGCGCCCGCCCACGCGCGCGAGGTCCGGGCCGGTACGCTTCGAGCCCCACTGGAAGGGATGGTCGTAGACGAACTCGCCGGCCACGGAATAATGGCCATAGCGTTCGGTCTCGGCGCGGAAAGGACGGATCATCTGCGAATGGCAGTTGTAGCAGCCCTCGCGGATGTAGATGTCGCGCCCGGCCAGGCGCAGCGGCGAATACGGTTTCAGGCCGGCGACCGGCTCGGTGGTCGACTTCTGGAAGAACAGCGGCACGATCTCGACCAGGCCGCCGAAGGAGATCACGACCAGCACCAGGCCGATCAGCAGCCAGGGATTCTTCTCGATCCACTCGTGGCTGAATTTTCCAATGCCAAGTTTCATGATGGTTTCTACTCTCTGTTATGCGTGTTCGGGAGTCGCCGGCGCGTGCGCCCGCAGCGCCGGGATACGCGCGTCGACGGAGACGGTGCCGCGCATCGTCAACCAGGTGTTGTACGCCATGGTCAGCATGCCGCTCAGGTACATCAGGCCGCCGCCGAAGCGGATCACGTAATAGGGATAGGTGGCCTTGACGCCTTCGACGAAGGTATAGGTCAGGGTGCCGTCCGGGTTCACGGCGCGCCACATCAGGCCCTGCATCACGCCGGCGATCCACATCGCGGCGATGTACAGCACGATGCCGATGGTGCCGAGCCAGAAGTGGGTCTCGACCAGGGCCAGGCTGGCCATCTGCTTCTTGCCCGCCAGGCGCGGGATCAGGTAGTACAGCGAGCCCATGGTGATGAAGCCCACCCAGCCCAGTGCGCCGCCGTGGACGTGGGCGATGCCCCAGTCGGTGTAGTGCGACAGCGAGTTGATCGTCTTGATCGACATCATCGGGCCTTCGAAGGTGGCCATGCCGTAGAAGGACAGCGAGACGATCATGAACTTCAGGATCGGATCCGAGCGCAGCTTGTGCCAGGCGCCCGACAGCGTCATCATCCCGTTGATCATGCCGCCCCAGGACGGCGCCAGCAGGATCAGCGAGAACACCATGCCCAGCGACTGGGTCCAGTCGGGCAGCGCGGTGTAGTGCAGGTGGTGCGGCCCGGCCCACATGTAGGTGAAGATCAGGGCCCAGAAGTGCACGATCGACAGGCGGTACGAGTACACCGGGCGTTCGGCCTGCTTGGGAATGAAGTAGTACACCATGCCGAGGTAGCCGGCGGTGAGGATGAAGCCGACCGCGTTATGGCCGTACCACCACTGGATCATCGCGTCCTGCACGCCGGCGTACATCGAATACGACTTCCACAGCGAAGCCGGCATCGACATGCCGTTGATGATGTGCAGGACCGCGACCGCGATGATGTAGCCGCCGAAGAACCAGTTGGCGACGTAGATGTGCTGCACGCGGCGCTTGACGATGGTGCCGAAGAAGACGATGGCGTAGGCCACCCAGACGACGGCGATCAGGATCGCGATCGGCCATTCCAGCTCGGCGTATTCCTTGCCTCGCGTGAAGCCCATCGGCAGCGTGATCGCGGCCGCCACCAGCACCGCCTGCCAGCCCCAGAAGGTGAAGGCGGCGAGCTTGTCCGAGAACAGACGGACCTGGCAGGTGCGCTGCACGACATAGTACGAGGTGGCGAACAGACCGCAGATGCCGAAGGCGAAGATGACCGCGTTCGTGTGCAGCGGACGCAGGCGGCCATAGCTCAGCCACGGGATATCGAAGTTCAGCGCCGGCCACGCCAGCTGGGCCGCGATCCACACGCCGGCCGCCATGCCGATCACCCCCCAGACCACGGTGGCGATGGCAAACTGGCGCACGACCTTATAGTTATAGTTTAGACTGGTGCCCACAATGCACTCCCTAGAAGAAAAGAAAGGACGACATCAGGAGCGTAAGTTTCTGAACGTGGAAAATCCTTGATGTGAATCAAAATGTTCAGAATGGGTTGAGGTAGGAAACTACGTGTTGCTGGAAGCGGACGACCGATCAACTTTGAACGATAGGACTTCCCATGCCGCCCATCTCGACTGAACTGCATGAAGAAATCGGCAAGCGCCTGCGCAAGAGCCGCGAGGACATGCTTGCCACCGTCCACGCCCGCACCGACGGCGACACCGACGACCGCCCGGCGATCTCGCCGATGGCCCACATGGGCTCGAACGACGACGCCCCCGCCGGCGAAATGCTGAGCCACAACGAAGAGCACCTGGCCGAGCACGAAACCAATCTGCTGCACGACATCGACGCCGCCCTCGGCCGGCTGGAATCGGGCGGCTACGGCATCTGCGTCCGCTGCGGACGCGACATTCCGGAAGCGCGGCTGCTGGCGACCCCGACGGTGCAGACCTGCGTCGCGTGCCAGGAGGAGATCGAGAAGGAACAGCGTACTGGGCGTGGGCCGACGATGTAACACTACCCTGTCGTCCCCGCGCAGGCGGGGACCCAAGTTCTGCTTGCGCTATAGGGGTCAGAGCCCCCGAAAACCAGCACCGGACTCTGACCCCTTAGTCCTCATCATTCAATATCCGCAACGCCGGCCCATCCAGGTCGTCGAACTGCCCGCTCTCCGCCGCCCCGAAGAAGACCCACACCGCAAACGCGACCAGGATCAGGCTCAGCGGAATCAACAGGTACAAGGCTTCCATCATTCCCTCCTCAGCCTGAGCGCATTCAGCACCACCAGCGCCGAACTGCCCGCCATGCCCAGTCCGGACAGCCAGGGATTCAGCAGGCCGCTGGCGGCGGCCGGGATGGCGACCAGGTTGTACAGCATCGCCCAGCCCAGGTTCTGGCGGATCGTGCGCATGCAGGCGCCGGCCGTGCGCAGCGCCTCGCCGAGCGGCGCCAGGCCTGAATCGGCGTCGCCCAGCAGGACGCAATCGGCATGCAGTTGCGCCAGCTGGGCGCCCTGCCCCATCGCGAACGACACGTCGGCGCCGCCCAGTACCGCGGCGTCGTTGATGCCGTCGCCGACCATCGCCACCACCGCGCCCGCGGCCTGCAAGGCCCGCACGGCGTCCAGCTTGTCCTGCGGGAGCTGGCGGCCGCGCGCATCGCGGATGCCGAGCTGCGACGCCACCGCCCGCACCGCCTCGTCGTCGTCGCCGGACAGCAGCAGCACGGACTTGCCCATCTCCTGCAGCGTGCGCACCAGGACCGGCGCTTCGGGGCGCAGGATGTCGGCCAGGTCGAAGCGCGCCAGCCAGCCGTCCTCGCGTCCCAGCCAGACGGCGCTGGCGCCGGCCGGCGTATCCAGCGGCGCCCGCGTGCCGGTCAGGCCGGCCACGAAGGCGCTGCTGCCCAAGCGGTAGCGCTGGCCGGCGATCTCGCCTTCGACGCCCTGCCCGACCGCATACGACAGCTGCCGGGCCGTCACGTCCACCGGCCCGGCCGCGGCGCGCAGCGCCTCCGCCAGCGGATGCGCGCTGCCCGCTTCCAGGGCGGCGGCCAGGCGCAGGCACTCCTGCGCGCTCGCAGACCAGAAGGTCAAGGTATCACGCAGCACCGGGCGGCCACGGGTCAGGGTGCCGGTCTTGTCGAACACCACGTGGGTGGCGCGCGCCAGCGTCTCGAGCACGTGCGGTTTCACGGCCAGCACGCCATGGCGCAGCAGGCGTTCCAGCGCGGCCGCCAGCGCGGTCGGCGTCGCCAGCGACAGCGCACACGGACAGGACACCACCAGCACCGCGATCGCCGCCGGCCAGGCGCGCGCCGGGTCGACCGCCCGCCAGAACGCGAACACGGCCGCGGTCAGGGCCAGCAGCACCGCCACGAACCAGGCGCCGACACGGTCGGCCCACAGCGCAAGCTGCGGCTTGTCCTGGCCTGCGCGCTCGCTCAGCCGCACCAGCATCGCCAGGGTGCTGTCGGACGCGCTGCTGGTCATGCGCACCACGATCGCCTGGGCGACGTTGACGGCGCCGCCAGGCAGCAGGTCGCCGGGGGCCATGGCGCGGGTGCGGCTCTCGCCGGTCAGCAGCGCCAGGTCGACCTCGGTGGCGCCGTCGAGGATGACGCCATCCGCCGCCACCGTCTGCCCCGCCGGCACCAGGATCACGTCGCCGGGCCGCAGCCGGCTGGCGGCGACGGTCCCGGTATCGCAGGACGCCGGCCAGCCGTCCATGCGCAGGGCGGTGGCCGGCGCCGCGTGCTGCAGCCCCTCGAGGGCGCGCGCGGCCTTGCGGCGGGCGTCCAGTTCCAGCCAGCGGCTGCCCAGCAGCAGGAACACGAACATGGTGATCGAATCGAACCACACCTCGCCTTCTCCCCGCAGCAGGGAGACCGCGCTGCCGGCGAAGGCGGCCAGGATGCCCAGCGCCACCGGCACGTCCATGCCCGGCAGGCCGCGCCGCAGGTCCTTCCAGGCGCCAGCCAGGTAGGGCCAGGCGCAGTAGGCGACGGCGGGAATGGTCAGCAGGAAGGACGCCCAGCCCATCAGCGCCTTCATGTCGGCGTCCATCGTGCCGTCGGTCGCCATGTAGACCGGGAAGGCATACATCATCACCTGCATCATCGACAGGCCGGCCACGAACAGTCGCCGCAGCAGCGCCTTGCGCTCGCGCTCGAGCCGGGCGCCGTGGCGCGTCGCGTCGTAGGGATAGGCGGTGTAGCCGATGCCGCGCAGGGCCTTGATGATGGCGCTGGGCCGGCAGGCTTGCGGGTCCCAGCGCACGTGCAGGCGCTCGGTGGCGACGTTCAATCCGCAGGACGCGACGCCCGGCAGCGCGGCCACGCGGCGCTCGATCAGCCAGACGCAGGCGGCGCAGCGCAAGCCCTCGACGCTGAATACGGCATCGCCGTCCAGCCCGGGTTCGTCGTACAGGAGAATTGCAGGATCGTCGCTCGCGGCATCGCCGGCCGGCGCCGCGAATCCGGTGCGGCTGGCGTAGTAGTCCTCCAGGCCGGCGCCGGCGATTGCCTCGGCCGCCGCCGCGCAGCCGGGACAGCACATGGTGCGCGCCTCGCCGCCGACGGTCGCACGCCAGCCCTCACTGGCGATAGCCGGCTGGCCGCAGTGGTAGCACGGGACGACGTCCGCCATCGTGTTCATGCCGGCGCTCCGGGCGTCACGCAGATCGTTTGTACCCAGCCGTGCGGCAGTCCGCCGGCCGCGCGCGCCAGGCCGAGCAGGCCGAAGCCCAGCACCAGCGCGCCGCAGGCCACGCGCACGCCGCGCACGCGCAGGCAGGCGCGCACGCGCGCGCCCAGCAGCCCGAGGCCGAGCAGCATCGGCAGGGTGCCGAGCCCAAAGGCCAGCATCACCAGCGCGCCCCCCGTCGCGGAGCCGGACAGCATCGCCGTCACCAGCACGCTGTAGACCATCCCGCACGGCAGCCAGCCCCACAGGGCGCCGGCGGCCAGCATCCTGTCCGGACCGAAGTCGATGCCGGGCACGGGGCGCAGGCGCCGCAGCAGCGGCTGCACGCGGCGCCACAGCAGCTGGCCGCCCTGCTCCAGCCGCGCCAGGCCGCGCCACGCATCCATCAGGTAGAGGCCCAGCAGGACCAGCATCAGGTTCGCCATCCAGTAGCCGCCCGCCTGCAGGGCCGGCAGCCGCGCCAGCGATCCCGCGCCGGCGCCGACGCCTCCCGCCAGCGCGCCGGCCAGCATGTAGCTGCCGATGCGGCCCACGTTATAGGCCAGCACATTCGCCAGCGCCGGCCGCGCCGACACCGTCGGCACGACATGCACCGGCACCATGCGGCCGGAGGACGGCGCCAGCGACAGCGCGCCGACGATCCCGCCGCACATGCCGGCGCAATGCACGCTGCCCAGCAGGCCGACCACGAATACGGGAAGCAGCGCGATGCCGGACATGCCCACCTCACACCGTCTTCGAGTAGCGCGGCCCGGCGCCGGGCGCCGCGAGATAGCGGTCGAAGGCCATGCACACGTTGCGGATCAGCAGGCGGCCCCTGGCGCCGACGCTGATCCAGTCGCCGTCCACGCTCACCAGGCCATCGTCTTCCATCGCCGCCAGCTGCGCCAGCTCGTCCCTGAAATACTGGCGGAACACGATCGGGAAGGCCTGCTCGATGGTGGAGATCGACAACTCGAACTGGCACATCAGCTTCTGGATGATGGTGCGGCGCAGGACGTCGTCCATGTTCAGGCGGGCGCCGCGCGCCACCGGCAGCTCGTTGCGGTCGAGCGCATCGTAATACGCTTCCAGGGTCTTGACGTTCTGGCTGTAGGTCGCGCCGACCGCGCCGATCGCCGAGACGCCGCAGGATACGAGGTCCGTGTCCGCATGGGTCGAGTAGCCCTGGAAGTTGCGGTGCAGGCGCCCCTGGCGCTGGGCGATGGCAAGGTCGTCGCCGGGCTTGGCGAAATGGTCCATGCCGATGTAGACGTAGCCGGCGCGCGTGAGGCGCTCGATGCAGAGCTGGAGCATGGCCAGCTTGGCGTCGCTGCCGGGCATGTCTTGTTCGAGGATGCGCCGCTGCGGCTTGAACAGGTGCGGCAGGTGGGCGTAGTGGTAGACGGCGATGCGGTCCGGGTCCAGCGCCACCACCTTCTCCAGGGTCGCGCGCATGGTCGCCGGGGACTGCCTGGGCAGGCCGTAGATCAGGTCGATGCTGACCGAGCGGAAGCCGGCGCCGCGGGCGGCGACGACGATGGCGCGCGTCTCTTCCTCCGGCTGGATGCGGTTGACGGCCTTCTGCACGCCGGCGTCGAAGTCCTGCACGCCCAGGCTGATGCGGTTGAAGCCTTGCGCGCGCAGGCTGTGCACGCGTTCCGCGGACACGGTGCGCGGGTCGACCTCGATCGAATACTCGCCCAGCTCGTCCGGGACGAAGCGGAAGCAGCGCCGCAGGTGGTCCATCAGCTCGCCCATCTGTGCGTCCGACAGGTAGGTCGGGGTGCCGCCGCCGAAGTGCAGCTGCGCGACTTCGTTCATGCCCGCAAACAGGCTGGCCTGCATCTCGACCTCGCGCTTCAGGTAAGCCAGGTAGGTGGCGGCCTTCTCGCGGTTCTTCGTGACGATCTTGTTGCAGGCGCAGTAGTAGCAGACCGTGTCGCAGAACGGGATGTGCAGGTACAGCGACAGCGGCCGCGCATTGCCGCGCGTGCGGCGGTCGGCCACCGCGTGCAGGTAGTCGCGGTAGCCGAAGGCGTCGGAAAAGCGGTCGGCGGTCGGGTAGGAGGTGTAGCGCGGGCCGGATTTGCTGAGGCGGGAGATGAGGCCGGCGTCGAATTCCACGGTCGACGGCACGGGGGGCTGGAAGGCCATCGGGATGGCCCGGGTTGCTGCTTGCATGATGAGGACTCCTTGACTCTATGCAGGGAGTCTATTGATCACAGTCAGCAAAATCCTTGACCTGCATCAAAAACGGCCGACCTTGAACACCGACAGCGCCTGCGACAGGTGAGCTGCCTGCTCGGCCACGCTCTCCGAGGCCGCAGCCGCTTCCTCGACCAGCGCCGCATTGTCGCGCGTGATCCCGTCCAGCGCGCGCATGGCCGCGTTGACTTCGGCAATGCCGCTGTGCTGCGCGCGCGAGGCGTCGGTGATGCCGTGCATGATGCGCGCCGCTTCCTGCACCGAGGCGACCACTTCGCGCATGGTCTGGCCGGCCGCGCCGACCAGCGCATTGCCCTGGCCGACCTTGTCGACCGAGTCCTCGATCAGCACCTTGATCTCCCTGGCCGCGCTGGCCGAGCGCTGGGCCAGCGAGCGCACTTCGCCCGCCACCACCGCGAAGCCGCGTCCCTGCTCGCCGGCGCGCGCCGCTTCGACCGCTGCGTTCAACGCCAGGATATTGGTCTGGAAGGCGATGCCGTCGATCAGGCCGATGATGTCGACGATGCGCGTGGCCGAGCCGCTGATCTGGCCCATCGTCGCGCCCACCTGCCGGACCGACGACCCGGCGCGGTCGGCCACGCTGGAAGCCGCACCCACCAGGCCGTCGGCGCGCACCGCGCTGTCGGTGTTGCTGCCGGCCGCCGCCGCGACCTGGGCCAGGCTGGCGGCGGTCTGTTCGAGGCTGGCGGCTTGCGACTCGGTGCGGCGCGCCAGGTCCTGGTTGCCGGCCGCGATGCCGCGCGTGGCCGCTTCGATCGAGGCGACGTTGGAGCGCACGTCGCCGACGATGGCGGTCAGGTTGACGTTCAGCTGGCGCAGCGCCAGCAGCAGGTGGCCGACTTCGTCGTCGCGTCCGCGCGGCGGCATATGCGACAGGTCGCCGCCAGCCAGGGCGTAGACCGCGTCCCGGGCCTGCTGCATCGGGCCGACGATGGAACGCTGCAGTTCCGCCCACGCCAGCAGGGTGAGGACGGCGCCGGCGCCGGCCGCCAAGCGCCATGGCGTGCCGTCGACGGCAACGGCCAGTGCCGCCAGCAGGGCCGATTGCGCGCCCAGCATCAGGGCAAGGCGCCGCCCCAGCGACATCGTGCGCAGCGCCAGCAGGCGCGCCCACCATGCGGTGCGGGCGACGGCGCCGCGGCGGATCGCCAGCCCGGCAGCCTTCCCTTCGCGAAAACGCCGGTACAGGGCCTCGGCTTCCTTCACCTGTTCGCGCTGCGGCCTGGTGCGCACCGACATGTAGCCGACCGTCACGCCGTTCTCCTTGATCGGCACCACGTTCGCGACCACCCAGTAGAAATCGCCGTTCTTGCGGCGGTTCTTCACCATGCCGGTCCACGGCAGGCCTGCCTTCAGCGTTTGCCAGAGGTCGGCGAAGGCTTCCGGCGGCATGTCCGGATGGCGCACGATGTTGTGGGCCTTGCCGATCAACTCATCGAGGTCGAAACCGCTGACCTCGACGAAGGTCGGGTTGACGTAGGTGATGCGTCCCTTGGTATCGGTTTTGGAGACGATGGACTGGCCATCCTGGAGAATGTATTCGATGCCGGTGACCGGCAGATTGGTGCGCACTGCGGAACTCCTTAATTTCCTTCAAGCAATATCAATTGTATGGCTGCGTGGAAATTAATTTCCTTGATGTAGATCAAAAACGAAGCCGCACCGCAGGGCTCGTCCAAAATGATGTACGCTGCGCTCATGTGCTCGCTCCTCCGCTTGTTTAAGTCCATGTTCGCCCCCATTTGCCGCCGTCGATGAACGATATTTCCTCCCTGACACGGCATCCCGATGTGCTGTATGGCCCGCACCAGCCCGAGCTGCTGCGCGACGAAATCCTGGCCGACCTGCTGGAAGCGAGCGCCCGCCGCGCGCCCGACCAGATCGCCCTCATTGCCGGCGAGCGCCGGCTCAGCTACCGCGAACTCGACGAACTGGCCAGCCTGGCCGGCTCGCGCCTGATCGAGGCCGGCATCAAGCCCGGCGACATCGTCGGCCTGTGGATGCCGCGCGGGATCGACTTGCTGGTCATGCAGGCCGCGATCGCCAAGGCCGGCGCCGCCTGGCTGCCGGTCGACGAGGACACTCCGGTCGAGCGCCTGCTGGTCTGCATGGAGGACGCCGGCTCGCCGGCCCTGGTCAGCAGCGAACGCATGGGCGAGCGGCTGCATGGCGTGGACCGGCCGATCCACACCGCGGAAAGCCTGCTGGCGCCCGCCCCCGCCGGCTATGCACCGAAGCGCCGCGGCGCCGTCTCCGGCGGCGCGCCGGCCTACGTCATCTACACGTCCGGCTCGACCGGCAAGCCGAAAGGCATCCTGATCGACCAGCGCAGCATCTGCCACTTCCTGCGCAGCGAGAACGAGGTGCTGGGCGTGCGTGCGGACGATACCGTCTACCAGGGCTTCTCGGTCGCCTTCGACATGTCCTTCGAAGAAATCTGGATCTCCTGGCTGGTCGGCGCCACGCTCTGGCTCGGTCCCAAGGAAACGGCCGGCGATCCGGAAGCGCTACCGCGCCTGCTGGGCGAGAACGGCGTCACCGTGCTGCACGCGGTGCCGACCCTGCTGGCCCTGTTCGCCGAGGACGTGCCCAGCCTGCGCATCATCAACCTGGGCGGCGAGATGTGCCCCGAGACCGTGGTCGAGCGCTTTTCCAGGCCCGGCCGCCAGATGTTCAACACCTACGGCCCGACCGAGGCCACGGTCTCGGCCAGCCTGGCGCGCCTGGAGCCCGGCAAGCTGATCACGATCGGCAAGCCGCTGCCCAACTACGGCCTGCTGGTGATCTCGGCCGATACCGAAAAGGGCTTGCAGATCCTGCCGCGCGGCGACACGGGCGAGCTGTGCATCATCGGCCCCGGCCTGTCGAGCGGCTACCTGGGCCGCCCCGACCTGACTGCCGAAAAATTCCAGCCGAATCCCTGGAGTTCCGGCCCGGATGACCTGCGCCTGTACCGCACCGGCGACCTCGCGCGCATCGAGCCGGACGGCCAGGTGGTCTGCCTGGGCCGCACCGACGACCAGGTCAAGATCCGCGGCTTCCGCGTCGAACTGGGCGAGATCGAAGCCGTGCTGGCCCAGCAGGAAGGAATCGGCACGACCGCCGTGCTGCTGCGCCGCGACGACGGCATCGACCGTCTGGTGGCCTACCTGGTGCCGGCGCTGGGCGCCACCGCCGAACAGCTGGCCGCGCCGACCTTGCGCCGCGCCCTGGCCGGCCGCCTGCCGCCCTACATGGTGCCGAGCCGCTTCGAGGTCCTGAACGTGATGCCGCGCCTGACCTCCGGCAAGATCGACCGCAAGGCCCTGAAGGCGATGGCCTTGTCGCACCCGCTGCCCAGCGATGCGGCCGAATCGGACCTGGCCGAGACCCCGGCCGAGGAAGCGCTGTTCGCCGCCCTCGCCCAGCTGTTCCCGGGCCAGCCGATCCGCCGCGAACTCGATTTCTTCAGCGACCTCGGTGGCCACTCCTTCTTCGCCGCGCGCCTGGCCACGGCCCTGCGCGCCGATCCGCGCTTCGCCCATGTGACGGTGCGGGACATCTACCAGCATCGGCAAATCGGCGCGATCGCCTCCAGCCTCGACCAGGCCGCCGGCACCGCCCACGTCGAGCAGGACTGGACCCCGCCGCCGACCGCGCGGCGCTGGCTGTGCGGCCTGGCCCAGCTGGCCGCGGTGCCGGTACTGGTGACCCTGCGCATGGCGCAGTGGCTGGCGCCCTTCTTCACCTACCACTTCATGACGGGCGATCCGGGCGACTCCACGCTGCGCGCGGTCGCCGCGTCGATCGGCGTGTTCCTGCTCGCCACCGTCATGGAATTCGTGTTCGCGGCCGCCGGCAAGTGGCTGGTCGCGGGGCGGCTGCAACCCGGCAGCTATCCGCTGTGGGGCGTCACCTATTACCGCTGGTGGCTGGCCGACCGCCTGGTCGAGGCGGCGCCCACCTACCTGCTGGCCGGCTCCTCGCTGTACGGCTGGTGGCTGCGCCTGCTGGGCGCGAAGGTCGGCAAGGACGTCGTGATCGGCTCGATGACGGTGCGCTCGCCGGACCTGCTGGGCCTCGGCGACAACGTCAGCATCGGCAACGGCGTGAACT
This sequence comes from Telluria sp. Soil_C_11, assembly GCF_057657395.1. Classification (NCBI taxonomy): domain Bacteria; kingdom Pseudomonadati; phylum Pseudomonadota; class Betaproteobacteria; order Burkholderiales; family Oxalobacteraceae; genus Telluria; species Telluria sp. Soil_C_11. Next base: position 355,086 of record NZ_JBDGIN010000002.1, on the reverse strand, counting down.
TCGAGAACGCGCGCGTCGAACGCGGGCGCCTGGTGCTGGGCCGGATCGACCTCGATGACGACGCCTGCGTCTCGTCCTACGCGATCCTCGAAGGGAATACCCGCGTCGGCCGGCGCGGCCACCTGGAAGGCCAGTCGGCGCTGGCCGATGGCGCGGCGGTGCCGGATGGCCGCGTGTGGGCCGGCTCGCCCGCGCGCGACACGGGCGCCTTCGATCCGTCCACCCTGCCGCCGCGCCCCCTCGCCTCGCGCGCGCGCCTGGCCGGCGAAGCGCTGTTCTTCGTGTTCGGCATGCTGCTGGTGGCGACCCTGTTCTTCATGCCGGTGTTCCCGAGCTTCGTGCTGATCGACTGGTTCGACGAGCGCGGCACGCTGGCCTGGATGCAGGCCAACACCATCCAGGGCCAGCTGGTCCGCTACTTCGTGCTGGCCCTGCCGGCCAGCAGCGTGCTGATCTTCCTGACCATGCTGGTGTCGGCGGCGATCCGCTGGGGCTTCCTCCCGCGCATGCAGCCGGGACGCTCGGCCGTGCACTCCAACACCTACTGCAAGAAGTGGCTGGTCAGCCACATCCAGGAATCGAGCCTGAACGTCCTGCACGGCATCTACGCGACCGTGTTCGCGCCCTTCTGGTACCGCCTGCTGGGCGCCAAGGTCGGGCGCGACGCCGAGATCTCGACCGCGCTGGGCGTGGTGCCCGACATGCTGACCCTCGGCGACGAGACCTTCATCGCCGACGCCGTGATGCTGGGCGACGAGCAGATCGACGGCGGCTGGATGACGATGGAACCGACCGTGGTCTCGAATCGTTCTTTCGTGGGCAACGGCAGCTACATCCCGGACGGCACCGTGCTGCCGGAGGGCGTGCTGGTCGGCGTGCACACGCATGCGCCGGCGAACGAGCGCATGACGGGCGGCGATACCTGGCTCGGCTCGCCGCCGATCCACCTGCCGGCGCGCGAACAGGTGAGCGGCTATCCCGAGCACCTGACGTACCGGCCGTCGATGGCGCGGCGCCTGGGACGCGCCCTGGTCGAAGCCTTCCGCATCGTCGCGCCGCATGCGGTGGTGATCGCGGTCGGCTACACGGTGGTGCTGGACCTGATGCCGCTCGCCGGCGCCGGCCGCTGGGGCGAAGTGGTGTGGGACCAGGCCCTGGTCGGCCTGGCCTACGGCATCGGCAACTACCTGTTCGTGCTGGCCTTCAAATGGCTGCTGCTGGGCCGCTACCAGAAGCGCGCGGAGCCGATGTGGACGCCCTTCGTGTGGCTGTCCGAAGGCGTGACCAATATGTACGAGGGCATCGCGGTGCCCAACTTCATGCGCTACCTGCGCGGCACGCCCTGGCTGCCGCTGGCCTTCAACCTGCTCGGCTGCCGCATCGGCAAGGGCGTCTACATGGACACCACCGACATCACGGAATTCGATTGCGTGCACATCGGCGACCACAGCGAGCTGAACGCCCTGTCCTGCCCGCAGACCCACCTGTTCGAAGACCGCGTGATGAAGATCGACCGCGTCGACATCGGCAGCAAGGTCTACATCGGACCGCGCAGCGCGGTGCTGTACAGCGCGAAGGTCGGCGACAACGCCCGCATCGGGCCGCTGACCCTGGTGATGAAGGGCGAGCACATTCCCGCCGCAAGCGGATGGAATGGCTTGCCGGCGGCGCCGCAGCGGGCCTGAGCGTCATGGCCGGCGCGCTTCCTTCCTCCCCCGTCCAGGTCCGGTGGCGCCGGGTGGGTGGCGGCGCCGGTCTTGCCGGTGCGGCGGGTCCGGACCGTGCGGCGGACGGGCCGCCCCCTCCGGCGCATGGCGGCTTCGGGGTTGACGTGCCTGGCGCCTCTCGTCGGTTAGTTGCAAATTTCTTGGCTGGCGATGAGCCGCTCGTCGTCGGCATCCGGGACCAGGCCGACCGCGAGGCCGCGCGCCGCGCGATCCGCGAGGCCATCGCGGCCGAGCTCCTGCTGTCGAGCGGCCTGCCGCCGCAGCGCATCGTCCTGCACACCCTGCGCGGCAAGGCGCCGTGGGCCGAGCTTCACTTTCCCGACGGACCACGCCGCGCCTGGCTCGCCATCAGCCATGACGGCGCGCTGTCGGTCGCCGCGATCTCCCTGCGCGGCCCGGTCGGCATCGACGTCTCGTGCATCGTCGACATCCCTGATTGGGAGGCCGTGGCGCGCGACTACCTCGGCCCGGATGCCGCCGCGGCGCTGGCCGTGCTGCCGCCGGCAGCGCGCGCGACAGCCTTCGCCAGCGCCTGGAGCGAGCGCGAGGCGCGCCTGAAATACCTGGGCCGCGAGCTGGTGGAATGGAGCGCGGACGGCGACCGCGCACTGGCTGCCTGCCGTTGCCTGCCGCTCGCCCTGCCCGGGGGATATGCGGGGATGCTCGCCGTCCCGCTCGGACGGACATGAAAAAAGCCCCGGACAGGACCGGGGCTTCTCTTTCACGCGCGATGTCGCGGATCAGGACTTCCTGCGGCGCGCCAGGCCGACCCCGGCCAGGCCCAGGCCGAGCAGCGCCAGCGAAGCGGGTTCTGGCACGGCGGCCGTATCGGCGTAGTTCACGACCAGTTGCACCTGGGCGCGATCGGCCGCGTAGCCAAAGCCGGAATACGTATAGGTCCAGCGGCTCGCGGAGCTGTTGGCCAGATGCATGCCCAGCCAATCCTCGCCGCTGGCGAGCGCCGACTGGACCAGTGCGGTCACATCGTAGCTGGAGGTAGCGCCATTGCCGTTGGCGATGACGCCGCTCACCGTGCCGTAGGCTGCCGTAGGGGCATTGAAGTTGTAGCCGAGCACGCCGTTGGCGTCGTAGCCGGTAATGGTCAGGACACCATCGTTGAGATAATTCTCTTGCAGGACGAAGCTGAGCGTTGCCGACGACACCTGTTTGCCGGCGAGGTCGGCAAGGCCGACTTCCAGATTGGTTCGCGAGTAAGCGCCTTCCAGGCCGAACAGGTGCGCGAATTCGTTGGACTGATACAGGCCGACGAAGCCGGTGCCGGCGTAGGTTTGACCGGTGTTCGCCACCGTATAGTTGTCGCCGGCCAGGATGTCCTTGATCTGGTAGGTCGCGACGCCGGCATGGGCGGCGCCGGCGAACATCAGGGCGGACAGGATGGCGGACGACAGGACAATCTTCTTCATATTATGTTCCCTAGTTATTATTTAGTAATGGAGTGCTGTTTTTCTAATAAGCATTTTTCGTGCCAGAAACATATTTGTCCAATAGCATCAAGTGCTTACATTTCGCGGAAATAAATACATGGGTGGAGATGTAAAATTTTCCGACAGTCCATCTTTCTTGCAATCCGAGTAAGATTACTGGATGGATAATCTCACCCACTCCGTCGTCGGCCTCGGTGTCGGCGCCCTGATCGACCGTAGCCTGGCCGCCGAGCCGGACCCCGACCAGCGGCGCGTCCGCTCCCGTATGCTGCTCGTCATCGGCTGCCTGGCCAGCAATTTCCCGGATCTCGACCTGGTCCTGACGCCCCTGCTGGAGGCGCCGCTGGGCTACCTGCTGCACCACCGCGGCCACACCCACACCCTGCTGGCCGCGATCGCCGAAGCCGCCCTGCTGCTGGCCCTGGTCTGGCTGCTGTGGCCGGCGGCGCGCCGGCTCCTGCGCGCGAGCCGCACCGCACGGCGCGGCGCCCTGCTGGCCGCCGGCGCGGGACTCCTCCTGCACATCGGCATGGACAGCCTGAACGTCTACGGCGTGCACCCGTTCTGGCCGCTCGACCCGGACTGGTACTACGGCGACCTGGTGTTCATCGTCGAACCGGTGTTCTGGATCGGCTTCGGCGTGCCGCTGGCGGCCCTGGTGCGCAGCCGCCCGCTGCGCTGGCTGTGGCTGGCCGTGATCGCCCTGGTGCCGCTCGGCGCGGCGGCGCTCGGCTTCCTGCACTGGGGCTCGCTGGCGGGCTTGCTGGCGCTCGGCCTGCTGCTGGCCTGGATCCAGCATCGCAATGACGAACGCCATGGCGAGACCCGCGCCGAACGCGGACGCATGGCGCTCGGCGCCGGGCTGGCGGCCTCGCTCGCCTTCGTCGGCCTGCAGGCCCTGGCCCTGCAGCAGGCGCGCGGCGTGGTCGCGGCCGAGCTGAACCGCATCGACGGCGGCGAGCGCGTGCTGGACATGGCGCTGTCGGCCTATCCAGCCAACCCGCTGTGCTGGTCCTTCGCCACTGTGGCCCGGACCGGCGACAATGGCGCCGGCACCGTCCACCTGCGGCGCGGCATGCTGAGCATCGCGCCCCGGCTGCTGCCGGTCTCGCACTGCCCGGTGCGCGTGGCCGGACCGGCGCTCGAGGATGCCCCGCCGCAGATCGCCTGGCAGGCCGAAGACCGCCAGCCGGTGGCCAGCCTGCGCGCCCAGGCCGCCGGCAACTGCCGCGTGGACGCCTGGCTGCGCTTCGCGCGCGCGCCCGCGCTGGCGGACGGCGTCGCCACCGACCTGCGCTGGGGCGAGCCGGGCGGCCGCAACTTCACCACCATGACGCTGGCCCGGCCGGCCGGCACACCCTGTCCGCATCCGGTGCCGGGCTGGGGCTATCCGCGCGCCGACCTGCTGTGGGGCCGGTAAGCAGGAATTTGTGCGCCGCAGTCACAAATTTGACAAACTGTGGCTACCCAACACTATTGCATAAAGACACCAACTGCTAGACTGTCGAAGGCTAGCTTTTAGGCAACAAATATGTCTTCCTGATATCGACCAGGAGACAAATATATAAAAAAATCAAGTAGTTATTGGGGAAGTCCATGAAGAAGCACCGGGTCCGCCCGAACCCTACCCTGCTGGCCGCCGCATTGGCCGGCATCGCCTGGGGCACTGCCCAAGCCCAGACCGCAACGCCAGGCGCCGCCGGCGACGGCATCCAGGAAGTGATCGTCACCGCGCAGCGCAGCGCCGCCCCGGAGTCGAAGACCCCGGTCGCGATGAGCGTGCTCAGCGGCGAACAGCTCGGCAAGCTCGGCCTCGACGATCCGATGGCGATCGGCGCACGCCTGCCGAACACCTATCTGGAATACGGCTACGACGGCCTGCGCATCACGATCCGCGGCGTCTCGAGCGCCGACAACACGGAAAAAGGCGACCCCTCGGCCGCCTTCATGATCGACGGCGTGTACGTGGCGCGTCCGCAGAGCCAGACCGTGCCCTTCTTCGACGTCGACCGCATCGAAGTGCTGCGCGGTCCGCAGGGCACGCTGTACGGCCGCAACACCACGGCCGGCGTGGTCCATGTGATCAGCAAGGCGCCGGTTCCGTACTTCGAGGGCGAGGGCTATGCGGAAGTCGGCAGCTACAACAGCCGCAAGCTGGGCGCGACCGTCAACGTGCCGGCCGGCGAGTCGCTGGCATTGCGCGCCGCGGTCGCCGCCAACCGGCGCGATCCCTTCCTGCGCAACGCCCAGGGCACGCCCTACCACCTCGGCATGGAACGCGACGACTGGGCCGCGCGCCTGTCGGCCAAGCTGGACCTGGACCGCGCCCTGGGCGGCGGCAGTTCCCTGCTGCTGCGCTACGAGCGCATGCAGAACGACGCCAGCAACGACGAGAACCTGCCCGACACGAATTTCTACCGCCGCGACGCGCAGGGCCAACCGGTCTGGTTCGACGCGCCGGCATCGGCGCGCCTGACAAATGCCTTCATCGCGCCGAACATGCGTCCCGAGCAGGGCTACACCCACAAGACCACGTCGGCGCTGTCGGCGGAGCTGAACTGGAACCTGGGGCCGGCCATCCTCACGTATCTCGGTTCGCACCGCGATTTTTCCCAGACCTATCTGTACAACTTTTACTACCGGGTCATGCCGACCTTCGCGATCGGCGTGCGCCAGGATTTCGACGGCGACTACAACCAGGACTCGCACGAGCTGCGCCTCGCCACCCGGACCGGCGGACGCCTGAACGCCCAGGGCGGCTTCTACTGGTTCCGCGAAGACGCGCGCAACCATTACTACTACCGCGACTTGCAGGTGATCGGCCTGACGCCGTGGTACGTCTGGGACATCGTTCCGTCGGTGTCGCGCAGCCGCGCCGTGTTCGGCCAGGCGACCTACGGCGTGACCGATGCGCTGCGCCTGACCCTCGGCGCCCGCTACAACCAGGACGGCAAGTCGCGCGTCGGCAGCACCGGCTACCAGCAGGCCCGCGCCTTCAACCCGGCCACCGACCTGCGCGCCCTGGTGCATGGCGAGCTGGCCACCCACAAGACCACCTGGCGGCTCGGCGCGGAGCTCGACGTGGCGCCGGCCGGCATGCTGTACGGGACCGTCTCCACCGGCTTCAAGGCCGGCGGCTTCAATGACGGCTGCGTCAGCGGCGACGAGCAGCTTGGCCTGCGCTGCGGCCCCCTGAGCGCGATGCCCGCATCGGACCTGGTGTATGCGCCGGAGACCGTGCGCGCCGCCGAGGCCGGATTCAAGACCCGCTTCTGGCAGAACCGCGCGAGCCTGAACCTGGCGGCCTTCCACTACGACTACCGCAACCTGCAGCTGTCGGCGGTGGCCTTCCACAACGGCTCGCCGGTCTACGTGACCAGCAATGCCGGCCAGGCCGTCGTCAACGGCCTCGAAGCCGAGGGCCAGCTGCGCCCGGCCGCGGCCGACCGGCTCGACTACGCGCTGACCTTCACCGACGCCCATTACGTCCGTTATTCGCCGGACGGCGTGCATTCCTGGGCCGGCGTGAAGCTCGACCGCACCCCGACCCGCACCCTGTCGCTGGGCTGGGAGCACCGCTTCGGCCTGCCCGGCGGCGCGCTGGTGGCCGGCGTGCACACGCGCGCCAGCAGCCGCGCGATGCTGACGGTGCCGAGCCAGGCGTTGCGCTACTGGGTACCGGGCCATACGGAATCCGACCTGCGCCTGGCCTGGGAACCGCTGGGCGCGCGCTGGACCGTGCAGGCGCGCGTGCGCAACCTCGAGAACGAGGTGCGTCCGACCGCGGTGAACAGCTTCGGCATGGCCTTGCCGAGCGCGCCGCGCACGGCCGACCTGCGCTTCGACTACCGCTTCTGAGCGAAGAAAGGCCACCATGCCGATCCGCCGCCCGCACGTCCCGCGCACCTGGCTGGCTGCGCTGCTGCTGTCCCTGCTCGCCCTGCTCGCGGTGCTGCCCTTGCCGTCCAGGGCCGCGCCGGCGCCGCTGCTGCTCGACGGCCGCCACGCCGAGGTCGATGCCTGGCCGGCTGTGAGCGTGCTGGTCGACCCCGGCCATGCACTGAGGGTGGAGTCGCTGCTGGCGCAACCCGGACGCTTCCACGCGCCGGCGTCGCCGTTCGCCAGCATCGGCATGCAGAAGGGGCATGCCTGGCTGCGCCTGCCGCTGCAGGCGGCGGACGACGGCATCTGGGTGCTCGACATCGCGTACGGCCAGATCAACCGCGCCGACCTCTGGCTGGTGCGCGACGGCCGCATCGTGCGCCATGCGGTGGGCGGGGCCGGGGTGCCGCCGGACGGCGCCATCGGCCAGGGCAACCCCGCCTTCCGCCTGGTGCTGGAGCCGGGGGTGCGCTACGAAGCGCTGCTGCGCATCGATACCGAGGCGCCGAAGATCCTGCCCGTCAAGCTGCGCAAGCCCGAAGCCTTCTACCGCGCCGCGATGGACGAGCAGATCCTGCAAGGCCTGCTGTCGGGCCTGAGCCTGTTCCTGGTGATCTACAGCCTGGCGCAATGGGCCCACCTGCGCGAATCGCTGTTCGCCAAGTACGCGCTGTACGTCGGCAGCCTGGCCGTGTATTCGGCGGCGGTGTACGGCGTCGGCGGCCGCTACCTGTGGGCCGGCAGCATGTGGGGTTCGCAGCACATCCCCGGGATCGCGGCGATGCTGTGCTCCTGCAGCGCCTACCTGTTCGTCGAACATGTGCTGGCGCGCCCCGGCCGCGACCGCATCTTCTCGCGCGTGATGAAGGTGTGCGCGCTGCTGTGCCTGGCCAATTCCGCGGCCTTCGGCCTCGGCCTGATCGACGACGCGTTCATGGTGCTGATGGTCAGCACGCTGGGCATCTTCCCGACCCTGTTCGGCCTGCCCGGCGCCTTCCGCCTGGCGCGCAGCCGCGACCCGGTCGGCATCTGGCTGCTGGTCGGCTGGACCATCAGCTTCACGGGCGCAGCCGTGATGACCAGGGTGGTGCATGGCGGGGCCGCCCCTAGCTTCTGGAACCTGCATTCGGTGCAGTTCGGCGCCGCCCTCGACATGCTGGTATTCATCCGCATCGTCGGCCTGCGCAGCCGCGCGACCCGCGACGCCACCCTGCGCGCCGAAGCCGCGGCGCGCATGAAGTCCGAGTTCCTGGCGAACATGAGCCACGAGATCCGCACGCCGATGAACGCCATCCTCGGCATGAGCCGCCTGGCCCTGATGGCCGAACCGAACCCGAAGCTGCGCAACTACCTGGGCAAGATCCTCTGCGCCGGTGAGCACCTGCTGGGCATCATCAACGACGTGCTCGACTTCTCCAAGATCGAGGCCGGCCGCATGAGCGTCGAGTCGGCCCCGTTCGCGCTCGACGGCCTGCTCGAGCACCTGGCCGGCATCGCCGCCGTCAAGCTGGATGACAGGCAGGTCGAGCTGGTGTTCCGGGTCGCGCCGGACGTGCCGCCGCAGCTGGTCGGCGATCCGCTGCGCCTGGGCCAGGTGCTGATCAACCTGACCGGCAACGCGGTCAAGTTCACCGAGCGCGGCGAGATCGTGGTCGCGGTCGAACTGGCCGAACCGGTCGAGCGCGGGGCCGGCCGCGCGCGCCTGCGCTTCTCGGTCAGCGATACCGGGATCGGCATGAGCGCCGAACAGCTGGCCGGCCTGTTCCAGGCCTTCAACCAGGCCGACAATTCGATCACCCGCAAGTACGGCGGCACCGGCCTCGGACTGACGATCTCCAGGCAGCTGGTGGAACTGATGGGCGGTACCATCGGCGTTACCAGCACGCCGGGCGCCGGCAGCCGTTTCAGCTTCACCGTCCCGCTCGGCGTGGGCGAGGAATGCGCGCCCGCCGCGGCGCCGTCCGCGATGCCGGACCGCGCCCGCGTGATGGTGGTCGACGACAGCGCCAGCGCGCGCGAGGCCCTGGTCGAGATGCTCGGCGCCTGCGGCATCCGCGCCAGCGCCGCCGGTTCCGGCGAAGAAGCGCTGCAACTGCTGGCGCAGGCCGCCGACGCCGGCCAGCCCTTTGAACTGGTGCTGATGGATTACCTGATGCCGGGCTGGGACGGCGTCGAGACGATCCGCCGCATCCGCGCCGACGCCCGCTTCGGCGCGCCGCCGGCGATCCTGATGGTCAGCGTCTGCAGCCGCGAAGCCGTGCTGCAGGAGCAGGCCGAGCTGCCGCTGGACGGCTTCCTGACCAAGCCGGTGAACCCGGCCCTGCTCCACCACAGCGTGCTGCGGGCCCTGCATCCGGAACTGGCGCTGCCCGCGCGGGACGCACAGGCCGCCGACGACGGCGCGCCGGACCTCGCGCGCCTGGACGGCGCCCGCATCCTGCTGGTCGACGACAACGCCAACAATCGCGACGTCGCGCTCGAGTTCCTGGCCGCCGCGCGCATGCGGGTCGACGTCGCCGCCGACGGCGCCGAAGCGGTGGCGATGGTGAAGGACGGCGACTACGACCTGGTGCTGATGGACATCCAGATGCCGGTGCTCGACGGCCTGAGCGCGGCGCGCGAAATCCGCACGCTGCCCGGCTGCGAACGGCTGCCGATCGTCGCGATGACCGCCAACGCGCTGTCCGGCGACCGCGAAAGAAGCCTGGCGGCCGGCATGAACGACCACGTGGTCAAGCCGATCGACCCGGACCTGCTGCTGCGCGCCCTGCTGCGCTGGATCGATCCGCGCCGCCTGCTCGGCCGGGCGCTGCCGGACCCGCGCCCCGACCTGGCGGAGGTGAACCCGGGCTCCGCGGCGCCGCTGCCGCCGCTGGCCGGCGTCGACTGGAGCCAGGCCCTGGCAAGCGCCGGCGGCGAACCGGCGCGCCTGCGCCGCCGCCTGGCCAGCTTCGCACGCGAGTACGGCGAGGCGCCGCGCCTGATCCGCGAAGCCCTGGCGGGGGGCGCCGACGAGGTCCTGCTCGGCCTCGCGCACAACCTGCGCTCGGGCGCGACCTATATCGGCGCCGCCGCGCTGGCGCGCATCGCCGGCGACCTCGAACAGGAACTGCGCGCCGGCCGCCGCGAGCGCCTGGCCCTGCTGGCCCCGGAGCTCTCGCTCGCCCTCGACGCCGTGCTGGGCGGCCTGGCGCGCGCGGCCGGCACGATGGCGCCCCAGCCCGCGCCGAAGGCCGAGCTGGGCGCCCTGGTGCGGCGCCTGGCCGCCTACCTGCGCGCCGACGACGCGCGCGCCGAAGACGCCCTCGCCGAGCTGCAGGCCGCCCTGCCGGCCGGCGCGCACGACGGGCTGCTGGCGGCGCTGCGCAAGGCGGTGGACGAGATCGAATACGGCGCCGCCCTGGCCCTGCTGGGGGAGCTGGAAGGAGCGCAGGCATGAATCTTCTCGAACCCCAGAAAGTCTTGATCGCCGACGACGACGCGGTCAACCGCCAGGTGCTGGCCGACCTGCTCAAGCCGGAATACACGGTGCTGCTGGCGAAGAACGGCGAACAGGCGCTGGAACGCATCCAGCGCCACGCGCCGGACCTGGTGCTGCTGGACGTGATGATGCCGGACATGGACGGCTACGAAGTGCTGCGCCGGCTGCGCGCCGACCCGCAGACCGCGCAGGTCACGGTGATCTTCATCTCGGGCATGAACCGCCCGGAAGACGAGGCCAACGGCCTGAAGATGGGCGCCTCGGACTACATCGCCAAGCCCTACAACGCCACCGTGGTGATGGCGCGCGTGGCACTGCACCTGCAGCTGGTGCGCCAGCGCCGCATGCTGGAACGCCTGGCGAACATCGACGGCCTGACCGAGCTGGCCAACCGCCGCCGCTTCGACGAGCTGTATGCGGTGGAGTGGCAGCGCGCGCAGCGCAACGGCCGGCCGCTGTCGCTGGCCCTGCTCGACATCGACGCCTTCAAGCAGTACAACGACCACTACGGCCACCCGGCCGGCGACCGCGCCCTGCGCGCGGTGGCGCGCGCCGCCGGGGCCGGGCTGCGCCGCCCGGCCGACCTGGCGGCGCGCTACGGCGGCGAAGAAGTGGTGCTGCTGCTGCCGGATACCGACGCCGCGCAGGCCCGGCATGTGGTGGCGTCGATCGTCGCGGCCATCTTCGAGCTGCAGATTCCGCATGCGGGGTCGGCGGTGGCGCCCTGCCTGACGGTCAGCGTGGGCGGGGCGACCCTCGGCGGGCATGGCGAGGAAAGCGCCGCCGAGCTGTTCGAGGCGGCGGACGTGGCGCTGTACCGCGCCAAGCATGGAGGCAGGAACCGGATTGCGTGGCGCGGGGTGGACGGCGACTGAGGGCGCTCCGGCGCGCTCACCGTCGTCCCCGCGCACTCACCGTCGTCCCCGCGCACTCACCGTCGTCCCCGCGCACTCACCGTCGTCCCCGCGCACTCACCGTCGTCCCCGCGC
>NZ_JBDGIN010000002.1:295743-343467 GCF_057657395.1 Telluria sp. Soil_C_11 | reverse complement strand
CGCGCAGGCGGGGACCCAAGGTGAGCTTCCGAAGTTTTTCTGGTTCGCGGTAACGCGCACTTGACCGGATCCGGCGCTCGAACTTGGGTCCCCGCCTGCGCGGGGACGACGGGTTGGCGCGCGAACCACGGGTTGGCGGGCGAACCACGGGTTGGCGCGCGAACGACGGGTTCGCGCGCCGGAACCACGTTGGCTTAACGCACCGCCGTCTGGATCGCGTGCGCCGGAATGTCGACCGCCACTTCGGCGCCATCCACCACCAGGCGGTAGCGCTGCGGCTTGTCGGTGCGGTTCATCACCACCACGGCCAGGCTGCCGTCGGCATTCCGGAAGGCGGTCGCGTCCAGCGAGCTGCGGCTGGTGGCGGCGCTCACGCGGCGCGCCTTGGGCCTGATGTAGCGGGTGAAGTGGCCCATGTAGGCATAGCTCGGGGTGAACACCAGCTTGCCGTCGTCGCTCGCGTGCAGCAGCGCGAAGCAGTAGTTGCCGACGTGGTTGGGGCCGCCGCGGCTGTCGAGCAGCATGTTCCAGTCGACCCAGCCCGCCGAGCCGGCGTTCAGGTCGGCCAGGATCTCGCTGCCGTAGCGCTCGCCGTTGGCCCAGGACTGCATCTTCGACGGATCGAAGTGTTCGATCGAGGACTCGGTCAGCAGCAGCGGCACATCCGGGAAGGTCTCGCGCACCGCAGCCAGGTTGCGGTGCATCGACTCGCCGCCGGCCCAGGTCTCGTACCAGTGGTAGCCCACGCCCCAGATGTAGGGACGGGCCTTCCTGTCGGACAGGATGTGGGCGGCGCGCTGCGGCAGCAGGTCGCGGTTGTGGTCCCAGACGATGACCTTCTTGTCCGCCATCCCCGCCGCCTTCAGGGCCGGGCCGAGGTGGTCGCCGAGGAAGCGGGTCTCGTCTTCGGCCGTGTAGATCATCGATTCCCAGGTCTGCTTGGCCATCGGCTCGTTCTGGATCGACAGGCCCCACAGCGGGATGCCGGCCTTTTCATAGGCCTTCACGAAACGGACGATGTACTGGGCCCAGGTGTCGCGGTACTCCGGCAGCAGCGTGCCGCCGTGCAGCATGTCGCCATTCGACTTCATCCACCCCGGCGCACTCCAGGGCGAGGCGAACACGCGCATGTCGGTGCCCTTCGAGCGCGCCGTCGCCAGCGCCTGGCGCAGCAGCGGCACGCGGTACTGCATGTCGTGCTCGATGCTGAACGAGGCCAGCGAACGGTCGCCATCCTTCACATAGGTGTAGCTGGCGCTGCTGAAGTCCGAGCTGTGGATGGTGGTGCGCAGCACACTGTAGCCCAGGCCCTGCTTCGGATCGAAGTAGGCGGTCATGAAGGCCTGCTGCTGGTCCGGGGTCAGCCTGGCATAGGTCTCGGCGGCGGCGTCGGTGATGGCGCCGCCGAAGCCGAACACTTCCTGGAAGCTGCGGCGGGTGTCCACGAATACCGCAGTCTCGGTTTCCAGCGGCTGGCCGGCCGGGCGCGCCGCGCCCAGCGCCTGCGGCACGAAGCGGTCGGCCGCGCCCTGGGCGGTGGTATAGACCTGCCATTGCGGCGCGGCCGGCGCGGCCAGCGCGGCGCCGGCCAGGGCCACGCCCATCACCGCCCGGCACAGGGTCGGCATCGGGTGTCGTCTCGTCATCTCTCTCTTCTCCTTGTTGTTGATCGCCATGGAACGGCGTTCCTGAAATTCAGTGCCAGGTGAAACTGGCGACGCTCGACGCCGGCAGCGTGTAGCGGAAAGCCTCTTTACCCACCTTGACGGTGAAGGTGCGCGGCGCCGCCTCGCCGTTCGCCACCAGCAGCGCGGTCGAGCCGTCCGGATTGCGGAAGGCGACGTTGGCCAGGCCTTCGGCCGCCTCGCTGGACTTGATGCGCCGCGCGCCCGGCAGGACGAAGCGGCTGGCATGGGCCAGCGCGTAATACTCGACGTTGCGGGTGACCGCGCCGGTCGTCGCATCGATGGTGACGACGCCGCGGCAATCGCCGCAGCCGCCCAGGTGCGGGCCGTCTTTCTCGTCCAGCGCCAGGTTCCAGAACAGGACCCCGCGCGCCCAGCCGCGCGTGGTGTCGATCACCAGCGACTTCGTGAAGTACTGCAGGTTCTTGGACCAGTCCGGCGACCAGCCGCCGCCCGAGCACTCGGTGAACCAGGTGTCCTTGGCCGGGAATTGGTCGTGCAGCGCGGCCTGCACATCGGACTGGCCGGCGTAACAGTGCCAGGCGACGCCGCTCACGTACCTGGCGGCCTGCCGGTCGGCCAGCACCGCGGCCGGCGACTCCGGATGGTCCCAGTTGTGGTCCCAGTCGAAGATGGCGGTGCCTGGATTGGCGCGCGCCAGCAGCGGGCCGAGATGGCCGGCGATGAAGGCCGCGCGCTTGGGCGGTTCGACCCGCATGCCGGGATAGTCGGCGGGCTCGAAGTGCGGTTCGTTCTGCAGGGTCAGGGCGGACACCGGGACGCCTTCGGCCTTCATCGCGTCGACGTAGCGGTTCAGGTAGCGCGCGAAGGCATCGAAGGCTTCGGGCTTCAGGGTGCCCGTGACCAGGCTGTCGTTGGACTTCATCCAGCCCGGCGCGCTCCACGGCGAGGCCATCACCTTCAGCTGCGGATTGATCGCCAGCGCCGCCTTCACGGTGGGCAGCACGGTGCCGCGCTGGGCATCGATCGAGAAGTGCTTCAGCTCCGGATCGCTCTGGCCGGGCGGCATGTCGTCGAAGCTGTAGTGGGTGCGCGAGAAGTCCGAGGCGCCGATGGTCAGGCGGGTGAAGGACAGGCCGAGGCCCTGCCCCGCCCCCTTGACCTCGCCGCGGCCGAACAGCTCGCGCAGCAGGGCTTCGCGCTGCGGCGCCGTCATGCGTTCCTGGATCAGGTAGGCCGAGGCATCGGTGATGGCGGCGCCGAAGCCGGCCATCTGCTGGTAGCCGACCCTGGGATCGATCTCGATCACCGGCGTGCCCGCGGTCATCTTCGCCATCGCGGTGCCGAAGCGCGCATCGGCTTCGCGCGAGAGCAGCCTGGCCTGGTCGCCGGTGGTGATCCAGGCCTGGACGGTGGCGGCCGGGGCGGCCACGGCGGCGGCGCCGGGGAAGCATGCCGCCAGCAGCGCCAGCACGGCGCCGCGGCGGCGCAACGGATGGAACATCGACATCGGGTGGGTCTCCTTTGGGTTGGCCGGGATAGAAATTGGAAACGTTGCCAATTTCCGCAGCCACTATAGCAGCAGGGATTTACCGATGTCAAAAACTAAAACCGAAGCCTATTTGCCGTCCAGCTCCACCCCGGTCGCCGCCAGGATGATCGACAGGCAGGTCGTCATGGCTTTCACCATCGGCCCCTTCTCGACATCGATCCATTCGTCCAGCGAGTGCGTGCGGCCGAACTTGTCCGGCCCCATGCGCCCGATGGTGAGGGCCGGGATGCCCAGGCTCATCGGCATGTTCGAATCGGTGGAGCTGCTCCTGGTCGCGAACTTGTAGCCGCCGGCTTCGATGGCGGCCCTGGCGGTCTGCACGAATGGCGCGTCGACCTCGATGCTGCCGGCCGGCCGGTCGCCGACCAGTTTGGCGTCGACCGTGATCCTGCCTTCCCTGGTCGAGCGGGCAAGGTTTTCGCCGTCGGCCGCGTCCTGCACGATCTTCAGCAGGCGGTCTTCCACGCGCTTGAGTTCGGCGACGGATTCGGAGCGCATGTCGACGTCCATCCAGGCGGAAGTGGGAATCGAATTGACCGAGGTGCCGCCTCCGATCAGGCCGATGCTGTAAGTCGTCTTCGGCGAGGCCGGCACCTGGGTACGGGAGAACTCGGACGCCGCCTGGCCCAGCGCGAACATGGGGTTGACCAGGCCGAACGCGCCGAAGCTGTGGCCGCCCGGGCCATTGAAGGTGATGTGGTAGCGCTTGGAGCCGACGCCGGCATTGGTGACGGTGCCCACGTCCGCCGACTCGACCGAGAAGAAGCCCTTGATCCGGTCCTTGTATTGGCCTTTGGTGAACAGGTAACGCACGCCGCGCAGGTTGCCCGGGCCCTCCTCGCCGACGGTGCCGACGAACAGGATATCGTCGCGGGTCCTGATGTGGGCGGCATTCATCGCGCGCACGAAGCCCAGCAGCACCGACAGGCTCATCGTATCGTCGCCGATGCCCGGCGCGCGCAGCTTCGTGCCTTCGCGCTTCACCTTGACGTCGGTCCCGGCGGGGAACACGGTGTCCATATGGGCCGACACCACCACGAACTTGCCGTCGCCCCGGGCGCCTTTGCGGATCCCCAGCACATTGCCCTCCTCGTCGATCTTCACGTCGGCCAGGCCCGCATCCCTGAACATCTGTTCGTAGACCTTGGCGCGCGCCGCTTCGTTCAGCGGCGGGGCCGGGATTTCGGCCAGTTTGATGCCGTCCTCGACGATGCGGCCATGTTCCCTGTCGATGGTGGCCGCGGCCGTCCTGAAAGCCGGGCTGGCCAGCAGGCGCTCGACCTCGGCGGCGGGACTGGAAGATTGGGCAATGGCGCCAGGAGCGCCGAGGACGGCACTGAGCGCGAGCGCCAGTGCGGAAAGACGTGCTGCGGCCTGCATGAAACTCTCCGGATCGGTTCTGGGTTGCAAAAATGAAAGCATTTAATGCTAGCACATGTGCAAGATCCGGCAGGCGGGTGGGACTGCCCGGCAAATGGCGACGCTAAAAAGAAAACGGACCCGACTTGGGTCCGTTCCTGGGAATTCGAGGCGAGGACAGGAATCGAACCTGTCTACGCGGCTTTGCAAGCCGCTGCATAACCTCTTTGCTACCTCGCCGAAGACAATCGTAGCGCTACGGCTGTCCTCCGCCATGCGGCAGCTCAAGCAATGAAGGGCCAGCTGAGAATGCGCTTGGCATGCAGTACCGAGCGCGTGACGAGGTAAGCGCCGGCTAAGCCGATGGGCAGCAGGCAAAGTCCATCGCCCATGACCGCCAGCCAGACGCCGGCGACGGTGGCGAAGGCCACGCCGACCATCAGCCAGAGCTCGATGCTGAGGAAGAAAGGCGCCGCCGCGCGCAGGGCCTGCAGCAGGAGCGCGCGCGCTTCCTTGATGGTCTTGATGTCGTGACCCATGATGTGTTCGCTAATGAATAAGGGAGCCAGAAATGCAAAATCGCCGGCGGGCGGCGATGTGGACAGCACGCATTCTAGCATGCGGCGCCCGGACTCAGCGGGCCCCGGCCAGTTCGGCCGCCACCAGGCGGTCCATGTCGTCCGCAGCCAGCGGCGGGCTCAGCAGATAGCCCTGGCCGCAGTCGAAGCCGAGGTTCTTGACGGCGGTCAGCTGGTCGGCCGTTTCGATGCCGTCGGCGCAGACCGTGATCTTGACGTCGCGCGCGACCCCGACCAGTGCCGACAGGATCGGCGATTCATCGTCGTGGCGCGACAGGCGGCGTACCAATTCCTGGCCCGGCTTGACTATATCGAGCGGAAATTTTTGCAGCGACGACAGGGCCGCCAGCTCGGCGCCGAAATCGTCCAGGCCCAGCCGCACTCCCCGCTTGTGCATGTCCTGCAGCGTGTGCGCGGAGAATTTCGGATCGAGCAACACGCTCTCGCGCATTTCCAGGCGCAGCAGCGAAGGCGGCAGGCCGGTCTCGTCCAGTACCCTGTTCAGCACCGACAGGAAGCGCGGATGGCGCAGCTGTTTCGACGACACGTTCAGCGTCAGCGGCACCACCAGTCCGGCGCGCACCCAGCCGGCCTGGGTCGCGCACGCCGTGCGCAGCGCCCATTCGCCAACCGGCAGCATCAGGTTGGCGTTTTCCACTTCCTGGATGAAATCGGCGGCGGTCAGCAGGCCGCGTTCAGGGTGGCGCCAGCGGATCAGCGCCTCGATGCCGGCGATGCGCCCGGTCTCCAGGTTGTATTGCGGCTGGTAGTGCAGGCAGAGTTCCTCGTCGCGCAAGGCACGCTGCAGCTCGTATTCGAAGCGCTTGGCTTCCTGGGCCGCCGTGCCGAGCGCCTGGCGGTACACCTGGTAGTTCAGGCGCCCCTGGTTCTTGGCTTCGTACAGGGCCAGGTCCGCCAGCTTCAGCAACTGGCCCGGCTCGAGCGCATCGTCCGGATACAGGGAAATCCCCATGCTGGTGCCGCTGTAGACTTCGTGGCCATCCAGCTGGTAGGGAAGGCTCAGCTCCACCACGATCTTGTCGGCCAGGACTTCGGCGGCGGCCGCCTCGGCCAGGTGGGTCTGGACGATCACGAACTCGTCGCCGCCAAGGCGCGCAGCCAGGTCGGTTTCGCGGATGTGGGCCTTGAGGCGGCGCGCGACTTCCTTCAGCAGCAGGTCGCCGGCATGGTGGCCGAGGGTGTCGTTGATCGACTTGAAACGGTCCAGGTCGAGCATATGCACCGCCACCAGGTGCCGGTCACGCTGGGCGTACTTGATCGCATCCTTGAGGCGCTCGTTGAAACTGGCGCGGTTGGCCAGGCCGGTCAGGGCGTCGTGGCTGGCCAGGTGGTAGGAATACTCGACGGCGCTGCGCAAGGCTTCCTCGGCCTTCTTTCTCGCCGTGACGTCCTCGACGATCGCGAGCAGGCGCGGCCCATCGCCGCTGGCGCGCAGCGAGATCGTGACGTTGACCCACAATTGCGAGCGGTCCTTGCGCAGGTAGCGCTGCTCCGCGACCGTCACGGCCTGCTGTCCGACCAGCAGCTTGTGGAAATTCTGGATCGCGGTTTCCTGGTCGGCCGGATGGGTGATGTCCTGGTGCGACAGGTTTTCCAGCTCGGCCATGGTATAGCCGAGCATCGCCTGCAGGGTCGCATTCGCGGCGACGAAGCGGCCATCGGCGGCGCATTCGGCGATCCCGAGCGGCGCATGCTCGAAGGTCGTCCGGTACCGTTCCTCGCTGCGGCGCAACGCTTCCTCCACATGCATGGCATCGGTAATGTCGACGAACAGCACGATGCCGTACTGCGGTTTGCCGGCACCGTCGCGCAGCATCTTGGCGGTCATGCGGATCCAGCGCGTGCTGCCGTCCTTGCGCAGCAGGCGCCGGTCGCGCTGGATTTCGATGGCGCCCGCCAGCAGTTGCTCGGTGAACTGGCGGCTGCGTTCGCGCTCGTCGGGCGGGGCCAGCTCGAGATTGCTGCGGCCGACCAGTTCCTCCGGTGCGTAGCCGGCGATTGCCGCGAAGGTGTGATTGACATAGGTCCAGTGGCCGCCCAGGTCGATGTGGCCGATCGCGATCGGCGCCTGCTCGTACAGGAGCCGAAAGCGCTGCTCGCTCTCGCGCAACTGCGCTTCCGCGTGTTTGCGGTCGCTGATGTCATGCACGATCATGCTGGCCATCGGCTCGCCGCCGTCGTCCGTGAACAGCTTCGAGGCGACGCGCGCGTCGAAGCGTTCGCCGCCGCGGCGCACCAGGCACAGCTCGGCCGCCATTTCGCCTTCCGCCGCCCGGCGCGTCAAGGCCAGCGCCAGGTCGGGATCGCTGCTGTCGAGGAGCTGGCTGACATTGCGCGCCAGCAGTTCCGCCGTCGTATAGCCGAACAGTTGGCAGGCAGCCGCGTTCACGGACAGGATGCGCCCATCCAGGGCTGTCAGAAGCATGGCGTCGGTGCAATGCTCGAACACCGCGCGATAACGGGTTTCGCTTACCGTGCCGTCGAGGATCTCGTCGTGATCGGAGGTGGCTTTTTCTTCTGGCATATCGAAGCTCGGTTCGAACATGCGCGTGCACAACGGCGCGAAGTCAGGATGCCTCATCCTGCCATGATTAACTTGACAACACAAGATTCGCACTACCGAAAGTCATTGATTCAACAGTTTACGACTAACGATGTTTCCCTTGGAGCATCATTATATGCCTGCCAGATGTTTAGCTGGCGATACACGGTCGGGAATTGGGTCAGGCGTCACGGGTACGCGGAGGAATTCTGGAGGCGAGGACGGGAGTCGAACCCGTCTAGACGGCTTTGCAGCCGTTTCTCATCCATATGAATCAACAAGTTAGGCGAGAACCACAGTTTTGCACCACATGAGTTCGCTCAGTGTCGAGAGTTGCGATGTCCGTGGATTGTCCCGGCTGCCGCGGCCCAAGCGGGTTACGCAGCGGACAACTCGAAGATCGCCTGCAGGTCGACTGCGCTGATACCCGAAGCCAGTTCCGCGTCGCCCTCCAGCACAACGTTTGCCAATTCCCCCTTGCGCCGCTGCATGTCCTGGATTTTCTCCTCGAGCGTCCCGCGTGCGATCAGTTTGTAAACAAATACTGGATTCTCCTGGCCGATGCGCCACGCGCGGTCGGTTGCCTGGTTCTCGGCGGCGGGATTCCACCATGGATCGTAATGGACGACCGTGTCCGCCGCCGTCAGGTTGAGCCCGACCCCGCCGGCCTTCAGGCTGATGAGGAATACATCGACCTGGCCGTCTTGGAATGCGGCGATCGGGGCCGCACGGTCGACCGTGTCGCCGGTCAGCACGGCAAACTCTACGGCACGGGCGCACAACGCATCGCCGATCAGTGCAAGCATGCTGGTAAATTGCGAAAACACGAGTACCTTCCGCCCTTCACTCAGCAAGGTCTCCAGCAACTCCATCAGGGCATCCAGCTTGGCCGAGCCCGCATCGCCGCCCCGCTTGAGCAGGCGCGGGTCGCAGCAGACCTGGCGCAGCTTGAGCAGCGCGTCGAGAATCACGATCTGGCTGCGCGCCAGGCCCTTGCGGTCGATCTCGTCGCGCACCTTGCGGTCCATCGCAACGCGTACGGTCTCGTACAGGTCACGCTGGGCGCCGCCGAGTTCGACGGGGAGTACGATTTCAGTCTTGGGCGGCAACTCGGTGGCGACCTTGTCCTTGGTCCGCCTCAGCATGAACGGCTTCACGCGCCGCGCCAGCAATTCCCTGCGCAGACTGTTGCCATGCTGTTCGATCGGTTTGCGGAACTCGCTTTTGAAGCGCTTTTCGTCGCCCAGAAAACCCGGCATAACGACATGAAACTGCGACCATAATTCGCCGAGATGGTTCTGCACCGGCGTACCGGTCAGGCACAAGCGGTGCCGGGCATCGAGCAGACACGCCGCCTGGGCCGACTTGGACCGGCTGTTCTTGATATATTGGGCTTCGTCGAGGATCAGCAGATGGTAACGATGCCGGCGCAGTTCAGCCTCGTCGCGCCCAAGCAAGGGGTAAGTGGTAAGTACTAGATCGGCGTCGTCGATACGATCGAAGCGCGTCGCCCGGTCTTTCCCGTGCAATACCAGCACGCGCAGACTGGGCGCGAAGCGGGCGGCCTCGGCCTGCCAATTGCCCATCAGACTGGTCGGCGCGACCACCAACGCCGGCGCATCGAGGCGTCCCGCCTCTTTTTCGACCAGAACATGGGCCAGCGTCTGGATCGTCTTGCCCAAGCCCATGTCATCGGCGAGGATGCCGCCGAACCCGTACTCGCGCAAAAACTGCATCCATGACAGTCCCTCATGCTGATACGGACGCAACCGGGCTTGCAGTCCCACCGGCACATCGACCTGACGGATCCCGTCGAAGAGGCTCAGTTTCCTGCCCAGTTCACGCAGGCGCTCGCCGCCCATCCAGCGCAGCTGCGCGGCCCGCTCCAGTTCCGCCAGGCGTGCGGCGTCGGTGACGGGCAGCCGCACAGCGCTGCCGATACGATCACTAAAGTACAGTTCGCCGAGCGTGGCGAGAATCGGCTTGACGCGTATCCAGGGCAGGATGACGCGCGTCGTATCGGGCAATTCTACGATGATGTCGCTGGCGTCGTCGCGCCAGGACGGGCCGGCGGCATAGAAGTCCTCGGGGGCTTCTCGTATCATTTTCAGGAGCAAGGGCAACAGGGCATGCCGCCGGCCGTCCACGACGATCCCGAGTTCGAGCGCGAACCAGGCGCTGGCGCCCTCCCCGTCTTCGTTCAGTTCGGCATACCAGTCCTGCACTTCCTCGACATCGTAGCGGTAGTCGCCTTCGATCTCGACCTGCCAGCCGGCCGAGCGCAGGCGCGGCAGGTCGTGGCGCACGAATGCCAGCCAGGCCGCTTCTGTCGGCAACTGCACGGCATCGGGCAACCCGGCCAGCGCGGAGCCGCTTGGAGGCGCCGCGAATCCGAGTTCTGCGAGGGTGCCTGCCGCGCCATGTTCGGCATGCGTGTCGCGTTCGATCAGCTCGACGGCATCCCCCGCCACGCGGCGCAGGACGGTCTCGCTAATGCCCTCGGTCGAAACGCCGTCATAATCGAAGTACAGCAAGGCGTAATCATGCCATTGCAGTTCGCCGAGCACGACGCTCACAAAACTGTTCAACAGCAAGTGCGCGATTGGCGCGATGTCGTTTCGCTGGCGAGTCTCCAACCTTTGCGGCGCGGGCACCATACAATCCATGCCGCGCTCGACCAGGCGCGCCGCCATGCCGGCACACTGCTCCGGACGCAGCGGCGGGGCCTGTTCCACCAGGTTCAGCAATGTAGCCGGCGGCAGCGCCGCGAGCGACTCCGGCAGGACCAGTTCGCCCAACGCGCCTTCGGTCAGATAGCAGGCCGGTTCGGTAGCCAGCACATGTTCAATGGCCGCGCCGTCATCGAATCGCCAGGTTAGCCGGACCGATTCGCCGCCGGCGGCATCGGCATGCCAGCCCAACTGCGCATGGCGCAGCGCTCCAGGGCGTACCGGAAACAATCGTCCACGCTTCAGATCGGCGCGCGTTTCCGCCCACATCAACTTGCCATCGGCGCACAATTGCGCCAGCAAACGGGCACCGAGCGCGCCTACCGGTTGGATGTCGTCGTTGTAGATATTCCCTACTCGCAGTCCGGCCAGCTGTCGGAGCAGGTCTACATCGCCGCGCTGGACAAAACCCGGCTTCGACACCAGCAGCCCGTAAAAATCGTTGTGGATAGTGGATGCGCCAACGCTGCCGTCCTTGCGCAAGCGCGACTTACACAGATGCAAACGCAGCCGGCCGCCGCCCGGCCCGGGTATGAGTACATAGTCCAGCCGGTGCGCCTGACCTGATGTCGGCGTTGCACTGGACCGTACGACCTCATGTGTTTCGACGAGTTGTTGCAGCCAGAATTCGGCACTGGCCGGCAATGCCGTCCCTGACGCATCCGGCGTGTCCCCGGTCTGCTCCAGACTGGTGAGCAAGACTGCGACGACATGCTTGCAGTTATATGTCATGGGGCAACTGCAAGTTCCCTCGAACCCGATGCCACGGCGACTGGCCACGAGATGAATCGTCTGGCGATAGACATTCACGCCGCTTCCCGCCACCCGGCCATCGATCCTGTCGCCGTCGCGGTGGACACTGATAACATGGCCCTTGCGGCTATACGCGGTACCGCGTGCCAAGGTGGTCGAATCGAATTGGCGAACGAGGCATTCCGGAGTGAAGTTCATGTGAGAAACGGAGATAGCACGGGCAAGGGCTTATTATCCTCGAGAGTCCAAAAGACTGTAACGCCGACTACCTACTTGCACCATTAGTCGAACGCGAGAAAATGTTCAACATACTGAACATTTTAAGGTGACGTCATGCGCTTGTCAGAGATCGGCCAACGGATCAGGGAACAACGACGGGCTCTCGGGCTGACGCAGGAACAGCTCGCCAAGCTGTCGGAACTGTCGCGTACGACGATCAACCAGATGGAGAACGGCACTCTGGTGGATCTCGGCTACGCCAAGCTATCCCATCTGCTAGCCGTGCTGGGCCTGGACTTGCAGGCTAAGCCCGCAACTGGCCTCGAGCATGCACTCGTGGTCGCAGCCCGGACTGCCAGCACGAGCTACAAGAAATCTCTCGCGCCCGAGACGCTGGCAGAGATGCTGACGTCCGGCGATGCGCCGGACGAGTATCGTCCGCACCTGATGACCTTGCTGGACGAGACGCCGCTGCCGGTCGTGATCAAGGCAATCCAGGAAGCAGCCCAGCGCTCGCCCGCAACGACACCAAGGAAAGTGATGCAACACATGGCCAAGTGGGCTGAGGAACTGCACAGCTACCGGGCGGTATGGTGACGACCGGTTCGGCAACTGGCCTCCACGAAACCAGGGCCGTTCAGTTGTCCCAAGGCCCGATTGCCTGGGTGATCGTGGCCAAAAGCTGCGGGTATTCGCTGCCTGCGAAAGCCCATGGCACACTGCGGTGACCGCCTTGCTTCAAAAAGATCAAGCATGGAGCCGAATTCGCCGGCCGTTGCCCAATCCAGCATCTAATCAGCGGATGAGCTGTCTGTCGATCGAACAATGATCGCGCGCGTTGACGCAAGTACCAGCCGCACTTCGGTGCTGTCGGTCCGCACCCTGAGCCACTCGCGGATGCGATGCATTTCAGCGGTCTTCGGCATCCTGCGGCATTCGGCGCTCATGATGGGGATCGTCGTCGCCCCCGGGGAACCCGGCAACACGGCCCTTCCGACCACGACGTTCCCACAACCCGGGTACTGCGCTTCGAACTCCCGCGTGACGGCCCCCGCCTGTTCGACCCAGCCACGCTGAACCGCCAGTTGCTCGCGCAATGCGGCAATGGCGCCATCCTTGTCCTGAAGCGCCTGCTGGTTGTTGCGCACGATCTCGGCGAGGATGTCCGCCTTCAGGCTGCCGATATCGATCTTTTCGTTGGTCTCCACCTGGGCCTGGTGCACGATCAGGCGAGCATGCTGCAGTCCGCTTGAACCCAGGCGGCTTTCGATCGCCTTGATCGCCTCCCCGGGCAGCGGCGCACCGATCAGCGTGACTTCGATGTCGCGCGAGCCGGGCGCGACGCGGGTCTCGATCACGTGCACCTGCGCCGCCTTGAACTCTTTCCGCACAAAGTCACGCGCGCGGCTGCTGAACAGCTCATTGTCGACCAGGCGCGCGGCAAGGAAGATGCTCGGCACGCCCGTCAGCAGCACAATGGCAAGCAAGGCGCGCTTGACGCGGCGCTCCTTGGCGCGATCGATGAATTCGCGGTGCGGAAGCCTGAGGAACTCGATGACCAGCACTGCGGCGAAGGCGATAAAGACGCAATTGATTGAAAACAGATAGAACGCACCGCCGAACACCGACCAGTTCCCGTTCGCCAGGCCGTAGCCGGCGGTGCATAAAGGCGGCATCAGGGCAGTCGCGATGGCCACGCCGGGGATGACGTTCGATTTCTCGCGCCGCGTCTGCCCGATGATACCGGCCAGGCCGCCCGCCAGGGCGATCAAGACGTCCCACAGCGACGGCGTCGTGCGCGCCAGCAGTTCGGACTGCGCCTCGGCCAGCGGTGTCACCATGAAGTACAGCGTGGATGTCAGCAGGCTGATGCCGGCAGCGATGGCCAGGTTCGCAAGCGAACGCCGTATCAGCGAAAAATCGAGGATGCCGATGCCGTAGCCCAGGCCGACGATCGGCCCCATCAGCGGCGACACCAGCATGGCGCCAATGATGACGGCATTCGAGTTGGTATTCAAACCGACCGATGCGATCACGATCGCGAGCATCAAGATCCAGGGTGTGGCGCCGCTCAACTCCACCCCTGCACGCAGGCTGCGGTCGATCTCCCCATCGTCCGCCTTGTCCTCGAGGAGGCTGAAGCGGTGCGCGATTGCCGCCCGCAGGGATAGGCGTTGCGATTGGGTGTCGGGTGCGTTCATGGACAATCTTTATTACCGAGAAATGTTCCACGGCAAATTCTTTCAAAACGCAATTCTCACCCGGATTCTGCATTCGCACAAACATTTCGCTGCCACGATCGCACCGTCGGCCTGCCCTCACGCCATCGAATCCGTGTTGGCCTTGGGATTCTGGAAGTACACGGTCTGGGTCGGATACGCGAAGGCGATGCCCTCCGTCTCGAAGCGCTCGAACAGGGCGACGTTAATGGCTTGCTGGATGTCCATGTACACCGCATATTCGGGCGTTTGTACGATGTACACGGTCTCGAAGTCGAGCGAAGATGCGCCATAGGACTTGAAGTGGGCACGATCGAAGCGCGCCAGGGGCTGGGCCTCGACGATTTCGCGCAAGATGCCTGGAATCGCCAGCAGTTGCTGCTTGCTGATGTCGTAGACGACTCCGATACCGAACACGATCCGGCGGGTCTGCATCCGTTTGAGGTTGCGGATGCGGCTCTTGAGCAGGTCGCTGTTGGAAAACACCACCTGTTCGCCGCCCAGTCCGCGGACCCGGGTCGTCTTCAGGCCGACGTATTCGACGGTCCCGGCGATATCGTCCACCGTGATGAAGTCGCCGACCACGAAGGGCTTGTCCAGCATGATCGACAGCGACGAAAAAAGGTCACCCAGG
The DNA here is from genome assembly GCF_057657395.1 of Telluria sp. Soil_C_11. Classification (NCBI taxonomy): domain Bacteria; kingdom Pseudomonadati; phylum Pseudomonadota; class Betaproteobacteria; order Burkholderiales; family Oxalobacteraceae; genus Telluria; species Telluria sp. Soil_C_11. Next base: position 329,215 of record NZ_JBDGIN010000002.1, on the reverse strand, counting down.
ATGTTCTGGAGCGCCAGCGCGACGGCGATACCGCCGATCCCGAGGCTGGCCACCAGGGTCGTGATGTTGACGCCAAAATTGTCGAGGATCATCAGGATAATGATGATCCATAGCGCCGCCCGCACGACGAAGCCCAGTGCCGCCGTCGTGGTCGTGCTGGCCGCATCGAGCGCATTGCGCCGCGTACGGTAGTGGTGCAGCCAGCCATGGGCGCCGACGTCGCCCCAGCGCGCGACTTGCAGCAGCAGCGCCGCGATCGCCAATCGCGACAGCAGCAAGGCGCCTTTCTCCGGCAGGACCAGCCAGTGCGATCCGGCATAGGCCGCCATCGACAGCATGAACAATGGATGGGTCGCTTCCAGCATCTTGGCGGCCAGGTCGTCGAGATGGGTTGCAGTATGTTGTGCAAACGCCCCGAGCCGGCTGACGATCACGCGCTTGAGCCCAGCCAGGATGACGTAGACAGCCAGGCCGATGCCGGCAGCTATTGCCCATGCGGCAAGGTCATTATTCGATATGAGGTATTGCATGTGATCCCTTTCCAGGTAAGCGAGATTCATGCGCGGCCCGGACCGACGATGGGGCAAAAGAAATTGTGGGCGCCGGCGCCGGCGATTACCGTGGGTATGGTGCGTCGACGATGCATGCGGCATCGACGTGGGAGTGCGTGAATCTCGACTGAAGAATTACATGATATCATGCCAACTATATTTGTACAAATATCGAAATATCCTTTCATTGTTGGCATTGCACGTTATAATCCGGCCTGGGTGATCGTGCCGCTCGGGCACGACAGGATTCGCGATGGTCGGGCCGCCACGCGGCTTGATCGCGACCATATGCCCAATTCTCATCCTCCATCCCTTCCAGGTTTCCCCTGGCTTTCGAACACCTTCAAGGAATTCGCGGCATCGGGAAAGGCTGGCGGCATGGTGCTCATCCTGTGCACGCTCGTCTCGCTGGCGCTGGCCAACTCGCCGCTGGGTGGGCAATACCTCCACTTCTGGCACCGGCCCGTTGTCGGCCTGAGCATCGAAAACTGGGTCAACGACGCCCTGATGGCCGTGTTTTTCCTGCTGATCGGGCTCGAACTGGAGCGCGAACTGTACAACGGCGAGTTATCAGACCTGAAGAACGCCATGCTGCCGATCCTGGCGGCCGCAGGCGGCATCGCCTTCCCTGCGCTCATCCATTTCAGCCTGAACCACGGCACCGCCACGCAGTCCGGGCTTGGCATTCCCATGGCCACCGATATCGCCTTCGCCCTGGGCGTGCTCGCCTTGCTCGGGAGCGGCGTGCCGGCGTCGCTGAAGATCTTTCTTACCGCACTGGCGGTCATGGACGACCTTGGAGCAATTGTCGTGATCGCGCTGTTCTACACCGCGGAAGTGTCGGTTGCCTATCTCGCGGCCGCGCTGGCGGTCTTCGCAATCCTGCTCATGCTGAACCGCGTGGGCCGGGTGATGGCACTGACGCCCTATCTCGCCGGCGGCGCCCTGATGTGGTTCCTGATGCTGAAGTCAGGCGTGCACGCGACCATTGCCGGTGTGCTCCTGGCCTTTGCGATTCCCTACTCGGCCAGATGCGATGACGAGAAATCGCCGTCGCACCGCCTCGAGCACTTGCTGCACAAACCAGTCGCCTTCGTGATACTCCCGGTGTTTGCACTCGCGAATACCGGCGTGGCCATCGGTGCCGACTGGCTCGGCGACTTGCTGTCGTCGAACAGCCTCGGCATCGCTTTTGGCCTGGCTGCAGGCAAGCCAGTAGGAATCGTGCTGGCGAGCTTCGCGGCCGTCGCGCTAGGCCTGTGCCGCTTGCCGGCGGACCTCACCTGGCGCCATGTGTTCGGCGCCGGGCTGCTCGGCGGTATCGGCTTTACCATGTCGATCTTCATTACGAACCTGGCCTTCGCCGAGCAGGCAGAACTCATCAACGCATCGAAGATGGCAATCCTGATTGCTTCAGTGGGCGCAGGCGTGGCCGGATTTGTGTGGTTGAAATTTACTTCCCGTAAGGTGGCACGACAGTAAAGGCAGAGGAGCGCCTTGCGCCTTCGGCCAGGATACCAATTGCGGCGGCCGCGCAGTTCCGGCAATGTTGCGCCTGGTGCCGGCCACACGCGTTAGCGCACGCTTTGCATACCTTGGCGCACACCTGGCAAAGCGCCGCCGCATCCCCGCTGCCCCTTTCGATGAACCCGCCGGCGATGTGGAAAGCAGGTCCCACCTGCATTGCGCCCCGCATTTGACGAAAACGGTACACTGCGGTGCATCAATTGTACAAATGTATTCCTTGGCGCTTCCTACCAAATCAGCGGCACGTTCGTTGACGGCAAAGCATTTGAAGCGAGATCCGCCCATTTGAAGAAATCCAATCCATGCCGGAGGCGAACCCATGTCGGAAGAACTAGCGATTGCCTACCAGCGCATGCATGCGCTCGGCGTGCAGGCCATGCGCATGCTCCCGAACATCGTGATCGCTGTGCTGGTCTTCTTGCTCTTCTTGCTGATCGCCAGCCAGATGCGCAAAATCGTTCAGCGCATCAACACCAGGAAGTACCACCAGAATCTGGTCATCGTGCTGGGAAGGATGGTGCAGTGGGGACTGATCCTGCTGGGCGTGCTGCTGTCGGTGACCGTGGCGTTCCCCTCCTTCACCCCGGGCAACCTGATCAGCGCGCTCGGCATCACCGGCATTGCCATCGGTTTCGCCTTCAAGGATATTTTCGAGAACTTCCTGGCCGGGATACTAATTCTGGTGACCGAGCCTTTCAAGATCGGCGACCAGATCGTGTTCGGCAGTTTCGAAGGCACGCTCGAGCAGATCGAGGCGCGCGCGACCAAGATGCGCACCTATGACGGCCGCTTGGTCGTGATCCCGAATTCGGAACTGTACAAGGGTTCCTTCATCGTCAATACGGCCTATCCGACCCGGCGCCTTCAATACGACGTCGTGATTGGCAACGGTGACGACATCGCGAGCGCAAAACGAATCATGCTCGACGCCTTGCGCGGGGTGGCCGACGTGGAGCCGGATCCGGTTCCGGACGTCCTCCTGATGGCGTATGCCGACGCCGGCGTCGCGCTGAGGCTGCGCTGGTGGATCAAGCCGCCGCGCCGGTCCGATGCCCTGGCGATCCAGGACCAGGTTCTGGAAAAGGTCAAGGCGGCGCTGACGATGCACGGCATCGACCTGCCCTACCCGACGCACCAAGTGCTGTTCCACGACCAGACCGAAGAAACCGATGGCGACCGGCGCCGCCAGCGCGAGGGCTGGCCGGCGGGCCAGGACGAAGTGCCCCGCCCGGCCCGCTGCGTTGGCGACGAAACCGCCAGGGATAGGCCCCGGAGCGGGGATTGACAGGAACAAGGAGGCATCATGTTTTTCGAGAGCTGGGATGACATTTTCCGGCTAGTGTCGGTCGGCATGCTTGCCTACGTTGGCCTGGTCATCATGCTGCGCATCAGCGGCAATCGCACGCTCTCGAAGATGAATTCCTTCGACCTCGTCGTCACGGTCGCGTTCGGTTCTACCTTGTCGACGATCCTTGTCAACAAGAACGTGACTCTCGCGACAGGCCTGGCGGCGCTCGGTCTGCTGGTCGTTCTGCAGCTGCTGATCACCTGGTGTTCGGTCCGCTCGCCGCTGGCAAGCAGCATCGTCAAGACCGCCCCGACCGTGCTGCTGCTCGATGGCAAACTGCGGCGCGACGCCATGAGGAGAGTGCGCGTCACCGGCGAAGAAGTCATGGCGGCCGTGCGCCAGCAAGGCCAGGGCTCGCTCGGGGACATCGACGCGGTGATTCTCGAAAGCGACGGCAGCCTGTCCGTGATTTCCGCCAAGCGGGCGGGCGACCGCTCCGCTTATTGCGGACTGGTCCGGGCGGGCGGCGATGCAGTCGCAGACTGAAAGGATGAACAATATGTTTGCTGGAACAGCATTGAATGTCGAACAGGCCGTGAGACGTGGTACCGCCTATTGGACGCTGCTCAATCCGGTGGCCGACAAGGAATACCGCATCACGCTTATCGAAAAAGTATCCGCCCAGCACACGGGTGATCCGGTTTTCGAACGCAGCGTGGCAATCAAGAATCAGCCGGACTGACGCTCCGCCGGACGACCATGCGAGACCGCCTCCGTTTCCTCCTCAGCCGCCTGCGCGAACGGCTCTGGATCAAGCCCCTGATCGCTTGCGTGCTGTCGGTCACCGGAGTGCTGCTTGCCCACCTGGCGGACAGCATGGCAGTCGATGCATCCCTGCCAGAAGTGTCACAGGATTCAGTGATCCAGCTCCTGAAGGTAATTGCGGCCAGCATGCTCGGCATTGCCACCTTCGCGGTCGCGTCCATGGTCTCGGCCTATGCGTCGGCAGGCCAGATGGCGACTGCCCGTGCGTTTCCGTTGATCGTCGCCGACGACGTTTCGCAGAACGCCTTGTCGACCTTCGTCGGCGCCTTCATCTTCAGCATCGTCGGCCTGAGCGCCGCCATGAATGGCTACTACGGGCGCGCTGGCCGCTTCACGCTGTTCGTGCTGATGACCGTCGTGCTGGCCGTCGTGGTCCTGACCTTCGTACGTTGGGTCGACCGGATCGCGCGCCTCGGACGTATCGGCTCCATCACCGGCAAGGTGGAAAAGGCCGCAGCGGCAGCCCTCGCGCGGCGGCGCCGTGCTCCTCATCTCGGCGGAACGGCGCCTTGCGGCAAGCCCGAGGGCGAACCGGTCTACAGCAAAAACATAGGCTACCTGCAGCGGATCGATATCGCGCAACTGCAGCGGATCGCCGAAAAGCGCGGCAGCACGATCAGGGTTGCCGTGCTGCCCGGCGCCTATGTGGGTCCGACACGGCCGATCTGCTTCATCGGGCCGGCGCGCGACCAGAAAGGCGAAGCGGACAATGAAGCCTGCGATAAGGCTTTCACCATCGGCGCCCAGCGACAGTTCGACGACGACCCGCGCTTCGGCCTGCTCACGCTATCGGAAATTGCCTGCCGCGCTTTGTCGCCGGGCATTAACGATCCAGGTACGGCGATCAGCGTGCTCGGATCGTTCGAGCGCCTGCTGACCGAGATGCACCAGGCCGAGAAGACCGATCCGGCGATCTGCGACAGGGTTGCGGTGCCGCCGCTGGCGCTGGATGACCTGTTCGACGATGCATTCAACGCCATTGCCCGGGACGGCGCAGGCACCATCGAGGTTGCCATGCGCCTGCAGCGCCATCTTGGCGACCTTGGGCGCTGCGGCCCCGCCATGCGGGCGGCCGCCTGCCGCCATGCCGGCCTGGCCCTGGCGCGCGCCGAACAGGCAATGCACTTTCACCACGACCTGGTCCAGGTTCGCACCCGCCATGCCGAGTACTGGAGCGGCAGCGCCGGGAAAGCCTGACGAAAACTTCTACTTGACTCCTGGGAGCTAACGATGAGCAGCTACAAACGCTTCGCGGCAATGATCCTGTGTTCCACGGTGGTGATGTTCGGGCTGATGTACTTGAATACCTACGAACCAGCGCACGTCCACTTCAGCCAGACCCGTGCCTGGATGGCCCTCGTCATGGGCGCCGCGATGGCCGTCGTCATGCTTGCCTTCATGCTCGGTATGTACCAGGACCGGCAGCGCAACGCCTGGATTTTCATCGGCGCCGCCGTGGTGTTTGCCGTATCGCTGTGGCTGGTCCGCAGCCAGCGTACCGTCGATGACGTTTCCTACATGCGCGCCATGATCCCCCACCACTCGATCGCGATCATGACCAGCGAACGCGCCCGCATCGTCGACCCACGCGTGCGCAAGCTTGCCGACGGTATCGCCGCTACCCAGCGCAAGGAGATCGCCGAGATGGAGGCCCTGATCGCGGACATCGAGCGCAATGGTCCGCAGCGGTGAATGTCATCCGGCGCAGCGGACCACCTTCCGCACCAGCCTTTCCACGGTCAGGCCCTGCACCAGCACCGAGAACACGACGACGATATAGGTGATCGTCACCAGCACGTCACGTTCCGGTCCGGCCGGCAGGGACAGGGCAAGCGCGACCGAAATACCGCCGCGCAAACCGCCCCAGGTCAGCACCTGCCAGGCGCCGTCCGGGAGGCCCGAGCGCCTTCCCGCCAGCGCCACGGGCAAGCCCGCGGTCAGCAAGCGGGCCCCAAGCGTGACAGCGATTGCTGTCAGTCCTGCCACCAGCAGCGGCACGGAAAATGGCAGCACCAGCGCCTCGAAGCCGATCAGCACGAACAACACCGCATTGAGCATTGAATCGAGGAGCTCCCAGAACTGGTCGACGTGTTCGCGGGTCACGTCGGACATGGCCTGCCTGCGACCCATGTTGCCGATCAGGATTCCGGCCGCGACCATCGCCAGCGGTCCCGACACATGCAGGACATGCGCCAGGCTGTAGCCGCCGATGACCGTCGCTACGGTCACCAGCACTTCTTCCTGGTAGCTGTCTATGCTCTTGAGCATCCGGTAGGCGAGGTAGCCCAGCACGATGCCGTACACGATGCCGCCTCCGGCTTCCCGGACCATCAGCGCGATCGTCTCTTTCACTCCGGGAACGGCATGACGCGATGCCGTCACCGTCATGAAGGTAAAGATGACAATGCCGACGCCATCGTTGAAAAGCGATTCGCCAGAGATCACGGTTTCGAGATTGGCTGGCGCGCCGACCTTGCGCAGCAGACCGGTGACCGAAATCGGGTCGGTTGGCGCGATCAGGGCGCCGAATACCATGCAGTACACCAGCGGCAGGTGCAAGCCGGCCAGCGGCAGCAACACGTAGAGACCAAAACCGACCGCCAGGGCGGCGGCGATGGTGCCAATGATCGCCAGCAGGCCGACCTGCCAGCGGTAGCTCGCCAGGCGCGCCAGGTCGACCTGCAGCGCGCCGGCAAACAGCAGTAAGCTAAGCATGCCTTCCATCAGGATTTCCGAGAAATCGATGGCCCCGAAGAGCTCGGTGGCATAGTCCCGTGGCAGTCCCACGCCCAGGTAGTCGAGGCACATGGCGGAAGCGGACAGCATCAGTGCCGCCGCCATCACCCCTATGGTAGAAGGTAGCCTCAGGTAGCGCGCGTTGAGCCACGCAATGACGGCCGTGACCCCCAAAAATACAGGCACTGCTTCAGGCATGTTTTTCTATTCCTTTGCTGACCGCCAGTGAGACTGCGTAACGGGCGCCTGTTCGACGCCCCAATTCGGATTGGTAATCAAATAAGGAGAGTATATGGGAACCGAGGTGCCTCGCTGCCCGATGGAGTGCATGATGTGCAAGGCCCGCCTGCATGGTGTGAATCGCCACGACTTCGGTAGATAGTCGTTCATGCTCCGCAAACGCCCTTCGATAGCCTTGAACGTCCTCTGCAGCGGCCTGCCAGGCCGCTAACAATGCGTCCACAAACCAATCCCGTTAATGCGGAATTTAGTTTACCGAAGAGCAGGCACGTAAAAACGAAGCGGGCCTCCAATGAGGCCCGAATGTTTATTATTTGGAGGCGAGGACGGGAGTCGAACCCGTCTAGACGGCTTTGCAGGCCGTTTCTCATCCTTATAAATCAAACACTTAGTTGAAAACCACACTTTTGCACCACATGAGTTCGCTAATGCTAGCCTTCAAACGGACCAGTCGCCCTGCCCCTCACTCAACCGCGAAGACGCATCGATACTGTGGCAAGGCTTAGTGGACTGAAAACTCGATATGGCTGTTGCTGAAGCCGAATGTGCGCAGGCTGCCCGCCACCGTCAGGTTTACGGTGTTGGCCTGGTCGGGCAGGAAGTCGGTCATCACGGCATCGTGGATGAACTCGACCCTGGCGCTGGGCGTCTGCACCACTTCCTGGTACACCATGACGCTCTGGGCGTCAGCCGTCATGCCGACCCAGTTCAGGGACAGGCGGCGCTTGTCCTTGTCCGCCAGCCAGAACTGTTTTTTGACGTATTCGCGGAACACGGCCTGGTCCTCGGGATCGGACAGGTCGAACTGGCGCTGGTACAGGTTGGTCAGCAGCGCTTCGACGTCGTGCGTCATATAGGTGTGTACGAGCTCAAGGCTGCCGGTACGCTCGTTGTAGCTGATGTCGGTGATCCCGGCGTGGAAATTATGTGCCAGCAGCGGCCCCGGCGCCAGTGCGCAGAAGCCGACCAGGACGATCACACTCACGCACTGCTTGATAAAGCGTTTGAGACTCATTCGGCCTTCCTGCCTGCTTGGATGGACTGCTCGGCATCCTTCACGACTTCTTTGGTATCCCTCTTGTCGCTCTTCTGAACAGTTCGAAGTGCGATTGCGATCCCGGAAAAGGCGGTGACGCGGGATTTCATGTGCATACTGGGGATGGCATTTTGGTAGGGTGGGCAAAAGCGTGCCCACGCATGTTGCTCGTATCCGCGTGGGCACGGGGTGCTCACCCTACGGTTATTTTGCTACGGATTTTTCTTCTTCCTTAGTCTTCAGCTTCTCGTTGTAGTCCTTCATCATGTCGTCGCCGCTACCACGCTGCGACTTGAATAGCTCGAGACGCGACGGGGTCGCCTTGCGCGGCCAGGCGTTGTCGCTCTGGTCGACGTCGGCGGTTTCCCAGTACGGGTCCTGCACCAGGCTTGTGATCGGCTCGTCAGTAATGATCAGCTTCGTGATTTTTTTAGGGTTGTAGCGCCACACTTCGGCCGGCACGCGTTCGACGTACTTCTTGCCTGATGCCAGGGTAATTTCCAAAATCAGTGGGGTCACCAGGCCACCCTTGTTGGTGAAGTCGACGAGGTACAGGTGCTTGCCTTCCTTCAGCAGCGCCTTTTCCCAATCCTCCAGGCCTTCGACCGTTTCGTTGTACTTGTGGCGGTCCTTGTTCGTGACCGTGAATTCGTCGTGCTCGTTGTAGAAGTCCTTCAGCTCCGGGTGCGAGTCCAGGCGGCGCGGCAGCGTGCCCTTATTGCGCTGGTCGGTGATCGAGACCGGTTCCTCGTCGTGGCGTGCACGCTTCCAGGCCTTCTCGATTTCCGGGTCCTTGGTGCCGATGGTGTATTCGCTGATGCCGTCCACGCTCACGTCCACGTGGTCGGTGGTGTAGAACCAGCCACGCCAGAACCAGTCGAGGTCCGTGCCCGACGCGTCTTCCATGGTGCGGAAGAAGTCGGCTGGGGTCGGGCGCTTGAACTTCCAGCGGCGCGCGTATTCCTTGAAGGCGAAGTCGAACAGCTCACGGCCCAGTACCGTTTCGCGCAGGATGTTCAGCGCTGCGGTCGGCTTGTCGTAGGCGTTCGGACCCAACGCCGTGATCGACTCGGAGTTGGTCATGATCGGCTGCTGGATTGCGCTCTTCATGTAGTCGACGATCGCACGCGGTTCGCCGCGCGACCGCGGGTAGTTCTCTTCCCAGGCCTGTTCGGCCAGGTACTGCACGAAGCTGTTGATGCCTTCGTCCATCCAGGCCCACTGGCGCTCGTCGGAGTTGACGATCATCGGGAAGTAATTGTGGCCGACTTCGTGGATCACGATGCCGATCAGGCTGTACTTGGCGTTCTTCGAATAGGTGATCTCGCCGGTTTTTTTGTCCTTGGTCGGACGCGGCGCATTGAACGAGATCATTGGGTATTCCATACCGCCGCCGACGTCGAAATTGACCGAGATGGCGACCGGGTAGGGATAGTCGAAGGAGTACTTGCTGTACTGTTCTAGCGTGTGCATGACCGCGTGGGTCGAATATTTGCCCCACAATGGATTGCCCTCCTTCGGGTAAAAGGACATGGCCAGGGCGTCGGTACCATCCTTCTTGTAGCCCTGCGCGTCCCAGATGAACTTGCGGCTCGAGGCAAAGGCGAAGTCGCGCACGTTTTTCGCGCGGAAGCGCCAAGTGCGGGTATCCGTGGCGCGTGTCTTTTCCTTGGCTTCGGCCTCAGCCTGGCTCACGATCAGCACCGGCTGTTTTGCTGTGCGGGCCTGCTTCAGACGCTCGCGCTGGGCCGGGGTGAGCACCGCGTCCGGATTCTGCAGCTCGCCGGTCGCGGCCACAATGTGGTCGGACGGGACGGTCAGCTCGACGTCGTAGTCGCCGAATTCCAGCGTGAACTCGCCGGCGCCCAGGAACTGCTTGTGCTGCCAGCCGTGGGCGTCGTAGTAGGCGGCCATGCGCGGGAACCACTGGGCAATTGCGAACAGATCGTTCTTGTCGTCAAAGCTTTCGTAGCCAGAGCGGCCGTGCACGACTTTCTGGTTGTTGATGTTGTAGTGCCATTCGACCGCGAACGACAGCTTCGCGCCCGGCTTCATCGGCTGCGGCAGGTCGATGCGCATCATGGTGCCATTGATAACGTAGCGCAGCGGCGCGCCGCCCGCATCCTTCAGCGCGGTGATGTTGAAGCCTCCGTCGAACAAGCGCGATTCCAGCATCGTGCGCATCCCGTCGAACTTCACGCCCGTCTCCGGCGTCCCTTTTTCCCAGGCTTGGCGCGACATTACCGTTGCCGAGGTACGCCCGTTCGAGTTCGGCTTGAACAGGTTCTGGTCGAGCTGGAGCCACAGGTAGTTCAGCGTGTCCGGCGAGTTGTTGTGGTAGGTGATGGTCTCGCTGCCGGTGATTGCGTGATTGGCTTCGTCCAGCTTGGCGCGGATTTTGTAGTCGGCGCGTTGCTGCCAGTAGGCGTGACCAGGGCCCCCCGAAGCGGTGCGGGTATCGGTGGGCGTGGGCAGCAGTTCGTCAAGCTGGCGGAACTTATCGTCGAATTGCTGGGCGGAGGCGACGCCGGCGAAGGCGATCAGGGTCAGGGTAGGTAGGGCCCGCAGGAGGCCGGCAGGCAGGCGTTTCAGGTTCATGTCTCGGTTTGTATGTATATGTATCGGGTCTCGAAATGCAGAGTGGGCACGCCTTGTCCACGCATGGGGTCGGCACATGGCTAACGTCACGCGTGGGTACGGGGTGCCCACTCTATTGGGGTGCTGCTTTACTTGCTTACTACTGCTTCGCTGCCTTGGCCGGCAGCTGCTTTAACTTCCGGCTTGGCGTCCTTGGCGCCCGACCTGACGAAGACGAGTCCTGCGCGTTGGCTTCGGTCGCTCGTCATCGATCTGGAAGATCACGACGCGACTCTGTCACATTGCAAGTCCAATGTCGCCTTCAAGCACCGACGTCTTCAGCCGCGGGCGCGCTCCGCTCTTCCACAGCGCCGCTGTGTGCACGACCCGGTACCTGATGTCGCCCCCATCCGGCCTTTCACTGCGCGTGACCGGGCGTGGAATGCAGACGAATTCGGTGCGCATTTCATCGGCCGACAACCGTACCTTTGAATAACCGTGCCCGCCGAGATCGATGAATTCGAGGTGCGGCGCCAGATCGGGATTCGACAGCGACCGTGCGCGCTCGAGGTCGAAATTTTTTGCGTAGTCCAGGCATGAACGGACGCCATGCTTGAGCAGCAGGTTATGGGTCCAGTCCGGCTTTGTGCCTCCCTCCTTATCCGCAAGGAACAGCGCGCGCAAGGGCGCATTCTTTGGAAGCTTGTGCTCATAGGCCTCCATGGTGCCGGCACTGGTAAGCGACCCGCCGACGAAGCTCAAGCCGACCGGATCGAACTTGCCGGGCGGAAGTTCGGCACTTGCGTATCCGGCCCAGAAGCTGTGACGGTCCCCCGAGACGATCGCGAAGCCTGTGATGTTCGCATCGCGTACAAGCTGGTAGATTTCAGCGCGTTCCGCCCAGGCCGAGCCGTAATCATAGGCACTCAGCGCCGCATAGGTATGCGGCGGCCACGGCTCTTTGGTCAGGCCGGGAGGCAGGTTCTGCGGGTCGGCACGAGAATCGAGTGCACCCATCGAATTACCCCAAATTTTCCACGTCGCCTTCGATGTCTGCAGCTTGTCCTTGAACCATGCCTTCTGCTCCATTCCCAGGATCGTTTGCGGCGGCGCATTGCGTTGCGGATTGGGCACCTCGACACCATTGTGGCTGACGACCGCAGGAGGATTGCCACCGTTATAGGCGCGCCCACCGTCCAGGATCTGCATCATCGGCTCCGGCAACATGCCCATGTACTCCTTACCGAACAGTTTATTGAGCGAGGGATCGCCGAAGGAGTCCGCGCTCCGATAGCTATGCTGGTCGGTGATGATCAGGTCCAGGTGCCGGCCATAGCGCAGCGCCCGGTAGCCCTTGAGGCTGTTGATTGCCGCCAGATTGTTCGCTTCCATCCCTAGCCCATGCTCATCGAACTCCTTGATCGGCACGTTGCTGACGGCGGGCGGATCGAACCGTTCGAGCGGACGGCTCCCGCGCGTGACGCGCGCGGGAAGATACTCGAACCAGGCCTGATTGGCCGCCACCTTGACGCTCTGTCCAGGCTGCTCGAACGCGCCCACCTTGAGGACACCCTGCCAGCCCTGGAACGAGAATTCGTGGTTGTCCCACATGGCGACGAACGGCCAGCGCGCGCGCGCGTCCTGGAGGTCGGGATCAAGAAGATAGCCCTTGTAGATCGCGCGGTAGCCATCGACGGTTAGCGGGATGTGGAAGTTGCCGATCTTGTGACCGTCCGGGATGCGCGCCACCTCATAGATCGTGCGATCGTAGCGGGTCTTTACTTCCTCCGGGTACTGGACCATCTCGTAGATGAAATCGCCCAGGTGCAGGACGAAGCCGAGCTGTTCGGCGGCAGGCGCACGTTCGTCTTCGTAGATCATCCTGCGGTAGGCATTCAGCTTGCCCTCATTGAGATGCTGGCAGCTCACGAATGCGAAGTTCACCGGGCGCGGATCATTGGGCAAGGGTGCGGTGATCGTGCGGCCGACCCGGCTGCCGTTGCCGTCGGCATCAAGGAACCGGTACCAGTAGACGCGCGCCGGACTGAGACCGCCAAGCAGCACGCGCGCGGTCCAGTCCTCGCTGCTCGCAACCGGCACCTTGGCCTGCGCGATGACGCGGTGGAATGCCTCGTCTTCCGCTACCTCGACAGTCAAGACCTGGCGCGCTTCCCCGTCAAACGGACGCCGGGTCCAGAGAATGACACTGTGCGGGTCGGGATCGCCCGAGGCGACGCCTTGCGGATACAGATCACGCCGTTCATGCCATCGCACACGCGAAGCCCGGGCCGGGCCGACCCATGCCAGAGAAGCGCCAATTGCAGCGGCAGCTTTGAGAAAGGATCGACGGCTTGTCGTCATTGTTTTTCACTCCGTTTAGTTTTGGGACTAGCGCAGCCTCCGAATTCGGTCGCGGACATGCGTTACATCACGCGTAAATTCCGACAGTACCCGAAAGGGTTTGCGCAAATAATAACAGGCGCTGCCGCGCCCGCGAATTATACGAACCAACCGCGTTCGCCGCTGGCTCCAGACAGGCGGCTGCGCAGCGCAGCATTAATTAGCGTCTGGTAGCCGGTGCCATAGCGTTTCGCCAATGCCCGGAAATGGTCGAGAATTTCGTCGTCCAAGTAGATCGTGATTCGAGTCTTGCGTCGGGCCACCGGGTGATGGTGCGCCATGGCGGCGCTATCGTTGTCGCTATCGTTGCCGCTATTGTTGTCGCTGCTGTATGGTGCAAAATCCATCTCGTCTCCTTCGATTTATTCCAACTACGTGTGTGTAGTCGGAGATGCAGCACTATACGTTTTACTAGTGCTGCCATACGTGCGGCGCGACGAGTTGCATAAAATACGTATCCAAGCTGCAAAAAAATGCGTTGAGTTGTATACGCCCCTCAGGTAAGCCGAGGGGCATCGATCAGACAGCGTCCGAAATGGGCCCATGCGGGCCCTTCGGTCAGAACGCCTGGTTGTAACGCACGTAGATAAAGCGGTCGATCGGCAGGTTAGCGTCAACGCGCGACGCCGAGGCAGCGCCGAGGATGGTGCTGCGAGGCTGCTTGTCGAACACGTTGTTAGCGCCGACCATGATCTGGCCCTTCCACGGGGTCTTGTAGGCGACACTCAGGTCGTTGTAGACCATCGCGCCCATCTGGTTGTAGCCAGTACCCCAGTTGGCCTGGCCGGTCGGGTTGGTGCACTCGATCGGGGTGCTCACATCATGGCTGTAGCACTGGTCGCGCAGCGGGCTGAAGTAACGCGCAGTCCACGAAGCGCTCCATTTCCCCAGGGTCCAGTCCAGCGTCAGGTTCGACTTGATGCGGTAGTAAGCGGCGACGCCGCCCGCGTCATATTCGCCGACCTGGTTGACCCATTCGGCATCGTTGGTCGCCTTCGTACGCAGCTTGCTGACGAAGGTCGAGTCCGAACGCAGGCCGAACTGGCCGTACCGCGTGGCCGGGAAGCGGTAGTTCAAGGACAGATCCACGCCTGCGGTCTCCAGGCCACCGGCGTTGACGTTGCCGTGCGACAGGCTGTTGATCTGGCCAGTGACCGGATCGCGTTTGATCGCGTCGCAGTACGACTGAATGCCTTGGACGTAGCAGTAGTTGGCCGTCTGGTTCGCGCTCACACCCGTGATCAGGTTGCTGATCTTGATGTGGTACCAGTCCAGCGACCCGGACAGGCCGGGCAGGAACGACGGACTGTACACGAAGCCGAAGGTCGTGGTCTTGGCGCGCTCCGGCTGCAGCGAGTTGTTACCCAGGCCGGAGATGAACGGCACGATGCCCTGAGTGCCATCGGTGCTGGTGACAGGCGTGCCGGTCTGGTCGATCTGGCGGAAGCCCGGACGGGCACCGGCTGCGGTGCAGCGGGCATCGACGCCCGCGGTGCCGCGCTGGCCGAACTTGCTGTCGCACGGGTCCATGATGTCGTCGAACGATTGCGCGCCGCCACCGAAGGTGTCGCCGACGGCCGGGGCGCGGAAGCCCTGCGCGTAGGTGCCGCGGACCAGCAGGTCGCGGACCGGCTTCCACATGAAGCTGCCCTTGCTGTTGTTGGTGGCGCCGAAGTTGCTGTAGTCCGAGTGGCGGGTGGCCAGGTCGAAGCTCAGCAGCTGGGCCAGCGGCGCGTTCTTCAGGACCGGCATGTTGACCTCAAGGTAGGCTTCCTTGACCGTATAGCGGCCGTGGGTCGGGTTGCCGGCCAGGTTGCTCGAGTAGCCGGACTGCTCGAACTGTCCCGGCTGGTCGTCGCCCCTTACGTCGCGGCGCTCCAGGCCCGCGGCGACGCCGAGGGCGCCGGCCGGCAGCTGGTAGACTTCGCCGCTGAGGTTGGCGGTGGCGCTGTTGATGGTGCTGCCATAGGTCGCCTGGCCAGTCGACATCACGTAGTTCAGCACCTGCGCATTGGAGGCCGACGGGCCGCCGACGATGTTCCATGGCGTGCATTCCTGTAGCGAGATCGGGGCTGCCGGCGTGCCGCACTGAACCACGCCCTGGGAGTTCAGAAACGACGGGCCGAGCGCTTTCTTCAGGTTCAGCAGGTTCAGGTTGCCGCTCGAGTAGATGTAGCCGTCCTGCGCGCTGTGGTTGTAGCCGACGTCCCAGTTCCACGCCAGGCCGCGCATCGTGAAATTCCCGGACAGGGTCGAATCGACGTGGAAGGTGCGGTTCTGGTTATCGGTCACGCGCGGCACTTCGGCGGTGCGGCGGAGAAAGTACAGGTCCTGGCCGAACGGGTTGTAGTAGCTGTTTTTGTCGATGTAGACCTTGTAGCCCGGCTGGGTTTCGCTGGTTAGCGGTTGACCGGCGATCTGGGTGCTCGATTTGCGCTGCGAATACATTGCTGTCGTGGTCAGCTGCATGTCGTACGGCAGGTCAACGGTGCCCTTCGTGAACAGTGTGTCCAGCTTGTTCGGCATTTGAAACATCATGTCCAGCGCCGTGTTGTACTTGTCGTCGATGCTGGTCGACTTGTTGTGGTAGTTGGTCGGATTGCGCGGATCGGCACCGACGCCACCAGGGTGGTTCAGCACGCGTTCCCAGCCACCCGCGTCCGGGTCGTTGTTTTGCCCCCCGGTGAGGGGTTCGACCGGGCTGATGTCCCCAAACTGGCCCATGCCCCAGCCTGCGGTCGGGTGGTTGATGCCGCGCGGATAGCGGGTGATGTCGCGCTTGGACGGCCACACGACGCCCTGCTCGGTGTGCGACAGGCCGATCATCAGGCGGCCCATGTCATTGCTGGCGCCGTAGGACAGCGAGAAATCCTTGCTGCGGCCATCGCCTTTCTGATTCGCCCCGGTGTACAGGCTCAACTGGGCGCCGTCCAGCTTCTTCTTCAGGATGATGTTGACCACACCGGCAATCGCGTCGGAACCGTAAATCGAAGAGGCGCCGTCCTTCAGCACTTCGACCCGCTCGATCATCGCCGACGGCACGGTCGACAGGTCGGTGTAACCGTTGACGGTCTGGGTCCAGCGTTTGCCGTCGACGAGCACCAGCAGGCGGTTCGAGCCGAGGTTACGCAGGGTAATGTACTGGCCGCCATTTTCGATATTCGAGGTCAGCGAGCCGCCGCGGCTGAACTCGGGCGTGCCGGCCGAGGACAGCTGGGTAAGAATGTCGCCCACGGTGACCAGGCCCGTCTTCTGAATCTGTTCCTGGGTCATCACTTGGACCGGCTGCGCCGTTTCCCTGTCGACTTGGCGGATGCGCGAGCCGGTCACCTCAACGCGTTGCATCGACGCGTCCTGGCCCTCCTGCGCGTACACCGCCTGCATGCCAAATGCCATACCTCCGAGGCAGATCATGCGAATCGATCGGGACAAAACTTTCTCCATCATTTTCTTATTCTCCTGTGTTGAATGCGGCTGGGCGTGGAAACAGCCGGCCGCAAGGTGCCGTATATGCAGCAATCTTGAACGAAAGCCCCATGCTTTCTTTCAAGCCGGCAATGGGATCACCTGTGTATTTTTAGGGTCAAATAAAAAAATGTATTTTTTTGTATTTGTTGTATATTGCGTTTTTTATCCTTTTGAAGTGATCTTTAGGGAAGAATTTAGTCGATAATTAGTGTATAATAGGATACATATCCTATGCAGATACATATACCTGGCGCAGAAGGATAAGACGATTCGCGGGACAGCGGATCGCAAAGCGGTTTAGCTTCTTTGCGGGATTTTTTCGTATTAATAATCGGAGAATTTCTGGTCCTGCCGCCAACTCCGCAATCGGTCGGACGTTAGCCTGCAGTCAACTAACCGACCAGCATTGGCGCCATCACAGCCCAAGTTATACATATAATATATACAATCTGTAATAGTCATTCTTCTTTTGAATCATTAAAATCGGAGGCACTACAACAACTGGAGGAGAAAGACCGTCATGAAACGATTCACGCTGAGCGCGCTGACCCTGGCACTGACCGCCGCATTCGCCCACGCCGCCGAAGGATCGGCCAAGAACACAGCCGCACACGGCGGCCAGACGCTGGCATCCGGCATCGCCACCCAATATGTCGATCCGTCCGTGCGCGCCCAAGACGACTTCTTCGGGCACCTGAACGGCAAGTGGCTCAAGACCGTCGAGATCCCGGCCGATAAGTCGAGCTGGGGCTCGTTCATGGAATTGCGCGAGAATACCCAGCCGCAACTGCGCGCCATCATCGAGCAAGCTGCCGCCCAGCATGCCGCCATGGCCACCGACGAACAGCGCATCGGCGACTTCTACATCAGCTTCATGGACGAGGCGCGCCTTGAGCAGCTGGGCGTGACCCCGCTGAACGCTGAACTGGCGAAGATCGCCGCAATCAAGGACAAGTCCGAGCTGCCGGCGATGTTCGCGCACATGAGCAAGCTGGGCGTGAGCACCCCATACGGTTTCGGCATCCACCTGGACAACAAGGACTCCACCAGGTACGTCGCCGACATCGGCCAGGGCGGATTGGGCATGCCGGACCGCGACTACTACCTGAAGGCCGACGATGCCAAGCTGTCCGACACACGCGCCAAGTACCTGGCCCATGTCGAGAAAATGCTGGCCATGGCCGGCGACAAGGATGCAGCGGACAATGCGAAAGCGATCGTGGCGCTAGAAACCGAGATCGCGCGCGCCCAGTGGACCAAGGTGGAGCTGCGCGATCCGGTCAAGGCCTACAACAAGATCGACTTGACCAAGCTGGGCGACGTGGCCCCGGGTTGGGACTGGAACACCTGGCTGAAGGACACCGGTATCGCAGGCAAGGTGAGCTACCTGATCGTCAGCCAGCCGACCTACCTGAAAGGCTTCGCCGAAATCGCGGCGAAGACTCCGCTGGATACCTGGAAAGCCTACCTGCAGGCTCACCTGATCGACAGCTACGCCAACTACCTGAACAAGGCCTTCGTCGACGAACACTTCGCCTTCTACAGGAAGACCCTGTCGGGCGTGGCGGAGATGGAACCGCGCTGGAAACGCGGCGTCGGCGCGGTCGATGGCGCGATGGGCGAATCGGTCGGCAAGCTGTACGTCGCCGAGCACTTTCCAGCCGAGCGCAAGGCGCGCATCGAAGGGCTGGTGCACAACCTGCTGGCCGCGATGAAGCAGGACATCGGCACGCTCGACTGGATGAGCCCCGCGACCAAGAAGGAAGCACAGGTCAAGCTGTCCAAGTTCACCGTCAAGGTCGGCTACCCGAACCAATGGAAGGACTATTCCAGGCTCGTGGTCGACAAGGATGACCTGGTCGGCAACGTGGTGCGTGCGCGCGCCGTGCATTACGACCGCGAACTGAACAAGCTGGGCAAGCCGATCGACCGCGCCGAGTGGGAAATGACGCCGCAGACCGTCAACGCCTACTACGATCCGGAATACAACGAGATCGTGTTCCCGGCCGCAATCCTGCAGCCGCCGTTCTTCGACGCCAACGCGGACGACGCCGTGAACTACGGCGGCATCGGCAGCGTGATCGGCCACGAGATCAGCCACGGCTTCGACGACCAGGGCGCGCAGTACGACGGCGACGGCAACCTGCGTGACTGGTGGACCGCGGCCGACCACAAGAAATTCGACGCCAAGACCCGCGCCCTGGTTGCGCAGTACGATGCCTTCGAGGCGGTACCGGGCTACCACGTGAACGGATCGCTGACGCTGGGCGAGAACATTGGCGACAACTCGGGCCTGGCAATCGCGTATAAAGCCTACCATTTGTCGCTGCATGGGCAAAAAGCGCCGGTAATCGACGGCCTGACTGGCGACCAGCGCTTCTACATGGGCTTCGGACAGGTATGGCGTTCGAAGATGCGCGACGCGATGCAGGTCATGTTGATCAAGACCGATCCGCACTCGCCGGGCCAGTTCCGCGCCAACGGCACCGTCAAGAACCAGCCTGGCTTCTACGACGCGTTCGGCGTCAAGCCGGGCGACAGGATGTACCTGGCGCCGAAGGATCGGGTGACCATCTGGTAAACGCTGCTACCGGAAGCTGGCAAGGCCGCGTCCCCATGCGGCCTCCTCACGCCGGGCACTCTATTCGGGGCCCGGCGCGGTTGCCGCCCTTTGATTTCGCCACTCAGACGCCGACGCCTTCGCCGCCGCCGCCCTCGAATCCCAGGCGACGGTAAGCCGGTTACTTCCCTGGTGTCACGCCGCCTATTCACTGGAAGAGGCCAGGCAATGGTTGCAGGCCTGCGAGCGCAACCTGGAGGCTGCCGCCGCCTACAGCATGGGCATCTTCTCGGAAGATGGCGAACTGCTCCTGGGCGGCATCGGTATCAACCAGATCAACCGCGAGCACAACTTCGCCCAGGTCGGCTACTGGATCCGGCAGTCGCAGCAGGGCCGGGGCATCGCACCGCGCGCGCTCGGGATGATTGCCGGCTTCGGCTTCAAGGTACTCGGCCTGACGCGCCTGGAAATCATGGTCCAGGACGGCAACCACGGCAGCCGGCGTGTCGCCGAAAAGGCTGGCGCCACCTTCGACGGCCTGCTGAAGAACCGCCTGATGGTACGCGGGACGCCGTGCGCGGATGCCATGTATTCGCTCACACCCGGCGACATGATACCGACGGCGGCTTGACGGGCGGTCTGCATTTCGGGCCGCCCCGTAGCCTCTTCGTCACAAGCGCCACAGAGACGGCAGTTTGCGGATTTCCGAAACGGTCAATGCGATATAGGCGGTAGCGCTGTGCGTTCCACTGCCTCATCGTGTGGCTGCGATGCTTTTCATGTCATCGATTGGCATTCTTGAGCTGAAACTTCCAGAAGCACGCTTTGCACCTTGCCCAGGCATGGCCGGGCAGTCCATCAGCCGTTGCAACATGGTCGGCATCAGGACGCGGGTGGCAAACAACACCATGCCATCGATGAAGATGGGGAACAGGCCGGTAACGTAGTTCGGGTCAAGCAGCATCCGCAGCGCGCCGATCGCGAACGGCAGCGTGACGAAGCCGAACGTGTCGAACTTCACGCGCCGCGCCGGCAGGGGTAGCGTGGATGTAGCGTCAGATGCCGTAGGACGCGATTGCGCCGATCGGCACGTTAACGAAGACCACCCGGCGCCAGTTATATGCATGGGATGCATCGCCCGTCGTGACGAATGACGACCTCTAAAGCAAATAGCCCGTTCCAGCGCGCGCGGCAGCAATCGCGTCCACTACGCGAAAGAGGCCGTTCACCCCGCGCTTTTCACGCTTCAACCGTTTCACGGTAGCGCGGCGCGCGCACTTATTACACTGCAATCGTTCGCCAAATCATCGCAAGTGACCCGGCGAGATGGAAAGTCCGTGGATCGGCAGTCCGCATGCGGCTTCGGTCCGTTCTCAAAATCGACAAAAAGGATTTGAACCTTTGCGCCTGGAGTTCAGCAACAGCGATTTGGCGTACGACGTGAAGGTGAGTACGTCGGCTCACTGATCGCATGAACCTGTCCGCGCCGGGATCTTAACCGCTGGCTACGGAAAGTCCGCATGGGCCCCGGCGTACAAGTGCCAAATAATATTTTTAGTGCCACTGGTCGCGCTGCCATTAAATGGGGCTGTTGAATCTTTCATTCCTCCACGAGCCTTATTTCTGAGGACCTGAGTGGTCGCGCATCCGGATCGCTGCCATGCGTGGCCTATCCAAAACTACCGAAACTTTCGCCTGAGCCTTGCGAACGCCCGGGTTTGGCCAAAACCCGAAATCGAAGAGATGTATCGTGTCGCCAAACCAATAGGACAGCAACGCTGGGCCCATAATTCGGCATTTTTTCGTTTTTACGACACATGATCCCCACCCTGAAGACTGAACGCCTGCGTCTCGTACCACCTAGCCTGACCGCAGAAGATCTCTACCGTCGTTTCTATACGGACGCGGAGGCGTCCGCTTTCTACGGAGGCCCCCTTAGTTCGAGCGCTGCCTATACTCGGCTGGCGACTGACATCGGCTGCTGGTACCTGCAAGGTTTCGGAGTGTGGGTTGTGGAACGGCTACGTGACGATGCCCAGCTCGGTGTATGCGGGTTCTGGCAGGGCCTGGGATGGCCACGCGAGTTGACCTGGTGGTTGCTGCCTGACGCACGTGGGCAAGGTTTCGCGCAGGAGGCTTCGCGTGCCGCGATTGCTTATGCTTATCGGGAGTGTGGATGGCAAACGGTAGAAACATACATGGCTGATGACAATGCCCCGGCTCGCGCACTGGCCCTTCGCCTAGGCGCGTTCCAGATTGAGAGGCGAATATTCCCAGACGGGCAGCGACGAGATCTGTTCCGTTTCCCACGTCCCTAGTGCTTATCGGGCATCACGTTTGTCAATTCGGAGTCGTATTCGACATCAGGTTGGGTCATGAGAGTCCTTTTTGGGACGGCCTCGCGCGGCCAATAGCAGCGATGCACTTGGGCTTCCCAAGAGAGCTGGTCTTAGCCCCTATTTGGCAGCAATATCTCTTATAGAAATCGCTTTCCAAGACCTGGCTATACGTCGCTCAAAGTTCTCGCAATCGTCACATCGCACGGAACAGGTGCACGTACATCACACTGACACGCAGCTGTTCAGGGCGGGTGTGCAGAGTCAGCATTAACCTGCCGAGCTCGTCACGGACCGCGCTCGCGACGCAGTCCATGTTCACGATCGTGCCCCGGTGGATCTGGCAGAACTGATCCGGGTCGAGCTGGGGCAGCAGGTCCTTCAGGCTTTGGCGGATCAACGATGAGCCCTCCTGCGTCACCACGTTGACGTACCTGTCTACGGCCTGGAAGTAGGCGACCTGCTCGACCGGGATCATGCGCACCTGGTTGCCGCACGCCGCGCGGATCTTGGTCAGCGGCTTCGACACCGGCGCCGGCGCGGGAGCCGGCAGCGCGTGCATTTGCTGTACCAGCTGCGCCAGGCCGTCCGCCGGGCTGGACGGGACAAGGCGCTGGCGCAGGCGTTCGATGGTCTTGCCCAGCCGCGCCTCGTTGACGGGCTTGAGCACATAGTCCACCGCCGCCTGCTCGAACGCGTTCACCGCATAGTCGTCGTAGGCCGTCACGAACACCACCTGCGGGAACGGTCGGACGCCGTCCCAGCGTTCGGCCAGTTCCTCGGCTGCTTCCAGCCCGCTCTGTCCAGGCATATTGATGTCCAGGAACAGGATGTCGGGCCGCAGCGCCAGCGCCTGCTCGACCGCGTCCATCCCGTCCGGGCTGACCGCGGCGATCTCCAGTTCCGGCCACAGTCGCCGCAGGCAATGGACGAGCTTGGCGGCGAGGAGTTCTTCGTCTTCGGCGATGAGTGCGCGTGGGTTCATGCAAGTTCCAGTGGCAAGGTGATGCGGGCGACGGCCCCATACGGGACCGTGGGTTCGAGTGCGAGCGTGGCGCGCTCGCCGTACAGGCCGCGCAGCCGTTCGCGGGTATTGGCAAGGCCGACACCGGAGCCGGCCCTGGCAGGAGGGCGGTCCAGGCCTAGCCCGGAATCGCGGACCGTGATTTCCAGCGCGTCGCCGAACCGGTTCGCGCTCACGACGAGCTCGCCGCCGCCGATCTTCGGCTCCAGCCCGTGGACGATCGCGTTCTCCACCAGCGGCTGCAGTAGCATCGGCGGCACGCAGGCTCCAGCCAGCGCGTCTGGCAGCTGCAGGGAAAAGCGCAGCCGCTTCCCCATGCGCACCGCCATCAAGCCGAGGTAGGCGTCCAGTAGGTCGAATTCCTGTGCCAGCGTGGTTACCTCGGCGCGCGACGAAGTCAGGGTGGCGCGCAGGTAGCGGATCAACTGGTCGAGCATGTGGCAGGCGCGCTCGGCGTCCAGCGTGATCAGGCTCTCCAGGTTGGCCAAGGTGTTGAACAGCATATGGGGCTCGATCTGGGCCTGCAGTAGTTGTAGCTGGGCTTGCATTGCCTGGCGAGCGACGGCCTCCGCGCGCACCCGTTCGTGCGCGGCAGCGGCTTCGATACGCGCGGTGCGTTCCTGGCGAGAGAACAGGAACATGCCGCAGATGGTGGTGTATCCCGTGATCAGCACGTCGCGCATGATGACGTCGGCGGCCGGCATCGTCGATCCGAGGACGCGGTACGCCAGCGCCACACCGGCATAGGTGGAAACTGGCGTGGCTGCCACGACGACGACAAGGAGAATGAGCCATTGTTTCGCGCCCCAGTCCGGCTGGCGCAACAAGGCCAGGCGTACGGCATCCACGACGAGGTACGAGAGCAGCCCGATGCACAGCGCGAGGACCAGGTGCACGAACAGGGACTCGAACAGGGACTCCAGCCCATCGGTTTCGATGATTGTGATGAACACGCCGAGCATCAGGCACAGGACGGTGGCATATCGCATGTCCTTGACGAGCCTCTCGAATGGAAAGCCTTGGGCAAGGTTCGCGATCGGGGCCGGCTGGATGGCTGGCTGCATGGTTGTGGTTTCGAAATTTGTGATGCGAAGCATTGTGCCTAGTTGGCGGATGCCGCACAACCGGTCTGCGGCGAAACGATGGCTGGAGGGAGCGAAACGCTCCTTTGATAGCATAAAACCGTTAGGGCCCAAGCCCTTGTTTTTTATGACAAGCCCAACGATAGCTGGGGCGTCGCAGTATGGCCCGGCGTTCGGACATCAAAACCTTCGATCAAATATGTTGATCTGCTTGTACAGCTCGTCGATCACGCATAGCTGTCCCAGGAACAAGTGCCGTTGAGCGTGGCTTTCGCCAGCGGCGAGAAACGACGCAGTCGCTCGTAACTGTGGTTCGAGCAGCGGATTGCGATGCCGGAAACGATATCCATACCGATTGATACGCTTCCTGCGGACGACTTTGGTGTCGATCTCGATAACGACATCGACCGTGCCTGCCTGCCTGCCTGCTTTGGCTGCTCAATCGGATCGGCGAGACCAAGCTCCGGGCCCGTGTCGCCAAGTGTCAGGCGCGCTGGCCAGGCTCGAAGCCGTTCGTGTGGACTTTGTTGAAGTGGGATCAACCTGCATGGGTTGGCATTTTTGCTTGGATGTTCTTGGTGGCCGGGGGTCGAATCGAACCACGGACACAAGGATTTTCAAGGACAGTGTCGTAGCTAGACATTGCGGTACATCCCTGGCGCGCTCGGTGCGTACATGGCCGTGAGCTGGGCAAGCCGCGACGCGAACTGTGCATCGTCGCGTCGCGCCAACCATTGCGCGCACAGCATGAACCACAGATAAGCATAGCCGTCGGCAAGGAACTCGACGTCGGCCCGCGGCGGCAGGTCGCCGCTCTCCCGCGCGCGCGTAAATAGCGAACGGAGTGACTTGCGCAGCGAAGGGTCGTCGCCCTGTAACTCGCCGGAATCGGCGGTCTGCTGGACGTGGTTGAAGAATAGTTCGGCCTGTGCTGCATGGGCCTGCAACCAGGTTTGGGTCTGCTGTGCGAAATGGCTGAGGGCAGCGTGCAGCTGGCCTGGTTCCGCCTGCAAGGGCGCAACATTGATCAGCCCCGTCAGATAACTACGCGCGCTGGCGGCGATCAGCGCAGCCTTGCTGCCGAAATGACTGTACACAGTGGCACGCACCACCCCGGAATCGCGCACGATGTCGTCCATGCTGACCCCTGCTACTCCGTGCTCCTCGAACAAGCGCGACGCCGCATCGAGGATCTGTTGACGAATCTTGGTGTTTTTGCCGGGAGGCCGTGCCATTGGCATTCCTTGTTGCGACGTTGAGAAAGGGCTTGCATTGTACAATTTAATTAAGTAGACTCCAGTCTAGTTAATTTCATTCTAGGTGAAACATCGTGGACATCGCTTTGGCAATTTCTTTCTGGAGCATGAACTTTCTGTTGAGTATTACGCCCGGTCCGGCGGTCGCGAATGTGATGGGCGCAGCGTTGACATCAGGGTGGCGGCCAGCGCAGGCCAGCATTGGCGGGATTCTTCTGGGTAACTGCATTTATATTTCGATGGCCTTGCTGGGCCTGGGTGCCGTTTTTGCGGCAGTTCCAGGCAGCCTGACCGTTCTGCGCTGGATGGGAGCCGCCTACATCGGCTGGCTTGGCGTTCAGTCGCTTCGTTCGTGGCGCCATGCCAAACGCGAAGGAAATCTCGAGCCGCCCCCCCCGGCCTCTGCTACACGGCTATTCACCGACGCGCTAACGCTGCAGTTGGCTAACCCGAAGTCGGTGCTGTTTTTTGGCGCAATGCTGCCTCAGTTTGTGCATGAGGGGGGCTGGCCACCGATGGTGCAGATGACGCTACTGGGAGCGATTGCGGTACTGCTCGAATACCCGGTGCTCTGTGCCTACGCTTGGCTTGCGCGCCGCAATCAGAGCCCCGGGAGGCGCGGTGTCCTGCAGTTGGCAGCGGGATGTCTGTTATTGCTGTGTGCTCTGCGCATTGCGCTGGCCTGATCGTTTCTTGCGGTGCCACCGTCGCTGGCGCCGTTCCATCACAGGAGGATCGAAATGGAAGATATCCGGATTGGCGTCATTGGCGCCGGCACCATGGGTTTGCGCGTGCTGCAGGCACTGAGAGCGCACCCGGCATTTTCAGTGGTCGGTGTATACGATCCAGATGCAGACGCTCAGGCACGAGTACGCGCGTTGGACTCGGCGTTGCCGATTTTTGCCAGTGCTGCCGAGTTAAGCGTCCAGTCTGGGTTGGATGCTTTGTATATCGCCTCACCGCCGGCTTGGCATTTGGAACACCTACGACTGGCGCAGGATGCCAGGGTGGCTGTGCTATGTGAAAAGCCGCTCGCTGCGAATCTGGGCGATTTGGCGGCAATCGATCGGCTCGTCCTGCCCCGTTGCGCTATAAATTTCCCATTCGCATGTGTGCCAGCCGTGCGCCAATTGCAGGCAATGTTGAGCAGCGGCGCCATGGGTGAGTTTTCCGGGGCGGACGTCACTTTGCGGTTCGCGCACTGGCCACGCGCCTGGCAAAGTGGCGCCGCCGACTGGCTGGGCATGCCGGACCAAGGAGGCTTCACTCGGGAGGTGTTATCGCATTTCCTGTTCTTGGCATTACGCTTGTTCGGCCCTCTGGAATTGTCCACTTACCGGCTCGACCGTGAACCCGGAAGAACCGAAACGGGATTGAAGGCGCAACTGCGGCATGGCTGTGGGGTATTGGTCATCGACGCGGCGGTCGACGGCACTATGGAGGACAGCAATTGTTTCGAGTGGCGTGGAACCCGTGGCAAAGTGAGACTGCATGACTGGTATCGACTGGAAGCGACCGGAGT
Organism: Telluria sp. Soil_C_11; assembly: GCF_057657395.1. Classification (NCBI taxonomy): domain Bacteria; kingdom Pseudomonadati; phylum Pseudomonadota; class Betaproteobacteria; order Burkholderiales; family Oxalobacteraceae; genus Telluria; species Telluria sp. Soil_C_11. The sequence continues at coordinate 302,787 of NZ_JBDGIN010000002.1, read as the reverse complement.
GCCGCCAATCGCGCCCGTCGACCCCACCCCCTACACATTGGACGCATTTTCCCGCGCGTTCAGGGAGCAAGTCGACACCGGGCTGGCCACGGTGTCGGAAGCCCGGCAAGTTGCCGAACTCGTCGAGGTCTTGCTTGCCTGAGCTGGCCCTGCCTGTAGAGCGCCCCGGTACCAGCACGCACTGTTCAATTTCAGGGATCACTACAATTAGCGGCTGAACTACGTGATGTCGACCGGCCAGGCGACCTACAGCAGCACCATCAACAGCGCCACCGCCAACCTCAACGGCGAAGTCTACCACCGGTCGGGCGGCACGCTCGGCGTCGTTGCGGACCGAGTGGACTGTGCCAACCGCTGGATGCCGCTGGAAGTGAACATGCTGCGCCATATCGAGCTGTTGAAGAACCCGGACGGCCTGACCGACGTCGAGCGCAAAGCATCGCCAAGCGCAAGCCCGGCTTTTTCGTGACCGCCGACGCGCTGGCGGTGCTGACGCGGCGCGCGCCATCGTCCAGGGCGGATGCTGTGAACGACCCGGCTCGCGGGCGGACAACTCAGTCCGCAAGCCGGCCCGGCTCGAGCCGCGGTCAGGGAGCGCTGATTTCCTTGACCAGACCATCCGCGTGATAGACGTGCTGCAAAGCATCGAGAATCATTCCTGCGTCGACTCCCACAGTGCGGTTGACGCGTGAATCGTACCAGTACGCGCCGCCCAACGCGTGGATATTGGTATCAAACACCAATCCGATGATCTCACCTCTACGGTTGAGCATCGGGCTGCCCGAATTGCCTCCGGCAATGTCATTCGTCGTTACGAAATTCATCGGCCGTGTTTTTTCCAGGTGCGACTTTGCTCTGTGCCACGATGCCGGCAACGCGAACGGTTCGGCACCGGTATCGCGTTCAAAAGCGCCGCCAACCGTGGTGAACGCAGCGACATGGTGATCAGGTTCATCCCAGCCTTTTACTTGGCCGTAAGAAAGACGCAGCGTGAGGGTGGCATCCGGATATGTGCTCGTTCCTTGCTTGTCAAAGCGCGCGAGCGCGATCAGTTCCGCGTTCTTCTGTACGACCGATTCCACCTGCTCCTCGTACCGTGTGCGCAAGGCGCGCGCATCGTCGTCAATCGCGAGCGCCAGCTGGATGAAGGCATCATCCGTGTGCGCAATCGCGTCGCGCCCACCCGCCCACAAGGACTGGCGCACCGCCGGGTCGCCGAGACGGGTGTGTCCAATCAAAGCTGAGCTCAACTGGTCCGGAGACATTTTTCCAAGCACGCGCTTAACCAGCGGATGGTCGACACCGAGCTTCTCGCGCAGCTTCGTCAACGAGAGCGACAGCTTCACCTGCTCGAAGGCAGGGTGTACCGGCAAGTCGGAGAACAATGCCGCCTCCATCGACGGAAGCCGCGCGTCATTGAATTCGGCCAGGCGCGCCGCGATGGGCTTCTCCCGTTCCTGCGCGGCGCGCACAAGCATGCGGGCGAACCTGAAGTACATGCTGTCGAAGCCGTCACCACGTTCGACCAGCCGATAGGGCTTGGCGATCGTACGATAAGTCGTTTGCGCGCTGGCGATCGCGCTCCACGGATCCCCCACCTTTGCCCGTAGCGCCGGCTTGGCCGCAACGTACTGGCGCAAGGCCGCCTCATCTTCCTGCTTGTTGCGCATCAGCTCAGGGTCACGCAAGGCGGCGATCTGCCCTGACAGGACCTTGTATCTGTTCTCCACGAAGAAAAAGTGCTCTTCCGTCGTGCGCTTCGCTTCGGCGCTTTCCTTGCTGTACTGTTCCAGGACACCGCGCGACTCAGCCACGCCCAGCAATGTGTCAGGCAAGATCACATCGCGCAGCGTTTCTAGCTGAGCAACGGTGAGCTGCCTCTGGGTCGAGCCTGGATGTCCGGCCACGAATACCGCGTCGCCTTCCTTGATGCCGTCTGGCGCGAACTTGAAATAATCCCGGACCGCGGCGGGCGCGCCGTTTTCGTACACCCTAACGAGTGTCATGTCCAAGTCGTAGCGCGGAAAATTGAAGTTATCGGGATCACCGCCGAAAAATGCGATTGCCTTCTCCGGTGCCCATACGAGTCGCGTGTCGGTGAAACGATGATACCGATAGAGGTGGTAGCGGCCGCCGTGATACAGGTCGACGACATCGCAGCGTGTCTTCGCCGTGTCGGCTCCAATGCAGGCGGAGACCAGCTGTGCCTTGATCGCGTTTTGCGCCTTCTGGAAGGCCTGTCCCTCCAGGCCGGTTGTCGCCTGCTTCACTTTGTCGCTGACGTCCGTGATCTGTTCAAGGCGGTCCAATTCCAGTCCCGGGCAACGCAATTCCCGTTCGCGGTGCTCTGCGAGAAAGCCGTCCTGCAAATAATTCCGCTTCGCCGTCGAGAGCTGGTCGATGCACTGTGACACGCAGTGGTGATTGGTCATCATCAGACCGTCTTTGGAAACGAACGCTGCGGTGCAGTCATCCCCATACAGTGCTGTACTGCGCATTACATGCTGGACCCAGCCAGCGTCGGGTGCGAAACCGATCTCGCTGGCCATGCGGCTGACTGGAAGATTATCAAGCGTCCACATCCCTTCGGCGGCCATCGCCATTCCAGGGATCGAAAGTAGAATCAAAAGCTGCCGAAACTGCATTGTTGTCTCCTTTGTTGGAATCAGCGGGGTAGCCGCAGGCCTAACCGATCAGCAATCCAAATGTCTGAAAATCAAATATGCATGTGTTGCGCCCTTGCGTCTTCACGAAGCTGTTCGGGCTACGCTCTGCGCTGGAAGATGGCTACCCGGCCAAGCGCGCCGGGTCGATGTTGCTTCGGTTCTCGACCAACGAATTTCTCGAGCCCGCCCTACGACCAGACGCTAAGCGGTTCAGTTTGCGACGGCCACGTTGTCGGCTGCAGTCGTTGCTGGCGTCAGGAAGACGCCCGTCGCACCCGGCATGCCGGCGCCCGCGCCGACCACCGCGACCTTGGTGAATTGCAGGTTGCGTACCCGCTCCTCGTTGACGGTGAAGCCCGAGCAGCCCGCAGCGGGCGTGCACTGGAAGCGGACCACCCCAAACGGCCACGGACCGGCGAAGCTGTCAGGACCGATCGGGTCAAGCGTGACGGGGCCGCGCGAATAGTCCAGCGTCACCCGGCCATCCCGTGCCTTGACGGTATACAGCACATGCAACTCGTCGCTGTAAAACTCGCCCTCATACGCCTTGAGCTCGCTGTCTGTCAGCCTCGCGCGTGCAATACGCGTGGCGCGCGTGGCATGCACGTTGCGATGCCAGGTGCCACCGGCGACGACGCCGTCGGCGCCGGGCGGATCGAAACTGAAGCTCGCGTTGGCCGTCTTCATGAAGAACGCGTTCCCGCGCGCTGGGTAGAATAGCGCCTTGTCGTCGCCGTTCAGCCAGCCGATCAAGCGGCCATTTTCCTTGGCGAAGGTAACCGTCGAGTCCGGACCCAGCGCGTAGGTGCCGGCCAGCGCATCCAGGTGCGACGGATCGTTCGGCACCTCGGCGCTGTCTGCATAGTCTGGCACCGGCGCCGGCAGCGGATCGAGCTGGCGGTCTAGCCAGATGTCGGCGATGCGCTGGCCCAGTCGCGTGGCGAGGACGTCCACGCTGTTGCCAAGGATGACGATTGCCAGGTGCTGGTCGGGAAAGCGTGCGAGGTAGGTGCGAAAGCCCGCGTCCACGCCGTTGTGGTCGATTTTCCTGAGACCACGGTACCTGCCCACCCAGACGCCATCACCGTAGCCGGTCTCCTTGCCATCGTTGAGCACGGCCGACTGCTGCATCTCGGCCAGAAGCTTCTTGCCGCCGACCCGCCCGGTGTCGAAGTTGTTGGCCCACAGGACCAGGTCGTCCGCCGTTGTGAACAGGCTGGTGGGGCCGACCGTCGAATACGACAAGGCGAAGCCTTCGTAACCCCCTCCCGCGGCCGGCTGGTAGGACTGCGCGCGACCCGGCACGAGCGTGCCGTACTGCTCGTGGAAGAAGCTGTGCCTCATGCCGAGCGGCTCGAAGATGCGTTCCTTGGCAAACACCGCCAGCGACTTGCCCGACGCGCGCTGGACAATCTGGCTGAGCAGCGTGAAACTCGTGTTGCAGTAGGAGAACTCGCTTCCGGGCGCAAAGTTCAGGGCGCGCTGGCGCTGCACCAATCGCATGATGTCGCCGTCGGTGATGACATCGTCCATGCGCCATCCCGCCATCGCCAGCAGGCTCCATTCGTCGCGCAAGCCGCTCGTGTGGTTCATCAGGTGGCGGATCTTGATGACCTGACCAAAGTCGGGCAGCTCGGGCAGGTATTTGCGTACGTCGTCGTCGAGCGACAGCTTGCCGTCCTGCGCCAGTAGCAGGACCGCGAATGCGGTGAACTGCTTGGACAGCGAGGCGATGTGGAAATCCGTCGTTGGAGTGATCGGCCGGCCCTGCTCGATGTCGGCCATGCCGAATGCGCGCCGGTGGACAACCTTGCCATCCTTGACGACCTCCACCGCGGCGCCCGGTACGCCGGGCTTGTTCCATTTTGCGAACAGGGCATCAACCTGCTGTTGCTTGCTTGGGGTTTGCGTCTTCGCGAGCGCCGCTTCGCTGGACCAGCCGCGGACGTGGGCCAACAGCAGCGCTGAGAGCAGCGCGAGGTGGCATGTTTTCATAGTGTAGTCTCGTGCGGATATTCAGATTATTGGCGGGCGAGAGTAGACTTCCTTCAACGCGAAGGCCGCTTCGTCCACCGTCGCGTTAGCCTAGTCCTTGTTCTTCTCGCCCCGCGTTTGCCTCGGGCTTACAGCGAGTCGTCGCCCAGCGCAAGCTTCAAGGTGTCGAATGCTGGCTTGAAAGCGTCACGCTGCGTGACCGCGAGCGCAAGCGCGCGATGCCGGCTCGGCACATAGAACGCAGCTGTTCCCCAGAAGCCGCTGTGGCCATAAACCTTTAGGCCGTTGACGTCGTATTCGAAGATGCCGAGGCGGTAGGGACTGCCGGGCGGCAAGCCTTGCTTCGAAAGCATCAGGTCCAGCGTGCCGGGGCGCTTAAAGACCTTGCCGTTGAACAGTTCGTACAGGAAACGTGCCATGTCCTGCGGCGTGGCGACCAAGCCGCCGCCGCCATACGTGTCCGCCGTCGGGTTCCAGTCGTAGGTGTCATGACCGTCCAGGATCAGATGGACGCGCGGCCCGGCCTGCGGTGCCGGCGGCTCATTGGCTTCCCACCAAGTGGCGGAGAGGCCCAGCTTGTCGAAGTCCAGCGTCCGGCGTACCGCCGTGGCCAGCGGCAGCCCGGTCAGGCGCTCGATGATGTTGCCGAGCAGGCAGTACCCACTGTCCGAGTAAAAGAATTTCACGCCAGGCGCGGCCACCGGATCGGTCCATTTTACTAACCACTCGAGCTGGCTCTGGCGCGTCCATGCGGCCGATGGCTGGGTCTCGATCTGCTGCAGGAATTCCTTGGTTTGCGCGTGGTCGGCCATGCCCGAGGTGTGCGACAGAAGATGGCGCACGGTGATGTGCGCGGTGTCGTAGCCATCCTTCTCGAGCAAAGCGATATAGGCCGGGTCGACGTAGGTGCGGATGCTCTCGTCGAGCTTGATCTTGCCGTCTTCCCACAGGCGCAGGATGGTCGCGGCGGTGTAGGTCTTGGTATTGCTGGCGAGGCGGAACGATGTGTTCGGCTTGAGCGCGGGATCGCCGCCAACGGCGGTCAGGGCCACCGGAGCGCCGGCCGGACCGGACATAATTTCGGCAAGCGCGATACCCGCTCCCGGCGCAGCGGCGACGAGTCTGGCATCCAGCGTGTCGAGCGGCGTGGCCCAAGCGGCGCCGGCGGCACAAGCGGCTATCAGGAACGTGGTCAGTCTGGTGCTTATCATTCTGTCTCCCATAATGATTGGCGGGTATCCCTCTGTTATCGTTGGAAGTGCTACTTTAGGAGACGGACATGGCACGGCACACGACCGTGCGACAGAACGCGGATTCTGACGCATGAGTTGCACCTGCCGGCACATGAGTCACCCCGGCAATGCTTGCTCGGGGCTTGGGTCTTTCCATTCGCCGCTTGGCTCGACCAGCCGGGGACGTGGGCCAACAGCAGCGCCGAGAGGCGCAAGGCAGGATGTTTTCATCGTGTGGCCTCCTGCGAATTTTCGGCTTATTCGGCGGGCGAGAGTACACAACTTAATAATAATCGGAAAGCAAAATCGAATGCATAGGCGTTCGTTGACGCATGGTGCCGAAACGCGTGCGGCCGAATCTGAGTCTGCGCCAGCACCAAATCCGAAAGGAGTGAATAACAAGCGGCCATCCCACGACGCAGGAGCCCAACATGTGCATATCTAATCGGCAGTTATGTGAATTGCCATTCCTCTAATCCGGTTGCTGCCCTGTTGGATTTAGCCGTGTCACGCCCACTTGCTCTACGATGTCCGTAAATAGCGCAGAGACATTTCACCTCGGACGGTATTAACTAGATCTGCCTCTTTGGCAATTGATAGCTTCAACGCGAACTGTTTAGGAGCAGAAAGGCAGTTCTTGCGCTCGCAATCACCCTTACAGGGCATTTGTGCCGCATTAAAGACCAAGATCGACACATTGGTAGGATCCCTGACATACAGCTATCTGAGCGCGTCGACCGATTGTTACGGCACTTCTTCGAAAGGGAATCGCGACCTGATCAAAATCAGTATCCGAGCGCTAAGAAAAAGATAGGATGGAGGCGAGGACGGGAGTCGAACCCGTCTAGACGGCTTTGCAGGCCGCTGCATAACCGCTTTGCTACCTCGCCCGAGGAGACTTGACGATGCTGACATGGCGGGTTATCGACCACATCAACACGGGAAGACTGGCTTCCCTGAATTCTGGAGCGGGAGAAGAGTCTCGAACTCTCGACCTCAACCTTGGCAAGGTTGCGCTCTACCAACTGAGCTACTCCCGCTGAGGAGTCCTGCTTAATACTGCCGTGAATCACTTGGAGCGGGAGAAGAGTCTCGAACTCTCGACCTCAACCTTGGCAAGGTTGCGCTCTACCAACTGAGCTACTCCCGCT
>NZ_JBDGIN010000002.1:239591-295648 GCF_057657395.1 Telluria sp. Soil_C_11 | reverse complement strand
ACTTTGGAGCGGGAGAAGAGTCTCGAACTCTCGACCTCAACCTTGGCAAGGTTGCGCTCTACCAACTGAGCTACTCCCGCTTCGTTCCGGTTTGCTGCGATGTCGTTCGCAACAGGCAGGCATTATAGAGATGCTGAGCACTGTGTCAAGGATGGCTCGGAAGAAATCTTATACCGCGCCCGATTTTTCCTTGATCAGCGGCCAGGCGCGGCGCAGATAGTAGAACATCGACCAGACCGTCAGTACGCCGGCGATCCACAGCAGGATCTCCCCTGCCCTGTGCATGTCGAGCACGACGAACAGCGGATCGTGGAACAGCAGCATCGGGATCGCGACCATCTGCACCGCGGTCTTGATCTTGCCGAGCGAGCTCACGGCCACCGACTTGCGCGCGCCGATCTCCGCCATCCACTCGCGCAGGGCCGAGATGGTGATCTCGCGGCCGACGATGATGAAGGCGAGGATGGCATTCACCCGATCCAGCTGCACCAGCACCAGCAGCGCGCCGGCCACCATCAGCTTGTCCGCGACCGGGTCGAGGAAGGCGCCGAAGGCCGAGGTCTGGTTCCAGCGCCGCGCCAGGTAGCCGTCGAACCAGTCGGTGACGGCGGCGACGATGAAGACCAGGGTCGCGGCCAGGTTGCGGTCGGCGAGCGGCAGCCAGGGCTCGGGCAGGTAATAGACGCCGACGACGAGCGGAATGAGGGCGACGCGTAACCAGGTCAGGAGAATCGGGATGTTAAAGGGCATAGAGCGTGTTTCTGTGAGATGGCGCCGCTAGTCTACATGGGTCTTGCTTTTTAGACCAGTTGAGCTCATCCGGAGCGGGTGAAACACCTGCACGTCGGCCCGCGCAGGCGCTTGGACGTCGCCTGCGCAGGCGCTTGAACGTCGCCCCCGCGCAGGCGGGGGTCCAAGTCCTGCAGGAGCTGTCGAAACGTTACCGAACCTGGGTTCCCGCCTTCGCGGGAACGACGTCATTTGCTAGTGCAGCTGCCGGTAGATCTCTTCCGCCAGCGTGCTCGAAATGCCCTCGACCGACATCAGGTCTTCGACGCTGGCATCGATCACGCCGCGCAGGCCGCCGAAGCGCGCCAGCAGCTTCTGGCGGCGCTTGGCGCCGATGCCTTCGATCTCCTCGAGGCGCGAGGCCTGGCGGGCCTTGGCGCGCTTGGCGCGCATGCCGGTGATGGCGAAGCGGTGCGCTTCGTCGCGGATCATCGCCACCAGCATCAGCGCCGCCGATTCCTTGCCCAGCTCCTGCGGCTCGCGGCCATCGGCGAAGATCAGGGTCTCGAGGCCGACCCGGCGCCCCTCCCCTTTCGCCACGCCGACGATCGCGCTCACGTCCAGGCCCAGTTCGGAGAACACCTGGCGCGCCATCTCGACCTGGCCCTTGCCGCCGTCGATCAGGGCGATGTCCGGCATCACCCCCTCGCCGCCCGCGACCTTCTCGTAGCGCCGCATCAGGACCTGGCGCATGGCGGCGTAGTCGTCGCCCGGCGTGATGTCGTTGATGTTGTAGCGGCGGTATTCGCCGTTCTGCATCTGGTGATGGTGGAACACCACGCACGAGGCCTGGGTCGCTTCGCCGGCCGTGTGGCTGATGTCGAAGCACTCGATGCGCAAGGTGTCCAGTTCCTCGCTGTCGAGGCCCAGCACCTCGGCCAGCGCGCGCGTGCGCGCCTGCTGCGAGCCCTGCTCCGACAGCAGGCGCGCCAGCGAGATCTCGGCATTCTTCTGCGCCAGTTCGAGCCACTGGCGGCGCTGCCCCTGCGGCTGGAACACCAGGTTGATGCGGTGTCCGCACTGCTCGGTCAGGGCGTTGATCAGCTCCGGCATGTCGAAGAAGGTGTTCAGGATGAAGGTGCCGGGGATGAACTTGTCCCCGTAGTGCTGGGCCAGGAAGGCGGCCAGCACCTCGACCTCGATCGACGACTCCTCCAGCGCCTCGCCGACCTGGGTCGGGAAGTAGGCGCGGTCGCCGAGGTGGCGTCCGCCGCGCACCATCGCCAGGTTGACGCAGGCGCGCCCGCCCTGCACCACCACGGCGATGATGTCGACGTCGGCGTCGCCGGTGGTCTCCATGCTCTGCGCGTGCAGCACCTTCGACAGCGCCTGGATCTGGTTGCGCACGCTGGCGGCCTGCTCGAACTTCAGGTCCCCGGCATAGGCCAGCATCTTCGCGTTCAGGTCTTCCAGCACCTCGGTCTGGCGCCCGCGCAGGAATTTCGCGGCGTTGTCGACGTCGCGCCGGTAATCCTCGGGGGCGATCAGGTCCACGCAGGGGCCGCTGCAGCGGCCGATCTGATGCAGCAGGCAAGGCCGCGTGCGGTTGTGGAACACGCTGTCCTCGCAGGTCCGCAGCTTGAACACTTTCTGCAGCAGCTGCATCGATTCCTTGACCGCCCAGGCGCTCGGGAAAGGTCCGAAGTACTGGTTCTTCTTGTCCAGCGCGCCGCGGTAATAGGCCATGCGCGGGGAGTCGCCTCCCGTGATCTTCAGGTAGGGATAGGACTTGTCGTCCCTGAACAGGATGTTGTAGCGCGGCTTGAGGGTCTTGATCAGGTTGTTTTCCAGGATCAGGGCCTCGGCCTCGCTGTGCGTCACCGTGGTCTCCAGGCGCGCGATCTGCGACACCATCATCGCGATGCGCGGGCTCGACAGGTTCTTCTGGAAGTAGCTGGAGACGCGGTTCTTCAGGTTGCGCGCCTTGCCGACGTAGAGGACCTTGTCCTCGGCGTCGAAATAGCGGTACACGCCGGGCAGGCCGGGCAGCTTCGCGACGGTGGCCAGCACCTGCTCGCGGGTCGCGGCGTCCGGCCGTGCGCCGCCCTGCGCATCCTTCTGGATCGTCGCGTTCAGCTCTTCCTTCATGGCCTGCCATGCATCCGGGCGCGGGCGCGGCGAGCCTTCCGGCTGGCCTTCGGCCTTGGCCCGGTTGCTGGCGGCGCGGCTGCGCTTCGACGGTGCCACGGGGGCCGGAGCCGGCATCGCGGCGCCGCCGGCGGCCACATAGGCGACGTGTGCCTCGCGCACGTCGAGCGCTTCGCTTGCTTCGGGCGTTGCCGGGGTGTCCGGCTGCCCGTTCGATCGAACTTCCTTGGTCACTTGGGTCCTGCCAGATAAAGCTAAATGGGTTCGGGCGCCTGGGTCACGATCACGAAGGCGACGCCGTAGTCGGCTTCATCGCTGATCGTCACCTGCGCCGAGAGGCGGTTCGCCCGCATGAATTCCTCGAGCGCCCCGCTGCAGACGATGACCGGCTTGCCGCCGGGCGCGTTGAGCATCTGGGCCGAGCGCCAGGTCATGGGCATGTGCATGCCCAGCCCGATCGCCTTCGAGAACGCCTCCTTGGCCGAGAAGCGCGTGGCCAGGAAACGCAGCCCGCGCAGTTCGTGCCTGGCGCGGCGGGCGTGGTATTTCGCCAGTTCCTGCGGTCCGAGGATCTTTTCGGCGAAGCGTTCGCCGTTGCGCGCGAGGGCAGCCTCGATGCGCGAGATCTGGACGATGTCGGTACCGATCCCGTAGATCATGAACACCTCCCGCTCAGGTCTCCGACATGGGATTGCCGAGCGCGACGCCGAGACGGGCATCGACCATGATCGACTTCATCTCGCGTACCGCGTGCTCCCATCCCACGAACAGGGCGTGCGCGACGATCGCGTGGCCGATGTTCAGTTCATGGATCTCGGGGATGGCGGCGACCGGCTGCACGTTGGTGTAGTGCAGGCCGTGGCCGGCGTTCACGCGCAGGCCATGCTTGACGCCGGCCCGCACGCCCAGCTTGATGCGGGCCAGTTCGCGCGCGACCTCTTCTTCGTCCTCGGCCTCGGCATAGCGGCCGGTATGCAGCTCGATCACCGGCGCGCCCACCGCCGCGGCGGCGGCGATCTGCTGCTCGTCGGCGTCGATGAACAGCGAGACGCGGATGCCCTCGCCCGCCAGCTGCCTGACCGCGGCTTCGACTTCCTTGTAGTAGCGGATCACGTCCAGGCCGCCCTCGGTGGTCACTTCTTCGCGGCGTTCCGGCACCAGGCAGACGTCCTGCGGCTTCACCAGGCAGGCGAAGTCGATCATCTCCTGGGTGACGGCCGCTTCGAGGTTCATGCGGGTCAGCAGCTGCGGACGGATCGCCAGCACGTCGGCATCCTTGATGTGGCGGCGGTCTTCGCGCAGGTGCAGCGTGATCAGGTCGGCGCCGGCCTGCTCGGCCAGCAGGGCCGCGCGCAGCGGATCCGGATAGACGGTCCCGCGCGCGTTGCGGACGGTGGCGACGTGGTCGATATTCACGCCGAGGTCGATGACCTGGCCGGTGGGGTTCAGGAAGCTCATGTGCTCGTCTTTTCTTTTTAAAGCTGCATCAGGTCGATGAGAATCTGGCGCGTATTCAGCGGCGCGCCACCTAGGTGGTAGGCCAGCAGGAAGCGCATCAGCTGCTTGCTCTGCGCCTGCGTCTGCGGGTCGCCGTAATGTTCGTTTTCCATGTCGATCAGGGTCTTGCCGGTCACGACGGGCCAGGTATCCCCCATCCGCGCCGTGCGCGCGCCGCGTTCCGGGTCGACGACGTACAGCTCGCCCGGCTCGACCCGCGCGCGGGTTCCGGTGTCGCGCGTCAGGTCGGCGGCAACCCCGGTCTCCTTAAGTAAGGCCCTTTCGAACTTTCGCAAGACGATCTGCGCAGGTTCATTGTGCGCCAATTCGTTGAGCGTCGCCACGTAATGGTCGAACAGCTTCGGGTGCGGGTCGTCACGCGCCAGCAGCTTGACCAGCAGTTCGTTCAGGTAGAACCCGCACAGCAGCGCCGTTTTCTCCAGCGGCAGCATGCCGCCGACCCAGTCGGCGTCGATCAGGGTGCGCAGTTCGGACTTGCCGGAAAAGGAAATCGACAGCGGCTGGAACGTCTGCAGCACTCCGCGCAGCTTGGACAGCGGACGCTTGGCCCCTTTCGCGACCACGCCGATGCGCCCATGGTCGCGCGTGAACATGTCGACAATGAGGCTGGTTTCCTTGTAGGGGTAGCTGTGCAGCACGAAGCCGGGCTGGCCCAGCACGCGGGTGTCGCGGGCCGGGGTGCGGCGGCGTTCGGGTCTTGCGGGTGCGGGTGCGGGCGCAGGTGCAGAGGCAGGCGCCGGGACGGCAGGCGTCGCCACCGCGACGGCGGACCGGGGCGTCCCGGCGTACGGCGGCGCCGCGGCTTCCTCCACCCGGTCGGGGCCTTTGTTTTCCTGGTCGTCCTGGCCGGACATGCAAGCGGGCGCCGGAAGCTTATTCGTAGCCGTAGGCGCGCAGGCCGGCTTCGTTGTCGGCCCAGCCCGACTTGACCTTGACCCAGATTTCCAGGTACACGGGGCCGCCGAACAGTTTTTCCATGTCGAGGCGCGACTGGGTCGAGATCTCTTTCAGGCGCGCGCCCTTGTTACCGATGAGCATGGCCTTATGGGTGTCGCGCTCGACCAGGATGGCGGCGAAGATGCGGCGCAGATTGCCTTCCTGCTCGAACTTCTCGATCAGGACGGTGCTGGTGTACGGCAGTTCGTCGCCCACCAGGCGGAACACTTTCTCGCGCACGATCTCGGCGGCCAGGAATTTCTCGCTGCGGTCGGTAATGTCGTCCGGGCCGAACACCGGCGGATTCTCCGGCAGGTGGCGGCGGATTTCCTTTTCCAGCGCATCGACCTGGAAGCGCAGCTTGGCCGACACCGGCACCACGGCCGTGAAGTCGCGCAGCCCGGCCACCTTGGCCGCGAACGGCATCAGCTCGGCCTTGTCCTTCATGCGGTCGGACTTGTTGATCACCAGGATCACCGGCACGTTCTTCGGCAGCAGCTCCAGCACCTGCTGGTCGGCCGGGCCGAACGTGCCCGCTTCGACCAGGAACAGGATCACGTCGGACGCGGTCAGGGTGTTCGAGACCGTCTTGTTCAGGGTCTTGTTCAGCGCGTTCGCGTGGCGGGTCTGGAAGCCCGGGGTGTCGACGTAGATGAACTGGGCGTCGTCGCGGGTCTGGATGCCGGTGATGCGGTGGCGCGTGGTCTGGGCCTTGCGCGAGGTGATCGACACTTTCGCGCCGATCAGCACGTTCATCAGCGTCGACTTGCCCACGTTGGGGCGGCCGACGATGGCGATGTAGCCGCAGCGGAAGTCCGCGGGGACCTGATCGTCCTGGTTGTTGTCGCCTTGGGTGGTCTCGATGTTCATGCTGCTGGTTTCCTCGTTGATTCTGTGATGGCCGGCGCTTCGCCCTGCTCGGCGCTCTGGTCGGTCGCGATGCCCGCCAGTTTCAGCTGGGCCGAGCGCGGACGGCTCTTGCGGGCGCCGCCCGGGTTCTTTTGCGCCGCCTGTTCGGCGACTTCGAGGGCCAGGCGCGCCGCCGCCTGCTCGCCGGCGCGCCGACTGCCGCCGCGGCCGAACACCTGGATGCCGAGCTTGGGCACCAGGCATTCGATCTCGAATTCCTGGCTGTGGGCGGCGCCATGGGTCGCCACCACGTTATAGGTCGGCAGCGAAATCTTTTTGCTCTGCAGGAATTCCTGTAGCAGCGTCTTGGCATCCTTGCCGAGGGTACGCGGATCGACCGAGTCCAGCAGCGGGATGTAGAAGGCGCGGATCACGTCGCGCGCGCTGTCGAAGCCGCTGTCCAGGAAGATCGCGCCCAGCAGGGCTTCGAGGGTGTCGGCCAGGATCGAGGGACGGCGGAAGCCGCCCGATTTCAGCTCGCCCTCGCCCAGGCGCAGGAACTGCGACAGCTCGAGCTTCTGGGCGATCTCGTACAGCGACTGCTGCTTGACGAGGTTGGCGCGCAGGCGCGACAGGTCGCCTTCGGCCAGTCCCGTGAAGCGCTCGTACAGCACCGAAGCGACCACGCAGTTGAGGATCGAATCTCCGAGGAATTCGAGGCGTTCGTTATGCAGGCTGCTGTGGCTACGGTGGGTCAGCGCCTGCTGCAGCAGGCTGGGGTCCCGGAACGTATAACCGAGGCGAGTTTGCAATAACTGAAGATTCATTGTCGTTTCATTGTGCTAGAGCCGTGCATCGGAGCCGGCATCCGGACCCGCGCACGGCGCCAGCCCGGCTTGTTACTTGGCGGCCGTATCGGCCGAGGCTGCCACCTCTCCGCTCGGGTCGGTGGTGCCGGCGTAGTCGATCAGGAGGCTGACGTTGCCTGCCAGCGGAATCCGTTTTTCGTAGGCGAAGCTGATTTCGGCCTGGCCGTTGTCGCGGGTGATCACCAGGTCTTTACTGCCGATCACGGTGATGTTGTTGATCTCGGCATTCCGTGAGAAGGCCTGCTGCATCTCGCGGTTGCTGCCGCCGGTTGCCTTGGCCGCTGCGATCGCATGCTTGATCGAACGGTATTCGGCCCAGGACGGGAACACCCGTATTGCCACCAGCGCCACGGCGCCCAGCACCACCAGCACCACGATCAGGCCGGACAGCGATACACCGGCCTCCCTACCCTTTCCTGCATGTCGCATCCGCGCCTCCGCTTGTCAGTGGATACCGCCGATGCGCTTCAGGTTGCTGAAGTTCATCCAAACGAGCACAGCCTTGCCAACGATGTTCTGGTCCGGCACGAAGCCCCAGTAGCGGCTGTCTGCGCTGTTGTCGCGGTTATCGCCCATCATGAAATAATTGCCTTCCGGTACGATACAGGTAAATTTATCGTAGGAATAGGTGCAATTTTCGTGATGGGGGAAGTCCGGATCGACCGCGGCCAGGTTGATCGTGCGCTGGCCCTCCATGTTCAGGATGCGGTGCGGCGCATTCGCGAGCTTCTCCATGAACTGCTTGTGGTACACCGGGCGCTCGTCGTCGAGGTAGTCGTCCATCGGTTCGTACTGGACCGGAACCCCGTTGACGGTCAGGCGCTTGTTCTCGTAAACGATTTTATCACCCGGCACGCCGATGACGCGCTTGATGTAGTCCTGGCTCATGTCCTTCGGGTACTTGAAGACCATGACGTCGCCGCGCTGCGGGTTGCCGACCTCGATGATCTTCTTGTTGATCACCGGCAGGCGGATGCCGTAGTCGAACTTGTTCACGAGGATCAGGTCGCCCACCAGCAGGGTCGGCACCATCGACGACGACGGGATCTTGAACGGCTCGAACAGGAAGGAGCGCAGGAAGAACACCAGCGCGATCACCGGGAAGAAGCTGCCCGAGTACTCGACCCAGGTCGGCTGGCGCAGGATCGACGCTTCCAGCGCCGCGCGGTTGCTGTTGTCGACCTTGATGCCGTCGGCGGTCAGCTTGGCGCGGTGGGCGTCGTATTCGGCCAGGGCGGCGTCGGCTTTCGCGCGGCGTTGCCTGGACAACACGAAGACGTCGAGGAACCAGATGACGCCCGTGATGACCATGGCCACGAACAGGATCAGCGCAAAATTTCCGAGGATCGGTTGCAGATTCATCGCTTGTTATTCTTTCACGTCGTTCTTATTTGTCTTCGACCTGGAGGATCGCCAGGAAGGCCTCCTGCGGGATTTCCACCGAGCCCACCTGCTTCATGCGCTTCTTGCCGGCCTTTTGCTTTTCCAGCAGCTTCTTCTTGCGCGAGATGTCGCCGCCGTAGCACTTGGCCAGCACGTTCTTGCGCAGGGCCTTGACGTTTTCGCGCGAGATGATGGTCGCGCCGATCGCGGCCTGGATCGCCACGTCGAACATCTGGCGCGGGATCAGTTCGCGCATCTTCGCCGCCACCTGGCGTCCGCGGTAAGGCGCGTTGGCGCGGTGCACGATGATCGCCAGGGCGTCGACCTTCTCGCTGTTGATCAGCATGTCGACCTTCACCACGTCGGCGGCGCGGTATTCCTTGAACTCGTAGTCCATCGACGCATAGCCGCGCGAGGTCGACTTCAGGCGGTCGAAGAAGTCCAGCACGATCTCGGCCATCGGGATCTCGTAGTGCAGCTTGACCTGGCGGCCGTGGTAGGCCATGTCCATCTGGATGCCGCGCTTGCCGTTACACAGGGTCATCACCGACCCCACGTATTCCTGCGGCATGTAGAGGTTGACGTCGACGATCGGCTCGCGCACTTCGTTGATCTTGGACGGTTCCGGCATCTTCGACGGATTGTCGACGCGGATCACGCTGCCGTCGCGCATCTCGACCTCGTACACCACGGTCGGCGCCGTCGTGATCAGGTCCATGTCGAATTCGCGTTCCAGGCGCTCCTGCACGATTTCCATGTGCAGCAGGCCCAGGAAGCCGCAGCGGAAGCCGAAGCCCAGCGCCTGCGACACTTCCGGCTCGTACATCAGGGCGGCGTCGTTCAGCTTCAGCTTCTCCAGCGAGTCGCGCAGCGCGTCGTACTGGTTGGCTTCGACCGGGAACAGGCCGGCGAACACCTGCGGCTGGACTTCCTTAAAGCCCGGCAGCGGCGCCGGGGCCGGCTTGGCCGCATGGGTCACGGTGTCGCCCACCTTGGCGGCGGTCAGCTCCTTGATGCCGGCGATGATGAAGCCGACCTGGCCGGCCGACAGTTCCGGCAGCGAGACCGAGCGCGGCGTGAAGATGCCGATGTTCTCGACCAGGTTGACCGATTCGGTCGCCATCAGCAGGATCTTTTCCTTCGGACGCAGGGTGCCGTTGACCACGCGCACCAGCATCACCACGCCCACGTACGGGTCGTACCAGGAGTCGACGATCAGGGCCTGCAGCGGCGCGTCCGGGTCGCCCTGCGGCGGCGGGACCTTGGCGATCAGCGTCTCGAGCACGTCTTCCACGCCGAGGCCGGTCTTGGCCGAGCAGACCGTGGCGTCGGAGGCGTCGATGCCGATCACGTCCTCGATCTCTTTCTTGGCGTTGTCCGGATCGGCGTGCGGCAGGTCGATCTTGTTCAGGATGGGCACCACTTCCACGCCCAGGTCGAGCGCGGTGTAGCAGTTGGCGACGGTCTGGGCTTCCACGCCCTGCGAGGCGTCCACCACCAGCAGCGCGCCTTCGCAGGCGGACAGCGAGCGCGAGACTTCGTAGGAGAAGTCGACGTGGCCGGGGGTGTCGATCAGGTTCAGGTTGTAGGTCTGGCCGTCGCGCGCCTTGTACTGCAGCGCCGCGGTCTGGGCCTTGATGGTGATGCCGCGCTCGCGCTCCAGGTCCATCGAGTCGAGCACCTGCGCGTCCATCTCACGGTCCGACAGGCCGCCGCACAACTGGATGATGCGGTCGGCCAGCGTCGATTTGCCGTGATCGATGTGGGCGATGATGGAAAAATTACGTATGTTTTTCATTAACAAAACTCAAAACCAAAAAGAGCGGCATGCAGACATGCGCGGCAATACGAAAAAGCGCTTCGGCGGGGTTCACTGCCATCCCCGGGCGAGCGCTTTCATCAAGCGTGAGAATCCAAGCCGTGCATTTTACCGGATTTCGGGTCAGAAAGCCCGGTTTCTGGGGGGATGGCGCCCAGATTGGGGCATCAGGCGGGAAGCACCAGCCCCAGGTGGCGCCGCAGGGCGGCTTCGTCGAGGAAATAGTGGCACAGCTCGGGGCCCAGCGGATCGGCGCCGACCAGCACCGGCACCAGTTCGTCGTAGCGCGCCGCAAGCAGCGGATCGACCGCCGGGTCGGTGTCGATATCGACCACGGCGACGTCGAGGGCCAGCCCTTCGCACGCCAGGAAAGCGCGCAGGGCCGCCAGCATGTCCTCGCACAGGTGGCACCAGCTGCGCGAATACAAGGTGAACTGCGGGGACCGGCTCATCACTGGCGCGGCTTGATCACGACGTAGCGCGTGACGTTCTCGCGCCGCACCAGCAGGGCCACGGTCTTCTTCGGATCGAGCTTGCCGACCAGGCTGTTGAACTGGGCGGCGCTGTTGACCTCGGCATTATTGATCTGCAGGATCAGGTCGCCCTGCTCGATGCCGGCGGTGGCGGCGCGGCCATCCACGAAGTCGACCAGCACGCCGGCCTCGATCTTCAGCTCGCGCTTCTGGGCCGGGGTCAGGTCCGAGACCTGCAGCCCGAGCGCATTGGTGGATTGTTCCGGCGCCTTCTTCTTCGGCTGGGTGCGCGGGTTGGCCGTCTGCTCGTCCCGCAGTTCGACGATGGTGACCGGCAGGTCGAGCTGGCTGCCGCGGCGGAACACGGTGACGCTGGCGCGGCTGCCGACCGCGGAGGCGCCCACCTGGCGCGGCAGGTCCGAGCTCTTCTCGATGTCCTTGCCGTTGAATTTCAGGATGATGTCGCCGACCTTGATGCCGGCCTTCTCGGCCGGGCCGCCCGGCTCGACCATGGCGACCTCGGCGCCGCGCGCGCGGCCCAGGCCCAGCGACTCGGCGACGTCGCGCGTGACTTCGCTGATCTGCACGCCCAGGCGCCCGCGCGTGACCTTGCCGGTCTTCTTGATCTGGTCGGCAACCCGCATCACCTCGTCGATCGGCACCGCGAAGGAGATGCCGTTATAGGCGCCGGACAGGGTCGCGATCTGCGAATTGATGCCGATGACCTCGCCGCGCATATTGATCAGCGGACCGCCCGAGTTGCCGGGGTTGACCGCGACGTCGCTCTGGATCAGCGGCAGGTATTCGCCGGTGTCGCGCGCCTTGGCCGAGATGATGCCGGCGGTGACCGTGTTTTCCAGGTTGAACGGCGAGCCGATCGCGATCACCCATTCGCCGACGCGGATCCGGTTCGAGTCGCCGATCCGCAGCGAGGGCAGGTTTTTCGCGTCGACCTTCAGCAGGGCGACGTCGCTGCGCTTGTCGGCGCCCAGCACCTTGGCCTTGAATTCGCGGCGGTCGGTCAGGGTGACCGTGACCTCGTCCGCACCCTCGACCACGTGGGCGTTCGTCATCACGTAGCCGTCGTCCGAAATGATGAAGCCGGAGCCGACGCCGCGCTGGACTTCCTCTTCCTGGGGTTGCTGGGGCGTTCCGCGTCCGCCACGGCCGCGCGGCGGAATCTGGCCGCCGAAGAAGCGGCGCAGGAATTCCTGCATCTCTTCGTCCGCCCCGCCCTGGCCGAGCTTGACGCGCTCGGTGGTGCGGATGTTGACGACTGCCGGCCCGACCCGGTCGACCAGGTCGGTGAAATCGGGCAGGCCGGTGACCGGCGGGGTGACCACCGGGGCGGCCGCCGCCGCTGCGGCCGGGGCCGCCGGGGAGAACATCAGACTCGCGCCCGCAAACATGAGGGCCGACAGGATCGTGCTTCCAGTTTTGCTTGTCATGGGATCGATGGGTGTTCAGACTTGAATTGATGTAATGGTAAGGCAAAATACCAACGTTGTCGCCACGGTACGGGCTCGTGGGTGCAGGCTGCAGGAGGCGGCGGCGCGGACGCCCGCAGTCCGGACGCGGCATGGTGCGGACCCGGCGCGGTCGGGGTAGGCCGGCTCAGCGGGGCCCGGCGATGGCCGTGCTGGTGGCGGCCGGCTCGGCGGCGCCGGCCGTGCGCTTGGCAGGCAGGGGCTCGGCCGCCAGGCGCGCGGCCAGGCGTTCCGCGAAGCCGGGCGACAGCTCGGCGGTGGCCTCGGCGCGCAGGATGTCGCCGATGTGGTGGTAGATGTCCCAGGCCTGCTCGCCGTCCGGCCCGCCCAGCGCGGCCATGGCCAGCTCCTGGTCGGCCTCGGGAGTTTCGCCGTCCATCAGGACAGAGATATATTCGCGGTTTTTTTTGTTCGTGTCCATCTTGGTTCCATTACGCCCGTCTCGAATCCTCAGCACCTAACAAAACCCCCATGGCGGCGTTGCATTCGTCTCGCCGTACTAGCGTACGGTCTTCGCGGTCCGCCGCTGCGGCGATGCGCCTTGCCTTGGGGTTTTTGTTAGGCGCTCTTAACTTGTTCGTCAGCTACCGACGCCTGTCAGCCGGAATATCGAGCAAGGGCCGCAATTTCTCGGCAATCACTTCGCGCGCCCTGAAAATCCGACTGCGCACGGTACCGATTGGACACGCCATCACTTCGGAGATTTCCTCGTAGCTCAAGCCTTCTATTTCGCGCAAGACGATCGCGGTCCGCAATTCCAGCGGCAGCGCTTCCATCGCGGCATTCACCGTGAACGCAATCTGCTTGCTGGCCAAGACGGACTCTGGTGTATTAATGTCTCGCAAGCTGTCCGCGTCGTCAAATCCTTCCGCACGCTCGGCATCGGCTTCCGTCGAGGTCGGGGCCCGGCGGCCTTGCGTGACCAGAAAATTTTTTGCCGTATTAATTCCGATTCTATACAGCCAGGTATAGAACGCGGAATCGCCGCGGAAATGGCGCAGGGCACGAAAAGCCTTGATAAACGTTTCCTGCACCACGTCTTCCGCTTCGGCCGGATCGTGCACGAGGCGCGACACCAGGCGCATCAGCCGGCGCTGGTATTTGGACACCAGCAGGTCGAACGCCCGGCGATCGCCAGCCTGGACGCGCTCAACCAGCAGTTGATCACACTCGCGTTCGGTCGTCACTGAACGTCCTTGTTGCTAAGAGTTGGCCCGCTGCAATAAGTTCATCGAATGGCGCTGCACTCCGCGGCGCTGCCGCCGCGCCGTCCCAGCGCCAGTACGGCCACCGCCAGCGCCCGCCAGGCGCCCGGCTCGACACTGTCGCGCCACACAGGCAGGACGTGCACGCGGGCACGGTCGTCGCGCAAGCGCAGCAGCATCAGCGGCGGCCAGACGACGGAGCCCGGCAACAGGACCACGCCGGCCGCGTCATCCGCGGCGTCCGGCTGTCCGGCCAGGCTCCGCTTGCGCAGTCCTTGTTGTACCGTCACGACCAGGTCACCGGTTCCAGAAATATCAATCCGGTGCGTCTTTGCCCTGGCCGACCCGGCATGCATCAGTACGGCGCCGGCGCCCGCCAGGATGCTTGCCTGGAGGAAGCCGGCGTGGAAACGCGCAGGCGCGGACAGGCCCACCGCGAGCGCGGCGGCGAACAGGGCCAGGCCGGCGCCGACGAGCAAGCAACGATGGATGCGCGACGGCCTGACGATGGCGGAAACCGCTATCGGCATGGGCGATCAGGGTGAGTAAAAAAGGAGGACGCGCTGCTCTAGGGCCGCGCAAAAGACAAAACGCCCATCCCTTGGACCGGGATGGGCGTTTTTGGTTCTGGCTCTGTGAAGCCGGTCAGACCTTGGCGAAGACCAGGGTGCCGTTGGTGCCGCCGAAGCCGAACGAGTTCTTCACCGCGTAATCGATCTTCATTTCACGCGCCGTGTTGGCGCAGAAGTCCAGGTCGCATTCCGGATCCTGGTTGAAGATATTGATCGTCGGCGGCGAGATCTGGTTGTGGATCGCCAGCACGGTGAACACGGACTCGAGGCCGCCGGCGCCGCCCAGCAGGTGGCCGGTCATCGACTTGGTCGAGTTGACCACCAGCTTGCTGGCGTGATCGCCGAAAGTGCGCTTGATGCCCTTCACTTCAGCGACGTCGCCGACCGGAGTCGAGGTACCGTGCGCATTCACGTAGTGCACCTGGTCCGGATTGATGCCGGCGTAATTCATTGCCGACACCATGCAGCGCGAGGCGCCACTGCCATCCTCGAGCGGAGCCGTGATGTGGTTGGCGTCCGCGCTCATGCCGAAGCCGACGACTTCCGCATAGATCTTCGCGCCGCGGGCCTTGGCGTGTTCGTACTCTTCGAGCACCATCACGCCGGCGCCCTCGCCCAGCACGAAGCCGTCGCGGTCGCGGTCCCAGGGACGCGAAGCGGTGGCCGGATCGTCATTGCGCGAGGACAGCGCCCGGGCCGAAGCGAAACCGCCCAGGCCCAGCGGCGAGACGGTCGACTCGGCGCCGCCGGCGATCATCACGTCGGCATCGCCGTACTCGATCAGGCGCGCCGCCGCGCCGATGCAGTGCAGGCCGGTGGTGCAGGCAGTGACGATGGCTAGGTTCGGACCGCGCAGGCCGAATTTGATCGACAGGTCGCCCGAGATCATGTTGATGATCGAGGCCGGGACGAAGAACGGCGAGATGCGGCGCGGGCCGCGGCTGTCGTACTCTTCCTTGGTCGCTTCGATCATCGGCAGACCGCCGATGCCCGAACCCACCATCACGCCGATGCGGTCGGCATTCTGCTCGGTGACTTCGATGCCCGAATCCTGCAACGCCTGGATACCTGCGGCCATGCCGAAATGGATGAAGGTATCCATATGGCGGCCTTCCTTGCCGGGCAGGTAGTCCTCGACGTTGAAGTTCTTCACTTCGCCCGCAAAACGGGTCGAAAAAGGCGAGGCGTCGAAACGGGTAATGTTGGCAATACCCGATTTGCCCGCCAGGGCGCTCTCCCACGCTTCGGCAATGGTGTTACCGATCGGGGAAATGCAACCCAGGCCAGTTACGACGACACGACGGTTGCGTGAACTCAAGCGTTTCTCCTGGATTACTTAAAAGCTTAGGCCTTGACGTGCGCTTGTGCGTACTCGATGGCCTGGCGGACGGTGGTGATCTTCTCGGCCTGTTCGTCAGGGATTTCCATTTCGAATTCGTCTTCCAGTGCCATCACCAGTTCAACGGTGTCCAGGGAATCTGCGCCGAGGTCGTCAACGAACGAGGAATCGATTTTGATGTCTGCTTCCGCAACGCCCAGTTGCTCAGCGACGATTTTTTTAACGCGTTGTTCGATATCCGACATGTTATGGCTCCATTAGGTATGTGTTGCGGAAAGTGCGCGCATTTTATCAGGGTTTGCGCGTTGAAAAACTATTTTCAGCGTTTGACGCTAATTCGGCTGAAACTACTGCTAAAAGCCGAGATCTGGCTCAGTTCATGTACATGCCGCCGTTCACGTGCAGGGTCGTGCCCGTGATGTAAGCGGCTTGCGGACCCGCCAGGAACGCCACCGCATGCGCGATGTCTTCCGGCTTGCCCAGGCGGCCCAGCGGAATCTGGCCCAGCAGCGCTTCGTGCTGGCCCTCGCCCAGGGCCTTGGTCATGTCGGTATCGATGAAGCCCGGCGCCACGCTGTTGACGGTGATGTTGCGGCTGCCGATCTCGCGCGCCAGCGCGCGGCCCATGCCTTCCACGCCGGCCTTGGCGGCCGCGTAGTTCATCTGGCCCGGGTTGCCGCTCGAGGCCACCACCGAGGTGATGTTGATGATACGCCCCTGCTTCGCCTTCATCATCCCGCGCAGCACGGCGCGCGACAGGCGGCCGACGGCGGTCAGGTTGGTGGCGATCACGCTGTCCCACTCCTCGTCCTTCATGCGCATCGCCAGCTGGTCCTGGGTGATGCCGGCGTTGTTGACCAGGATGCCGATGCTGCCGACGTTCTTGGTCACGTCGTCGATCACGGCGCCGCACTGGGCGGCGTCGGTGACGTTCAGCACCATGCCCTTGCCGCCGAATTCGGACAGGTAGGCGGTGATGGCTTCGGCGCCGGCGTCGGTGGTGGCGGTGCCGACCACTTTCGCGCCCTGGCGCGCCAGTTCCAGCGCGATGGCCTTGCCGATGCCGCGCGATGCGCCGGTAACGAGGGCGACTTGATTTTGCAGGTTCATGCTCATCCTTGGCTTTGATTGCTCTTATAGTCAGATGGGATCAGAGCCCACCCGAGTAAACCGGGCTCTGACCCCATAGTATTACCTTTGCAGCGACGCCAGCACGCGCTCCAGCGATGCCTGGTCGACCAGGGCTTCGCCGACCAGCACCGGGTCGATGCGCTTGGCCATACCGATCAGGGTCTTGCTCGGCGCGCACTCGATGACCTGGGTCACGCCCATCGCCGCCATCTTCTGCATGGTCTCGACCCAGCGCACCGGGCCGGCGGCCTGGCGCACCAGCGCGTCCTTGATCGCAGCCGGATCGTGCAGGATAGCCACGTCGACGTTATTGATCAAGTCGATCTGCGGAGCGTGGAAGGTCAGGCCGGCCATGTAGTCGCGCAGGCGGTCCGATGCCGGTTTCAGCAGCGAGGAGTGGAACGGCGCCGACACCGACAGCTTCATGGCGCGCTTGGCGCCCTTGGCCTTGGCGATGTCGCAGGCGCGCTCGACCGCGGCGGTATGGCCGGCGATCACGATCTGGGTCGGCTCGTTGAAGTTGACGGCTTCGACCACTTCACCCTGGGCCGCCTCGGCGCAGACTTCGCGCACGGCATCGGCCTGCAGGCCGAGGATCACGGCCATGCCGCCCTGCCCGACCGGCACCGCATCCTGCATAGCCTGGGCGCGGAAGCGCACCAGCGGCACCGCGTCCTTGAAGTCGATCACGCCGACGGCCACCAGGGCCGAGTACTCGCCCAGGCTATGGCCGGCGACCAGCGCCGGCTTCGCGCCGCCGGCTGCGATCCACGCGCGGTACACGGCCACGGCCGCGGTCAGCATCACCGGCTGGGTATTGGTGGTCAGGTCCAGGTCTTCCTTCGGGCCTTCGGCGATCAGCTTGCCGATGTCCAGGCCCAGCGCGTCCGAAGCTTCCGCCACGGTCTGCGCGACGACCGGATTGCCGGCGAAGCCGTTCAGCATGCCGACGGCCTGGGCGCCCTGGCCCGTGAACACAAAAGCGAATTTGGTCATGGATACTCCTATTTTTATTCTGTGAAGACGCAGCTTACATCCGGGCCAGCACGGCGCCCCAGGTAAAGCCGCCGCCCACGCCTTCCATCAGGATGTTCTGGCCGGGCTGGATGCGGCCGTCGCGCACCGCCTGGTCGAGCGCCAGCGGGATCGACGCGGCCGAGGTATTGCCGTGTTCGTTGACGGTCACCACCATCTTCTCGACCGGCAGGCCGAGTTTCTTCGCGGTGCCGTTCATGATGCGCAGGTTGGCCTGGTGCGGAATCAGCCAGTCGATGCTGGAGGCCGGCATGTTCGCGTGCTCCAGCGCCTCGTAGGCGACTTTTTCCAGCACCGTCACGGCCAGCTTGAACACCGCCTGGCCGTCCATGTACAGGAAGGTTTCGCCGGAGATCGCGGCAGTTGCCGGATTGGTCGGGCCGCACAGGATGCCGCCGTGGCTGCCGTCGGCGTGCAGCTTGACCGCCAGCACGCCCGGTTCTTCCGAAGCGGTCATCACCACCGCGCCGGCGCCGTCGCCGAACAGCACGCAGGTGCTGCGGTCGTTGAAGTCGAGGATGCGCGAGAACACTTCGGTGCCGATCACCAGCACGTTCTTCGCGTTGCCGGCCTTGATGAAGGCGTCGGCGGTGGACATCGCGTAGACGAAGCCGCTGCAGACCGCCGCCACGTCGAAGGCGGCGCCGTTGTTGCGGATGCCGAGCTTGTTCTGCACGATGCAGGCCGTGCTCGGGAAATTGCCGTAGAAATCGGGAGTCGAGGTGGCGACCACGATCAGGTCGATCTGCTCGGCGCCCAGGCCGGCCGCTTCCAGCGCCTTGTTGGCCGCCTTGACCGCCAGGTCGGAAGCGTTCTCGTCGGCCGCCGCATAGTGGCGGGCCTGGATGCCGCTGCGGGTCACGATCCACTCGTCCGAGGTCTCGATGCCCTTCGCGCCCAGCTGGGCGGCGAGGTCGTGGTTGGTGACGCGCTGGGCCGGCAGATAGCTGCCGGTACCGATGATTTTGCTGTACACAGTCATTACTTGGCCTGCTGAATGGTTGAGCCTGGCGATTGCGGATCAGGAGTGCGGGGCATCAACTCGGCGATCATCGCCGACAGTTGTTCCTGCACGTTGTATTGAGCCGCATTATAGGCGCGTTTTATTGCCCACTCGAAAGCGAATGCATTCGCGCCGCCATGGCTCTTGAACACCAGGCCCCGCAGGCCCAGCAGGCCGGCGCCGTTATAGCTCTCCGGGTTCAGCTTCTTCAGCGACTTGCGGGCCAACAGCGCGCCCAGCTTGGACATCGTGGTTTCCATCAGGGTCGCCTTGACGAAGCGCGACAGGCCCTCGACCGCCTTCAGGGTCACGTTGCCGACGAAGCCGTCGCAGACGATCACGTCGACCGTGCCCTTGAAGATGTCGTTGCCTTCGACGTTGCCGTGGAAATTCAGGACGCCGCGCTCGTGGTCGGCGCGCAGCAGGGCCCCGGTGGCCTTCACCACTTCATTGCCCTTGATTTCCTCGGTGCCGACGTTGAGCAGGCCGATGCTCGGGCGGCGCTGCTCCATTGCCTGGAACAGCACGGCGCCCATGATGGCGAACTGGTGCAGGTGATGCGGCTCGCAGTCGACATTGGCGCCCAGGTCCAGCATATAGGTCGGGCTGCCCTTCTGGTTCGGCATGATCGAGCAGATCGCCGGACGGTCGACGTCGGCCATGGTCTTCAGGACGTAGCGCGAGATCGCCATCAGCGCCCCGGTGTTGCCGGCCGAGACGCAGACGTCGGCCCGGCCGTCCTTCACCAGCTCGATCGCCACGCGCATCGACGAATCCTTCTTGCGGCGCAACGCGACCTCGATCGGATCGTCCATCGCCACCACCTCGGTGGCGTGCTTGATGGTCAGGCGCGGATTGGTGTCCGCGTGGTGTTTCTTGAGTTCGGCGCGCACCTGCTCTTCCAGGCCGACGAGGATGAGCTCCACGTTGGGTTCGTGCTTGAGGAAGGCGAGCGCTGCCGGAATGGTAACTGAGGGGCCGTGATCGCCGCCCATGCAGTCAATGGAGATTGTAATTGTCATTTTTCGGGATGAACCGCGGCTCAGGATAGGCGAGCGACGGCGTGTCCTTGCGCGGCAGAATGCCGGGGGGACTCAGCGGGATCGAAAACGACGGCATACACGGACGTGCAACCGGAATCAATATCGCAAAAGAGAAAGCGGCGCCACGCACTGTACATACGTTGCACCGCTTCCATAGAACAAAACAGCAAGACGCCGATTACTCGTCGTTCTTGGTCTTGATCACTTTGCGACCACGGTAGAAACCGTTCGGGCTGATGTGGTGACGCAGGTGGGTCTCGCCGGTGGTCGGCTCGACGGCCAGGTTCGGCGCAACCAGGAAATCGTGCGAACGGTGCATGCCGCGCTTCGACGGGGACTTCTTATTCTGCTGAACTGCCATGATGACTCCTAAACATAAGTTCTAAAATTCTAACACAATCGACTCGCAATTCCATGCTTATCGAGTATCCCAGCGGCAATTTACTTCATTGCCGACATGTTTTAACGCTGCCTACATCTTGCTACCGCTGCCATACTCGACTGCTGCACGCGTTTGACACGTCTTTTGAGCGCCCGCACACCCTGTTCGGGCATCCGCGGCGCAATTCCATCAACTACTGTTATTCTGATTTGAGGCTCTTCAGTGCCGCGAACGGCGATACCTTGTCGGACTTCAAGGAGTCCATCAGCTTGGTATCTGGGCACACCTCATGCTTCGGTGCCTGCGGCAGGGCCAGCAGGGCTTCATCTTCCAGTAACTGCATGATGTCGCAGCTCTGGCTGCCGACGATCACGTCGATGGTTTCATCGTCGAGGATTTCCTCGATCTCATCCGCATCTTCGTCGTTCTTGCCCAGCACGAGCATGGTCGACGAATCGATGTCGTAGCCGAACGGCGCCAGGCAACGCTGGCAGACCAGCTGCACGGTACCGGAGACGGACAAGGTCATCGACGGATACCCCTGCCTGGTCTGGCCGCCCTGGATCGCCCAGGTGATCTGGCCCGACGGGTCGGCGCACTCGGCTGCCAGGCGGGGCATGTCAGCCACCGGCGTGACACCTTCCCGATAGCCGTTGTTCCGACAAAATTCGAAGGCGTCGATGACAAAAGCGCTCATTTGGAAAAGCTTCCCCGGAAAACCTGCGATAATAGCAGGCTTCTTCCCGCTCAGTCAAAGAATTCCGCACTTGGGTTGCATCCCTGCCCGCACGGCCGGACCGGCCATCGGATTTTCTTGCCGGGAAGGCCTATCTATTTGTTTTGCTTATGAATATTGGACTGGCCGACATGATACCAAGTTCCGCTCATTGTTGTGATCCTGTGCGCCTGATCCTCGCTTCCAGCTCCGCCTACCGGCGCGAACTGCTGTCCCGGCTCGGCCTGCCCTTCGAGGCGATCGCGCCGGACATCGACGAGACCCCGCTGCCGGGCGAGGCGCCGGAAGCCACCGCCCTGCGCCTGGCGCGCGACAAGGCCGCCGCGGTTGCCCGGCAGCATCCCGGTGCGCTGGTCATCGGCTCGGACCAGGTCGCCACCCTGGACGGCGAACAGATCGGCAAGCCCGGCGACCATGCGCGCGCCCTCGCCCAGCTGCAGAAGATGCGCGGGCGGCGCGTGACTTTCCATACGGCCCTGTGCCTGTGGGATGGCCGCCTGTCTGCGGAGCAGGCGGCGCAGGTCGAGAATGTGCAGGTCTTCGTCACCTTCCGCGACCTGCCGGACCACGAACTCGACGCCTACCTGCGCATCGAGCAGCCCTACGACTGCGCCGGCAGCGCCAAGAACGAAGGTCTCGGCATCGCCCTGCTGGAACGCATCGACAGCAGCGACCCGACCGCCCTCACCGGCCTGCCGCTGATCGCCCTGACCGGCATGCTGCGCCGCGCCGGCGTCACTTTTTTCGGCACTAAATAAAACAAGATTCCACCATGCCAGGCACTCTCTACCTTGTCCCGAACACCCTCGGCCCGCTTGACGCCGCTCCCCACGCCCTGTCCCACATCCTGCCCGAACAGGTGCAGGACATCGCCTCGAAGCTGGAATATTTCGTGGCCGAGAACGCCAAGACGGCGCGCGCCTTCCTGAAACTGGTGTCAGTCGACCATCCGCTGGCGCGCCCCCTGCAGGAAATCAAGATTTCCGAGCTGAACGTGAACACGCCGCCGCAAGCCCTGGCCGCCCTGCTCGCGCCCCTGCTGGAAGGAATTGACGCCGGCCTGGTATCGGAAGCCGGGGTGCCGGCGGTGGCCGATCCGGGCGCCGACCTGGTCCGGCTGGCGCACCAGCACGGGATCACGGTGCGGCCGCTGGTCGGCCCGTCCTCGCTGCTGCTGGCCGTGATGGCGAGCGGCCTGAACGGCCAGAGCTTCGCCTTCAACGGCTACCTGCCGACCGATGCGGCCCAGCGCACCAAGCGCATCCAGCAACTGGAACAGCGCTCGCGCGCCGAGAAGCAGACCCAGTTGCTGATCGAAACGCCCTACCGCAACGCCGCCATGCTGGACGCCCTGGCCGGCGCCTGCCAGCCCGGCACCTTGATTTGCGTGGCGACCGACCTGTCGCTGCCGAGCGAATCGGTGCGCACGCTGACGGCGGCAAAATGGAAGACTGCGCTGGCCGCGAACAAGGGGCCGGACTTCCACAAGAAGCCGACCGTGTTCCTGCTGCTGGCGCAGTAAAAAGCCAGAGCGTCCGACAAGCGCCCTAGTGGGTCTGTGATTCGGCGCCCAGGCCGCGGACCCAGTCAAAGGCCGCCAGCTCGATCTCGCGGATCTGCTTGACCGACAGGCCCAGCTTGTCGAGGGCGCGTTTCAGGCTGACGCCGCACTGCTTGCCTTCCAGCTCCTCGGCCACGCTCAGCATCGCGCCATAATCGCCGGCGCGGCCCAGCAGCGCGCCCTTCACTTCCTGCGACACGTCGACGCGTTCGAGGATGCGGTCCATCGGTAGCGACAGCAGCGCATCCATCAACGACATCATGCCGATCGTGAAGGCGGCCTCGGCGCCGGCGACGTCGCCCGGCCGCAGGGTCAGGCTCATCAGCTCCAGCAGGCGGCCGCGCGTGGTCGCCATCTGCAGCAGCGGCGAATTCAGCTCGACCCGGCCGTCCGGCGTGCTGTACAGCAGGATCTGCAGCCAGCGCTGCAGCTGGTTGCGCCCGAGCTGGACCAGGGCCTGCGACACCGATTCGATGTGGGTGTCCGGCCCCGCGGCGCGGCTGTTCACGAGGCGCAGCAGGTTCAGGCTCAGCAGGGCGTCGCGCTTGACGGCCGCCTCGATGGCGGCGCTGTCGGCATTCGAGCCGATCAGCTCCAGCAGGCGCAGCACGACCAGCTCGGACGGCGAGATCTTCCTGCCCGACAGGATGGCCGGGCGCGCGAAATAATAGCCCTGGAAGTATTCGAAACCGAGTTCCATGCAAAGGTCGAATTCCTCCACCGTCTCGACCTTTTCCGCCAGCAGTTTTTGGGGCGCATCGCGCAGGCTGGACGCCAGGCAGGCCAGCTCCTCGCGGCTGACGCCTTTGAGGTCGACCTTGATCACATCGACCAAATCGATCAGCTTGCTAACCTGCTCGGAATGGCCTATAACGTCGTCGAGGGCGAACTTGAAGCCAAGCTCTTTCAGTTCCTTCACGCGCGCCAGCAGCGCATCGGTGGGCTGCACGGTTTCCAGGATCTCGAGGATCACCCGGTCCGGCGGAAGGAAACGGACGAAGTCGCTCATCAGCACCACCTCGTCGACATTGACGAAGGCGAGCTGCTCGCCCACCACCTGCTCCATGCCCAGCTGCGAAGCGTGGGAAATGACGGTGGCGGTCGCGGCGGCAAAATCGGTCAGTTGCGCGTCCTCGTGCTCCGGGGCGGCGCGAAACAGCAGCTCGAACGCCACCAGCTTCTGGTCGCGCCCGAGTATGGGCTGGCGCGCCAGAAAGAATTGATCGGGCGGCATGGACGTGACTGCCGTTGCATCCGCGTGCATCTTAAAACTCCTGAGAATCAATTTCGACTCGTAAATGCGAGTCGAGGCCTGGGCTTTGCCCTGCACCTCTTCGACTATACTACAGACTCGAAGTCTTTACATTTCGACATCGTATCAAATCGTTACGAAGAACGGGACCGGCGACGGTCCGGCCAAGCAGGCGAGCTCAACCGGATCAGCCGCGGCCTGGCGTCTTGCGTTTATGGCCTTGTGCGGCCGATTTGTTCTGGTCTGCGTAGCGGAAAGCGGGAACGCGCTTCTTTGCCGGGGCCGCGGCGGAAGGCTGGGCCGGGCGCTCGCCGGCGGCTTCCTTGCCGGGCGCGACGCCCTCGCGCTTGCGCGGGCCTTCGCCGAAGGGCTGGCCCGGCAGGCGCAGGCTGCCGGCGCCGGACAGCGGGCTGGCGCGGCGCGCATTGCCGACCGGCTTGCGCGGGCCGGTGTCAAGGCCGCGCGGGCTGGCGGTTCCCGTGACCTGGGTGCCTTTTTCGATGCGGAAGGTGGCGCCGCTGTCCTGGCCGAGCACCTGCACCAGATAGGGCATGGTTTCGCGCAGCATCGGCTCCAGCGTGTAGGGCGGATTGAGGATGAACATGCCGCTGCTGTGCATGCCGGTGCCGTCCGGACCCGGGGTCGCCACGGTCAGGGTCACGTGCAGCCATTCCTTGGCCGGCAGGCGCTTCAGGCGGTCGGCGAACTGGCGCGACTCCATGCGCTGCAGCACCGGATACCAGACAGCGTAGATCCCGGACGGGAAACGGCCGAGCGCCTCTTCCAGCGCATCGCGCACATGCTTGTAGTCGAGCTTGACTTCATACGGCGGATCGATCAGCACCAGTGCGCGGCGCGATGGCGGCGGCAGCAGGGCCTTCATCGCATGGAAGCCATCCGCATGCTCGATCAGGACGCGGCGCCCGCGCGAGCGCTCGCCCTGCTCCGCCTTGTGCGCCTCGAGCTTGCGGAAGTTCTCCACCAGCAGCCTGGTGTCGGCCGGGTGCAGTTCGAACAGGCGCAGCCGGTCCTCGGCACGCGCGACCTGCTCGGCCACATAGGGCGAGCCGGGGTAGTAGCGCAGGCGGCCGGAGGGATTCATGGCGCGCACCAGGTTCACGTAGTCCGCCAGCGGCGTCGGCAGGTCGTCGCGTTCCCACAGGCGCGCGATGCCGTCCAGGTATTCCCCGCTTTTCACCGCCTGCGCGCTGTCGAGCGCATACACGCCGGCACCGGAATGGGTGTCGATATAGGTATAGGCCGTGTCCTTCTGGTTCATGTACTGGTGCAGCTGCACTTGTACGAAGTGCTTCAGGACATCGGCGTGGTTACCCGCGTGAAAGGCGTGGCGGTAGCTGAACATGGCAATTCCAAGGATGAGGCTAGAAAGCCGCCATTATCCCCTAGATGCGCCGCACTCCCCAAAAATAAAAAAGCCGCAGCGGCTCGTGACCGCTGCGGCTGCCACCGCGAACAACGGAGGGAAAATCTGCCGGCCGATCAGGCCACTTTCTTTTCGTCGAAGAACTGCTCGTCTTCGGTCGAGCCGTGCAGGGCCGTGGTCGAGCTCTGGTGCTGCTGGATGGTCTGGGTCACGGCGTCGAAGTAGCCGGTACCGACCTCGCGCTGGTGCTTGACCGCGGTGAAGCCCTTGTCGGCGGCCGCGAACTCGGCTTCCTGCAGCTCGACGAAGGCCGACATGCCGCGGCGCGCGTAGCCGTGCGCCAGGTTGAACATGCTGTAGTTCAGGGCGTGGAAGCCGGCCAGGGTGATGAACTGGAACTTGTAGCCCATCGCGCCCAGCTCTTTCTGGAACTTGGCGATGGTCGCGTCGTCCAGGTTCTTCTTCCAGTTGAACGAAGGCGAACAGTTATAGGCCAGCATCTTGCCCGGGAATTTTTCGTGGATGGCTTCGGCGAAGCGCTTGGCGAAGGCCAGGTCCGGCTTGCCGGTCTCGCACCACACCAGGTCGGCGTAGGGCGCATAGGCCAGGCCGCGCGAGATCGCCTGCTCGACGCCCGGCTTGACGCGGAAGAAGCCCTCGACGGTGCGCTCGCCGGTGCAGAACGGCTGGTCGTTGGCGTCGACGTCGGACGTCAGCAGGTCGGCCGCTTCGGCATCGGTGCGGGCCACCAGGATGGTCGGGGCGCCCATCACGTCGGCCGCCAGGCGCGCCGCATTCAGCTTCTCGACGGCTTCGCGGCTCGGCACCAGCACCTTGCCGCCCATGTGGCCGCACTTCTTGACGGAAGCGAGCTGGTCTTCGAAGTGGACGCCGGCCGCGCCCGCCTCGATCATCGATTTCATCAGCTCGAAAGCGTTCAGCACGCCGCCGAAGCCGGCCTCGGCGTCAGCCACGATCGGGGCGAAGTAATCGATGTCGTCCTTGCCTTCCGACCACTGGATCTGGTCGGCGCGCTGGAAGGCGTTGTTGATGCGCTTGACGACCATCGGCACCGAATTGGCCGGGTACAGCGACTGGTCCGGATACATCTCGCCGGCCAGGTTGGCGTCGCCCGCCACCTGCCAGCCGGACAGGTAGATCGCCTTCAGGCCGGCCTTCACCTGCTGCATGGCCTGGTTGCCGGTCAGCGCGCCCAGCGCATTGACGTAAGGCTCGCTGTTGATCAGGTCCCACAGCTTTTCGGCGCCGCGGCGCGCCAGCGTATGGTCGATCTGCACCGAGCCGCGCAGGCGGACGACGTCCGCCGCCGTGTAGTTGCGGGTCACGCCCTTCCAGCGCGGGTTGTTGTCCCAGTCCTGCTGCAGGGCTGCGATTTGCTGTTCACGAGTTGCCATGCTTGTTCTCCTGATGGTGAATGATGAATGCCGGGTTGGCAGGAAGCGTCGTTATCGATATCTTAGGACGGCTTGTGCGCAGCACCAATACTCTTATATAAGACATAGGAATATTTTTATTTCCATGTTTATCATATACTTAGCAACTCAATTCCATGATGCGGAACGGATTTTCTCAGGATGGAAACGGGTGAGCCTGCCCTTTTTGTGCGATTTTCACATCCGCGAATCCCATTCCAGATTGTGGAAAATGACGCGTGAACCCAGGACGAACAATGATCTGTTCGGGCGACACCAACGGCAAGGCCGGCAGCCGCCAGTGCTTCTTCGCCCAGCAGGTCGCGCTGAGCGACGACATGATGTTCCGCTTGGCGTTCAGCGGCAACGCCGTCCAGGCGCTCGAGCCGCACGTCAAGGTGGAGTTCGTGGACAGCGCCGGCAAGACCGCCGCCGAGGTACCGGAACCGCGGAGCATCGCCCTGCTGCCGGCCGGCCTTGGCCTGATGGGCCTGGTCGCACAGCGCAAGCGCCACGGCTGACTCCAAAGTGTTTCCCGCCAACGCCCGCCTCGTGCGGCCGTCTTTGTCCGGCGTTGTAAATATGCCGACAAGCCGCAAATTTCTTGTCATGCAGAGTAAATGAATTGACAAAAGTGCCGGTTACACTAGTATGGATACTTCTTGTAATCGAAACATTGCGTCGGGGTACCTTATGAATAAGCTAATGCGAACCGCATTCCCGGCCAGCCTGGTCTGTGCGGCCATGACCCCGGCCCATGCCGGCCTGCTGACCTACCAGGGCGTGACGTTCAACTCGAGCTGGGCGGGCAATGTCCTGACCCTCGAGATCGACGCCGCCGGCCGCAAGGACGCCTGGGCCGGGGCAACAGGCCTTGCGGCGCTGGAACTGGACGGCATCGGCAGTTACACGAGCGTGAGCGTCGCCGGTATGCCGAACGGCGCCGCCGGCTGGACCACCTCCGGTTCCGAACTGAACGCCCAGGGATGCTCGGGCCGCACCAACGGCCAGGCCGGCAGCCGCCTGTGCTTCTACGGCCAGCAGATCGCGCTGGCGGACGATATGGTGTTCAGCTTTACCTTCAACGGCAACGCAGTCCGGCCGGTCGAGCCGCACCTGAAGGTGGCATTCGTCGACAGCAAAGGCAAGAAAGTGGGCGGCCTGCTGTCGCAAACCCTGCCTGCTTCGCCAGGCACGGGCAGCCAGTCCGGTAACGGCGGTTCCAGTAACGGCGGCTTCGGTACGCCGACGACGCCGGGCACCGGGGCGGGCTCCGGCGGTTCCGGTAACGGCGGCTTCGGTACGCCGACGACGCCGGGCACCGGGGCGGGCTCCGGCGGCTCCGGTAACGGCGGCTCCGGTAACAGAGGCTCCGGTAACGGCGGCTCCGGTAACGGCGGCTCCGGTAGCGGCGGCTCCGGTAGCGGCGGTTCGGGCAGCGGCGGTTCGGGAAGCGGCGGTTCGGGTAGCGGCGGCTCCGGTACGCCGGCGACGCCGGGCACCGGTTCGGGCTCCGGCGGCACCGTCATCGACGCCCCGAACACGGAGATTCCGCCGCTGGCCGACCAGGCGCATGACGAACCGACCGGACCAACTGCCGGTTCCGACACCGGCACCCAGAACGGCACCGAAGTCCCGGAACCGCAGAGCATCGCCCTGCTGCTGGCCGGCCTTGGATTGATGGGCGCGAGCAAGCGCCGCAAGCCTCGCGCCTGACGCCCCGCCCTCCCATCCAACGGCCGCCTCGTGCGGCCGTTTTCGTTTTCCAGCCCTTCCTCGCGTCCCTGTCCTTGTTACAAAGGCTGAGTTAGCTGCTTAACAGAATGCAAATCCTGCTCCCTCTACGCTGGGTTCGCGGACTCATCCGTATCGCCGGCCCGTTCGCAGGACGCGAAGGACCGGCACCCGAGGACCCAAAGTAAAGGAGAACGAAGTGCATACGACGATCCGAAAGACGCTGCTTTCCGCGCTACTGGCTACAGGCGCCATCGCCTCGGCCCAGGCCGGCACCCTGGAGTACCAGGGCGTCACCTTCACGTCGTCCTGGACGGACAACGTACTGACCCTCGAAATCGACGCCGCCCACCCGACCGGTGACTGGGCCAGCGCCACCACCATCGGCGCGCTGCAACTCAAGGACATCGGCACCTTCGACAGCGTGAGCCTGACCTCGGCGCCGGGCGGCGCGGCCAACTGGACGCTGTCGAGCAACGAGCTGAACGCGAACGGCTGCGGCGGCGGCGCCCACGTCGGCGCCAGCCTGTGCTTCTCCGGCGACCACGTCGCGCTGTCGGACGACATGATCTTCAAGTTCACCTTCAACGGCGGCGCCACCGATTTCTCGTCGCCGCACGTGAAGGTCAACCTGTTCGATGGCGACGGCGGCCGCAAGGTCGGCAGCCTGCTGTCAGAGAACATCCCGCTGACGCCGGTGCCGGAGCCGCAGACCTATGCGATGATGCTGGGCGGGTTGGGGTTGATGGGGGTGATGGTGAGGCGGCGCAAAAGCAAGCGCTGAATTTGAAAGTTACTAGTACGCAAGGCGAACCTGGATTCCCGCCTGCGCGGGAATCCGTTTCCGGCAATGCCGGGGAACGACGGTTTTAACGCTAATAACAAACGCCCTGCCCGGTTTCCCGGACAGGGCGTTTTTGCGTGCTGCGTGCCAGCTTACTTGGCCAGCTCGACCGCCGGTTCCCGGCCAAAGGTAAGCTCGCTGCCGTTGACGCCGACGTGGATCGTGTCCTTCGGGCCGAAGCGGCCGGACAGGATCGCCTTCGACAGCGGATTCTCGATCTGCTGCTGGATCGCGCGCTTGAGCGGACGGGCGCCGTACACCGGATCGAAGCCGGCTTCCGCAATCTTCTGCAGGGCGGCATCGCTGATGTCCAGCGACATCTCCATCTTCTCGAGGCGCTGCTCCAGGTTGCGCAGCTGGATCTTGGCGATCGCGCCGATGTTCTTCTCGTCGAGCGCATGGAAGACCACGATCTCGTCGATCCGGTTGATGAACTCGGGGCGGAAGTGTCCGCGCACCTCGGCCATCACGGCCAGTTTCACCACCGCCGGCTCGTCGGTGTCCATCGACTGGATCTTGTGCGAACCCAGGTTCGAGGTCATCACGATCACCGTATTTTTGAAATCCACTGTCCGGCCCTGGCCATCGGTCATGCGGCCGTCGTCGAGCGCCTGCAGCAGGACGTTGAACACGTCCGGGTGGGCCTTCTCGATCTCGTCGAGCAGGATCACGCTGTAGGGCTTGCGGCGCACGGCTTCGGTCAGGTAGCCGCCCTCTTCATAGCCGACATAGCCCGGCGGCGCGCCGATCAGGCGGGCCACCGAATGCTTCTCCATGAACTCGCTCATGTCGATGCGGATCAGGGCGTCCTCGGTATCGAACAGGAAAGCGGCCAGCGCCTTGCACAGCTCGGTCTTGCCGACGCCGGTCGGGCCCAGGAACATGAAGGAGCCGTACGGACGGTTCGGGTCGGCCAGGCCGGCGCGCGAGCGGCGGATCGCATCGGACACGGCCTCGATCGCCTCGTCCTGGCCCACCACGCGCTTGTGCAGCTCGTCCTCGATGTGCAGCAGCTTGTCGCGCTCGCCCTGCATCATGCGCGCCACCGGGATGCCGGTCGCGCGCGAGACCACTTCCGCGATCTCCTCGGCGCCGACCTGGGTGCGCAGCAGGCGCGGCTTGTCGCCGTCCGCTTCGGCCTGTTCGCCGGCCGCTTCGGCATCCTTCAGCTGCCTCTCCAGCTCGGGCAGGCGGCCATACTGCAGCTCCGAGACCTTCTGCCAGTTGCTCTGGCGCTTGGCCTCTTCCATCTGCAGGCGGATCTGCTCGATCTCTTCCTTGATGTGGGTCGTGCCCTGCACCGCGGCTTTCTCGGCCTTGAGGATTTCCTCGTAATCGTTGTACTCGCGCTCCAGGCGGGCGATTTCCTCGTTGATCAGCTCCAGGCGGCGCTGCGAGGCCTCGTCGGTTTCCTTCTTGACGGCTTCGCGCTCGATCTTCAGCTGGATCAGGCGGCGGTCCAGCTTGTCCATCACTTCCGGCTTGGAGTCGATCTCGATCTTGATTTTGGACGCGGCTTCGTCGATCAGGTCGATCGCCTTGTCCGGCAGGAACCGGTCGGTAATATACCGGTGCGACAGCTCGGCCGCGGCGATGATCGCCGGGTCGGTGATCTCCACCTTGTGGTGCAGCTCGTACTTTTCCTGCAGGCCGCGCAGGATGGCGATGGTCGCCTCCACGCTCGGCTCGTCGACCATGATCTTCTGGAAGCGGCGCTCCAGCGCGGCATCCTTCTCGACGTACTTGCGGTACTCGTCGAGGGTGGTCGCGCCGATGCAGTGCAGCTCGCCGCGCGCCAGGGCCGGCTTGAGCATGTTGCCGGCGTCCATCGCGCCTTCCGCCTTGCCGGCGCCGACCATGGTATGGATCTCGTCGATGAAGACGATGGTCATGCCTTCGTCATGGGCCAGCTCCTTCAGCACGGCCTTCAGGCGCTCTTCGAATTCGCCGCGGTACTTGGCGCCGGCCAGCAGGGCCGCCATGTCGAGCGACAGCACGCGCTTGCCCTTCAGCGAATCGGGCACTTCGCCGTTCACGATGCGCTGGGCCAGGCCTTCGACGATCGCGGTCTTGCCCACGCCCGGCTCGCCGATCAGCACCGGGTTGTTCTTGGTACGGCGCTGCAGCACCTGGATCGCGCGGCGGATCTCGTCGTCGCGGCCGATCACCGGGTCGAGCTTGCCCATGCGGGCGCGCTCGGTCAGGTCGAGCGTGTATTTCTTCAGCGCTTCGCGGTTGCCCTCGGCGTCCTGCGAATTCACGTTCTCGCCGCCGCGCACGGCGGAGATGGCCGATTCCAGCGCCTTCTTCGCCAGGCCATGCTCGCGTGCAAGGCGGCCGGCGTCCGACTTGTCCTCGGTCAGCGCCAGCAGCACCATCTCGCTGGACAGGAACTGGTCGCCGCGCTTCTGCGATTCGCGGTCGGCCAAATTCAGCAGCTGCACCAGCTCGCGCCCGACCTGGACGTCGCCGCCCGTGCCGGACACTTTCGGCAGGCGCTCCAGCTGCCCGCGCAGGCCGGTTGCCAGCGCACCGACGTTGACGCCGGCGCGCTGCAGTAGCGAACGCGCGCCGCCGTCGTCCTGGTTCAACAGGGCGCTCAGCAGGTGCGCCGGTTCGATATATTGGTTATCGTTGCCGACCGCCAGGCTCTGGGCATCCGCCAGCGCTTCCTGGAGCTTGGTCGTCAGTTTGTCTTGCCGCATATTCTTATCCCCTAGTGGTTGGGTTGGTTCTCAAGTTAGACCCAAGTTAGGGATGCGGCAACGATATTTCAAGATGCGAAACCTGCAGCGCGGCTCAGGCAATCGCGCGCCAGGTGGCGAATCCCGCGATACAGCAGGCGATCGAGCCGAGCAGGTGCACGCCCGAGTGCGCCAGCGCCCAGCCATAGTGTCCGCGTTGCAGCAGCACCATCGCTTCGGCGGAAAAACTGGAGAAGGTCGTCAGGCCGCCCAGGAAACCGGTGATGGCGAACAGCCGCCATTCCGGCGACAGCGCCGGATAGCTGCCGAAAAAGCCCAGCGCCAGGCCGATCAGGTAGCCGCCCACCAGGTTCGCCACCAGGGTGCCGAGCTGTATGTGTGAGTGCAATTGCCCCAGGAAAATAGTCAGGCCCCACCGCAGCCAGGCGCCGAAGGCGGCGCCAAGGCCTACCGCAAGCCAGCTCATCGGCCAGCCCACTTCGCTCTGGCCGCATCGTCGCTGACGCGGGCGTCGACCCAGCGGGCGCCCTCCGGCGTCTGTTCCTTCTTCCAGAACGGCGCCTCGGTCTTCAGGTAATCCATGATGAATTCGCAGGCCGCGAAGGCTTCGCCGCGGTGGGCGGCGCTGACCGCCACCAGCACGATCTGCTCCATCGGCTGCATCGGGCCGACCCGGTGCACGACCAGGGCGCCGTACAAGGGCCAGCGCGCGCGCGCCTGCTCGACGATCTCCTGCAGCGCGCGTTCCGTCATGCCGGGATAATGCTCCAGCTCCAGTTCGGCGACCTTCGCGCCATCGTTCAGGTCGCGCACCGTGCCGACGAAGCTGACCACG
Organism: Telluria sp. Soil_C_11; assembly: GCF_057657395.1. Classification (NCBI taxonomy): domain Bacteria; kingdom Pseudomonadati; phylum Pseudomonadota; class Betaproteobacteria; order Burkholderiales; family Oxalobacteraceae; genus Telluria; species Telluria sp. Soil_C_11. Next base: position 263,243 of record NZ_JBDGIN010000002.1, on the reverse strand, counting down.
GCGCCGACGCGAGGGTCGCCCGCGCGCAGGCGCGCGACTTCCGCGCCGAGATCGAAATCGTCCTGCTGGACCCTTACCTCGATAAAATTCTGCAAGGACTCTCCCTTCATTTGCCCTCCCGGGCCAGGCGCATGAACAGCTGTTCGATGCGCGACGCGGTGCGGGCGTCGGTCAGGGCCGGCAGCGCGACCAGCTCGCGCAGCTGGGCATGGCTGCCTCCGCCCTCTTTCTGCCCGCCCCTGTGGCCGGACTTCAGCGAGGACTGCAATACCTCGACCTGCAGCTTGAGGCGCTCGCGCGCGAACTCGGGGCCGCTGTCGATGCCGGCCCGGATCTCGGCGCGCAGCAGGTCGTGCAGCAGGGTGTCGCGGTTGCGCTCGAGCAGCCGGGCGTAGGCCTCGCGGCCGTCCTGGAGCGCGCGCAGGGCCGCGTCGAAGCGGGTGCGCAGGGTCCGCTCCAGGTCGGCGTCGAGCGGCGGCAAGGCACCCCAGCGCCCTTCCCAGTCGGCCTCGGGCACGCCCTGGCCGGCGACGGCCTGTTCCAGTTCCTGCACCAGGCGCAGCTTGTCGCGCAGCTGTCCGGCCTGGGCCAGGCCAGCGGCGCGCTTCGCCAGGTCGGCGTGATGCTGCACCTGCGCCACCGCGGCGTGGTAGCGCTTCTCGACCCTCGACTCGTGGGCGCGCGGCACCGGCCCGATCGCCTGCCACTCGGCGGCGGCTTCGCGCAGCAGCTTGCCGGCGCTGGCCGGGGTGACGTCGGGCGCCGCCGCTTCCAGGCGCGCGCTGATCGCCTCCTTGGCGGCTTCGTGGGCGCGGCGCTCGATGTCGGCCTCGTGCATGCTTTCCTTGCGGCGCTGGAACACCTCGTCGCAGACGGCGCGGAAGCGCTGCCACAGCGCCTGTTCGCTCTTGCGTTCGAGCGGCAGCGCGCGCGCGTGCTCCTGCCAGCGCTGCTGCAGGGCGCGCATGGTGTCGAGCGCATGGCGGTCGTGCGGGTCGATCGCCGCGGCCTGTTCGATGAGTTCCTCGCGGCTCGACATCTCGGCCTTGCGCTGCTCTTCCAGCGGCCCCTGCAGGATGTTCAGGGCGTCGGTGAACTGCGCATCCAGGCGCTTCTTCTCCTTGCGGTCGATCGCGCCCAGGTGGCTCCAGGCCAGGCGCAGGCGCTGCACCGTGCCGGCCACGTGCTTCCATTCCACCTCGCCGGCGCGCAGGCGCGCGATCTCGGCGTTGGCCTCGTCGACCAGGGCCTGGCCGCGCGCGGCGTTGGCGTGGCGTTCGTCGGCCAGGTGGCGGAAGTGGGCTGCCGCCGGCGCGTAGGCCGCGGTGCAGGCGGCGTCAAAGCGCTCCCACAGGCTTTTCGGGGCGGCGCCGGACAGGCTGTCGAGGGCCTTCCAGCGCTCGCGCATGCTGCCCACCTTCTTGGCCAGCTCGCTCATCCCCAGGTTTTGCGTCGGCAGCGCTTCGACCGTCCTGATCAGTTCTTCGCGCGACACGTTGCCGCCCCAGCGCGCCCAGTCGGACAGGCGCTTGAGCTCGGCGCGCAGGTGGGCCAGGCGGTCGGACTGGGCCGGCGTCAGGCGCATGCCCTTCTCGCGCGACTCCTTCAGCGCCTTGTCGAGCTCGGCGGCGCTGCCCAGCGAGCCCTGCTGCAGGGCCGATTCCATCGCATCCATGGTGTCGATGAAATGCTGGTCGGCGCCGCGCGGCTTGCCCTGCTCTTTCGGTTCTTTCGGTTGTTTCGGTTGTTTCGGTTCTTTCGGCTGCTGCGCTTCCTTGTGCTCGCGCGGCTTGCGCGCTTCCGGCTGCGGCAGGGTCGCCAGCAAGGCGTCGAAGCGTTGCTGGAGCGCGGCCAGGGCCTCGCCCTGCGGCGCCTGCGGCAGGCGGTGCCATTCCTTGCGCAAGGCGTCGGCATTCAGCTCGGCGGCCGGCTTGTCCTGCTGGGCTGCGATAAACGCTTCGCGCGCCGCCAGCGCGGCCTGGCCGGCTTCCATCTCGTGCAGGCTGGCCTGCAGCTTCTGGGCTTCGAGGCCGACCTCCGCCACCAGCCCGCGCGGCAGCGAGGGGTGCTCCGGGGCCTGCAGGGCCTGGGCCTGTTCCTGGGTCAGGGCTTCCAGGCGCGCGGCCAGCTCGGCCGGCGGCAAGGGCTCGGACGGCAGCCGGCGCAGGCTGGCCAGGCGGTCGATCATGGCGCGCTGCAATTGCACCTGCGCCTCCAGGCGCTGGCCCAGCGCGGCGCGCACGGCCGCGAACTCGTCCTGCAGCTCGGGCGCGGAGATCACCGCCCATTTACGGTCGAGGTCGGCGACATGGTTGGGCGTGAGCAGCTCGTCCTTCAACAGCGCCCGCGCCTGTGCGAGCGTCGCTTCGCCGCGCAGGCGTTCCGCCTCGTGGTGACGGTGGGCGTCCAGGCGCGACTGCATCAGCTTGGCGACGCGACGGTCTGTATTGCGCATCGCGGCATGGACGCGTTCGAGCAGCTCGGGGCGATGGACGAACTCGGCCGCGGCCAGGCGTAGCTCGGAAAATTCGCATTGGAGAATGAATTCCACCGCGGCAGCTTCGTCGCCCTGGATCCGGCTCAGCCGTTCCGCCTGCAAGGCGCGCTGCGGGGTCGCGGCAGCGCCTGCCCCCGTGGAGCTCGAGCCCGCAGAGGCCGCCTGTTCCGGTTGCGCCCCCTGTCCGGCCGGCTTGTCGCCGGGCTTGTTGTCGCCCGGCCGCTTGAATAGGAACTCGAACATGATGAAATCGCACTTCCAAAATCGCCATCATAACAAAGAACCATGATGGCCCTGCGCCACCGGACTGGCGCGTGCGGACGGCGGACGCCGGCGCCTCAGTGCAGGAGGGACAGCCCAGCGTGGCGCCGCCCGAATTCCGGGCCGGCCGGCTCATGGACATGCCCGAGCGGATCGGCCAGCGGATGGCGGGATTCGAGCGGCTCCGGGCGCAGGCGCCCGTGCCCCAGGCTTCCGCGCCGTTCGCGCGCCACGGCATCGTGCGCCAGCATCTGGTTGGCGATCGCGAACCAGGCCTCGCCCCGCACCAGGCTGCGCGCCAGGGGAAACAGTTCGTGCTCCTCGCGCTCGAGGCGGCAGCGCAGGGCGGCGATGCAGCGCTCGACGGCTTCGCGGAAGCCCTCGCCGTCGACGCCGCGCGTGCCGGCGTCGACGCAGGCCTCGGCGGACGCCAGCGAATCGGCGGCGCCGCGGCTGATCTGCTCGAGATCGCGCAGCAGGCCGTCGGCGGCGCAGGTGGCGCGGCGCAGGGCCGGGATCAGGAACTTGTCCAGCTTGCGCCAGTGGCAATCGTCCACCACCTGGCGCAGTTCGGCGCACAGCTCCGCCGCCTGGCCGGGAGCCAGGGTGCCGCCATCGTCAGGAAGTGCATGCAGCGACCGCGCCAGCGACTGCAGCGCCGAGCGGACGGTGGTCTGTTCCACGGACAAGGCCACGAGGGTGTAAGTTGACGTCAGCATTTTGTCTCCGCTCAGTTATTCGCCAACACAAAGGTTCACCCGACCGGAAAGGTCAGGACGGGAACCTGGATGGGAGGCGTTGTTTTGAACAGGCCTGAAGGAAGGGCTGGACCCTGAGGTATCGTTTTCATCGGCCTGAAAGAATACCTAGTGTACGGAGGGGCCTGAGCTCAGGCTTGATCTGTCACAAACCGAGCTACCTCGCGCGCCGGCGCGAGCGGACGCGCCGCCAACGCGTATTCAGGCGGCAACGGCCTGGGAGTCGGACAACAGGGCGCGCAGCGGCGCCGCCACGGCGTCGGGCTCGGCACGGGTCACCTCGACCAGCGCACAGCCATGCCAGCGCGCGCATCGCCCCAGCGCCGCGGCCAGGTCGCGCAGCAGGCGCCCGCTCGGCCGCACCCCTGGTTCGAGCGCCACCGACTTCAGTTCGAACACCCCGGCCGCGCGGTGCGCCTTGGCATCGATCCGCCCCACCAGCTGGCCGCGGCGCAGCACCGGCAGCGTGAAATAACCGTACTGGCGCTTCTCGGCCGGGGTATAGCACTCCAGGCGGTAGTCGAATCCGAACAGCTCCAGCGCGCGGCGGCGGTCCCAGACGATCGGATCGAAGGGCGAGAGCAAGGTCGTCACGGTCGGATTCAGGCTCCCCTGCGCCGCCGACGCCAGCAGGCCGGCGTGCTCCGGATGCACGAACACCGGTTCCTTCCAGCCCTCGACGCGGGCGCGCAGCAGCAGGCCTTCATCGGCCAGGGTTCGCGGCGCCAGGTGCGGCGCCCTGGTGCGGTGGTAATCCGGGATCCAGGCCGCCTTCGCCACGCCCAGCGCCTTCACCGCGCGCAGCACGAATTCGCGCCGGACCTGGTCCATGCCCGGCGCGCGGCTGTCGTCCCAGCCGGGCAGCACGCGCTCGGCCAGGTCGTACACGCGATGGAAATTCTGGCGCCGCGCGACCATCACCTTGCCGGCCGTGAACAGCGCCTCCAGCGAACGCTTTTCGGGCTTCCACTCCCACCAGCCGCCGCCCTTGCCGTCCGTGCGTTCGAAGTCTACCGCGCGGGTCGGGCCTTTCATGCGGATATGCTCGAGCACCCGCGCGACATGCTCCGCATTCCCCTGCATCCACTTGGCGCCGGACTTCCAGCCCAGCGGCGCGGTGTCGAGCATGCGGTGGCGGTACAGGCCGTAGTCCTCGATCGGGATGAAGCAGGCTTCGTGGGCCCAGTATTCGAACAGTCTGCCTTCGGCCAGCAGCTGCTCGAGCCAGGCCGGGTCGTAGTCGCCCAGCCGGCTCCACAGCACCAGGTAGGGACTGCGCGCGACCACGCTGATGGTGTCGATCTGCAGCACGCCCATGCGGCGGATCGCCGCCAGCACGTCGTCTTTCGTGGCGCGGGCGCGGCGCGGCTGCAGCATGCCCTGGGCCGCCAGGTGCAGGGCGCGCGCGGCGCCCAGGGAGAGGATAAATTCGCTCATGGCATGATTTTAGTGGACGTATTGCCATGTTGCTCATCAGTCCGAGAACTTTTGTCATGCTCCTGTGGTCTGCGCTATAGTGAGCCCCCTGACTCACCCACCTTCCCGTAAGACATTCCACCCATGCGGCTGCTGCACACCTCCGACTGGCACCTCGGCCAGACCCTGCACAACTTCGACCGGACCCACGAACACCAGCGCTTCCTCGACTGGCTGCTCGAGACCATCGTGGCCGAGCAGGTCGATGCCTTGCTGATCGCGGGTGACATCTTCGACAACTCGAATCCGTCGGCCGCCTCGCAGCGCCAGCTCTACCGTTTCCTGCAGCAGGCGCGCGCCCGCTCGCCGCAGCTCGACATCGTCGCCATCGCCGGCAACCACGATTCGCCGGGCCGGCTGGAAGCGCCCGGCCCGCTGCTCGAAGCGCACGGCACCAGGGTCGTCGGCCACGTGGTGCGCGACGCCGCCGGAGAAATCGACCTCGAACGCCTGGTGGTGCCGCTGACCGGCCGCGACGGCGCCGTCAAGGCATGGTGCGTGGCGATCCCCTTCCTGCGTCCAGGCGACGTGCCGCGCGTGGAGCTGGCGGCGGCGGACGATGGCACGCCAGTCGACGCCTACCTGTCCGGCATCGCCCTGCTCTACCAGCAGGCTTACGCGCTGGCGCGCTCGCGCTGCGCGAACGGCGAGGCGATCGTGGCGATGGGCCACTGCCACATGGTGGGCGGCGATTCCTCGCCGGATTCCGAGCGCCGCATCCTGATCGGCGGCACCGAAGCCCTGCCCTCGTCGATGTTCGATCCGGGCATCGCCTACGCCGCGCTGGGCCACCTGCACCTCGCGCAGAAGGTCGGCAAGCAGGACCACCTGCGCTACTGCGGCAGTCCGCTGCCGCTGTCCTTCGCCGAGATCGGCTACCGGCACCAGGTGCTGCGCATCGACCTCGACGGCGACAAGGCCAAGGAGATCGTCGCGCTGCACGTGCCACGCGCGGTCGAGCTGTTGCGCGTGCCGGCCCAGCCGGCGCCGCTGAAGCAGGTGATCGCCGAGCTGGTCGGCCTCGACCTGCCGGACGCGCCGCTGCACGAACAACCCTATCTGGAAGTGCGGGTGCTGCTCGACGGCCCGGAGCCCAGCCTGCGCGCCCAGGTCGAGGCGGCGCTGGAGGGCAAGCCGGTGCGCCTGGCGAAGATCGAGCCGACCCGCAAGGTGGTCACCGCCGCCGGCATCGACGCCGCGCTCAGCCTGGACCAGTTGGCCCAGCTGCAGCCGGACGACATCTTCCGCCGCCTGTGGCAGCAGCGCTTCGGCGACGAGGCGCCTGCCGACCAGCTGGCCGCCTTCGCCGAGCTGATGCTGCCCACCGATGCGCCGGGCGCCGCCGACCGGGAGTCCGCATGAAGATCCTGCGCATCGGCGGCAAGAACCTGGCCTCGCTGGCCGGCGAATTCGAGGTCGACTTCGAGAGCGAGCCGCTGGCGTCGAGCGGTCTGTTCGCGATCAGCGGCCCCACCGGCGCGGGAAAGAGCACCCTGCTCGACGCCCTGTGCCTGGCCTTGTACGACGCCACCCCGCGCCTGATCAAGGGGCCGCGCGCCGGCAACTTCCTGCCCGACGTCGGCGACGACGTGCTGTCGGTGCAGGACCGCCGCACCCTCCTGCGGCGCGGCACCGCCGAGGCCTATGCCGAAGTCGATTTCGTCGGCAACGACGAGGGCCGCTACCGCGCGCGCTGGAGCGTGCGCCGCTCGCGCAACCGCGCCGCCGGCGCGCTGCAGCCGGTAACCATGAGCCTGCAGCGCCTGCCCGAGCTGCATCCGATCGGCGCCACCAAGACCGAGGTGCTGGGCGAGATCGAGCGCCGCATCGGCCTGTCCTTCGAACAGTTCACGCGCTCGGTGCTGCTGGCGCAGAACGAGTTCTCGGCTTTCCTGCGCACCGACGAGAACGAGCGCGGCGAACTGCTCGAGACCCTGACCGGCAGCGCCGTCTACAGCGAGATCTCGCGCCGCGCCTTCGAACGCTGGCGCCACGAACAGGAAGCGATGCGGCGCCTGACCGCGCGCCTGCAGGACCAGGCCCCGCTGGCCCCGGCCGAACGCGAAGATCTCGAGCAGCAGCTCCTTGACGCCAACCGCCGCCTGGCGGAGGTCGATGTGCGCCGCGCCGCGCTGGAAGAGCGGCTGCGCTGGCACCAGGAACTGGCGCGCCTTCGTGCCGCAGAGACCGCGGCGGAGACTGCGCTGGCTGCGGCCAACGCCGACCTCGACGCCGCGGGCGAACGGCGCCGGCGCCTTGCGACCCTCGACGCCGTGCAGCCGGCGCGTCCGCTGATGGCGGACCTGGCGCGCCTGGCCGACGAGCAAAGACAGGCCCAGTCCCGGCTGGCGGCCGGAGAACAGGAACTGGCGAGTGCGCTGGCGGCCCAGCAGGAAGCCCTGCGCGGCCAGATCGAGGCCGAACGCAAACTCGAAGCGGCCGAGGAAGCGCAACGCGCCGCCGGTCCGCAACTCGACCGCGCGAAAGCCCTGGATGCGACCCTGCAGACCCTGGTGCCTGCGCACGAGAAGGCGCGCAGCGCGCGCGACGCCGCGGCCGAAGAGGCCATGCAAGCCGAGGCCGCGCTGCGGGCCAAGACCCAGGAACTGGCCGCCGCGCGCCAGTCGCTGCAGGACACGTGCGCCTGGCTGCAGGCGCAGCGCACGCTGGAAGGCCTGGCCGGCCAGTGGACGCGCTGGGAACAGCGCCTGGTCCAGGCCGAGGAAGCCGCGCGCCTGGATGCCCAGTCGGCCGCGGCCCTGAACGAGGCGCGCGCCGGCGCCGAGCAGGCGGCAAGCGGCGCCCGGCGCAACGCGGTCGCGCTGGAATCGGCGACGGCACTGCTGGCCAGCCGCGACGAAGCGCGCCGCGCAAGCGCCGACGCGCTGGCCGCCATCGACGCCGAGCTGCTGCGCGAGGAACGGCGCCGGCTGGACGCCCGCCGCGAAGGCCTGGCCTCGCTCGAACAGACCTGGAACGCCTTGTCGGGCGCGCGCCAGCGCCTGGCCGACCTCGATGCGGGCACCCTGCAGGCGACGCAGGCCCGCGCCGCCGCCAGCGAGGCGCTGGAAGCGGCGCGCGCCGCCGGCATCGCCCTCGACGCCGAGGCGGCCCAGGCCGAGCGCCTGCTGAAGGGCGCGCAACTGGCCTGCGCCGACGGCGTCGAAAGCCTGCGCGCGACCCTGGCCGACGGCGACCCCTGCCCGGTCTGCGGCGCCGAAGACCATCCCTACCGCCACCAGGACGAGCGCCTGCACGCGGTGCTTGCCGGCCTGTCCGAGGAAGTCGCCGCGCGCCGCCGCGCGCAGCGCGAGAACGTGAACCTGCAGGCCGAACACCGTGCCGCCTTCGATGCCGCGGGCGAGAAGCTGGCCCAGCTCGGACGCGAACGCGAAGGGCTCGCCGCCAGCGTCGCGCAGCTCGACCAGGAATGGCAGGACGGCGCGCTGGCCACCGAAGCGCCACCCGAAGCCGGACGCGCGGCCTGGTTCGCGGCCCAGTCGGCCCAGCTGCGCGCGGACTTCCAGGCACTGGACGCGCGCGACCAGGCCCTGGGCCGCGCACGGCTGGCGCGCGACGCCGCCCAGCAGGCCTGGGACCAGGCCAACGCCGAGCACGCGCGCCAGCTGGCGGCAGCCCAGCAGGCCCAGTCCTGGCTGGCGAAGCTGGACGCCGACATCGCCGGGCTGGCGGCGCGCCGCGAGGCCGCAGCAAGCAGCCTGGCCGCCCTGCTGGCCGAGCTCGACCCGGTGCTGAGCGATGCCGCCGGCGACGGCTGGCAAGGCCAATGGCAGAGCGACCCGGCCGGCTGGCGCCAGGCGCGCGCGGCCCAGGCCCGGGAGTGGCTGGAACGGTCGGCGCTGCAGGCCCGTTTGAGCGCAAGCATCGATGCCCTCGCCGCCGGCCAGGCCGCGCTGGAGGAACGCGCCGCCCAGGCCGCGCGCCAGCGCGACGCCGTCCGCCAGGACTTCGAACGCATCGACGCGGACCTGCGCGAACGCCGCCAGGAACGCGCCGCCCTGTTCGAAGGCCGCAAGGCGCTCGAGGTCGAACAGGCGCTGGGCGCCGCGGTCGCCGCGGCCCGCCAGGGGCTGGCGGCCTGCCAGGCGGCCAGCCTGCAGGCGGCGCAGCTGGAAGCGCGGGTGCGCGCCGCCCAGGCCCAGGCCCTCGGCCGCATCGCCGACCTGCAGGGCGCCTCCACCGATGCCGCGGCGCGCCTGGCGCTCTGGATCGAGGACTTCGCCGGCAGCGATCCGGAACTGGAACCGGTCGAGAACGAACAGCAGCTGGCCAGCCTGCTCACGGTCGGCGCCGCCCGCATCGCCCAGGAACGGAGCGCCCTGCTCGACCTGGACAACCGCGCGCGCCAGGCGGCCGCGGTGCTGGCCGAGCGCCGCGGACAGCGCGAGCAGCACGAGCGCCAGCAGGCCGCGCTGCCGGCGGTTGCCGTGGACGTGGATGGCGATGCCGCCGCCGACGCCGGCGCGCCGGCCGATGTGGACGCCCTGGCGGGTCTGCTCGACGACGTGCAGGCCGAACGCCGCACCGTGCACGAAACGGCCGCCAGCCTGGCCGTGCGCATCCGCGAGGACGACGGCCGGCGCGAGCGGGCACGCTCGATGATGGCCGAGATCGAACGCCAGCGCGCCATCGAGGAACGCTGGGCCAGGATGGCGGAACTGATCGGTTCCGCCGACGGCAAGAAGTTCCGCAACTACGCCCAGCAGTTCACGCTCGACGTCCTGCTCGGCTACGCCAACATCCACCTGTCGCAGCTGGCACGCCGCTACCGCCTGGAGCGCGTGATCAGCCAGGCCGGCCCGTCGCTGGCGCTGATGGTGCGCGACCAGGACATGGGCGGAGAGATCCGTTCCGTGAACTCGCTGTCGGGCGGCGAATCCTTCCTCGTCTCGCTGGCGCTGGCGCTGGGCCTGGCCTCGCTGTCGTCGAACCGGGTGAAGGTCGAGTCGCTGTTCATCGACGAAGGATTCGGCAGCCTGGACAGCGACACGCTCGGGGTCGCGATGGATGCGCTGGATGCGCTGCAGTCGCTGGGACGGAAAGTGGGCGTGATCTCGCACGTGCAGGAGATGACCGAACGGATTTCCACCAAGGTGCTGGTGCGGCCGGCGGGCGGCGGCAGTAGCGCGGTCACGGTCCAATAATGCGCCCGATGCTAAAATGCGCCCCTTCTATCGTCGTCCCGCGAAGGCGGGAACCCGAGTCGCACGCATTTCGTTGACGCATGCAGAACTTGGGTCCCCGCCTGCGCGGGGACGACGTTAACCAATTTCACGACCAACCATGAACAAACCCGCCCGCTTCCTGACCTTCAAGTGCGCCAAGTGCGCCAAGCCGGTCAAGGTCACCCTGCAGAAAGTCTCGGCCTGCTCGCACATCCAGCCCTACCAGGGCATCTGCGAGTGCGGCGAGATCAAGCGCCACGCCACCGGCAACCCGGATGCCGTGAAGTCCTTCGTCGAGTCGAACGAACTCCACTGGCACCACCACCATTGATCGGGCGCCCCGCTTGAATACCGAACGCATCCACTGGATCGAGAACGGCGAGGATCGGCAGGCAGCCTGGCATTCCGAGAGCGGCTGGCCGGCGCCGAAGAAGGTCGTGCTGGCCGACGACACCATGAACGCCGACACCGCCTACCGCCTGGCGCTGGAAGGCACCGGCCTGCTATGGCGCGGCGACTTCCAGAATGCGCGCCAGCTGCTGCAGGCACTGGTGCGCCGGATCGAGCACAAGGGCGGGCGAAGCAAGCGCGCCAGGACCGCCGCGAAACCGGCAACGCTCACCGAGCAGTTCCACCGCCACCGGCTGGCCCAGCTGCAGCGCGCCCGCACGCTTGCGATGCTGCTGATCCCGTTCGAGGGTGGCTACACGATCCCGCTGCGCCGCGCGCCGGATGTGAAGGAAGCCTGCTCGGAAGCCTATGGCGTCGGCGGCGAGCCCTTCGTCGCTTCGCTGCGCGAGCTGCTGGGCGTGATCGGCGCCCACGAATGGCGCCGCAAGGGTGTCTTCATCCCGGTGCTGGACGAGCGCATCCATCCCTGGTACGGCGTGTTCTCGCCGGTGCGCGGCGAGTACGTGGAACTGGTCGCGCAGGCGCCCCTGCCCGCGGGCGCAACGCTGGCCTTCGACATCGGCGCCGGCACCGGCGTGCTGTCGGCGGTGCTGGCGCATCGCGGGCTGCAGGGCGTGATCGCGACCGACATGGACGAGCGCGCGCTGGGCTGTGCGCGCGCCAACATCGAACGCCTGGGCCTGGAGGGCCAGGTCGAGGTGGTGCGCGCCGACCTGTTCCCGCAGGGCCGCGCCAGGCTCGTGGTCTGCAATCCGCCCTGGCTGCCGGGCAAGCCGAGTTCCTCGATCGAATACGCGGTGTACGATCCGGACAGCCGCATGCTGCGCGGTTTCCTGGCCGGCCTGAAGGAGCACCTGCTGGAGGGCGGCGAAGGCTGGCTGATCCTCTCCGACCTGGCCGAGCACCTGGGCCTGCGTTCGCGCGAGCAGCTGCTGGGCTGGATCGAGACGGCCGGACTGGCGGTCGCGGGCCGGCACGACATCCGCCCCGTGCACCCGAAGGCGAGCGACCCGGACGACCCCCTGGCGGCCGCGCGCATGGCGGAGGTCACCTCGCTGTGGCGCCTGAAGGCTGCTTGAGCAGGCTTGGGCAAACAAGCCGATTTGCACTTCGGGCCAGGACGCGGTAGAATGGCGTTCTCAGACGCGGGGTGGAGCAGTCTGGCAGCTCGTCGGGCTCATAACCCGAAGGTCACAGGTTCAAATCCTGTCCCCGCAACCAAATACTGTATGACAGAAGCCCGACTCTTGAGCCGGGCTTTTGTTTTCTGGGCCAGCGCAGCGCATGAGAGACAAGAAAGACAACGCCACCTTCGACCTGCCGGGCTTCGAGCCTGCCGAACCGGTCGATGCTCTTGTCCCCGAACCGAAGCGCCCCGTCCCGCGCAACCGCCGCAGCACCCCCAGGCAGGAACAGATCCCGCTGCTGGACCTGGACGAAACGGACGCCACCGGCCTGCCGGTGTGGAAGTCCGATCCCGACCTCGATTTGACCGGTTTGCCGGTCTGGAAGCCGGCGGCGTAAGCCAAGCGGTATTCGTTAGCCCCTGCACGTCATTCCCGCGCAGGCGGGAATCCAAGTTCTGCCGGCGTTTCGGTTACGCTTGCAAACTTCGATCCCCGCCTGCGCGGGGATGACGGTTAATTTTAGGCCACCATGTCCACCACCTCCTTCGCCTCCCTCCAGCTAGCCGCCCCCTTCCTTGCCAACCTGACCCAGCTCGGCTACCACGAGATGACGCCCGTGCAGGCCGCGACACTGCCGCTGGCGCTCGGCGGCCGCGACCTGATCGCGCAGGCGAAGACCGGCAGCGGCAAGACCGCCGCGTTCGGCATCGGCATGCTGCTGCGCCTGAACCCGGCGCTGTTCGCGGTGCAGGGCATGGTGATGTGCCCGACGCGCGAACTGGCCGACCAGGTCGCGAATGAACTGCGCCGGCTGGCGCGCGGGATCGGCAACGTGAAGGTCGTGGTGCTCACCGGCGGCGTGCCGATGCGGCCGCAGATCGCGACCCTGGAGTTCGGCGCCCACATCGTGGTCGGCACCCCGGGACGGATCCGCGACCACCTGCAGAAGCGCACCCTCGACCTGGCGCGCCTGCGCACCCTGGTGCTCGACGAGGCCGACCGCATGACCGACATGGGCTTCTACGACGAGATCGCAGCCATCGTGCGCGAATGCCCGGCGCACCGCCAGACGCTGCTGTTCTCGGCCACCTATCCGGACGACATCCGCGCCGCCACCGCGCGCTTCCTGAACGAACCGGAAGAAGTCGCGGTCGAGACGCGCCACGAGCCGGCCCGGATCGCACAGCGCTTTTACGAGATCGGCTTCGACGGCCGCCTCGAAGCGGCAGCGCGCCTGCTGGCCCACTTCCGTCCCGCGTCCGCGATCCTGTTCTGCAATACCAAGGCGCGCTGCCGCGAGCTGGCCGACTACCTGCGCGAACACGGCTGGTCGGCGCGCGCGCTGTACGGCGAGATGGAGCAGCGCGACCGCGACGAGACCCTGGCGCTGTTCGCCAACCGCAGCTGCACGGTGCTGTGCGCCACCGACGTCGCCGCGCGCGGCATCGACGTGGCCGGCCTCGAAGCCGTCGTCAACGTCGACGTGTCGAAGGACCCGGAAGTGCACGTGCACCGCATCGGCCGCACCGGGCGCGCCGGCGAATCCGGCGAGGCGCTGACCCTGGCCGCGCCCAACGAAAAGAAGTGGGTCAAGCTGATCGAGGACTACCAGCAGGCGCCGGCCGAATGGCACCCGCTGGCCGAACTCGGCGACGACATCCACCCCGACGGGCCGGCGCCGATGATGACGCTGTCCATCGCCGGCGGCAAGAAGGACAAGCTGCGTCCGGGCGACCTGCTGGGCGCCCTCACCGGCGACGCCGGCCTGCACAAGGACCAGGTCGGCAAGATCCAGATCGGCGAATTCTTCAGCTATGTGGCGCTCGACCGCAGGATCGCGGAACAGGCCTTCGAGCGGCTCAACGGCGGCAATCCGCTCGGCCCGGAGTTCGGCACCGTCAAGGGCCGCAACTTCAAGATGCGCTGGATCGAGGTCTGAAGCGGGCCGATACTGCTGAGTTGTAACAACGCGTAACAGGCGCGCACGGTTGAGTGCACTACGGGGCACCGCACCTGTAAATCTGGCATGATTTGCACCAAACAGAGGTTAGCAAAATGGCCAGCACACTCACCGTCGGACCAGAACAGCAGCGCATCGAAGGCCGCACCGTCAGGGACATCGTCGAGCACGATCCCGCGCAGGTCAACGAGGCCTGGTGCCGCAAGATCTTCCGCCAGCTCCTGCAGTCGCTCGAGCTGCAGTACGCGATGCACATGCCGCACCGGGCGATCACGCCGGACACCGTGGTCTTCCACGACAACGGCGAACCCCTGCTGCTGCCCTCCGGGGATGCCGGCGTCGACACCGACGAGCCGGCCGACCTGACGGCGCTGGCGCAGGTCGTGCACTTCGCGATCACCCGCGAACTGGTTTCCGGCGGTCCGCTGCGCGGCCGCGTCCCGGACGGCTACAGCGATTCCCTGGTCAGCGCGGTCGACCGCTGCATGTCGGACGATCCCGCCGTCCGTCCGCGCAACATCGACGAGTTGCGCCACATCCTCGGCATCGTATCGCTGGGTCCGTCCGTGCCGGCCGGCGCGCCCGTACCCGCAGCGGCAGCCGCAGCCGCAGCCCCGGCGCCTGAAGCCGCGATGCCGCCATCCGCCTCCCCCGCGAAGGACGCTCTGCCCTCCTTCATGCAGGCCCCGGCCCCGTCCCGCCTCGGCGGCGGACTCGCGCGCTGGCAGCGCTGGGCCATCGCGGCCGGCGGCGGCGCGGTGCTGGTCGCGATCGCGCTGGCCGTGTTCGCCGAGCTGCGTGACTCCGGCTCCTATGACCATATCGTGCTGACCCTTCCGCAATCCGGCGAGCCGGTCCGGGACCGGCCGCGCGCCGCCGCCGCGCTGCGGCCGCAGGCAGCGGAAGAGCCGGCCATGCCCGCCCGGCCGGACCCGGCGGCGCGCCAGGCCGACCTCGACGAAGCGCCCGCGGCGCTGCCGCAGTCTGCCGCCCCTGCCGGCCCAGGCACGGTTGCCGCCCCGGCGCGCCCGAACGCAGCAGTAGCGCAAGCAGCAGCAGCGGCAGCGGCAGCCGGCAGCGCCACCTACAGGCTGCGGATCCAGCCCTGGGGCATCGTCTACGTGGATGGGGTCGACCGCGGCGCCAGCCCGCCGGTCAAGCGCCTGACCCTGGCGCCCGGCAAACACACGATCCGCATCGCCAATCCGAATTTCCACGACCGCGTGCTCGAAGTCGATACCCGCGGCGGCAGCGGCCAGATCGCCGTGGACTTCAACGACGAACCCCGCTAAGCACGCACCCATGAGACCCATGCAGCGACTCCACCTCCTTGCCCTCGCCACCGCCGGCGCCCTGCTGCTCGGCGGCTGCGCCGAGTTCCCGATCTTCGACCAGAAGCAGGCGCGCACGCCCTCGCACCCGAAGGCTGCCGAAGCGCACACCCCGTCGGCGGCGCGCGACGCCGCCCCGCCGCGCGAAGCCGCCGCCCGCGCGCGCGACCGCGACGGCGACGGCGTGCCCGACGCGCCGAAGGAACCGGACGGCCTGCGCGAAGGCATCCGCCTGTACAACGACGGCGATTTCAACGGCGCGATCCGGCGCCTGTCGCGGCGCGACGTCAACAACGGCCCGCTGGCCACGCGCCTGACGGCCCTGAAATACCTGGCGTTCAGCTACTGCGTGACGTCGCGGCCGGCGCCGTGCCGCCAGGCCTTCGACCGCGCGCTGCGCCTGGACCCGACCTTCGACCTGGCGCCCGGCGAGCACGGCCACCCGCTGTGGGGACCGGTCTTCACCAAGGCCAAGCAGGCGGCCGCCACGCGCTGACGCCGGCAAGGTCCGGCAGCCGTTGCACGCACGCGGTGCGGCTGCGGTGGTAGCATGCCGGCATGACCGCTCCCTCTCCTTCTTCGTTCGACGCGATCGTCGTCGGCACCGGCCCCGGCGGCGCCAGCGTGGCGCGCGAGCTGGCCCGGCACGGCGCGGCCGTGCTGATGCTGGAACAGGGCAGCGCCGCCCCGCTCAAGGGCACGCTCGGCCAGATGGCGGGGATGGCCGCCGTGCCCGGCAAGGGCGCCTTCATCCATCGCGACGCTTCCCTTCTGGTGCGCGCCATCACGCTGGGCGGCACCTCGACCATCAACTTCGCCACCGCGGCCCCGCCGCCACGCGCGATGTTCGCCGCCCACGGCATCGACCTCGAACCGGCGCTGGCCGAACTGCGCGCCGAGCTGCCGATGGCGCCGCTGCCGGACGCGCTGGTCGGCCCGATGGCGGCCCGCATCATGCAAGCGGCGCTCGCCCTCTCTCTCGACTGGCGCAAGCTCGACAAGCTGATCCGGCCCGAGTCCTGCCGCCGCGGCTGCTGGCGTTGCGTGACCGGCTGTCCCTTCGGCGCCAAATGGACCGCGCGCGATTTCGTCGACGAAGCCCGCGGCCACGGCGCGGTGCTGCTTGCGGGCGCACGGGTGATACGCGTGCTGGTCGAAGATGGCCGCGCGGTGGGCGTGGAGGCCTGGGTCGGCGGCGAGACCCGGCAGTTGCGCGCCGGCCGCGTGGTGCTGGCCGCCGGCGGCATCGGCAGCCCGCGCCTGCTGCGCGCTTCGGGGCTGCTGGCGCGCCCGGCCGCGTTCTTCAGCGATCCGGTGGTGGCGGTGATGGGCAGCGTCGACGATCTCGGTACGGACGAACCCGGCGGCGCCGAGGTGCCGATGGCTGCAGGCGCCAGCTGGAGCGAGGATGGCATCGCGCTGGCCGACCTGACCCTGCCGCAGGCGATGTTCCAGGCCTTCGCCCTGCAGGCCGGCCGCGTCGACCGCCTGCTGGCGCATCGCCGCACGCTCAGCATCATGGTCAAGATCCGCGACGGGATCGGCGGGCGCGTGGGCCAGCGCTGGGTCGACAAGACCCTGCAGCCGGCCGACCGCGAAAAGTTCGACAAGGGCATCGCGATCGCGCGCGGCGTGCTGGAGCAGGCCGGCGCCCGCCATATCTTCGCCAGCCACCACTTCGCCGCCCATCCCGGCGGCAGCCTGCGCATCGGCGACCAGGTCGACGGCGGCCTGCAGACCGCCACGCCCGGCCTGCACGTGTGCGACGCTTCGGTGATCCCCGAGCCCTGGGGCCTGCCGCCGACGCTCACCCTGCTGGCGCTGGGCAAGCGGCTCGGCCAGCAGCTGACCAAGAGCGCCTAAAAGCCCTCAGGGCAAGGCGCGTCGTCGAAGACAGTACGCTAGTACGGCGAGACGATGCAACGCCGCCATGAGGGCTTCTTAGGCGCTCTTAAAACATCCCCTGCTCGTTCAGCATCGGATCGGGCTGCATCTGGCCGATGTCCCACATCTCGGCGATCCTGTCGCCCTCGAAGCGGAGGATATGGGCGATTGCGATGTCGGGCGCGCCCGGCTGCATCCGCGCGCGCGAGTGGACCGCCACCAGCGGCCCGTCGGCGATCGCGCGCTGCACCTCGAACAGCATGTCCGGGAAGCGCGCCGCGTTCTCCAGCATCCCGGCCTTGATCGACTCGGCGTCGCTGCGGAAATGCGGATTGTGGTGGCGGAATTGCGGGCCGGCGTAGCGTTCGAAGGCTTGCTCGACCTGGCCGGCGGCGGTCATCTGCAGGAAGGCCACGGCGGCTTCCTTGTACGTGGTGTTCGTCGTCATTTCTTGATCCCATCCAGAGTAGTGTTGACCCAGTGACGCACCGCCTCCCCGTCCGCCATATTGCCGCCGAACGGGTAGTCCGGCACGAAGGGTTCGCGGGTCGCCTGCGCGGTCCTGAAGATCGCCGAGGGGATGCGCAGGGCGCCGTGCCCGCTCGGCAGTGCGATGATATTGATCTCGCCGAACGGAGAATAACCGAGGGTGGGCTCGCCCAGCACCACGGTATCGCCCATCGCGGCGAGCTGCTGCAGGAAATTCATGCAGGAGCTGAAGCAGTTGCGGTCGATGACGGCGGCCGCGCGCGGTCCGTGCGGGCGGCGCACCACGACCGGCGCGGCGGCGGCATCGGCCTTGCCCGCTACCTGCGCCATCCGCTCGCCGGCGCGCATCGCCGCCTCGACCCTGGCGAGGTCGGCCTCGCTTTCCGCTTTCGAGGCGGCGAATTCCGGCGCCGCGATGTAGCGCCTGAGCAGGTCCGCAGTCCCGGTGTCGGCGATCAGGTATTTGCTGGCGCCGCCCGCGGCACTGAGCTGCCGCGCATAGGCCTCGCCGTACAGCGCCGCCAGCGCGCGGCTGCCCCAGGTCGAGTCGCCGCCGCCGTTGCCGCGCAGGTCGAACACGATCCAACCGGACTTCGGCAGCGCGGCCAGCTGCGGATACAGCGCCTCGTAGGCCGTACCCGAACGCGCGCCATTAAAGTCGGGCATGCCGACCCAGCGCTTGTCCGGCGCCAGCGTGCTGACGCCAACCGGGCTGGCGACGGCGCGCCAACGCGGCTGGAGCGCATCCAGGCGGGCCTGCGCGACCTCGCCCGGCACGCTGCGCAGCGGCAGCGCTAAGGTCTTGCGGCTGCCGTCGGGCAGCTCGAAGTCGCAGGCCGACGGGGTCCAGCCCAGGCCCAGGTCGAACATCACCTGCTGCGCCAGGCTGCTGAAGGTGGCGCCGTACTCGACGCTGCGGTTCATGAAGGGCGCGACCTGCAGCTGCAGCCAGGTGCCGATCCAGCTGCCGTCGCAGCTGTGCACCACGCTGCCGGTCGGCGGCAGCGGCGTGGGCCAGCCCGGCTCGGACCAGACCACGCGGTAGCGCCCGCCCTTTGCCGCGCTGTCGCGGTCGATCACCAGGCCGGTCCAGCCGCGCACGGCCAAGTGCAGGTCGATGCCGGTATGCGGGTCGCCGAAGCCGCCGATGAAGCGCATCATCAGGCGCCGATAATCCTGCTCGCTGCGCACCGCGTCCGCCTCCGGCAGGCCGGCGCGCAGTCCCGCCGCCAGCGGCAGGGTCACGCTCGGCTGGCCGTCCACGTAGCCGGCATGGCGGGTGCGGATGGCCTGCGCCGCGAAGTTCAGGTCCTGGCGCGCGATGGCGGCCCAGTCGCTGGACTCGGCCGCGGCATCCGCATGCCCTGCGGCGCCCAGCATCGCCAGGCACAGGGCGGCCGCATGTCTACCTTTCGTCAGCGGGGCACGCATGGGCTCAGGCCTTGACGTTGACCGTGGCCGGGAATGCCGGCGGACGGCGGCGCAGGCTGGCCTGCTCGTAGGCGTAGGCCATGCCGATCAGGGCCGCCTCGGTCCAGGCGGTGCCGACGAAGGAGAGCCCGACCGGCAAGCCCTGCACATAGCCGGCCGGCACCGTCACGTGCGGGTAGCCGGCCACCGCCGCCGGTGAGGAAAAGCTGCCGCCGTAGTGGTCGCCGTTGATGTAGTCGGTCAGCCAGGCGGTGCCGCCGGTCGGGGCCACCAGAGCGTCCAGCTTCTCGTCCTTCAGGATCCTGTCGATGCCCTCTTCGCGCGAGAAGCGCAGGTTGTTGGCCAGCGCGTCGCGGTAGGCCTTGTCGTCCAGGCCGGGCTTCTGCCGGGCGGCGACCAGATGCTCCTGGCCGAAGTGCTGCAGCTCGCGGCCGGCATTCTTTTCGTTGAAGGCGATCACGTCGGCCATGGTCCTGACCGGCGCATGCGGCGCATAGTTCGCCAGCCAGGCTTCAAGGCCGGGGCGGAATTCGGCCAGCAGGACTTCGAGTTCGCTGTCGCCGTATTTGTCGATGTTCGGCACCTGCACGTCGACCAGCACCGCACCCTGCGCCTTCAGCACCGCCAGCTCCTTCTCGATGACGGCATCGATGGCCGGGCTGCTGCCGAAGAAGTTGCGGGCCACGCCAATGCGCTTGCCGCGCAAGGCGTCGGTGCGCAGCGCCGCGGCGTAATCCGCCGCCTTGCCCTGCCCGTCCCTGGTGGCCGCGTCGTCCGCATCGACGCCGGCGATCGCGCCCAGCAGCAGCGCCGCGTCGGCCACGCTGCGGGTCATCGGACCGGCCGTGTCCTGCGAATGGGCGATCGGGATGATGCCGCTGCGGCTGACCAGGCCCAGGGTCGGCTTGATGCCGACGATGCCGCAGGTCGACGAAGGCGAAACGATCGAGCCGTCGGTCTCGGTGCCGATCGCCAGGGTCGCCAGGCCGGCCGCCATGGCCGCCCCCGAACCCGAGCTCGAACCGCTGGTGTTGCGGTCCAGGGCGTAGGGATTGCGGGTCTGGCCACCGCGCCCGCTCCAGCCGCTGACCGAGTGCGTGGAGCGCATGTTCGCCCACTCGGACAGGTTGGTCTTGCCGAGGATGACCGCGCCCGCCTCGCGCAGCTTTTGCGCGACGAAGGCGTCCCTGCTGGCGCGCACGCCGGCCAGGGCCAGCGAGCCGGCCGTGGTGCACATCTTGTCGGCGGTGGCGATGTTGTCCTTGATGAGGACCGGGATGCCGTGCAGCGGGCCGCGCAGCTTGCCAGCCTTGCGTTCGCGGTCCAGTTCCTCCGCGATGGCGACGGCGTCCGGGTTCAGTTCGATGACGGAATTGATGCGCGGGCCGGCCTTGTCGATGGCGGCGATGCGCGCCAGGTATTGCTGCACCAGCGATTTCGAACTCAGCTTGCCGGCCGCCATCCGGGCCTGCTGTTCCTGGACGCCCGCATCCAGGATACTGCCCCCGGCTGCCGTGCTGCGGCCATTTGCCGCATTAGCCACTTGCGCCACGCCGGCGGCCCCTGCCGCCACGCCTGCGCCTACTCCCAGCCGAACGAAATCCCTGCGTTTCATGCAATCCTCCGCGTCAGATAATGCATGAGCATAGCAGCAAAGTTGCTCATGTGACACGGTTTCAGTGCTAACGGATCGGTTGCGGCGGGCGCGCTGGGGTGCGCAGCCGCTCAGGCATCGCCCGGGCCCGTCCCTGCACCGCGCGGACGCCTGCTTCCGGCCCGGTGTTCAATACCTCTTCGGCGGGACAGCAGGCCCCGGCCCCACCAGCGCCGGCACGGGTTCTCCTGTAGCGGCAAAACATGCATACTTCGGTCTTGTTCATGGTGTCCTCCTGAAGACATCGAAGAATCTGATATGATCGCAAAAGCGGAACGCGATTCCGCATTATAACCGGAACGTCGTTCCGGTTAATAGATATTTTTTATGGATACCAACCCAAATCAAGAAGAAGCCTCGCCGGAGGTGGATGACCAGCAGCCGCGCGCCAGGCGTGTCGACGCCCAGCGCAATCTGCGTTCACTGCTGCAGGCGGCCATGGATGTGTTTGCCCAATCGGGCGTCGACGCGCCGGTGCGCGCGATCGCCGAGCGGGCGGGCGTGGGTGTCGGCACGGTCTACCGCCACTTCCCGCAGCGCGCGGACCTGATCGTCGCCGTCATGAAGTCGCAGATCGACGATTGCGCCGATGCCGCCGCCAGCTTCGCCGGCGAGTACGAACCCGGCGAGGCCTTGTCGCGCTGGATGCAGCGCTATGTCGACTTCATCGTGACGAAGCGCGGGCTGTCCGGCGCCCTGCAATCGGATAACGCCGCGTATGCCGCGCTGCCGGAATACTTCTTCGGCCGCTTGCGGCCCGCCCTCGCCTCGCTGCTGCAGACCGCCGTCGAGCGCGGCGTGATCCGTCCCGGCTACGAGGCCGACGAACTGCTGCGCGCCGTGGCGACGCTGTGCAAGGCCAATCCCGACGAGGACACCGCCGCGACGCGGAAGATGGTGGGATTGCTGGTGGATGGATTGCGCTGCCGGGCCTAGCCGCGCGCGGATTGCGCCGCGTACGGACGAAAAAAAACGCTGCCGGGGCAGCGTTTTTTTCTTGAGCAGCAGTCGGCTTAGTTGCGCACGACTTTCTTGTACTCGGCGGTGCGGGTGTCGATTTCGATGACGTCGTCCTGGTTGACGAACAGCGGCACCTGGATGGTGAACTGCTTCGACTCGATCGCGTTTTCCAGCTTCGCTTCTTTCATGACGTTACCCGAGGTGTTGCCCTTGACGGCCGGCTCGGTGTAGATGACCTGACGCGCGATGGTGATCGGCAGTTCGACCGAGATCGCCTTGCCGTCGTAGAACACGGCTTCGCATTCCATACCGTCTTTCAGGTAGTTGATGGCGTCGCCCAGGTTCTCTTCTTCGATTTCGTACTGGTTGTACTCTTCGTCCATGAACACGTACAGCGGGTCGGCGAAGTACGAGTAGGTGACCGGCTTCTTGTCCAGCACGACCACGTCGAACTTGTCGTCGCCGCGGAATACGTTTTCCAGCGGAGCGTTGGTCAGAAGATTCTTCATCTTCCACTTGTAGGTGAAGCCCGTGCGGCTCGAGCCGTTGACGTCAGAGCGCAGCACGATGAAAGGCTTGGCATCGACCATGATGATGTTGCCGACACGAATTTCTTTTGCGGGTTTCATAGGAATTATTAACCAAAAAAGGAGTTGCAGTAACCGAGCATCATACCACGTTATTTTCCGGCCGCCTATCGAAGGGACCGGGCGAAATTCAGCAGATTGCTCACTAGATCGCCATTTACCAACATCTGCGCTTCCCACTCGTGGGCCCGGCTTACGATCGTCGGCAATTCGGCTTGCAGGGACGTCCACAGTTCGTCCATGCGTCCTTCCCCTGCCTCGTTCCAGCGCAGGGAAAAGTCGACCAGACTCTGCGTATTCACCGCATACTTTTGCAAGAACGCGCGGAGTTTAACATGATGCAAGTTTTCATCTTGCGGATAAATGTGCCAAATGAAAGGACGGGCTGCCCACTGGGCACGCACCCAGGAGTCTTCGCCGCGCACGAAGTTCAGGTCGCAGGCCCATAGCAGGCGGTCGTAGTCGGTCTGGGGCATGAAGGGAATCACGCGCACCGTCAGCGCGCCGCGGGTGACGGCCGTGCCAGCTTCGGCCTCCACGCCGAGGAAAGCCTGCACCTGTTCGCGCGCCACGCCTTCCGGCACCAGGCAGGTGACCTTCCCTCCGCCCTGTTCCCAGGCCTGGAACAACTCCGCCACCGGGGCCTGCGGGTAGCAGAACAGGCTGACCTTCAGCGCATCCATCTCGGCGGGCAGGACGCCCAGGCCCGCCAGGAAGTCGGCGGCCGCGGACGGGTCGGCCTGGAAGCGCGCACGCTCTTCGACCAGGCCGCGTTCGCGCAGCAGGCCGCCGGTCTTGTCCGTAAAGCCAGGGAAGAAGAAATGCTTGGTCAGTTTCAGGCGCGGATGCATGGACGGCAGCCGGTGGCAGCCTTCGACCCACTCCTCGGCGCTCAGGCCTTCGTAGTTGATCCAGACCGGGCGCGGCTCGCACTGCGCCATCGCGGCGATATAGCCGGGCGGGAGATCGACGCCGAAGAATTCGATCACCATGCCGGGAATATCGCCCGGGGCGAAGTCGCCGTCCTGGCCGGCCCAGTGGCGCACCGTGACGCCATCGATCTGCTGCACGGCGGCGTTCACGTCCACTTGCGGCCAGATGCGGCGGAAACTCGCCAGGTCATCGACCCACAGCGTAACGGCAATGCCGTGCTCGGCATGGAATTGACGCGACAGGCGCCAGCAGATGCCGATGTCGCCAAAGTTATCGACGACCTTGCAGAAAATGGCTAGCGTGCGAGGAAATTTAGGCGACATGATCGTTTGAAAAGAGTGGACGACCAAATAGAAAAACCGAAGCACCTTTCCGCATCTGCGGGTGGTCTGCTCCGGTCTTTGACTGGCGTCCCCACGGGGATTCGAACCCCGGTACTCACCGTGAAAGGGTGATGTCCTAGGCCTCTAGACGATGGGGACCTAAAACTTTTCTACTTCTACAACTTGGTGGAGGTAAGCGGGATCGAACCGCTGACCTCTTGCATGCCATGCAAGCGCTCTCCCAGCTGAGCTATACCCCCAAAACATCTCAACAAAAGAGCCGCCCAAGGCGGCTCCTTGCAATGCTGGCGTCCCCACGGGGATTCGAACCCCGGTACTCACCGTGAAAGGGTGATGTCCTAGGCCTCTAGACGATGGGGACCT
>NZ_JBDGIN010000002.1:0-239494 GCF_057657395.1 Telluria sp. Soil_C_11 | reverse complement strand
GTTGGCGTCCCCACGGGGATTCGAACCCCGGTACTCACCGTGAAAGGGTGATGTCCTAGGCCTCTAGACGATGGGGACCCTGGACTGCTTTTACATCTTGCGGGGTCAGATCCCGGTTCATTCGAGTGGGCTCTGACCTCGTCACTTCGGCTTTTTTGGTGGAGGTAAGCGGGATCGAACCGCTGACCTCTTGCATGCCATGCAAGCGCTCTCCCAGCTGAGCTATACCCCCGCAGCGCTGAAGTGCGAGCATTATAGCGGACGCACTTGCATTTCGCAAATAGCCAACAAGGGTCGTTATAGACCTTTCTGGATGCGCGCCAGCACGGTCTCGCGGCCGAACAATTCCAGCACCGCGTCGATGGCCGGGGTCTGCAGCTGGCCGGTGACCAGCAGGCGCAGCGGCATGGCCAGCTGAGGCATCTTCAGGCCATTGGCAGCCAGCACTTCCTTCATCGCGGCGGACAGCGCAGGCTTGCTCCACTCCACCGTCTGCAGCTTCTCCGCGAACTGCGCCAGCGCCGGGCGCACGGCGTCGGTCAGGTGCTGGGCCAGCAGCCCGGCATCGGGATTCGGCGTGCGGAAGAACAGCATCGCCGCATCGGCCAGTTCATTGATGGTGTTGGTGCGTTCCTTCATCAGGCCCAGCACGGCGGCCAGCGGCGGCGCACCGTCGAACTGCGCGCCTTCCCGTTCCATGACCGGACGCGCCAGGGTAGCGAGGCGCTCGTTGTCGGACTGCTTGATATAGTGGTTGTTCAGCCAGGCCAGCTTTTCCGGGTTGAACTGGGCCGCCGACGCGGTCAGGTGTTCGAGGTTGAACCACTCGGTGAACTGCTGCATCGAGAAGATCTCGTCGTCGCCGTGGCTCCAGCCCAGGCGCGCCAGGTAATTCAGCATCGCCTCCGGCAGGAAGCCCTGCTCCGGGTACTGCATCACGCTGACGGCGCCGTGGCGCTTCGACAGCTTCTGGCCGTCCGGGCCCAGGATCATCGGCAGGTGGCCGTACTGCGGCAGCTCGGCGCCCAGTGCGCGCAGGATGTTGATCTGGCGCGGCGTGTTGTTCACGTGGTCGTCGCCGCGCAGCACGTGGGTGATCTTCATGTCCCAGTCGTCGACCGCGACGCAGAAGTTATAGGTCGGGGTGCCGTCGCCGCGCGCGATGACCAGGTCGTCCAGTTCCTTGTTGCCGATGGTGATCGGGCCTTTGACCACGTCGTTCCAGGTGACTTCGCCGTCGAGCGGATTCTTGAAGCGCACCACCGGCTTGATCCCGGCCGGCATTTCCGGCAGGGTCTTGCCTTCTTCCGGGCGCCAGGTGCCGTCGTAGCGCGGCTTCTCGCCGGCCGCGCGCATGCGCTCGCGCATCGCCTCGACTTCTTCCGGGGTGCAGTAGCACAGGTAGGCGGTGCCGGCTTCCAGCATCGACTTGATCACTTCGCGGTAGCGGTCCATGCGCTGCATCTGGTAGAACGGGCCCTCGTCGTGCTCGAGGCCCAGCCACTTCATGCCGTCCAGGATCGCCTGCACCGCCTCCGGGGTCGAACGCTCCAGGTCGGTGTCTTCGATGCGCAGGATGAAGGTGCCGCCGAAATGGCGGGCATAGGCCCACGAATACAGCGCGGTGCGCGCGCCGCCGAGGTGGAGATAGCCGGTCGGGCTGGGTGCAAAACGGGTGCGGACGGTCATGGTCGAAACGAAGGTAGTGACGGGCTCGCGCAAGGGCTGCGCCGCGTGCCGGGAAACCCGTCGTGAATGGTAAAGCAGCTATTTTACAACGTCCCTCCTGGCGCCGGGCGCAAGGGCGGATGGCTGCCGGGCGATGTTGCATCTCACGTCGTTCAATTACTTTACAGAAACTACAATGTTCGATAAAGTCCAGTCTACCCTTCCCCGGTTCCTCCGCTCATTTCACCGCTCATTCACCGCTTATGCAGAACACCCCGAGCACAGCCTCCATCGCGCGATTGCGCGGGGAATTCTCCTGCGCGGCCACGGAGGTCGGCTTCCTGCACCAGCAGGCCGGCGTGCTCGTGCGCGACCTGCGCCGCGCCCTGGTATTTTGCGCGCTCGCCTACATGCTGTTCGGCGCAACCGACATCCTGGCGCTGGGCTGGCCGACGGCGGCCTATCCGATGCTGGCCCGCGCCTCGATCGGCATGGTGGCCCTCGCCGGCCTGCGCTACTTGCGGCGCGCCGCCGACCCGGTGAAGGCGGTATACCTGACCTCGACCATCTTCACCATCCTCGGGATGGCCAGCTACATGGTCGTGGTGTACCACCGGCCCCAGGACATCCTGCTGCACGGCATGTCCGTTGCGCTGCTGAGCCTTGTCACCTTCGTCTTCATCCCGAACCGCCTGTCGAACGCCTTCCTGATCGCGCTGGGTTCGAGCCTGGCCTTCATTGCGCTGGCCTGGTGGCAGCACCTCGAAACCACCCGCCACCTGATTTCGATGACGATGATGATCGTGGTCTCGAACGGATTCGGCTTGCTGGCGGCGCACCGCCACGCGCGCCTGTGGCGCGAACAGTACCTGGCCCAGCAGGTGCTGACCAACCTGTCGATCCGCGACCCGCTCACCGGCTGCTACAACCGGCGCCACCTGAATGCCGCCCTGCTCGACGGCGAGATCGCGCGGGCACGCCGCTACCGCCTGAGCCTGTCGATGATCATGTGCGACCTCGACGGCTTCAAGGCCATCAACGACACCCATGGGCACCATGCCGGGGACGAACTGCTGCGCAGCTTCGCCCAGCTGGCGCAAGCGATGACGCGCGATGCGATCGACACCGTGGTGCGCTACGGCGGCGAGGAATTCCTGATCATCCTGCCGGAGACCCGCCTGGACGGCGCGATCGAACTGGCCGAGCGCGTGCGCGCCGCCTTTGCCGCCCAGCGCACCGAGATCGGCGGCCTGTCGCTCGGCACCACCGCCAGCTTCGGCGTGGTCGGCGCGGAATTCGGCGGCAGCCATGCCGTCACGCCGCAAGGCATGATCGCGCTGGCGGACCAGCTGATGTACGAAGCCAAGCGCGGCGGGCGCAACCAGGTAAGGGCGCGCCAGCTGGGGCAGCGCGTCGAGGCGGTGGACCGGGCGGCGTAGGGTGTTTTGAGGCCGGGGGCCTCAAAACGAAGGGTGCCCACCCTACCGGTATATCTTAATCGGCTGCGCAGCCCGCGCGCGCAGCTGGCCGCAGCCGCCGTCGACGTCCTGGCCGGCCGAATCGCGCAGCTTGGTGAGGATGCCGCGCTCGAACAGCCAGGCGGCGATGCGCTCGGCCTTCTCCCAGTCCGGGCGGCGGAACGGCAGGCCTTCGTTGGCGTTATAGGGAATCATGTTCAGCACCGCGTACTTGCCGCGCAGGAGGCCGACGATGGCGTCCAGCTCGTCCTGGCCGTCGTTCACGCCTTCCAGCAAGGTCCACTGGTACTGGATCGGATAGCCGGTCAGGCGCGCATAGCGTTCGCCCTCTTCCACCAGCGCCGGGGGCGCGATGCGCGGCGCGCGCGGCAGCAGGCGTTCGCGCAATGCCGGCTTGGTCGTGTGCAGCGACAGCGCCAGCGCCGGCTTCACGGGACCAAGCGGCAGGCGCTCGAACACGCGCGGATCGCCGACGGTGGAGAACACCAGGTTCTTGTGCGCGATATTCCCTTCCACGCCCAGCAGCTCGATCGCTTCCATCACATTGTCGAGATTGTGCGCCGGCTCGCCCATGCCCATGAAGACGACCTTCTTGACCGGCCGCTGGCGCCGCGCCAGCACCACCTGGGCGACGATCTCGCCGCTCGTCACCTGCCGCACCAGGCCGCCCTGCCCCGTCATGCAGAACTGGCAGCCGACCGCGCAGCCGACCTGGCTGGACACGCAGACGCCGTCGCGCGGCAGCAGCACGGATTCCACCGTCTGCCCGTCCTGCAACCCGACCAGCAGGCGCGCCGAGCCATCCTCGGCCGGATGCGTGCTCAGGATGCGCGCCAGGCCCTCGAGTTCGGCATCGATCTGCGGCAATGCTTCGCGCACCGGCTTGGGCAGGAAATCGTCGGGACGCCGGCGGCCGTGGTCATGGCCGGCGTTGCGGACCCAGTCGCGCAGGATGCGGTCTTCATGGAGCGGGAGGGCGCCGAGGGAGCGGAGACGGGCGCGCAGGGAGGCGAGTCGCATCAGCGGAAGGGTTCGAAGGGCCACAGGGCCAGGTTGTCGGGCAGCGCGAACCAGCCAAAGGCCTGGTGCAGCACATAGGCGACATCGTAGGGGAAGGCCGACCACTTCTGCACGCCCAGCCACACCCAGCTCATCGGCATGACGGCCCACAGGATGAACACCAGGGCCACTTCGCGCCGCTCGATCCGGGACAGGAAATCGGGATTCCGCAGCCAGTAGGCCGTCAGCAGCGGGAAGGTCACGATGGCGACCACGCGGGTCTGGTCGGCGGTGACGACCGCCAGCAGGCCCAGGCCGCCCAGCACCAGGAAGAACGGCAGGCTCCTGCGCCCCCAGCCGGCGAAGCGCGCCGCCGCCAGCCAGCCCAGGCCCAGCAGCGACCACACGATGGCGTGCGCATGCAGGAAAAAGTTGGACACCAGCCCGCCGAGGTGCACGCGCACCCAGGCCATGCGGCCGGAAGCCACGTGGATGTCGTAATGGTGGAACAGTCCCACCAGCGCCAGCTTGCCGGCCACGAGGGCGCCGAGCAGCAGCAGGCAGAATGTCAGTCCATAAGGGAGCGGATAGCCCTGGCGCCGGCTCAGGAACACTGCGGCGGACAGGCCGGCGGCGCCCAGGAAACCCTGCTCGAAATGCTGCATGCCCAGCAGCAGGCCGGCGCCCAGCGTCACCGGCGCCGCCGCGGGAAAGGCCAGCACGGCCATCATCAGCAGCAAGGTCAGCGAGTCGTAGCCGACCCAATAGTATGCCGTGGTCGACACCGGCAGCACCGCGAACAGGACGATGGCGGTGCGCGCCAGGTCGCGCGGCAGACTGCCGAGCGTGATGCGCACGAACAGGAAGGTGAATGCCACGGCCTGCGCCAGGGCGAGCGCGAACAGCTTGGGCATGGTGGTGGCGCCGGTGAGCCATGCCAGCCACGGGCTGAGCCAGCTCCACATCACGTATTCCTCGTCCGGATTGGTGAACGGGTTGGTGAAGGGATTCTGGGCCATCGCCCACAAGGCGGGCGGGTTCGGGTAGGTCCAGATGCCGGTCTTCACCAGCCACAGGACGCAGACGACGGCCAGCAGTTTCCAGGTGGGCGACTCGAACAGGAAGTGCTCGACTTTTTTCGTGAGTTGCATGCGATTCGCGGCTGGCTGACCGGGCGTTCAGCCCCGGGCAGCCGCCCAAGGCCAACACGACTTTGCCAGGGACGGCTTCGGAGGCTCGGCATGGCCCCCGCCTTCGCGGGGACGACGATGTGGTGTCAGTCGTTCTTCACGACGATGGTCGGGAACTTGGCGCTCATGTCCTTCGCCTTGTCCGCCACCTTCACCGCCACCTTGCGTGCGATCTCTTTATAGATGTTGGCCACCGCGCCATCCGGATCCGCCACCACGGTCGGCGTGCCGGAATCGGCCTGCTCGCGGATCGACAGCTGCAGCGGCAGCTTGCCCAGGAAGTCGACGCCGAAGTCGGCGCACATCTTCTCGCCGCCGCCTTCGCCGAAGATGGCTTCGGTGTGGCCGCAGTTCGAGCAGATGTGGGTGCTCATGTTTTCCACCACGCCGAGGATCGGGATGCCGACCTTCTCGAACATCTTGAGGCCCTTGCGCGCGTCCAGCAGGGCGATGTCCTGCGGGGTGGTGACGATCACGGCGCCCGTCACCGGCACTTTCTGCGACAGGGTCAGCTGGATGTCGCCGGTGCCCGGCGGCATGTCGACCACCAGGTAATCCAGTTCGCGCCAGTTGGTCTGCTCCAGCAGCTGCTGCAGGGCCTGGGTCACCATCGGGCCGCGCCAGACCATCGGCTCGTCCGGATCGATGAGGAAACCAATGGAAGAAACCTGTACGCCGTGGTTCTCGAGCGGCTCCATGGTCTTGCCGTCCAGGCTTTGCGGACGACCATTGATGCCCAGCATGGTCGGCTGCGAAGGGCCGTAGATGTCGGCGTCCAGCACGCCGACGCTGGCGCCCTCGGCGGCCAGCGCCAGCGCCAGGTTGACGGCGGTGGTCGACTTGCCGACGCCGCCCTTGCCGGACGCGACGGCGATGATGTTCTTCACGTTCGGCATCACCTTCAGGCCGCGCTGCACGGTGTGCGACAGGATCTTGCTGGTGACGTTGACGCTGACGTTCTGTACGCCCGGCAGCTTGCGCACGGCGTCGATGACGGCGTTGCGGACCAGGGTGAACTGGCTTTTCGCCGGGTAGCCGAGTTCGATGTCGAGGGCGACGTTGCCGCCGTCGACCTGGATGTTCTTGACCGAGCGGGTGCTGACGTAGTCTTTATTGGTATTCGGGTCGACGACCGCGGCCAGGGCGGTCTTGACGTCGTCGAGAGTGATGCTCATGGGGTTCTCCGTATGTGATGCGCAAGAGTTTAGCGTAAATCGGGGCAACGACACTTGCACAAGTGGCAAACCGCTCGATTACCCCCTGACCGTTTAGGGGCATCCGCTGGTAAAATGCTTTTTTTCATATATCGATCCCTCTTTTCCGACCATGACACGCAAGCTGTTCGTCACCACCGCCCTGCCCTACGCCAACGCCGCCTTCCACATCGGCCACATGATGGAATACATCCAGGCCGACATCTGGGTCCGCTTCCAGCGAATGCAGAAGGACGGCAACGAGCAGCGCGTGGTGCACTTCGTCGGCGCCGACGACACCCACGGCACCCCGATCATGATCGCCGCCGAGAAGGAAGGCGTGACGCCGCAGGAATTCGTGGCCCGCATCGCCGCCGGCCGCGCCCAGTACCTGGACGGTTTCCATATCGCCTTCGACAACTGGTATTCGACCGATTCGCCGGAAAACGTCGAGCTCTCGCAAGGTATTTACCGCAAGCTGCGGGATGCCGGCCTCATCTACACCAAGACCGTCGACCGCTTCTACGACCCGACCAAGGGCATGTTCCTGGCCGACCGCAACATCAAGGGCGAGTGCCCGGTCTGCCATGCCAAGGACCAGTACGGCGACAACTGCGAAGTCTGCGGCGCCGCCTACCAGCCGACCGAACTGATCAAGCCATATTCGGTGTTCACCGGCTCGACCCCGATCCTGAAGCCGTCCGAGCAGTATTTCTTCAAGCTGTCCGATCCGCGCTGCTTCCAGTTCCTGAAGGAGTGGCTGAACACCCCGGGCCGCCTGCAGCCGGAAATGGTCAACAAGGTCTCGGAATGGCTGGGCGAGAACGGCGAGAAGCTGGCCGACTGGGATATTTCCCGTGACGCGCCCTACTTCGGCATCCCGATCCCGGATGCGCCGGGCAAGTTCTTCTACGTCTGGCTGGACGCGCCGGTCGGCTACCTGGCCTCGCTGAAGAACTATTTCGAGAAGAAGGGCCTCGACTACGAAGCCTTCCTGAACGATCCGTCGACCGAGCAAGTCCACTTCATCGGCAAGGACATCGTCTCCTTCCACCTGCTGTTCTGGCCGGCGATGCTGAATTTCTCGAACCACCCGGTGATCGACAAGCTGAAGGTCAATGTCCACGGCCACCTGACCGTGAACAACGAAAAGATGTCGAAGTCGCGCGGCACCGGCATTTCGCCGCTGCGCTACCTGGAACTGAAGATGAACCCGGAGTGGCTGCGCTACTACCTGGCGTTCAAGCTGAACAGCAAGGTCGAGGACCTGGACTTCACCGGCGAAGACTTCGTCGCCCGCGTGAACAGCGACCTGATCGGCAAGTACGTGAACATCGCCAGCCGCTGCGCCGGCTTCATCGCCAAGAAATTCGACGGCAAGCTGGCCGCTTCGCTGTCCGACAACGCGAAACAGTGGATTGCCCGCGCCCTGAACGGCGAGGACGGCGAGCGCCAGGCGACCATCGCCGCCAGCTACGAGGCGCGCGAATTCGGCCGGGCCCTGCGCGAAGTGATGGCCATCGCCGACGTCGCCAACCAGTACGTCGACGAGAACAAGCCCTGGCTGCTGGCCAAGGACGAAACGAAGACCGCCGAGCTGCACGAAGTCTGCACCACGGCGCTGATCCTGTTCCGCCAGCTGACCATCATGCTGTCGCCGGTGCTGCCCTTCGTCGCGTCGCGGGTCCAGGAATTCCTGGGCGATGCCTCCTTCTCGTGGGACGACACCAGGGGCGAGAACGTCTGGAACACGATGCTGGGCCGCAGCATCGGCGCCTACAGCCACCTGATGCAGCGCGTCGACGCCAGGATGGTCGAAGACCTGTTCGACAAGCCGGCCGCCACCGCGCCGGCCGCCGCTGCACCGGCCGCCGCCGCCGAAAAGGCCGCCCCGGCTGAGGCAGGCGAAACCGCCAGCGATATCGAGGAACTCGCTCCCGAAATCTCGATCGATGATTTCACCAGGATCGACCTGCGCGTGGCGAAGATCGTCAACTGCGAGCATGTCGAAGGTTCGAGCAAGCTGCTGCGCCTGACCCTGGACGTCGGCGAAGGCCGCCTGCGCAATGTGTTCTCGGGCATCAAGTCGGCATACCAGCCGGAACAGCTGATCGGCAAGTTGACCGTGCTGGTCGCCAACCTGGCGCCGCGCAAGATGAAGTTCGGCGTCTCGGAAGGCATGGTGCTGTGCGCGTCGAGCAAGGATGAGAAGACGAATCCGGGCCTGTACCTGCTGGAACCGGTCCCGGGCGCACAACCCGGCATGCGGATTCGTTGATATTTTCTACGCAACAGTGGCAGTATAATGTTGCGTTCTAAAAATAACCTTACTTAGTGGTAGCGAAATAAAATGACCGAATACAAAGCCCTGCGACACATTCCGCACGCGAACCTGTTCCGTCAAGGTGACGTCTTCGTCCTGTTCGGCGAACTTTTCGGCCGTGGCTACGTGAACGGCCTGATCGACGAAGCCCGCAAGGCCGGCATGACGATCCTGGGCATCACCGTGGGCCGCCGCAACGACGACGGCACCCTGCGCGCCCTGACCGCGGAAGAGCACGCGGAAGCGGAAGCCAAGCTGGGCGGCCGCATCGTCAACGTGCCGCTGATGGCCGGTTTCGACATGGACGCGCCGGCGGGCGAGCAGAACCCGACCGAGATGCTGTCCGGGATCACCCTCAAGAGCTGGCAGGAAGACAAGCTGGACTGGGACAAGATCGAGCGCTGCCGTGAAGCCGGCGTCGCACGCTTCACCGCCTCGGCCCGCGAAGCCATGGCCGAGATCGACAAGCTGATCCCGGAGGGCGCCAACGTCTTCTTCGCCCACACCATGGCCGGCGGCATCCCGCGCATCAAGGCCTTCCTGGCGATCGCCAACCGCATCTACAAGGGCCGCGGCGAGCGCTTCATGTCCTCGCGCGCCCTGCTCGACAGCGACCTGGGCAAGCTGATCCTGATGAACTTCGACGAAGTCTCGGCGAACACCCTGAAGTACCTGATCGACGCCTCCGCCCCCATCCGCGAGCGCGTTGCCGCCAAGGGCGGCGAAGTGCGCTATACCGCCTACGGCTACCACGGCACCGAGATCCTGATCGGCGGCGAGTACACCTGGCAGACCTACACCAACTACACCCAGGGCTACGCCAAGATGCGCCTGGAATCAATCGCCGAAGCGGCCTGGAAACAGGGCGTGCCGGCAACCGTGTTCAACTGCCCGGAAATCCGCACCAATTCGTCCGACATCTTCGTCGGCGTCGAACTGTCGCTGTTCCCGCTGCTCGCGGCCCTGAAAAAAGAAGGCGGCGGCGCCTGGGCCCAGCAGCAATGGGATATCTGCCAGGGCCTGCTGAACGACGGCGTGTCGCTCCAGTCCATCCTCGACAAGCTGGAAACCTATCTGCAGACCGGCACCAGCACCGAGTTCCGCAATTTCGAAGCCTGGCCGATGGACAACACCCCGGAACTGGCCGACCTGATGATCGGCATCTCGGACGAGCTCACCTCCCTGCACAAGGACAGGAAAGCCCTGATCACCGACCACCTGTCGGCCCTGGTGCTGGAAGGCACCGGCCCGCTGATGTTCCATGGCGCGGCCGAAAAGATCGCACCGGTGCTGTGGCTCAACCACGACATCATCGCCCGCCAGCTGAACGAACTGCACAAGTAAGCAGTAGAATTTCCCGTTTGTACCCTTTTTTGATAGAGCGCCATGGGCCTGTTTAATAAACATTCGAATTACGAATCCGATCACACCAAGTTCATCAAGGAACTGAAAGAGAAGACCCCGGGCATGGACGAGCGCCAGGTTGCCGGCCGCGCCCTGCTGTGGGACAAGGCGCCGCTGTCGCTGGACGAGCAGCGCCGCGTCGCCGAGTCGCGCCTGCGCCAGCAGGCTTACCCGTACCAGACCAAGGTCTGAACCGGCTGACGGCAGAGGCTGACGACGATGGTGCCTGAGCAGGCGAGCCCGGAGGGGATCGCCGAGTCCCCGCCGGACGACGGCGCCATCGCGGACGATTCTGCCCTCAATGCGGCCGCCGACGCCGCCGAGGCCACCATCGCCCGCCTGTACGGCGAGCCGCTGCTGCGCCTGCCCAACGACCTGTACATCCCGCCCGACGCGCTCGAAGTCTTCCTCGACGCCTTCGAAGGTCCGCTCGACCTGCTGCTGTACCTGATCCGCAAGCAGAACTTCAACATCCTCGACATCCCGATGGCGCAGGTGACCCTGCAATACCTGGAATACGTCGAGCAGATCCGCAAGAGCAACCTGGAACTGGCGGCCGAGTACCTGCTGATGGCGGCCATGCTCATCGAGATCAAGTCGCGCATGCTGCTGCCGAAGCGCCAGGACGACCTGATCGAGGATGCCGGCGATCCGCGCGCGGAACTGGTGCGGCGCCTGCTGGAGTACGAGCAGATCAAGGCGGCGGCCCAGCGCCTGGGCGCCCTGCCCCAGCTCGACCGCGACTTCGTGCGCCCCTCGCTGCCGGTCGAACAGGGCCTGGCGCCGGTCTGGCCGCACGTCGACCCGCACGACCTGCAGCGCGCCTGGATGGACGTGCTGCGCCGCGCCAAGCTGACCCAGCACCACCGGATCGGCCGCGAGGAACTGTCGGTGCGCGAGCACATGTCGGCGATCCTGCGTACACTGCAGTCGAACCGCTTCGTCGAATTCTCGGAACTGTTCGCAGGCCAGGCCAGCGTGCCGGTCGTGGTCGTGCACTTCGTGGCCATGCTCGAGCTGGCCAAGGAAACCCTGATCGAAATTACCCAGGCCGAACCATTCGCGCCCATCTATGTCCGGCTGGCCTATTCGCCCGCCTGAGCTTATAACGACACCATGAAAATCATCTCCACCATCGACGAACTGCGCGACCAGCTGCGCGGCCAACTGCGCACCGCCTTCGTCCCGACCATGGGCAACCTGCACGAAGGCCACCTGTCGCTGATGCGCCTGGCGCGCCGCCACGGCGACCCGGTGGTCGCGTCGATCTTCGTCAACCGCCTGCAGTTCGGCCCGAACGAAGACTTCGACAAATACCCGCGCACCTTCCAGGCCGACGTCGAAAAGCTGGAGAAGGAAGGCGTGTACGTGCTGTTCGCGCCCACCGAGAAGGACCTGTACCCGGAGCCGCAGGAATACCGCGTGCTGCCGCCGAACGACCTGGGCAACATCCTGGAAGGCGAATTCCGCCCCGCGATGTTCCCGGGCGTCTGCACGGTGGTGACCAAGCTGTTCTCCTGCGTGCAGCCGCGCGTGGCCGTGTTCGGCAAGAAGGATTACCAGCAGCTCATGATCATCCGTAACATGGCGCGCCAGCTGGCGATGCCGACCGAGATCATCGGCGCCGAAACCTTCCGCGCCGACGACGGCCTGGCGCTGTCGTCGCGCAACGGCTACCTGTCCGCGGAAGAACGCCTTGAGGCGCCCTTCCTCTACCAGACCCTCAACTACGTGGCCGAGCAGACCCGCGCCGGCCATCCCGACCTGGCGGCGCTGGAACGCGACGCGATGGAGCGCCTGGCGGCGCGCGGCTGGAAGCCGGACTACGTATCGATCCGCAAGCGCATGAACCTGCAGGCGCCTAGCCGCGACGAGGTTCTCGCCGGCGAACAGCTGGTGGTGCTGGCCGCCGCCAAGCTGGGCAACACGCGCCTGATCGATAATCTGGAAATCTAAGCCGCACTACTTTCTTTTCTGAAATTTCCCTGTAGATTCTAGCAACAGCGTTTGCTAGAATCCATAGGGCATTCCTTTTAGGAGTAGTAACTTGACCGACCTGGCCACCAATCAGATCCGCAAGGGTCCGCCCACGCTGTCCGACGCCGTCGCGCGCATCGGACCGGACGCGGGCGCGCACGAGATGACGGACGCTTTCCAGATCGCCGACACCCTGTCGGCCCTGGCCCAGACCGGCGAAGCCATCACCGTCTACCCGATGGGCCAGGACTTCACGATGGCGCGCATCGACGCCGTCGATGCGGACCGGCGCAGCTTCATCCTCGACCTCGCCGAAGATATCCGCCTCGCCGAGGGCAAGCTGATCTTCGTGGCAGCCCTGGGCGGCAACGCCAAGATCCAGTTCGAGCTCGACAACAGCGGCAGCCTGCTGCCGGGACGCGCCCGCGCCGTCGAACTGCCGCTGCCGGAATCCTGCCAGGTCCTGAACCGCCGCGCCGAGGCGCGCCTGGAAAGCCCGCTGAGCGGCAGCTACGGCGCCCGCTTCGTCCTGCTCGGCAAGGAATTCGAACTGCCCCTGTACGACTTCTCGCTCGGCGGCGTGGGCCTGCGCGCCACCCCGGAGCAGGCTTATGAATTCTATGTCGGCAAGAAGATCGAAGGCGTGGAGCTGGAACTGGGCCCCTCGCTGACGATCGTCGCCGACCTCGAGGTGCGCCTGCTGCGTCCTTTCCGCACCTTCCTGCTGGGCCAGCAGGTGCAGGTCGGGTGCCGGATTTCGAATATCTCGATGCAGATGAAGCAGCGGCTGGATCGGGCGGTGAGCAAGGTGCAGACGAAGCGCTGAGCGAGTTCAGTCGAGCAGCAAAGAAAATGGCCCTTCGCGGGCCATTTTCTTTCGTCATTCCCGCGCAGGCGGGAATCCAAGTTTGAAGAGTCGCCGATAGCGCAGGCTCACTTGGGTTCCCGCCTTCGC
Organism: Telluria sp. Soil_C_11; assembly: GCF_057657395.1. NCBI lineage: Bacteria > Pseudomonadati > Pseudomonadota > Betaproteobacteria > Burkholderiales > Oxalobacteraceae > Telluria > Telluria sp. Soil_C_11. The sequence continues at coordinate 226,307 of NZ_JBDGIN010000002.1, read as the reverse complement.
GGGAAGTCGTTTTCGGCAATGCCGGGAACGACGGGTTACGTAGTCACACTCTGCGCCCAAGCCAGCGCCGACAGATGCGCTTTATTGACTTCAAGCGGGCTGATATCCAGCGACGCCGCCATCGACGCCACCAGCTGCGAATTCAGCTCGCAGGCCTCGGCCAGCGCCAGGTAGGGCCCGTACACGCCGCCGCGCGTCAGCAGCGCGCGCACCACCTCGTCCGGCAGCTGGATGGTCTCCAGCACTTCCTTCATCGGCAGGCCCAGCAGGCGGTCCAGCAGCGAGAACATGCCGGCCACGAACAGGTACTCGCCTTCGGCGCGCGGCAGGAATTTCTGGCCCAGCAGCTCGCACAGGCGCGCGCGCACGACCGCGGTTTCCATCAGCACCGGCGAATAACCGCTGGAGCTGGCGGTCGCCAGCAGCAGCACCAGCCAGCGGTACAGCGGCGCATAGCCCAGCATGGCGATGGCCTGGCGCAGCGACTCGATCTGGCGGCCGGCGCCGAAGCCGGCGGAGTTGATGAAGCGCAGCAGCTTGTAGATCAGCGCCGGGTCGCGCTTGAGGACGGCCTCGAGCTTCGGCACATCTTCGTTGTTCTGCACCATCTGCATCAGCTGCAGGATGATGGCCTGGGCCGGGTTCATGCCCTTGATGTTGCCGCCCTCGCGCGGCGTCAGGTGCAGCTTGCCGACGAAGGCGTCCAGGCCGAGCGCGGCGCAGGCGTCGAAGTCGGCCCAGGTGGACACCGGGCGGCCGACCATGCGCAAGGTGGACTGCTTGGCGGCGGCGTAGGTGCGGGCCTGGGTGGCGACGTCGGCGCCGGTGAAGCGCACTTCGGCGTAGGAAGCGATGACGGAGAGGTTGCGGCCCAGCAGTTCCAGGTTGGCGCCGCGCAGCGAGATGCCGACGCCGCCGGCGCGCAGGGCCTGCACGGCGGCGCGGGTGTCGGTGTTGGCGAGGTCGCGCACGGCAATCGACAGCACGGTGCGCTCGGGCGGCAGCGCGTGCAGGGCGTCGGTCGACAGCATGGCCGGCACGGCGTCGAGGAACAGCAGCTTGTCGCGCAGCAACCAGCCGTTTTCCTCGTCGACCAGGTGTTCGGCGACGAAGCCGACCAGCGCTTCGAGGTCGGCGGCGCCGACTTCCTGGCCGCCGTGCTGCTGCCAGCAGAGTTCATAACCAATCACACGCTGCTTGGGATCGAGCAGGGGTTCACGGACGATGAAGTTGGTTTGATGCATTGTATGGATCAGAAACCGAGGCTGTCGAGCAGGTCGTCGACCTGGCCCTGGTCGGCCACCACTTCGGTATTGCCTGCCGGCTTGATCTGCGGGCCGTTGAGCAAGCCATTGTCGAACTCGCGCTTGACCTCGGCCGGCGCGAAATCGACGAGCACCTGCACCAGCTGCTTTTCCAGGTTCTGGGCGATGCCGGTGATGCGCTTGATCACCTGGCCGGTCAGGTCCTGGAAGTCCTGGGCCATCATGATGTCCATCAGGTGGCCGCGGGTAGACACGGCGGCGCTGCGCGATTCGCCCAGGCTGGCGATGGTTCGCTCCGCCAGCGCGCGCCACTCGGGGCTGCCCTCGCCGCTGTCCAGCAGGCTCTGCCAGGAGCGCGACAGCTCGGCGGCCGATGCGTCGATCCCGTCCTGCAGCGGGCTGGCGGCGTCGGTCGCGTCCAGCACCCGCTTGGCAGCCTGTTCCGACAGGCGCGCCACGTAGTCGAGGCGGTCGCGCGCATCCGGGATGTCGCTGGCGGCCTTTTCGATCAGCTTGTCCAGGCCCAGTCCGCGCAGGCTCTCGTGCAGCGCGCGGGTCATGTGCCCGATCCGGCTCAGGACCTCGTCATGCGAGCCCGAGTCGGCGGTGTACTCAGTCATTTCAGGCTGCCTTTTCCATCTTTTCGAAAATCTTGTTCAGCTTTTCGTCCAGCGTGGCCGCGGTGAACGGCTTCACGACGTAGCCGTTGGCGCCCGCTTGCGCGGCCGCGATGATGTTTTCCTTCTTGGCTTCGGCGGTCACCATCAGCACCGGCAGCTTGGCCAGGGCGGGATCGGCACGGATGTTCTGCAGCATGGTCAGGCCGTCCATGTTCGGCATGTTCCAGTCCGAGACCACGAAGTCGAACTGTTCGCTGCGCAGCTTGGCCAGTGCCATCACGCCGTCTTCGGCTTCGTCGACGTTGGCGTAACCCAGTTCCTTCAACAGGTTCCGCACGATGCGTCGCATCGTCGAGAAATCGTCAACCACTAAAAAACGCATCTTTGGATCAGCCATGAATTACTCCGTTGTTACTTTATCTGTATGTGTTGGTGGACTTCGACTCTGCGAAAGCAGGCCTAAGCATAGCATTTTTGTTGCTCTACGGCGATAAAACCAAGGCTAAAGCCGCGTGGACGGATCAAACGCGCAACGCCCGGCCGCCGTGCGTTGCCAGATGGCCAAGCACCATACCCGGCAAGGCTGAAAGGGGTCCCACTTCATGCGCGGCGCCGATCGCGATCGCCTCGCGCGGCATGCCGAACACGACGCAGGAAGCCTCGTCCTGGGCGAAGTTGGTGGCGCCGGCCTGCTTCATTTCGAGCATGCCCTGGGCGCCGTCCTTGCCCATGCCGGTCAGGATCACCCCGACCGCATTCTTGCCGGCCGCCTGGGCCGCCGAGCGGAACAGCACGTCCACCGACGGACGGTGGCGGTTGACCGGTTCGCTCTGCTCGATCCTGGTCATGTAGTTCGCGCCAGAGCGGGACAACAGCAAATGGGAGTGGCCCGGCGCGATGTAGGCGTGGCCCGGCAGTACGCGCTCGTTGCCCTGGGCCTCGCTGACGCTGATCTTGCACAGCGCATCGAGGCGCTTGGCGAAGGAACTGGTGAACCCTTCCGGCATGTGCTGGGCGATCAGGATGCCCGGGCAGTCGGACGGCATCTGCATCAGGAATTCCCGGATCGCCTCGGTACCGCCGGTGGAGGCGCCGATGATGATCAGCTTTTCCGACGAGGTCAGCGGGCTGCGCAGCTGCGGCAGCTGGGCGCCGGGACCTGGCGCATGCAGCGTGCGCGGCTTGATGCGCGCGCGCGCGGCGCCGCGGATCTTGTCCGCAATCAGTTCGGTGTACTCGCGCATCCCGGTCTGGATCGAGATCTTCGGCTTGGTCACGAAGTCGACCGCGCCCAGTTCCAGCGCACGCATGGTGATCTCGGACCCGCGCTCGGTCAGCGAGGAGACCATCAGCACCGGCATCGGGCGCAGGCGCATCAGTTTTTCCAGGAAGTCGAGGCCGTCCATCTTCGGCATCTCGACGTCGAGCGTGAGCACGTCGGGGTTGGTGCGCTTGATCAGGTCGCGCGCGACCAGCGGATCGGGCGCCACGCCGACCACTTCCATGTCCGGCTGGGAGTTGACGATCTCGGTCATCACGCTGCGGATCAGGGCGGAGTCGTCGACGATCACCACCTTGATCTTGCTGCTCGTAGTTGCCAACATGGCGGGCCCTTTCGTCAGAACAGGTCGATATCGCCGCCGACCGGCGCGACCTTGAGGCGCTTGGCGTAATCGAGTTCGCGCTTCGCCAGCGTATCGTTTTGAGTTTGCATCAGCTTCTTGACCAGCACTTTGCCCGTGCGCGGGAAAAAGTACACCTTGCGCGGATAAATGTCGTTCAGGTCTTCGGCCAGTACCGGGATGCGCTCGGTCTTCAGGAACTGCATCACGAACGACGCGTTGCGTTCGCCGACGTTCATGGCCGAGAAGCCGCGCAGCACCGCGCCGCCGCCGAACACCTTGGCTTCGAGGTGTTCGCGGCGGGCGCCCGCCTTCAGCAGGTCGTTGATCAGCACTTCCATCGCATAGGTCCCGTAGCGCATCGAGGCCGACACCGGGTTGCCGGGATCGCCGCCGTCCGGCAGCATGAAGTGGTTCATGCCGCCCAGGCCCCTGACGCGGTCGCGGATGCAGGCCGAGACGCAGGAACCCAGCACCGTCACGATCAGCATGTCCTTGCCGGTGTAGTAGTACTCGCCGGGCAGGATCTTGGCGGCGTCGCAGTCGAAGGTGCGGTCGTAATAGACGTTGGTGGCGAATTGGCTGTTCGTATCCATGATTGGTACTCGGGTGTTGCGACGGTCAGCCGTGGCTCAATTCGTAGACCGTCTTGCCGCGCAGGCGCAGCGAGTCGGATACATACAGGAAGTTCTCGGAATGCCCCGCGAACAGCAGGGCGTCCGGCTTCATCAGGGGCACGAAGCGCGACAGGATCCGGCGCTGGGTGGCCTTGTCGAAGTAGATCATCACGTTGCGGCAGAAGATCGCATCGAACGGTCCGCGCAGGTCCCAGGCGTCGGCCAGCAGGTTGAGCTGGCGGAAGGTGATCAGGTTGCGCAGCTCCGGGCGCACCCGCGCCAGGCCCTGCTGGGCGCCCTTCCCCTTCAGGAAGAAGCGTCGCTTGCGATCAAGCTCGAGCTTGTCGAGGCGTTCGAGCGGATAGACGCCGGCGCCGGCGGTGGCCAGCACGTTGGTGTCGATGTCGGTGGCGATGATCTGCACCGGCGGCGTGAGCGTGTCGAACGCCTCGCACAGGGTCATCGCGATCGAATAGGGTTCTTCGCCAGTCGAACTGGCCGAACACCAGATCGTCAGCGGCGTACCCGGATTGCGGCGGCGCGCCTTGAGCGCGTGCTCGGCCAGCAGCGGGAAGTGATGCGCTTCGCGGAAGAACGAGGTCAGGTTGGTGGTCAGCGCATTGGTGAAGGCTTCCCACTCCTGCTCGGGATTTCCGGCGAGACGACCTGCTTCGAGGTCGTCCAGATAGCGGGAGAAGGACTCGATGCCGGCCGCGCGCAGGCGGCGCGCAAGCCGGCTGTAGACCATCTCCTGCTTGCTGTCGGCCAGCGAAATGCCGGCGCGCTGATAAATCAGGCCCCGCACGCGCTCGAAGTCGGCACGCGTGAACTCGAATTCCTTGCCAGTTTCCTGCTTGGTGTGAAGCGGCACGTGAATACCTTTGGGTGTTGGTCGATCCTGCGAACCCGCCGGGCGGGTCCGCGCACTGCTATCCCTGTGCGCCGCGGCCGCGTTGCTTACGCTGCCATCTTGTCGATCAGGCCCATCTCGCTCGACGACATCAGGCGGTCGATGTCGATCAGGATCAGCATGCGCTCGTCGACGGTGCCGAGGCCCATCAGGTAGTCCGAGTTGAAGGCGGTGCCCATTTCCGGCGCCGGCTTGATCTGGTCCGGCGTCAGGGTGGTGACGTCCGACACGCTGTCGACCACCATGCCCATGATGCGGCCGCCGATGTTCAGGATGATCACGACGGTGAACTGGTCGTAGGTCGGGGTGCCCAGGTTGAAGCGGATGCGCATGTCGACCACCGGGATGATGATGCCACGCAGGTTGATCACGCCCTTGATGAATTCGGGGGCGTTGGCGATGCGGGTCACGGCTTCGTAGCCGCGGATCTCCTGCACCTTCAGGATGTCGATGCCGTATTCCTCGGAGCCGAGGGTGAAGGCCAGGTATTCGCTGCCGCTGCCGTCGCGCGCGTCGGCCGGTTTGGTAGTCTGTTGAGTGGACATGTCGGTTCCTGAGTTCAGAGTAAGTTCAATGTTATGAGACGACGGTATCGTCCGTCAGCTGACGGGACGAGCGCAGCAGCGCCGCCACGTCCAGGATCAGGGCAACGCCACCATCGCCGAGGATGGTCGCACCGGAGATCCCTGCCACCTTGCGGTAGTTCGATTCGAGGTTCTTCACCACGACCTGCTGCTGGCCCACCAGTTCGTCGACGAACAGCGCGGCCTTGCGTCCTTCGGTCTCGAGGATCACCAGGATGCCTTCCCAAGGGTCGGTATGGCGCGGCTCGATGCCGAACATCTGGTGCAGCGGGATCAGCGGCAGGTATTCGCCGCGCACCTTGACCACCCGGCCCTGGCCGGCGATCTCGCGCACGTCGGACCGCGCCGGCTGCAGCGACTCGACCACGAAGCCGAGCGGCAGGATGTAGATCTCGTCGCCGCAGCGGATCGACATGCCGTCCAGGATCGCCAAGGTCAGCGGCAGCGAGATCAGGATGGTGGTGCCGAAGCCCTTCGCCGAGCGGATGTCGATGGTCCCGCCCATGGCCGTGATGTTGCGCTTGACGACGTCCATGCCGACCCCGCGGCCGGAAACGTCGGTAACGGTTTCCGCGGTCGAGAAGCCCGGCGCGAAGATCAGCTGCCAGACTTCGGCGTCGCTCATGTTCTCGGACACCGGCAAGCCGTTCTGGCGGGCCTTGGCCAGGATCCGTTCGCGATTCAGGCCGCCGCCGTCGTCGGCCACCTCGATCACGATATTGCCGCCCTGGTGGGCAGCGGACAGGAACAGGCGGCCCGATTCGGATTTGCCGGCGGCGATGCGCGCGGCCGGCATCTCGATGCCGTGGTCGATGCTGTTCCTCACCAGGTGGGTCAGCGGGTCGACGATGCGCTCGATCAGGCCCTTGTCCAGTTCCGTCGCGGCGCCGTTGGTGATGAAGTCGACCTTCTTGCCAAGCTTGCTGGCCAGGTCGCGCACCATGCGCGGGAAGCGCGAGAACACGAAGTCCATCGGCATCATGCGGATCGACATCACCGCTTCCTGCAGGTCGCGGGTATTGCGGGTCAGTTGCGATACCGAAGCGAGCAGGCGCTGGTGGACCATCGGGTCCAGCCCGTCGCTCCTCTGCTCGATCATGGCCTGGGTGATCACCAGTTCGCCGACCAGGTTGATCAACTGGTCGACCTTTTCGATCGAGACCCGGATCGAGCTCGATTCGGCGTGCGCATGGGCGGCGTCGGCGGCCTTCTTCGCGGCCTTCTTCTCGGCCGCCACCTCGGTCACTTCGAGCGGCTCCGGGCGCGCCGGCGCGGCGATCGGCGCCGGCACTTCGGCCACGATGCCGGCTTCACGGCGGATCTGCTCGATCGGCTGGAAGAAACCGTAACCGCGCTCGTCGTCGGACTGCTCGGCTTGCTGCGCATCGAGCGGATCGGACGGGTCGAAGAAGCCGTAGCCCTGCTCTTCCTCGATGCGGGCGCGTTCAAGGGCCTCGAGGGCGCGCTGCTCGGGCGTCAGCGGCGGCGCTTCGAAAATCTTCAGGTCGTTCGGGTCCAGCACGAACGAGCAGATCGCGATGATGTCGTCCAGCCCTTCGTGGGTCATGATGATCAGCGCGCTGCGGCCGCCTTCCAGCGGAGTGACCGAGACGCGGCCCAGCAGGCCGAGTTCGTCCACCAGCGCATTCACGTCGCGCTGCGGGATGTCGGGCAGTTCGATCTTGTAGCGGTGCGCGCCTTCGCGCACTTCCTGCTTCTGCTCGGCGTGGAGGAAGGACGGCACGGTCGGCTGGTGCGCGGCGACGACCACGCCCTCGGACAGGTCGTGCAGCATCATGCGCACGTTGGCGACCGCTTCCTGGTCGACGCTGGCGCCGTTGCGGTGGCCGTCGAGCTGCATCTTGAGGATGTCCTTGGCGGCCAGGAAGGCATCCACGTGCTGGCTGGTGAGGGACATCTCGCCCTTGCGGATCCGGTCCAGCAGCGACTCCAGCACGTGGGTCACTTCGCTCATGTCGTTCAGGCCGAAGGTCGAGGCCCCGCCCTTGATCGAGTGGGCGGTGCGGAAGATCGCGTTCAGGTCTTCCGCGTCCGGCGCGGCGATATCGACGGCCAGCAGCAGACGCTCCTTCTCGGCGAGGAGTTCTTCCGCCTCGTCGAAAAAGACCTGGTAGAACTGGCTGATGTCGATGGTCATGATGTGTCGCTTGTCGCTTGTCGGCTCAGCCGATGACTTTCTTGACCACCTCGATCAGGCGCTGCGGATCGAAAGGCTTGACCAGCCAGCCATTCGCGCCGGCGGCACGGCCCTTCGATTTCATGTCGTCCGACGATTCGGTGGTGAGCATCAGGATCGGCACCTTCTGGTAGGTCGGCAGCGCGCGCAGCGACTTGATCAGGGTGAGGCCATCCATCTTCGGCATGTTCTGGTCGGTCAGGACCAGGTCGACGGTCTGCTGCTTCGCCTTTTCGAGGCCATCCTGGCCGTCGACGGCCTCCACCACCTGGTAGCCGGCGGCCTTCAGGCTGAACGCCACCATCTGGCGCAGGGAACTGGAATCGTCAACCGCAAGAATCGTTTTAGCCATATTTGTGTGCTCCCGAGGGGTCGGAGTCCGGTTCTTCTTTTAAGGGACTCCGACCCCGGTGTTATTAGTTAAAGTTTATTTCGCCGGATAAGATCAAAACAGTTCCACGTCACCGCTCTCGAGATGCCGCTGCTCCACCGACTTGCGCAGCATGCTGCGCAGCTCGAGCGACTGGATCGCCAGCGCCATGCTGACCTTGCCCAGCCGGTCGACGATTTCCTCGCTGTGGCTGTCGGGCGCGAGATCGGCGCCGTGCTCGCTCAGCGTGGTCAGGAATTCGCGCAGGCCGGTCACGCGGCGCAGCGTGCGGTCGAGCAGCTGGCTGGTCATGTCCTGGAACTGCATGCTGGTGATCGCCGTGTTCACGTGCTGGCCGATCTCGCCCGACATGCCGGTCAGCTTCTCGCTTTCCTCGGCCGACGGGGCCTCGCCCGCCAGCAGGCGGTTGATGCTCTGCTGGCGCGCGTCGACCGCCTGGTGGATCGCCATGAAGCTGGTGGTCAGCTTCTCGACGGCCTCCTCCAGCAGCAGCGTGGTCTGCACCAGGTCGGTCTCGACTTCGGACAGGTGGCGCCGCCCGTGGTCGGAGACGCCCGACAGCAGGCGCTTCACGTGTGACCCTAAAATCTTTTTTCTTGTCATTGAGTCCTCCAGAACTATCGCGCGCTCTGCTTCGCTTCCGCGGCCTCTGCCAGACCACCGCCCGTCGCCGAGGCCACGGCCTTGACGGCGCCGTCGGCGTCGCCGGGGACGTCCAGCTTGTCGCCGCTGTCGCCGCCGTCGCGCAGCAGCGCTTCCTCGGTGCGCTTGTTCATCACCAGGATGCTGATGCGGCGGTTGACCGGGTTGAACGGGTCCTTGCGGTCCAGGTGGTTGGCCGCGGCCAGGCCGACCACGCGCAGCACCTTGTCGTCGGCCAGGCCGCCGCGCACCAGCTCGCGGCGCGAGGCGTTGGCGCGGTCCGCCGACAGTTCCCAGTTGCTGTAGCCGCTCTCGCTCATGTACGGCGTCGAATCGGTGTGGCCGGACAGGCTGATTTTGTTCGGCACGTCGTTCAGCACTAGCGCCAGCACGTCGAGGATGTCGCGGGTGTAGGGCTGCAGCTCGGCCCTGGCCATCTCGAACATCGGGCGGTTCTTCTCGTCCACGATCTGGATGCGCAGGCCCTCGTTGGTGATGTCGAGCAGCAGCTGGTTCTTGTATTTCTTCAGCAGCGGATTGGCATCGATGGTCGACTGGATGCGCTCCTTCAGCTTTTGCAGCTTGGCCGCTTCCTCGTGCTCGAGGGCGGCGCGTGCGGCCTTCAGGTCGTAGGTCTTTTTCTCGGCCGGGACTTCGCCCTTCTTGACCTGGCCGCTACGGCGCGTCAGGTCCTGGCCGCCGCCCTGCAGGATCGAGGAGCTGTCGCCGCTGCCCGAACCGCCCTGCATGGCCACCTTCAGCGGGGTCTTGAAGTAGTTGGCGATGCCTTCCATGTCGCCCTTGGTGGTCGAGCCGAGCAGCCACATGAGCAGGAAGAAGGCCATCATCGCCGTCACGAAGTCGGCGTACGCGATCTTCCAGGCGCCGCCATGGTGTCCATGGCCGCCCTTCTTGACGCGCTTGACGATGATCGGCCGCTGGCCTTCGTCCGCCATTACTTGCTCTTCGCTTTCTTGATGTGGTCTTCGAGCTCGGCGAAGGTCGGACGCTCGGTCGAGTACAGGACCTTGCGGCCGAATTCGACCGCCAGCGCCGGCGCATAGCCGTTCAGGCTGGCCAGCAGGGTCACCTTCACGGTCTGGAACATCTTGGTCGATTCCTCCAGTTTCTGTTCCAGCAGGCTGGCGAGCGGACCCACGAAGCCGTAGGCCAGCAGGATGCCGAGGAAGGTGCCGACCAGCGCGTGGGCGATCAGGATGCCCAGCTCGGCGGGCGGCAGGCCGACCGATTCCATGGTGTGGACCACGCCCATCACCGCGGCGACGATGCCGAATGCCGGCAGGCCGTCGCCCAGCTTGGCGATGCATTGGGCCGGGACCGCTCCCTCATGATGGTGGGTCTCGATTTCGTTGTCCATCAGGTTTTCGATCTGGAACGCGTCCATGTTGCCGGAAACCATCAGGCGCAGGTAGTCGGTAATGAATTCGACAATGTGGTGGTCGGCCAGCACGGCCGGGTATTTCGAGAACACGGGGCTCTGTTCGGGCGCCTCGATGTCGCCTTCGATCGACATCAGGCCCTCTTTACGGACCTTGGACAGGACGTCGAACATCAGCGACATCAGCTCCATGTACATGTCGCGCGTGTATTTGGAACCCTTGAACAGGGTCGGGAAAGCCTTGAGGGTGGCTTTCACGGCCTTCGGGCTGTTGCCGACGAAGAAAGCGCCAACTGCGGCGCCGCCGATCATCACCAGTTCCAGCGGCTGCCACAGCGCCGCCAGGTGGCCGCCGTTCATGGCAAAACCGCCGAAGACGGCGGCTAGGACGACAACGTAACCAACAATAACAAACACGGGACTCCCGATCGAGAAATCCGGGAGCTGGCCCCGGTGTTTGAATCCAAGTTAATGAATCCAAAGAGAAATATTTACCTAGGGAACTAGATTATCTTGAGAATGGACTACGGGCAAGTAAAAGTGCCGGGAATGTGGCTCAAAAGTGCCAAATGTAGAGAATTTTTCTGCTATCGCCAGTTACAACGCGCTGGTCGGGTTCGCGCTCCGGAACGGTGAATTCGTAACTGAGAAGTACACTGCCGGGACGCATTTCGGCCTCGGCCTTGCGCCACAGCGCGCCCATCGCGGCCGGCGACAGATAGGCGAAGATCACATCGTACTGTCCGAAGTCGAGTTCGTCGTAGTCGCCGCGCAGGAAACGGGCGCGGCTGCGCGTGGCGCGGGCGCGCAAGGCACTGGCCAGCCACGGCAAGGGTGCGAGTTCGATGCCGGCGACGTCGCAGTCGGGACGGCGCCGCGCCAGGTCGAGCGCCAGGCCGCCCAGCCCGCTGCCGATGTCGATGATGCGCAGCGGACGGCCCGCCGGCAGCACCCTGGCGACCTCTTCCCACACGCGCCGGCCGGACGGGTAGTACGGCACCTGGGTCCGGAAGGTCGACCAATACAGCAGCAGCAGGAACAGGAACACGGCCAGGAAGGCCGTCGGCGGCACGGCCAGCGCATCGGCCGCTTCCCTGGCCAGCAACAGGGCCGGCGGAAACAGGAACTGGATCGTTCGCCACCAGCTCGCCAGCCCGGCGCGCCAGGACAGCATCGCCGCCCAGGCGCCCTGCACCAGCGTCACGCCGAGCCAGGATTGCGGCGCACCGGCGCGCGCCAGCAGCCAGACCGAGGCCAGCATCAGGGGAAAAGCGAGGACTTGCAGCAGCAGCGCGCGGACGGCGGGCGCGCGCCGGATGCGGCGCGGGGCAGCGGCGCTCACGCCCTGCCCCGCAGGAAGATGAAGAGTCGGATCAGGCGCACATCAGGGGCGCATCAGGCGCCGGCCAGCGCGGCGGCATCCTTGGCCTTGCGGGTCTTGCCGGCGCGCGAAGGCATGTGGCACAGGCCGCACTGGTAATCGTTGTTCAGGTCGAGCGCGTTGACGACATACTTGCCCTTGCACTTCGAGCAAGGCGCCAGCACCAGCATGCCGCCCTGGAAGAAGCGCACCAGGGTCCAGGCGCGGGTCAGCGACAGCAGCGGCTCTTCGCCCGGCTCCGGCGGCATCTGCTCCAGGTAGAGTTTATAAGCCTTCATCACCGCCTGGATGCCGGTGGCGCCGGCGTGCTCGACCAGGAACTTGTAGATATTGATGTACAGCGAGGAGTGGATGTTCGGCTGCCAGGTCAGGAACCAGTCGGTCGAGAACGGCAGCATGCCCTTCGGCGGCGACACGCCCTTCAGTTCCTTGTACAACTTGAGCAGGCGCTCGCGCGACAGCGAGACTTCGCTTTCCAGCAGTTGCAGGCGGGCGCCAAGCTGGATCAGTTCGATGGCCAGCTGGATTTCCTGGGCTTCCGAGACGACGCTTTTCTTGCTCATGATTCACTCACTCCGACAACTGCACATACGCTAGAAAACTGACTTCGATCAAACCGGGGTCAGACTCCCGATTTTGGAAATTGCCCAAAACCGGAGTCTGACCCCGGTTTTTGGAAATTGAACTTAGGCGATTTCTTCGGCAGGCTGGCCGGCCATCAGGATGGCGGCGTGCGACTGCGCCAGGGCGCGGTCCTTGCTGTGGCTGGTGAGCATCGACAGGATGGCGGTGTCGTCGAAGCGGAAGCGGGCCAGCATCATGTTGCCGCCGGCGAGCTTCAGGATCTGGGCATTGCTCATGCCTTCGATCAGGTCGGCGATGTCGGCCGAGATGCCGAGACGGAAGATTGCGGTGACTTTGTCGGCACGGATCATCTGCTGAGCCAGCATCAGGTAGCTCAGGTTCGCATCACGAATTTCAGCCATCATGTCGTTCGCAGTCATTTTCATCTCTCCGTTTGATCTATTCGTCGGCGGGTTTGTGTTGCCGTTGAGATAGATTCTGACTGTGAGGAAACTTTCCGTATATTGGAGACTGTCTGGATTTTTCGTCCGGCAAAGACGAAGACGACCCGTAGGAGTTTGTCTGACAAACCCTCCCGGATCGGGGTCGCGCCCCTATGAAAACGGGCGGATGAAGATGTTCGATAACTCGGGCTTTTCGGGCCCGGCGACGCCGACAGGAATCTGCGTCTGTGTTGGTTAACGTCAACCGATTTGGGAACTTTAGGGTCGAATCGAAATATTTTTCGATTTTTTTGCTGCCCTTCGTTGCCCTACAGACCGTTATCGGATGGGTTTGCGCAAACTTTAGGGTGGTTTGCAAAAAATTTTCGACCCAATCCCGGTCATCTGGGTAGGTTATCGGACGGGTTTTCGGGAACTTTAGGGTTCCGGCGAAAAATTTTAAAAAAATTTTTGCCCCCTCCTTCCGGCCGCCGCCGATGCATTTCTTGCTACACTGCCGGCTTCGCGCATTCCTCACCAAATCCTATGCACGCTCCTGCACTCTGGGATATCAGCCCGACGATCTCGGCCGGCATCCCGGTCTGGCCCGGCGACACCCCGTTCGACGCCAGTCCGACCTGGGAAATCCGGGATGGCTGCCCGGTCCATGTCAGCCGCATGACCATGACGACCCACCTCGGCGCCCATACCGACGCGCCCTCGCACTACGATCCGGCGGGCCGGGCCATCGACGCCGTCGACCTGGCGCCCTACCTCGGCCCCTGCCGCGTGATCCACTGCATCGGCGTGTCGACGGTGCATCCGCAGGACATCGAAGCCCGGCTCGACGGCACGCCGCCGCGGGTGCTGCTCCGTACTTACGCCACGGCGCCCCAGCAGGCCTGGGACCCGGCCTTTCCCGCGATCGCCCCGGAAACCATCGACCTGCTGGCATCGAAAGGCGTGATCCTGGTCGGCACCGATGCGGCTTCGCTCGACCCGCAGGATTCGAAAACCCTGGACGCCCATCACGCGGTGCGCCGCCACGGCCTGGCGATCCTCGAAGGCGTCGTGCTCGATGCCGTGCCGCCGGGCGACTACGAGCTGATCGCCCTGCCCCTGAAACTGGCCGGCATGGACGCCAGCCCGGTGCGCGCGATCCTGCGCGCCCTGCCCGCCAAGGAGACTGCATGACGAATACAGTAACGATATCCTCGCGCGCCGATTGCGCCGCGCTCGACGCCCAGGACCCGCTGGCCCCGCTGCGCGACCGCTTCGCACTGCCCGAGGGCGTGATCTACCTGGACGGCAATTCGCTCGGCGCCCGCCCGCGCGCCTCCCTGGCCCGCGTGCACGAGGTAGTCGCCATGGAATGGGGCCACGACCTGATCCGCAGCTGGAACAAGGCCGGCTGGTTCGAGCTGCCCAAGCGCCTCGGCGACCGTCTGGCCCCGCTCATCGGCGCCCGTCACGGCGAAGTGGTGGTCACCGACACCACCTCGCTGAACCTGTTCAAGGCGCTGGCCGCCGCGCTCGAGATCCAGCGCCAGCGCGCGCCGGAGCGCAAGGTCATCGTCACCGAGCGCAGCAACTTCCCGACCGATATCTATATGGCGGACGGCCTGGCGCGCTGGCTCGACCGCGGTTACCGGATCCACCTGGTCGACAGCGTGGACGAACTGCCGGCCGCCGTGGATGCGGATTGCGCGGTCCTGATGCTGACCCACGTGAACTACCGCACCGGCTGGCAGCACGACATGGCCGCGCTGACCCGCCAGGCCCACGCGGCCGGCGCGCTGGCGCTGTGGGACCTGGCCCACTCGGCCGGCGCGGTCCCGCTCGACCTGCACGCGGCCGAAGCGGACTTCGCGGTCGGCTGCACCTATAAATACCTGAACGGCGGCCCGGGCGCGCCGGCCTTCATCTGGGTGCCCGAACGCCACCAGGCCGCCTTCAGCCATCCGCTGACCGGCTGGTGGAGCCACGCGGCGCCGTTCGCGATGTCGCACGGCTTCACCGCGGCGGACGGCATCGGCCGCGCCCTGTGCGGCACCCAGCCGGTAGCCTCGCTGGCGATGGTCGAGTGCGGGCTCGAGATCTTCGAAGAAACCGATATGCAGGCGATCCGCACGAAATCGCTGGCGCTGACCGACCTGTTCATCGCCCTCGTGGAAGCGCGCTGCAAGGCGCATCCGCTGGGACTGGTGACGCCGCGCGAGCACGCCCGCCGCGGCAGCCAGGTCAGCTTCACCCATCCGCAGGGCTACGCGGTGATGCAGGCCCTGATCGAGCGCGGCGTGATCGGCGACTACCGCGAGCCGGAGATCATGCGTTTCGGCTTCACGCCGCTGTACACGAGCTATTGCGATGTCTGGGACGCGGTCGAGATCCTGCGCGATATCCTCGACAACGGCAGCTACGACGCGAATGCGGCGCGCAGCGCGGTGACCTGAAGGGAATCGACATGGACGATCAAAAGAAAGCCGCCGAATGGCACGGCGCGAAGATGGACTTCAAGGAGTCCATGAGCTACGGCGACTACCTGGGCCTGGACCGGATCCTGACGGCCCAGCATCCGCTCTCGCCGAACCACAACGAAATGCTGTTCATCATCCAGCACCAGACCAGCGAGCTGTGGATCAAGCTGATGCTGCACGAGCTGCAGGCGGTGCGCGAGCAGATCCGCAAGGACGAGCTGCCGCCGGCCTTCAAGATGCTGGCCCGCGTCGCGCGCATCATGGACCAGCTGGTGCATGCCTGGGACGTGCTGGCCACCATGACGCCGCCCGAGTACACCGCGATCCGCCCCTACCTGGGCGCATCGAGCGGCTTCCAGTCCTTCCAGTACCGCGAGCTCGAATTCATCCTCGGGAACAAGAACGCGGCGATGCTGGCCGTGCACCAGGCCAGCCCGGAGCACCACGCCCTGCTCGAACGCGAGCTGCACGCGCCCTCGATCTACGACGAGGCGGTGCGCCTGCTGGCGCGCACCGGGCTGCCGGTCTCGCAGGCGCGCCTGGATGCCGACCCGACCAAACCGACCGTCCACGACGACTCGGTGCTGGCGGCCTGGCTCGAGGTCTACCGCGATCCGGAGCACCACTGGGCGCTGTACGAACTGGCCGAAAAGCTGGTCGACATGGAGACCGCCTTCCGCACCTGGCGCTTCCGCCACGTCTCGACGGTCGAGCGCATCATCGGCTTCAAGACCGGCACCGGCGGCACGGCCGGCGTCAGCTACCTGCGCAAGATGCTGGACGTGGTATTGTTCCCGGAACTGTTCGCACTGAGGACCGCTTTATGAAATGCGACATCCTGATCGTGGCCGGCCTGTGGAATTCGGGCCCGCAGCACTGGCAGACCCACTGGGAACGCAAGTACGCCAAATGGGAACGGGTGGCGCACCGCGACTGGAACGATCCCGAGCGCGACGAATGGGTGGCCGAGCTGGACGCCGCCATCGCCGCCTGCGAAGGCCGGCCGATCCTGGTCGCCCACAGCCTCGGCTGCATGCTGGTGGCGCAATGGGCGCAATGGGCCTGCACCCATGGCGGCTCCCCGCTGAAGATCGCGGGCGCCTTCCTGGTGGCGCCCAGCGACGTCGAAGCGCCCTCCTATCCGGTGCCCGTCAACGGCTTCGTGCCGATCCCGATGCAGGCCCTGCCCTTCCCTTCCGTGGTCGTGGCCAGTACCAATGACGAATACGTGAGCACCGACAGGGCGCGGGCGTTCGCCGCGGCATGGGGCAGCAAACTGATTGAAATCGGCGACGCCGGCCATATCAACGGCGACAGCGGGTATGGACCTTGGCCGGAAGGCGAGCAGATGCTGGAAGCGTTCTGCGCGACGCTCCAGCCCTGATCCCGGCCCACACGCTCAGGGCCGCAGGCCGTAGCGGTCGATGAATACCTTGACCCCGTCCGGATTCGCCGCCAGCCAGGCATCCAGCGCCGGCCGGTAGGACTGGCGGAACATCAGGATCAGGATGGCCGCTTCGAGCTGGCCGTCGCGCGCGATGGCCTGGATCTGCCGGAACGCCGGGTCGGCCAGCTCTTTCCCGGTACTGGCCTTCATCTCGTCGGCGACTTTCATGGCGTCGCGCCAGCTAGCCAGTTCGATGTCGTAGGGACTGGCTTTCTTGTCGGCCTTGCGCATGTTCGCTTCACCGGCGCCCAGCATGAGGCGGAACGCGAAGTCGGGCGTATCGACCTTTTCGTCGGCCGGCTTGTCGACGTTCAGGGTGAATTTTCCATCGGCGTTCGCGACCACGCTGACGCCGCGCCGCAGCGCCAGCGCTTTCAGGGGCATGTGCTGCTGCTCGCGTATCGACGCCAGCTTGATCCAGTTGGGGCGCTGCGAAGGATCGGCCACGATGGCCGACAGCAGCGCCTTTTCGGCAGCCTCGATCTTGCCAAGGTTGTACAGGGTATCCGCCAGGTAGCGCCAGGCCTGGGAATTGCGCGGTTCGATCTCGGTGGCGCGGCGGAACAGGATTTCCGCCTGCGCCCAGTCATGCTGCGCGAAATGGCAATCTGCGGCGCCGAGCCATGCGCCGGAGTACTGCGGGTCCGCCTTCATCGCCGCCTCGTAGTTTGCCAGCGCCTCGCGGAAATGCCGCTGCCCGAACTGCGACTCCGCCTCGGCCATGAATTTGGCCGCTTCGGGATTGGGCGCATGCAGGGGCGACGGACCGTCGTCGTCCAGCGTGCGCAGGACCTCGTGGGCGATCGGGTCGTCCTGTGCCAGGGCGAGGGCCTGGTTCGCCAGGGCGCGCGCGGCGTCGCGCCATTGGGCGGTCTTCTCCGGCACACGTTCCGACAGGGCCAGCAACAGGTTCGCCTCCATCGAAATCGGCATGGAAGCCCGTGGGTCGGCCTTTTGCGCGGCCCGGTACTTTTCCTGGGCTTCCTTGTACTTGCCCTGGGCGCCGAGCGCCTCGCCTTCCTGGATCAGGCCGTGGCAAGGCTCGCCACACATCACGGCGGCGGAGACGGCAGGACTGCCGAATGCGAGCAGTACGGCAAGGGGCAGGAAGCGAAATGAGGTCATGGCGGCCAGGATGAGGGAAACGCTCATCTTACCCTGCGCCAAGCAGCCGGATTCTCTCGAAACTCCACCAACGAAAAAAGGCCGGGCGAACCCGACCTTCTCACTGCCACCGGCAGACTGGCGCCTTACTTGGCCGCCGTCGCCAGCAGCATCTCGTTCAGGCGCTTCACGAAAGCCGCCGGATCCGTCAGGCTGCCGCCCTCGGCCAGCATGGCCTGGTCGAACAGGATGTGCGACCAGTCGGCGAAGCGCGCGCTCGCCGCGTCTTCGTACTTCAGGCGCGTCACCAGCGGGTGGTTCGGATTGATCTCGAGGATGGGCTTCGATTCCGGCGCGTTCTGGCCGGCCGCCTTCAGCATGCGCACCAGGTTGGCCGACAGTTCATGCTCGTCCGCCACCAGGCAGGCCGGGGAGTCGGTCAGGCGGAAGGTCACGCGCACGTCCTTGGCCTTGTCGGCCAGCGCGCCCTTCATCTTCTCGACCAGGTCCTTGTACTGGCCTTCGGTCTCTTCGTGCTCCTTCTTCTCGGCCTCGTCCTCCAGCTTGCCCAGGTCCAGGCCGCCCTTGGCGACCGACACCAGTTCCTTGCCGTCGAACTCGTTCAGGAAGGACAGCATCCACTCGTCGACCCGGTCGGTCAGCAGCAGCACTTCGACGCCCTTCTTGCGGAAGATCTCCAGGTGCGGGCTGTTCTTCGCCGCGGTGTAGCTGTCGGCGGTGACGTAGTAGATCTTCTCCTGGCCTTCCTTCATGCGCGCCACGTAGTCGGCGAAGGAGACCGTCTGCTCGGCCGAGTCGTTCTGGGTCGAGGCGAAGCGCAGCAGCTTGGCGATGCGGTCCTTGTTGGTCGCGTCCTCGCCGATGCCTTCCTTCAGCACCTGGCCGAACTCCTTCCAGAAGGTCGCGTACTTGTCCTTGCCTTCCTGCTCGTCCGCGTTCGCCATCTCTTCCAGCATGCCCAGCACGCGCTTGGTCGAGCCTTCGCGGATCACGCGCACGTCGCGCGACTCCTGCAGGATCTCGCGCGAGACGTTCAGCGGCAGGTCGTTCGAATCGATCACGCCCTTCACGAAGCGCAGGTAGACCGGCATCAGCTGCTCGGCATCGTCCATGATGAACACGCGCTTCACGTACAGCTTGATCCCGCCGCGCTTGTTGCGGTCCCACAGGTCGAACGGCGCGTGGCCCGGCACATACAGCAGCTGGGTGTATTCGCTGCGGCCTTCGACGCGGTTGTGGGTGTAGGTCAGCGGCGCCTGGAAGTCGTGCGAGACGTGCTTGTAGAACTCTTCGTACTGCTCCTTGGTGATGTCCGACTTCGAACGTGCCCACAGCGCGGACGCCTGGTTCACGGTCTCGAATTCGTCCTTGACGACGGTTTCCTTCTTATCCTCGTCCCACTCTTCCTTCTTCATGACGATGGGCAGGGAGATGTGGTCCGAGTACTTGCGGATAATGGATTTCAGCTTCCACGACGACAGCAGCTCGTCCTCGCCTTCGCGCAGGTGCAGGATGATGTCGGTGCCGCGGCTGCTCTTCTCGATCGGCTCCAGGGTGTAGTCGCCCTCGCCGGTCGATTCCCAGCGCACCGCCTCGGATGGTGCCGCGCCGGCGCGGCGGGTCTCGACGGTCACGCGGTCGGCGACGATGAAGGCCGAGTAGAAGCCCACCCCGAACTGGCCGATCAGGGCCGCGTCGGCCTGCTGGTCGCCGGACAGCTTGCTGAAGAATTCCTTGGTGCCCGACTTGGCGATGGTGCCCAGGTGCGAGATCACCTCGTCGCGGCTCATGCCGATGCCGTTGTCCGAGATGGTGACGGTTTTCGCCTCCTTGTCGAACAGGACCTTGATCTTCAGTTCGTGGTCGTTGCCGTACAGGGCATCGTTGTTGATCGCTTCGAAGCGCAGCTTGTCGGCGGCGTCGGAGGCGTTCGAGATCAGTTCGCGCAAGAAGATTTCCTTGTTCGAATACAAGGAGTGGATCATCAGTTGCAGCAGCTGTTTTACTTCTGCTTGGAAGCCAAGGGTTTCTTTTTCGGCAACAGCCATCTTGTGTCCTCGTTATGATCAGTGGTTAAACAGACCGGGCGAATATTGGGTTGGCAAAATGGATTTCAAGGGGTTTTTTCCAGATAGTCATCTTTTTCTCGACTTCCCACGACAGCGGTCATACCGTATCGAAAATCCCAGGATTTTTTCGCACGCCGGTGTCGAAAGCGGGATGCGCCGTTCGTCGTAGCCGTAGAAGCACCCAAAACAACAGGATAAACAAGGAGATCATCATGCAAGGACAAGTACGCGCCATCCCCGAAGGCTTCCACACCATCACGCCCCACCTCGTGTGCGCGGGCGCGCTTGACGCCATCGAGTTCTATAAAAAAGCCTTCGGCGCCATCGAAACCGGCCGCATGCCCGGCCCCGGCGGCAAGATCATGCACGCCCAGCTGCGCATCGGCGACTCGCCCATCATGCTGGCGGACGACTTTCCCGAATTCGGCTGCAACGGCCCGCAGGCCCTGAAGGGCACCCCGGTCTTCATCCACCTGTACGTGAACGACGCCGACGCCACCTGGGCGCAGGCGGTGGCGGCCGGCGCCAAACCCGTCATGCCGCTGGCGGACATGTTCTGGGGCGACCGCTACGGCCAGCTCGACGATCCGTTCGGCCACCGCTGGTCGATCGCCACCCACAAGCGCGACATGACCCCGCAACAGATGCAGGAAGAGATGCAGAAGTCGATGCAGCAGGGCCAGGGCTGCGGCGACCAGCAGGGAGGCCAGCCATGAAATTCATGGTCATCGTGAAAGCCACCGCCGCCTCCGAGGCCGGCGTCATGCCGACCCGGCAGCAGCTGGCGGAGATGGGCCAGTTCAACGAGGAGCTGGCCAAGGCCGGCGTGCTGCTGGCCGGCGAAGGCCTGCACCCGACCAGCAGGGGCGCGCGCATCGTCTTCGACGGCGACCAGCGCAGCGTGGTCGACGGCCCCTTCACCGAGTCCAAGGAGCTGATTGCCGGCTTCTGGATCATCGAGGTCAGCTCGAAGCAGGAAGCGATCGAATGGATGAAGCGCTGCCCGAATCCGTATGGCGAGGGCCGGGGCGACATCGAGATCCGCCAGCTGTTCGAGGCCGAGGATTTCGGCGCCGAGCTCACGCCCGAGCTGCGCGCCCAGGAGGAGCGCCGGCGCGGGCAGGTCGCGGCGCGCTGAGGAGACGGTAATGCAATTCATGGTCATCCGCAAGGCGGACCAGGCCACCGAGGCCGGGGTTCCGCCCTCCAGGCACTCGACGAGATGGAGCGCTTCAACCAGGCCCTCGCGGACGAGGGCCGTCTCGGGCTGGCCCTGGGCCTGCGCCCGTCGCGCCGCGCGGTGCGCCTGACACTGTGGCCGGGCGGCGAGAGCATGACGGACGGCCCCTTCGCCGAAGCCAAGGAGCTGGTGGCCGGCTTCACCATCTTCGAAGCGCCGTCGAAGGAGGCCGCGCTCGAGCGGCTGAAACAGTGGCCGCAGAGCGACGTGCAGGCCACCGGCGAAGCCGTGCTGGAACTGCGCGAGACCGGCTGCCCGGGCGGCTGCGCCCAGGTGCCGCCGGCCGCGGACAGTGGCGACCGGCGCTACGTCATCCTGCTGCGCTCAAACGAAGAAACCGAGCGCGACCGCATTCCGCCGCGGGAAATGCTGGACGCGCTGAACGCCTTCAACGCCGCCCAGGCGGCGCAAGGCAGGCTGCTGGCCGGCGACGGCCTGAAGTCGAGCGCACGCGGCGCCAGGCTGCATTTCAGGGGCGGCCAGGCCAGCGTGATCGATGGCCCGTTCGCGGAAGCCAAGGAACTGATCGCCGGCTTCTGGATGATCAGGGCCGGCTCGATGCCGGACGCGATCGCCTGGGCGCGCACCCTGCCGTATCCGACCGGGCCGTATGTCGAGGTCGAGATCCGCGAGGCCGCCACCATGGACGACCTGATGCCGGCCCTCGGCGAAGCGCAGCGCCAGGAAGACGCCAGCCTGCGCGCCGAGCAGCTGGATGCCGCCCTGCGCACGGTCATGCTCCGGCGATGACGAGCGATATAAAGACGAACGGCACCGGCCGGATCGTCGAGGCGGTCTGGCGCATGGAATCGGCGCGCATCGTCGGCGCGCTGAGCCGGATGCTGCGCGACGTCGGCATCGCCGAAGAGCTGGCCCAGGACGCCATGCTGCAGGCGCTGGAATCCTGGCCGGCGGACGGCGTGCCCGACAAGCCCGGCGCCTGGCTGATGCAGGTGGCCAAGCACCGCGCGCTCGACCACCTGCGGCACGCCAGCATGCACGCCGGGAAGGAAGGCCAGCTGTCGTGGGAGATGGACGAGCAGTTGCGCGACGCCCAGCGCCGGCCCGACGAGCTGGCCGAGCTGGCGCAGGACGCCGAGGGTATCGACGACGACGTGCTGCGCCTGATGTTCGTCGCCTGCCATCCGGTACTTTCCAGCGAAGCGCGCGCCGCGCTGACGCTCAAGCTGCTGGGCGGCCTGTCCACCGCCGAGATCGCGCGCGCCTTCCTGGTGCCCGAGGCCACGGTGGCCCAGCGCATCGTGCGCGCCAAACGCACGCTGGCGGAGGCGAAGGTGCCGTTCGAGGTGCCGCGCGGCGAAGAGCGCAAGCCGCGCCTGGCCTCGGTGCTGCAGGTGATCTACCTGATCTATAACGAAGGGTATTCGGCCAGCGCCGGCGCCGACTGGCTGCGGCCCGGCCTGTGCCGCGAGGCGCTGCGCCTGGGCCGGGTGCTGGCCGGTCTGGCGCCGGAAGAAGGCGAAGTGCACGGCCTGGTCGCGCTGATGGAGATCCAGTCCTCGCGCGAGCGCGCCCGCACGGGGCCGAACGGCGAGCCGGTGCTGCTGCTGGACCAGGACCGCAGCCGCTGGGACCGGCTCCAGATCCGGCGCGGCCTGGATGCGCTGGAGCGTGCCGGCCGCCTCGGCAGCCTGGGGCCCTACGCCCTGCAGGCCGCGATCGCCGCCTGCCACGCCCGCGCCCTGACGCCGGAGGCGACCGACTGGCCGCGCATCGCCGCGCTGTACGACGCCCTGGCCGAGCTGCTGCGCTCGCCGGTGGTCGAGCTGAACCGCGCGGTGGCGCTGGGCATGGCCTACGGTCCGGCGGAAGGCCTGGCGCTGGCCGACCAGCTGCTGGACGAACCGCGGCTGGCCAGTTACCACCTGCTGCCCAGCGTGCGCGGCGACCTGCTCGCCAGGCTGGGCCGCCACGAGGAAGCGCGCGCCGAGTTCGAGCGCGCCGCCAGCCTGACCCTCAACGAGCGCGAACGCACCCTGCTGCTGGCGCGCGCCCGCGACGAGCGCGAGCGGACCGGCTGAATACGCCGCCGCAGTATGGCATGATGGCGGCTTCCGTTCCCTCAAGCACTTCTCATGCGCGTTCTCATCATCGAAGACGACCCGGCCATCGCGGCCAATCTCTATGATTATCTCGAAGCCGCCGGCTATGCCCCGGAACACGCTTCGGATGGCGTCACCGGCCTGCACCGCGCCGTCAGCGCGCAATGGAGCGCGATCCTGCTCGACGTGTCCCTGCCGGGCATGGACGGCTTCACGCTGTGCCGCAAGCTGCGCGAGGAAGCGCGCCGCGATACCCCGGTCCTGATGCTGACCGCCAAGGACACGCTGGACGACAAGCTGGCCGGCTTCGGCCACGGCGCCGACGACTACCTGGTCAAACCGTTCTCGTTGAAGGAGCTTGGCGCGCGCCTGGCGGCGCTGATCAAGCGCCACCACGGCCAGGTCGTGCCGGGCGCGCTGCGCTGCGGAGACATCAGCCTTGACCCGCGCACGCTCGAGGTCGAGCGCGCCGGCCGGACGATCCGCCTGCCGCGCAAGTGCCTGCACCTGCTGCAATTGCTGATGGCTTCGCCGGGCCAGGTGCTGCGCCGCGCCGACCTCGAAACCGCCGTGTGGGGCGAGCCGCTGCCGGACAGCGACACGCTGCGCTCGCACATGCACACGCTGCGGCGCGCCCTGACCGCCGACGGCGAAGCGAACCCGATCGAGACCCTGCATGGCATCGGCTACCGGATCGGCTCCCCGGGCGACCCGCACGATGCGTCCTAGCCTGCGCCTGAAGGTCGCGCTGGCCCTGTTCGCGGCGGCGATCGTCCTTCTCGTCGTGCAGACGCTGGGGGTGCGCGCCCTCGCCGAATCCCAGGAAGAGCGCCTGGTCCAGTCGATCATCGACGACGACATGCGCAACCTGCTGCAGTCCTACCGCGACGAGCCCTCCTCGCTGCCGCCGGTCGATCCGGTGGTGGGCGCGCGCGTGTCGCAGGAAGGCGGACAGTGGTTCGACCTGCCCGCCTCGCTTGCTTCGCTGCCGGAGGGCGTCCATAAAGTCCCGGTGGGTGGACGCGACATCCATGTGGCCGTCGTGCGCTTCGGTGACGAACGGGTGTACCGCGCCTATGACTACAGCGCCTATGAACAGCATTTCAGGGACGGCATCGACACGCTGACGATCGTCACCGCGCTGTTCGTGCTGCCTTCGGTGTGGATGGCCTACTGGCTGTCCGGCCTGCTGGTGCGGCAGGTCGGCGGCCTGGCCCGCCAGGTCACGGCCCTGCGTTCGGGCGCCTCCTCCGCCATCGATCCGCGCGGCTACGACGAGCACGAAGTGGCCGAACTGGCGCATGCGGTCAACGATTACCACGTCCGCATGGCCGCGATGGTCGAACGCGAGAAGGAATTCACCGCCAACGTCAGCCACGAGCTGCGCACCCCGCTCACCCGGATCCGCACCAGCTGCGAGCTGCTGGAACCGGTCGCCGCATCGCTCGACGCCAAGTCGCGCCAGCGCCTGCTGCAGATCGAGCAGGCGGCCGAGGACATGCATGCCCTGATCGAATGCCTGCTCGCGCTTGCCCGCGAGGAATCGGCCACGGTGGCGTCATCCGCGCGTCTCTGCGCCATCATCGATGCCATCCTGGAACGCTACGCCGAGCGGCTGGAAAAGCGGGCGGTGCGGGCACGCGTGTCGGTGCCGGCCGAGATTCCCGTGCTCGCGAATGCCTCGGCGCTCGGCATCGTCCTGTCCAACCTGGTCGACAACGCCCTGCGCCACACGCAGGATGGGGAGCTGCGCTTCACGTACGCGGACGGTACGCTGAGCGTCGAAGACACCGGCTCCGGCATCGCTCCGCAAGCCCTGCCCCATGTCTTCGACCGCTTCTACCGCGCGCCGGGCGGACGCGGGGACGGATTCGGCATCGGGCTGGCGATCGTGAAGAAAATATGCGACCGTTACGGCTGGCGCATCGCGGTCGAAAGCGCCGAAGGCAGCGGAACCCGCGTCCTGCTCGGCCTGGAATCGCGGTAATTCGCGAAACTTCACGAAAACTTCACGGATCCTTGACGCCGGCTTCACACCGGCCTGACTATCATGACGGCCCCGACGCGCCGCCTTTCGCCGCCGCGTCACAGCAACACCGCTTCACTGCGGCATCTTGAAAGTTAGCACATGAAAAAAGTCCTCATCCTCGGCGTCAACGGCTTCATCGGCCACCACCTGTCCAAGCGCATTCTCGCAACCACCGACTGGGAAGTCTACGGCATGGACATGAACGCCGAGCGCATCACGGAGCTGCTGGACCATCCGCGCATGCACTTCTTCGAAGGCGACATCACGATCAACACCGAATGGGTCGAGTACCACGTCAAGAAGTGCGACGTGATCCTGCCGCTGGTCGCCATCGCCACGCCGTCGACCTACGTGAAGGAACCGCTGCGCGTGTTCGAACTCGACTTCGAGGCCAACCTGCCGATCGTGCGCTCGGCCGCGAAGTACGGGAAGCACCTGATCTTCCCGTCGACCTCGGAAGTGTATGGCATGAGCCGCGACGAGGAATTCGATCCGGAAAATTCGGAACTGGTCTACGGCCCGATCAACAAGCCGCGCTGGATCTACGCCTGCGCCAAGCAGTTGATGGACCGCGTGATCTGGGGCTACGGCATGGAAGGCCTGAACTTCACGCTGTTCCGCCCGTTCAACTGGATCGGCGCCGGCCTGGACTCGATCCACACGCCGAAGGAAGGCTCGTCGCGCGTGCTGACCCAGTTCTTCGGCCACATCGTGCGCGGCGAAACCATCTCGCTGGTCGACGGCGGCGCGCAGAAACGCGCCTTCACCTATGTGGACGACGGCATCGACGTGCTCATGAAGATCATCGAGAACAAGGACGGCAAGGCGAGCGGCCAGATCTACAACGTCGGCAACCCGGCCAACAATTATTCGATCCGCGAGCTGGCGGACATGATGCTGAAGCTGGCCGCCGAATACCCGGAATACGCCGCCGGCGCGCAGAAGGTGAAGATCGTCGAGACCAGCTCGGGCGCCTACTACGGCAAGGGCTACCAGGACGTGCAGAACCGCGTGCCGAAGATCGAGAACACCATGAACGACCTCGGCTGGGCGCCGAGCACCACCATGGCCGAGGCCCTGCGCCACATCTTCGACGCCTATCGCGGCCAGGTCGGCGTCGCGCGCGGGCTGGTCGATTGAGCCACACATGTCCTATACGCGCTGCGATCCGGTGAAGGCCCGTGCCGTCTACAAGGCGCAGGCCGTACGGCGCGTGCTGGGTGCGGGTGCGGCGCGCGCCTACATGAGGGGCATGCGGCTCGATTCGGCGCTCATCGAGCGGGTGCTGCGGTCGCCCCAGGAAGGGCTGCGGCGCTAGCCTCGCGCGCCGGACATAGCCGCGCGCAGTGGCAAGTCGTACAATACGGGCTCTTTTTCAAGCAACCTGGGGATTCCATGTCCGTCTACGACAAACTCAAAGAACTGAACATCACCCTCGCGGCGCCGGCCACCCCGGCCGCGGCCTATGTCATGTACGTGCAGACCGGCAACCTGGTCTTCATTTCCGGCCACATCGCCAAGAACGCCGACGGCTCGCCGACCACCGGCCTGCTGGGCAAGGACAAAACCACGGCCGATGGCCAAGCGGCGGCGCGCTCGGTCGCGATCGACCTGATGGGCACCCTGCAGGAAGCCTGCGGCGGCGACCTCGGCCGTGTGAAGCGCATCGTCAAGGTGATGAGCCTGGTCGCCTCGACCCCGGACTACAACGAACAGCACCTGGTCACCAACGGCTGCTCGGAACTGCTGGGCGAAGTGTTCGGCGACGCCGGCAAGCATGCCCGCTCGGCCTTCGGCGTGGCCTCGCTGCCGCGCGGTACCTGCGTCGAGATCGAGCTGATCGCCGAAGTAGCGTAATAATGTAGGGTGGGCACCCCGTGCCCACGTACAAGTTCCGGGGCGGGCCCACAAGGCACGCCTCTTTTACGAAGTTCGCTCATCCAGCGTGCTTTATAATGGCCGACGCACCCAAGCCGTCCTTCCTGTGAGATCAGTATGAAAATCGAAAATCCCAATCCCATCCAGTGGCAGTTTTCGGAACGCGCGCAGCAGCTGCAAAGCTCGGCGATCCGCGAAATCCTGAAGATCACCCAGCGCCCGGAGATCATCTCCTTCGCCGGCGGCCTGCCCTCGCCCGCCACCTTCCCCGTCGAACGCATGAAAGCGGCCTACGACAAGGTGTTGTCCGAGGCGGGTAAACAGGCCCTCCAGTATGGCCCGACCGACGGCTACGCTCCGCTGCGCGAATGGATTGCCGGCTACCTGTCGACGCCCGACTGCAAGATCCTGCCCGAGCAGATCCTGATGGTGTCCGGCTCGCAGCAGGCCCTCGACCTGCTGGGCAAGGTACTGATCGACGAAGGCAGCAAAGTGCTGGTCGAGACCCCGAGCTACCTCGGCGCCCTGCAGGCGTTCTCGGTTTACCGCCCCGAATTCCACTCGGTCGAGACCGACGAGCACGGCCTGGTGCCGTCTTCGCTCGAAGGCCTGGCCGAAGGCGCGCGCCTGCTGTACGCGCTGCCGAACTTCCAGAACCCGACCGGCCGCTCGCTGTCGCTCGAGCGCCGCCGCGAACTGGTCGAGACCTGCGCCCGCCTGGGCCTGCCCCTGATCGAGGACGATCCGTACGGCGCCCTGTCGTACAAGGGCGAGCCGATGCCGCGCATGCTGAACATGAACCCGGAAGGCGTGATCTACATGGGTTCCTTCTCGAAGGTGCTGACCCCGGGCATCCGCCTCGGTTATGTGTGCGCCCCGCTGCCGCTGGTGCGCCGCCTCGAGCTGGCCAAGCAGGCCGCCGACCTCCACACCGCCCAGCTGACCCAGATGGTCGTGCACGAAGTGGTCAAGGACGGCTTCCTGCAGGAGCACATCCCGACCATCCGCAACCTGTACGCCAACCAGTGCCAGGTGATGCTGGACGCAATGGAAGAGCACTTCCCGAAGGGCGTGACCTGGACCCGTCCGGAAGGCGGCATGTTCATCTGGGTCGAGCTGCCGAAGCAGATCGACGCCACCAAGCTGCTCGACCAGTCGATCGCCGCGCGCGTCGCCTTCGTGCCGGGCGCCCCGTTCTACGCCAACGAGCCGGCCACCAACACCCTGCGCCTGTCCTTCGTGACCGTGCCGCCGGAGCGCATCCGTGAAGGCATCGCCGTGCTGGGCCAGCTGATCAAGGACCAGCTGTAATCCTGCCGCGCGGGCCGTCCGGTCCGCGCCTCCCGGCGCCGCAATTGTTACCGCGGCGCCGCACCATGTGATTTTCCGTATCTCGGGCGCAACCGAAAGTTGCGCCCGAGTCACAAATTTTTCTTACAAACAAGCAATACTGCTCCATGACGGTGCACAACGATGTATGATTTTGAACGAACATCATCGTGAGCCCTCACAAGGCACAGTATGACCGACCTAGCCAGCGCGGGGCCAGCCGCACCCCGCAAGCCTGCCATCCTCATCGTCGACGACGCACCGGACAACGTTTCCCTGCTGCGCACCATGATGCTGCGCCAGGACTACCAGACTTTCGTCGCCACGTCGGGTGAGCGCGCCATCGAGATCGCCCAGCGCGTCAAGCCCGACCTGGTGCTGCTCGACGTCGTCATGCCCGGGATGGATGGGCTGGAAACCTGCCGCCGCCTGAAGGCGCACCCGGCCACGGCGCGCATCCCCGTGATCTTCATGAGCGCGCGCGGCGAGACCGAAGACATCGTGGCCGGCTTCGACATCGGCGCGGTCGACTACATTCCCAAGCCCTTGCGCATGGAAGAAGTTTGCGCGCGCGTGCGCGCCCAGCTGCGCCTGAACAGCGGCAGCGCCGTCCAGAAGGAACAGGCGGAGCGCCTGCGCATGATCGTCGACAGCATGGACCAGGGCCTGCTGATCGTCGAGCGCAACGGCCGCGTCCAGTACGCGAACCCGGCCTGCGACCGCTACCTGGGCTATGCCGCGGACGAGCTGGTGGGCCGCTCGCTGGCCGATCTGCTGGCCCAGCAGGACCACTACCCGGACGGCGGCGCCGCCATGGAGGCGTTCGGCCACGGCACCCGCGAAGTGCTGATCCGCCACCGCGACGGCCGCCTGCGCGCGATGGACCTGACGATGACGCCGATGCACGCGGCCGACGACCTGTTCGTCGCCCTGCTGCACGACATCACCCACCACAAGCAGTCCGAGGATGCGCTGCACCGCGCCGCCATGCTGGATCCGCTTACTAAAATCGCCAACCGCCGCCACTTCGACGCCTTCCTGGAAAAAGAATGGCAGCGCGCGATCCGCCACGCCCAGCCGCTGTCGCTGGTCGTGCTCGACGTCGACCATTTCAAGCTGTACAACGACACCCTCGGCCATGTGGCCGGCGACGTCTGCCTGCAGAAAGTGGCCCAGGCGCTGGACGCGCACGCACTGCGCCCGACCGATCTGGCGGCGCGTTACGGCGGCGAGGAATTCGTGCTGCTGTTCGCCGAGACCCCGCACGAAGCCGCGGCGCGCCTGGCGGAAGCGATCCGCACCACGGTCGAAGCCCTGCAGCTGCCGAACCCGCGCTCGCCCACCTCGCCGTGGATCACGGTCTCGGTGGGCGTGGCGACCATCGTGCCGACCCAGCTCGACGAGATCGAGCAGCTGTTCGTGTGCGCCGACCGCGCCATGTACGCGGCCAAGGGCGCCGGGCGCAACCGCGTCGAGACCGCGGTAGCCGGGGCGGCCTGGGAGGCGGTGCGTAGCGCGGCGATGTACTGAGAAAGGCACCGACGTTCAGGAAACGCGCGGATAGCCCGTAATCTCCGCAATCTCCCGATAAAGCGGCTGCAACTGCCGATACATCCGCCGGTACACCCGCCGGTACAGGCGGTCGTAGATGCGCTGGTTCTCCGGCAAGGGCTCGAACACCCTCCCCACCCTGGTCATCGCCGCCACCGCGGCATCGAAGTCGCGGTGCAGGCCGAGGCCGACGGCGGCGTCGATGGCCGCGCCCAGGCCCGAGGTCTCGTAGACATGCGGGCGCGCGGTCGGCAGGCCGAAGATGTCGGCCGTCAGCTGCATCGCGCAATCGCTCTGCGAGCCGCCGCCGGAGACGCGCAGCTCGGTAACCGCCACCCCGCTGCGCTGCTCGATCCGCTCCTTCCCCTCGCGCAGCGCATACGCCAATCCCTCCAGGATCGCGCGATACACGTGGGCGCGGGTGTGCACGTCGCCGAAGCCGATGATGCCGCCCTTCGCTTCCCGGCCCGGCACGCGGATGCCGGGGGTCCAGTACGGCTGCAGCATCAGGCCCATCGAGCCGGGCGGCACGCTGCTGGCCATGCGGTCGAACAGCTGCTCCGGCGCGACATCCTCGGCCAATGCGCGCAGCTGCTCGTGGTGGCCGAACTGCTCCTTGAACCAGTTGACCATCCAGTAGCCGCGGAACACCTGCACCTCGTTGCTGTAGGCGCACGGGATCGCCGCCGGGTATGGCGGAATGAAGGGCGTGACTTCGGTATAGCGCGTGCTGGTGGTATTGATGGTGGCAGTGGTGCCGTAGCTCAGGCAGCCCACGTGCGGCTCGCGGCAGCCGGCGCCGATCACCTCGCAGGCCTTGTCGGCGGCGGCAGCCAGCAGCGGCAGGCCCTGCGGAATGCCGGTATCGAGCGCCGCCTGCGCCGAGATCCTGCCCAGGCGCTCGCCCGGCTCGACCAGCCCGGGCAGCATGTGCGGCTCGACCGCCAGCGCCTGCCACTTCCAGTCGTGGCGCGCGGCCCAGCGCCGGCGCTTGTAGTCGAACGGCAGATAGGCGACCTGCGAGCCGCTGGAATCGAGGAACTCGCCGCACAGGCGCCAGTTCAGGTAGCCGGACAGCAGCAGGAACTTGTCGGTCGCGGCCCAGACCTCGGGCTGGTGGGCCTTGATCCAGTTGATTTCCGCTTCGCCGCGGAAGTAATCGATGGTGCCGTCGACCCGCGCCAGCTTGAACGCCGCCCGCCACCACCAGGCGATCGGCGGGTAACGATCGGTGCGGCGCTGGTCGAGCCAGGTGATGGCCGGGCGCAGGGGCTTGCCGTCCTTGCCGAGGCTGACCACGGTGCCGCGCTGGGTGGTCACGGCCACGCCCTGCACGGCGGCCTTGTCCACGCCGGGCTGGGTCCACAGGCCCTGGCAAGCCTTGCAGAGCGACGCCCAGTAATCCTCGGGGTCGTGCTCGGCCCAGCCGGGCTGCTCGGAAAAATAAGCCTCCAGCATGACCTGGGACCTGGCCACGATATTTCCCCGCAGGTCGAACAGCAGCGCGCGCACGCTCTGGGTGCCGTTGTCGATGGCGAGGATGGTCGCTTGCATGCTCATTCCGTTTTCTCCTGCGGCAGGCCGTAGTGGGAGCGCCACAAGGCCAGGTAATCGCGTTCTTCCTGCGCCCAGCGCGCGTCGTTCCAGCCCAGCTCCGGCTGGCAGATCGCGCGGATGCGCGGCATCAGCGCGGTCCCGCCCTGCCTGAGCTGGAGGCCCAGGCGGGTACGGCGCAGCAGCAGGTCGTCCAGGCGCTGCACGGCTTCCGCGCGCGCGCCCCAGCGCAGCTCGGCCCACGGGGTCTCGGTGCCGGGAACCGGTGCGCATTCTCCGTCGCCGGCGGCGGCCAGCAAGGCCCCGGCCGCGGCGCCATGGCGGCCCTGCAGGCGCCGCAGCGCGCCCGGCGGCAGGCGGCTGTCGGACACCGCAGGCGGCGACGCGAACACGCGGCAGGGCCGCAGCGCGTCGCGCCAGCCGGGCAACTGGGCGCGCACCTGCTTCAGCGCGTCGAGGGCGATGGCGCGGAAGGTGGTCAGCTTGCCGCCGGCCACCGCCACCAGTCCGGCCTCGCTCCACACGCAATGCTCGCGCCCTTCGCGCGACGCCTCGGCACGGCCGCCGGCGATGACCGGGCGCACCCCGGCAAAGGTCGACAGCACGTCGCCTTCGACGATGCCGAGTCCCGGAAACTGGGCCTGCAGCGCGGCCAGCAGGTAGTCGAGTTCGGCCCGCGTGATGCGCGCTTCGTGGTCCATCGGCTGCGCGTGGTCGAGGTCCGTGGTGCCGGCCAGGATCGTGCCCTCCCACGGATAGGCGAACACCGGGCGCCCGTCCCGCGGATGCATCAGGCTCACGGCCTGGGACAAGGGCAGGCGCCAGGCCGGCAGCACCAGGTGGCTGCCGCGCAGCGGGCGCAGGCGCGGGCCCTTGCCGTGCAGCGGTCCGGACCAGGCGCCGGTGGCGTCGACCGTCACGCGCGCGCTTGCCTCGTACAGGGCGCCCGAGACTTCGTCGCGCAGGACCGCGCCGGCCACCCTGCCCGCGATCCGGACCAGCGAACGCGCAGCCACGTAGTTGAGCGCCGCCGCGCCATGCGCCATCGCCTCGCCCAGCACCCGCAGCACCAGGCGCGCGTCGTCGGTCCTGGCGTCGGTGTAGACGATGCCGCCGTCCAGGCCCGCGCCTGCCATCTGAAGCGCCACGTTCGGCGCCCGCTCCAGGAACGCTTCCTTCGGCAGCCAGTGCCGCTCGCGCCGGCCGGCCAGCAGGTCGTAGATGGCCAGTCCGGCCAGGAAGCTGCGCCGTCCGCGCTGGCCCTGGTAGTGGGCGAAGGCGAAGCCCTGCGGTTCGACCAGTCCCGGCGCATCGCGCAGCAGGCTTTCGCGCTCGCGCACCGACTCCCTGGTCAGGTGCAGGTGGCCGTCCTTCAGGTAGCGCAGTCCGCCGTGCACCAGCTTGGACGAGCGGCTCGACGTGCCCCAGGCGAAGTCGCGCTGCTCGACCAGCAGGGCCTTCAGGCCCCGCCGCGCCGCTTCCAGCAGGATGCCGGCGCCGGTGATGCCGCCGCCGATCACCAGCAGGTCCCATTCGCGCGCCATCAGCGCCGGCAAGCCGGCGCGCCCATCGCGCTCCCAGAGCGCATTCACGGCATGAGCTTTCATCACGTCAGCAGCTTGCCGGGGTTCATGCAGCCATCCGGGTCGAACTGGCGGAACAGCGCCCGCAGCGCCTCCATGCCGAGCTCTCCCTTTTCCATGTGCAGCCACGGCGCGTGATCAAGGCCGACGCCATGCTGGTGGCTGATGGTGCCGCCGCTGGCGACGATGGCTTCGGAGGCGGCGGTCTTGAGGCGGCGCCAGCGCGCCAGGTCGGCCTCGTAATTCCCGGCCAGGCGCCAGATGAAGGTCGTGTACACGCTGGCGCCTTGCGGATACAGGTGCGACAGGTGGGTGTAGGCATGCACCCGTTCGCTATCCGCGGCCAGGGCGTCGACGGCGGCCTGTTCCACGGCGCGCATCGCCGGCGTCACGCGCGGCCAGTCCAGCGCGGTCTCGACGGTATCGATCGCGTAGCCGCGTTCCCAGGCGGCGTTGCGCAGGTAGACGTTGCGGAAGCGGTTCTTCTTCCAGCGTTCGCCCAGGCCGCGCCCCGCATGCACGCCCTTGTGGCTGCGCGCGATCTTCAAGGCCGCCGCCAGGGCCGCGCGCGCCTGTCCTTTCGTACCGCTGGCGCCGACCAGCAGCATGCACTTGCCCTCGCCGGCGCCGCGCAGGCGCAGCAGGGTCTCGAGCAGCGCCACTTGCCTGGCGTGGCCTGCGAGGGTCAGCATGGTCGCCGTCTCCACCGGATTCGACAGCCGCAGCATCGACAGCCCGAGCCGCGCCTGCACGATCGCGCGCACCGCCCGCTCGGCGCCTTCCCAGTCGGGCAGGAACACGGCATGGAAGGCTTCGAAGGCCGGCAAGGGGCTGATGCGCACCGCTGCTTCCGTCAGGATGCCGAGCCGGCCCTCGGAACCCAGCACCAGCTCGCGCAGGTCGGGGCCGGCGCTCGACGCCGGGAAGGTCGGGATCTCCAGCAGACCTTGCGGCGTCTCGATGCGGCCGCCGGCGAACAGCTGCTCGATGCGGCCGTAGCGCAGCGACTGCTGGCCCGAGGAGCGCGTGACGACCCAGCCGCCGAGGGTGGAATACTCGAAGGATTGCGGAAAGTGGCCCAGCGTGTAGCCATGCGCGCGCAGCTGGGCTTCGAGGTCCGGGCCGGCCACGCCGGCGCCGAAGGTGGCCAGCAGCGCGTCGCGGTCGAGGTTCGTCAGCGCGCGCAGGCGGCGCATGTCGACCGACAGCGTGGGCCGGTCGCGCGCCGGGTCCAGGTGGCCGCATACGCTGGTGCCGCCGCCGTAGGGCACGACCGCGGCGCCGGCCCCGATCGCGTAGCGGATCAGCGCCCGTACCTCGTCCGCGCTTTCCGGGAAGGCCACGCCGTCCGGCGCCGCCGCGATCCGGCCGTAGCGCAGGCGCAGCCAGTCCGGCAGGCTCTGGCCCAGCGCGTGGGTCAGGCGCACGTCGGGCGCCGTGTCCACCAGCGGATGCGGCGGCAGGCGCGACGGCGCGACCTGCGCACACACCGCCTCGAAGCCGGCATCGGCCGGCCCCGTGCCCGGCCCCAGCCGCCGCTCGAGGAAGCGCAGCGCCTCCGCGCCGATCGGCACCCCGATCGCCTCGTCTCCCCAGCCGTTCCATCGCCTCATGGTCTGTCTTCCTCGATGTTTTTTGCGTAAGATAAGCCAACCGCTCATCCACGTCTTGCGGATTCATGCCAAGCGCTTGTTCGAACATGCCACCGACGAATGGTCCCATGCTTGCCCGGGTCACCGGATCCTATCTGCAGCCGCTGCTGGAGGCCGCCGCCGCGCGCGGCGTGGACGCGCGCGCGCTCGCGCAAGGAGCCGGGCTCGCCATCGCGCTCGATCCGCTGCCGGAATCGCTGGCCGCGCGCGACTACATCGCCCTGCTGGCGGCCGGCGCCGAACTGGCTGGCGATCCGCATTTCGGCCTGCACGTGGGCGAACGGGTGCGGCTCGGCACCTACAGCGTGTATGGCCTGATCCTGCTGGCCTGCACCGACTTCGCCCAGGCCCTCGAACAGACGCAGCGCTACGAACAGCTGGCCCACGATCTCGGACGCTCGCGGCTCGATCTCGACCCCGCGGCCGGCGTCGCCTGCTACACCTGGACCAGCCACTTCCCGGACGCCAGCCGGCACCTGGCCGAAAGCGTGTTCGCCGGCATCCGCACCTTCGGTTCCTGGCTCGCCGGCCGTCCGCTGGCGCCGCTGCGCCTGGCCTTCGCGCACGCGGGCGATGCCGATGCGGCGGAATACGAACGGGTGCTGGGCATGGTGCCGGAGTTCGGCGCTGGCGCCCACCTGGCCTGCTTCGACGCGGCCCTGCTGGCGATGCCGGTGCCGAACGCCGACGCCGGCATGTACCCGGTGCTGCAGCAGCATGCCGAACGCCTGCTGCAGGAAAGACGGGATGAGCGCGAGCGCCACGGCATCGTCGCCGAGGTGCGCGCCTGCGTGATCCGCAACCTGGCGAACGACCGCGTGCGCCTGGCCGGCATCGCCGGCGAACTCGGGCTGTCGCCGCGCACCCTGCAGCGCAAGCTGGCGGACGCCGGCGCCAACTTCCAGCAGGTGCTGGACGCGGCCCGCCATGCGCTGGCCCAGGATTATCTGCGCCAGCGCGGCCTGTCGCTGGCCGACATCGCCTTCCTGCTCGGCTACCAGGAACAGAGCGCGTTCACGCACGCGTTCCGCGAATGGTCGGGGATGAATCCGGGGGCATGGCGCGAGCGGGCGCTGGCCGGCGCGGCCTGATTTAGCGTGGCGCCAGGCGTCTCAAATCGTCGACCGCCGGCACGATCGCCAGCGCGCACAGCAGGCCGGCCAGCGGCAGCGTCGCCAGGTAGCCGACGTGCTTGAAACCGAGCGCCCCCGCCAGCCCGCCGCCGAAGAAACCCAGCAGCAGCGACACCAGCAGGCGCAGGCGCGCGCGGTTGGCCGTCACCTTCGGCTGCGCCGGGTCGCGGTTCCAGTACGCCATCCGGCCCAGTTCGATGCCGATGTCGGTGACGATGCCGGTCATGTGGGTGGTGCGGATCTCGGCCTGCGAGAGCTTGGTGATCAGGGCGTTCTGCAGTCCCATCATGAAGCACAGCAGCATCACCGTGGCCGGCACGAACAGCGCGTCGACGGCGGCCAGGCGCGCGCCCAGCACGCCGAAGGCCAGCAGCAGCACCGCTTCCAGCAGCAGCGGCAGCGCATACTCGCTGGCCAGCCCGCGCCGGCGCCCGTAGTTGACGGTAAGCGCGGTGCAGGCGGCGCCCAGCAGGAACGACAGCACGGCGCCAAGGCCGTCCAGCGCCAGGTCCCAGGCGCCGAGGGCCAGGTTGTCGGCCGCCGACGAGATCGCCCCGGTCAGGTGCGAGGTGTACTGGTGCACGGCGAGGAAGCCGCCGGCATTGATGGCGCCGGCGACGAAGGCGAGCGCCACCCCGAGGTGGCGGTTGGCGCGCGGGCTGCGCGCACGGCCGAGAAGGCTGCGGGCGTAATGGATGGGCACGGGGAACCTGGGGAGTGAATTCCTGCCGTTAATATTACTGCATTCCAAGCGAGAGCAGCATCGGGCGCGCCTCGCTATAATTGATCTTCTCGCACCGACCCATCTGACCTGACCGATAGCGCCGTGAATCCACATCTCGAACGACTGCACCCCTATCCTTTCGAAAAGCTGCGCCAGCTGTTCGCCGGCGTCGCGCCGAATCCCGACCATGCCCATATCAGCCTCGGCATCGGCGAGCCCAAGCATCCGACTCCGGCCTTCATCCAGAAAGCCCTGACGCACAGCGTGACCGGACTGGCGAATTATCCGAGCACGCACGGCGGCGAGCCACTGCGCAGCGCGATCGCCGGCTGGCTGGAGCGCCGCTACGGGGTGCCGGCGCTGGATCCGGACACGATGGTGCTGCCGGTGAACGGCTCGCGCGAGGCGCTGTTCGCGATCGCGCAGTGCGTGATCGACCCGCGCGCAGCGGCGAACGGCGGCGCGCTGGTAATGTGTCCGAACCCCTTCTACCAGATCTACGAAGGCGCGGCCTACCTGGCCGGCGCCGAACCCTATTTCGTGAACTCGGTCCCGGCGCGCAACTTCGCCCCGGACTATGCCGGCGTGCCGGACGAGGTGTGGGCGCGGGTGCAGCTGTTGTACCTGTGCTCGCCGGGCAACCCGACCGGCGCCGTGCTGACCCTGGACGACTGGCGCGAGCTGTTCGAGCTGGCCGACCGCCACGGCTTCGTGATCGCGGCCGACGAGTGCTATTCCGAGATCTACTTCGGCGCGACCCCGCCGCTGGGCGCGCTGGAAGCGGCGCACCAGCTCGGCCGCAGCGCCGGCCTGCGTCCCTATGCCAACCTGGTCGTGTTCTCGAGCCTGTCGAAGCGCTCGAACGTGCCGGGCATGCGCTCGGGCTTCGTCGCCGGCGACCCTGACGTGCTGAAGAAATTCCTGCTGTACCGCACCTACTGCGGCGGCGCGATGTCGCCGACCATCCAGGCGGCCTCGATCGCGGCCTGGAACGACGAAGCCCACGTGCAGGACAACCGCAACCTGTACAAGGAAAAGTTCAACCTCATCACCCCGTTGCTGAAGCAGGTGATGGACGTCGAACTGCCCGACGCCGGCTTCTACCTGTGGGCCGACGTGCGTTCCAGCGGCCTGTCGGACACCGAGTTCGCACGCGGCCTGTACGCCGAATATAATGTGACGGTTTTGCCCGGCTCCTACCTGGCGCGCGATGCGCACGGCAGCAACCCGGGCCGCAACCGCATCCGCATGGCGCTCGTCGCCGGTGTGGACGAAGGACTGGAAGCGGCCAACCGCATCGTCCAGTTCTGCAAGGACCTGAAGGCGTCCGCCTGAGACGCCGCTACGCTATCCCTAACCTGAAACGCTGACACATCATGACCCAACAACTCCAGACCATCATCGACACCGCGTGGGAACAGCGCGCCGACATCAGCCCGAACAGCGCCAGCGCGGAAGTGCGCGACGCGGTCGCCCACGTCCTCGCAGGCCTTGACGACGGCAGCCTGCGCGTGGCCCAGAAAGACAGCGGCAGCTGGGTCGTGAACCAGTGGATCAAGAAGGCCGTCCTGCTGTCCTTCCGCCTCGAGAACAACGTCCCGGTCGAAGGCGGCGGCATGCAGTTCTACGACAAGGTGCCGACCAAGTTCGCCGGCTACACCGCCGAAGATTTCGCCAGGGGCGGCTTCCGCGTGGTGCCGCCGGCCGTGGCCCGCCGCGGCTCCTTCATCGGCAAGAACGTGGTGCTGATGCCGTCCTACGTGAACATCGGCGCCTACGTCGACGAAGGCACCATGGTCGACACCTGGGCCACCGTCGGCTCCTGCGCCCAGATCGGCAAGAACGTCCACCTGTCCGGCGGCGTCGGCATCGGCGGCGTGCTGGAACCGATGCAGGCCAACCCGACCATCATCGAAGACAACTGCTTCATCGGCGCGCGCTCGGAGATCGTCGAAGGCGTGATCGTCGAAGAGAACTCGGTGATCTCGATGGGCGTGTACATCGGCCAGTCGACCAAGATCTACAACCGCGAAACCGGCGAAGTGAGCTACGGCCGCATCCCGGCCGGCTCGGTGGTGGTGTCGGGTTCGCTGCCGTCGGCCGACGGCAAGTACAGCCTGTACTGCGCCGTGATCGTCAAGCAGGTCGACGCCAAGACGCGCGCCAAGACCGGCATCAACGAGCTGCTGCGCGGGATTTAATCCCACTTCCGTCGCCCCCGCGCAGGCGGGGCCCAGGTTCGTTCCGTAGCCAGCGCCGCTGGTTCTCACAAAACTTGGGTTCCCGCCTGCGCGGGAACGACGATGCAGTGCCCGCAATCCTTCTCCAACAGGTTAGAATCCCCAAAACGCAAAATTACCGCGAAGCAAGGGAGAGAGCCATGATGATGGAACGCCTGTTCCAGTTGATGAAGGAAAAGAACGCGTCGGACATGTTCTTCGCGGTAAATTCCCCCGTCCACATCAAGATCAACGGGAACCTCATCCCGATCAACCAGAACAAGCTCGAACCGGAAAACATCCAGGTGCTGCTGTCCGAGGTCGCCTCCCCCGAGCAGATGGCCGAGCTGGAGCGCGAGAACGAGCTGAACATGGGTATTTCCGTGCCCAACCTGGGACGGTTCCGCCTGTCGGCCTTCCGCCAGCGCGGTTCGATCTCGGCCGTGTTCCGCTTCGTGCCGGCGACGATCCCGCCGCTGTCCGAGCTGGGCCTGCCTCCCGTGCTGTCCGAGCTGATCATGGAAAAGCGCGGCCTGCTGCTGATCGTCGGCGCCACCGGTTCCGGCAAGTCGACCACCATCGCGTCCATGCTCGACCATCGGAACGAGCTGCGCCCCGGCCACATCCTGACCCTGGAAGACCCGATCGAGTACCTGTTCAAGAACAAGAAATCGATCGTCAACCAGCGCGAGATCGGCAGCGACGCGGCCAGCTTCGACGTCGCCCTGCGCAACTCGATGCGCCAGGCGCCGGACTGCATCCTGATCGGCGAGATCCGCGACAAGGACACGATGGCCGCCGCCCTCGCCTATGCGCAATCCGGCCACCTGGTGCTGGCGACCCTGCACGCGAATAACAGCTACAACGCGCTGAACCGCATCATCAGCTTCTACCCGATCGAGAACCGGCCCGCCCTGCTGCAGGACCTGTCGTCGGCGGTCAAGGCCATCGTCTCGCAGCGCCTGGTCCGCTCGAAGGCGGGCGGCGCGCGCCAGGCCGCGGTCGAGATCATGGTCAACACCCGCTACGTGGCCGACCTGATCGAGAAGGGCGAGATCGGCCAGATCAAGGAAGCGATGGACAAGAGCCTGTCGCCGGGCTCGCAATCCTTCGAGAAGGCGCTGCTGGAACTGGTGCAGGCCGACCTGATCACCCAGGAAGAAGCGCTGGCGAACGCCGACTCGGCCACCAACCTGCTGTGGCTCATCAATAATGGGCCGGACAGCCAGGGCAAGGACAACGAGGCGGGCAAGCAGGCCGATGAGCCGGCCGGACCGTCCTTCACCGAGTTTACGCTCGACCATTGAACATCCACGGATTTGTGACGCCGGGTCACAAATCCGCCTCCCTTCCCGACGCCCGGCGCCCGCCGCGCCGAGTACCGCGACAGCCTTGAAATCGTGTGGTTAAACTATCTGCCGGAGGTAGCGGCCTGTGCTATCCTTCGCGCCTTTCCCCTGCACAACGCCATGAAAAAAACTCTCTACGGTATTCCTCACTGCGACACCGTCAAGAAAGCGCGCACCTGGCTGGCCGAGCACGGCCAGGACGTCGAGTTCCACGATTTCAAGAAGCAGGGTCTGGACCGCGACACGGTCGCCGCCTGGCTCGAACAGCTCGACTGGGAAACCCTGGTCAACCGCAAGGGCACGACCTGGCGCAAGCTGTCCGACGAGCGCCGCGCGCAAGTCGTCGACAAGGCCAGCGCCCTCGACCTGATGCTGGAGAATCCCTCCGTCATCAAGCGCCCCGTGCTCGAAGGGGCCGGCCCGCTGAAGGTCGGTTTCTCGGCCGACGAGTACGAACGCACCTTCGGAGACTGGCCCGCATGAAGACCTCGCGCACCCTGCAGCTGACCGAGGAGCTGATCGCCCTCGATTCGATCACCCCGCAGGACAAGGGCTGCCAGCAGAAACTGAAGGACCTGCTGGCCCCGCTCGGCTTCGCCTGCGAGACCATCGAATCGAACGGCGTCACCAACCTGTGGGCGCGCAGGGGCCTTGAATCCCCCGTGTTCGTATTCGCCGGCCACACCGACGTGGTCCCGGCCGGCCCGCTCGACCAGTGGCATTCGCAGCCCTTCGCCCCGACCCGGCGCGACGGCAAGCTGTACGGGCGCGGCGCTTCCGACATGAAGACCTCGATTGCGGCCATGGTGGTGGCCGTCGAGGAATTCGTCGCCGCGCATCCGGGCCATGCCGGCTCGATCGCCTTCCTGATCACCAGCGACGAGGAAGGCCCGGCCGTGGACGGCACCGTGGTCGTCTGCGAGATGCTGGAAGAACGCGGCGAGACCCTGGATTACTGCCTGGTCGGCGAACCGACCTCCAGCCATGTGCTGGGCGACATGATCAAGAACGGCCGCCGCGGCTCCCTGTCGGGCTGCCTGGTGGTCAAGGGCGTGCAGGGCCACATCGCCTATCCGCACCTGGCGCGCAACCCGATCCACCAGGCCGCGCCCGCCCTGGCCGAACTCGCGGCCGAAAAGTGGGATGACGGCAACGAGTATTTCCCGCCGACCAGCTGGCAGATCTCGAACATCCACGCCGGCACCGGCGCCAACAACGTGATCCCGGGCGAACTGAAGGTCGACTTCAACTTCCGCTTCTCGACCGCCAGCACGGCCGACGGCCTGGAAGCGCGCGTGCATGCCATCCTCGACCGCCACGGCCTCGATTACGACCTCCAGTGGACCCTGTCCGGCGAGCCCTTCCTGACGCCGAAGGGCACGCTGTCCGATGCGATCTGCGGCGCGATCAGGCAGGAACTGGGCGTGCACACGGAACTGTCGACCACCGGCGGCACCTCGGACGGACGCTTCATCGCCCGCATCTGCCCCCAGGTGATAGAATTCGGGCCACCGAACGCCAGCATCCACAAGATCGACGAACACATCGAGCTGCGCTACATCGACCCGCTCAAGAACATCTACCGCCGCACGCTGGAAGCGTTGCTGGCGCCCTCGCCGCCCGCGGCGTAACCATTTCCGCGAGACCCCGACATGGCCATGACCACGCCCAATTTCTGCACGCCGCGCGACCTGCTGCGCTACGCAGTCACCCGCTTCAACACCGCCAAGCTGTTCTTCGGCCACGGCAGCGCCGAAGCCTTCGACGAAGCCGCCTACCTGATCCTGCACACCCTCAAGCTCCCGCTGGACAAGCTCGAGCCCTTCCTCGACGCACGCCTGCTGCAGGAGGAGGTGCTGCAGGTGCTGGCCGTGATCGAGCGCCGCGTCAGCGAACGCGTGCCGGCCGCCTACATCACCAACGAAGCCTGGCTGGGCAGCTACAACTTCTACGTCGACGAGCGCGTGCTGGTGCCGCGCTCCTTCATCGCCGAACTGATCCCGAACCTGTTCAGCCCCTGGGTGCAGGATCCGGAATCGGTCGAGAACGTGCTCGAACTGTGCACCGGGTCCGGCTGCCTGGCGATCATGCTGGCCGACGCCTTCCCGAACGCGACGGTGGACGCGGTCGACATCTCGAAGGACGCGCTGGCGGTCGCCGAGCGCAACATCCGCGACTACAAGCTGGCCGGCCGCGTGAACCCGATCGAGTCCGACCTGTACGAGAACGTGCCGTTCAAGAAGTACGACCTGATCGTCACCAACCCGCCGTACGTGAACAGCGATTCGATGTCGCGCCTGCCGCCGGAATACATGCGCGAGCCGCAGATCGCCCTGGCCGGCGGCGAGGACGGCATGGACCTGGTGCGCAAGATCGTCGACGGCGCCGCCGAACGCCTGACGCCGGACGGCGTGCTGGTGGTCGAGATCGGCAACGAGCGCGAATACGCGGAAGCGGCCTTCGGCCACCTGGGCCTGACCTGGCTGACCACCAGCCAGGGGGATGATGCGGTGTTCCTGCTGACGGCCGAACAGCTGGCCCAATAATTTCGACCCGCTACGCTAGCACCGTCGCCCCCGCGAAGGCGGGGGTCCAAGTTCGTGGCGAACCACGCAAACTTGGGTTCCCGCCTGCGCGGGAACGACGATATCAATAAATTCTTATGATCCGATTCTCCAACGTCAGTCTGATGCGCGGCACCAAGCCGCTGCTGGAAGACGCCGACCTCACCCTCAATCCCGGCGACAAGATCGGCCTGATCGGCGCGAACGGCGCCGGCAAGTCCAGCCTGTTCGCCATGCTGCGCAGCGAGCTCCACCCGGACCAGGGCGCGATCGATTTCCCGCAGCGCTGGCGCATGGCCTACGTGGCCCAGGAGACCCCTGCGCTGGACCGTCCCGCGATCGAATACGCGATCGACGGCGACGCCAACCTGCGCACCCTGCAGTCGGAGCTGGAACGCCTGGAGGCCGCCCCGCACACCCAGGAAAACGGGCTCGCCATCGGCCACGTACACAGCGCGCTGGCGGATGCCGACGCCTACACGGTGCAGTCGCGCGCCGAGCAGCTGCTGCTGGGCCTGGGCTTCTCGCTGGAGCAGATGCGCCAGCCGGTCGCCAGCTTCTCCGGCGGCTGGCGGATGCGCCTGAACCTGGCGCAGGCCCTGATGTGCCCTTCCGACCTGCTGCTGCTGGACGAGCCGACCAACCACCTCGACCTGGACGCCATCATCTGGCTGGAAGACTGGCTGAAGCGCTACCAGGGCACCCTGATCATCATCTCGCACGACCGCGACTTCCTCGACGAGATCGTGAACGTGGTGGTGCACATCGACGAGCGCAAGCTGAAGCGCTACTCGGGCAACTATTCGAGCTTCGAGCGCCAGCGCGCCGCCCACATGGTGCTGGCCGCGGCCGCCTTCGAAAAGCAGCAGCGCAC
This sequence comes from Telluria sp. Soil_C_11, assembly GCF_057657395.1. Classification (NCBI taxonomy): domain Bacteria; kingdom Pseudomonadati; phylum Pseudomonadota; class Betaproteobacteria; order Burkholderiales; family Oxalobacteraceae; genus Telluria; species Telluria sp. Soil_C_11. Next base: position 182,812 of record NZ_JBDGIN010000002.1, on the reverse strand, counting down.
CCGCGCCCACCTGCAGTCCTTCGTCGACCGCTTCAAGGCCAAGGCCACCAAGGCGCGCCAGGCCCAGAGCCGCATGAAGGCGCTGGCCAAGATGGAGGAGCTGGCCCCGCTGCGCGCCGCCGCCGAGTTCTCGTTCGAGTTCCGCGATCCGCTGTCGGCGCCGAATCCGCTGCTGGTGATGGAAGACGTCGACGCCGGCTACCCGGTCCTCGACGAACACGGCGACAAGGTCGGCGGCAAGACCATCGTCCACCGCGTGAACTTTTCGCTGCAGACCGGCCAGCGCATCGGCCTGCTGGGCGTGAACGGCGCCGGCAAATCCACGCTCATCAAGACGATCGCCAACGAACTGGCGCCGCTGGCCGGCACCGCGACGCTCGGCAAGGGCCTGGTGATCGGCTACTTCGCCCAGCACCAGGTCGAGATGCTGCGCCACGACGAATCGCCGCTGTGGCACCTGCAGAAGATCGCGCCGACCGTGCGCGAGCAGGAGCTGCGCAACTTCCTGGGCGGCTTCAACTTCCCGGGCGATATGGTCACCAGCCCGATCAGGCCCTTCTCCGGCGGCGAAAAGGCGCGCCTGGCGCTGGCCCTGATCGTCTGGCAGCGTCCGAACCTGCTGCTGCTGGACGAACCGACCAACCACCTCGACCTCGAAACGCGCGAGGCCCTGACCCTGGCGCTGGCCCAGTTCGAAGGCACCCTGGTGGTGGTTTCGCACGACCGCCACCTGCTGCGCGCCACCACCGAGGAATTCATCATCGTCGCCGACGGCCGCCTGCAGCCCTTCGACGGCGACCTGGACGACTACAAGAACTGGCTGTTCCAGACCAAGCTGGCCAAGGGCGACGCCGCCACGCCGCTGCCTTCGAAGACCGATGCGCCGGCTGCGAACGCCCCGGCCGCGGCGCCCATCGCTCCCGTCGACCGCAAGGAACAGAAGCGTCTCGAAGCCGAGGAGCGCCAGCGCATGGCGGCCCTGAAGAAGCCGATCGAAAACCGCATCAAGCGCCTGGAAGAGCAGATGGCCAAGCTGAACGCGCGCAAGGCCGAGATCGACGCGCGCCTGCTGGAACCGGCAATCTACGAGGCGGACAAGAAGGAAGAGCTGAAGACCCTGGTCGCCGACCAGGCCTTCGTGGTGCGCGACCTGGGGACGCTGGAAGAGGAGTGGCTGGAGTTGCAGGAGCAGCTGGAGAGTCTGGCGGCTTGAGTTAGCCGTTGGACCGTCGTTCCCGCGAAGGCGGGAACCCAAGTTCTGTTCGCATCTCGACAGCTCATCAAACTTGGGTCCCCGCCTGCGCGGGGACGACGTTTTTAGGTCTCAGGCCACCTGCCGCGCCGCCGCCGGCTTCCGCACCGACATCAGGCGCTCGATGTCCACCAGGATCAGGCGCCGTCCACCGGCCTGCCCGAGGCCGAGCAGGTAGCCGGGCCGTTCGCCGTCCGCGCCCGCCGCCGGCAGCGGCGCCACCTGTTCCGGCGCCAGCGTGACCACGCCGGTCACGCCATCCACCACCATCCCCATCACGCAGCTCGACAGCCTCAGGATGATCACGTCGGTCATCGGATCGGGCGCGTCGGGCGCGCTGCCGCAGGCCACGCGCATGTCGACCAGCGGGATGATCACGCCGCGCGATACCGCAACCCCGCCGATGATCTCGCCGCTCGCGGCAAAGCGCTCGAGTGCCTTGAGCACACGCAGTTCCTGCACCCTGGCGAAGTCGATGCCGTATTCGAGGCCGCCGAGCGAAAAGCTCAGGAAGCGCATCGGATCGGAGCCGGAAGAAATCATGGTGTCACGCATGGCGCGTCCTTTAATCGAGATGGTCATGCTAAGACGGGCACTTCCTGTAACAATTGAGTACAGTCAACTTTTGCTTGCAGCAGAAGCAAGTTTGCTTTCGCCGGCCGCGCCCGTACAATGTGCGCCCATGCGTGCACGCGAAACAATGAGGAACTGACCATGTACCGGTGGCTGCGACGCCTGATTTCCGGCCCTTCCGCGCCCGTGCGCCCGGCGCCGCCCGTGGCCGTGCCGGATCCCGTCCCGGCGCCTGCGCCGGTTCCCGCCGCCGCGCCCTCCCCCGCGGCAGCCGTTCGCGCACCCGCCGCAAGCCAGGCAGGCGTGCGCCCGGCCGGCATGCCGATCCCTTTCGAACTGCTCGACCGCGTCGACGGCGCCTGGAACGCCTGGCTGTACGAGCGCGCCGACGAGGGCGGCCTGGAACTCAATCCGCATGAAGCCCGGGTGCTGGAGGCGCTCGCCGGCATCCTGTCCTCGCAGCAGTCCGGCGCCGCGCTGGTGCGCCGCATGCCGGGCCTGATCCCGCAACTGCTGCAAAGCCTGCGCAGCGAGAATTTTTCCGGCGCCGCACTGTCGCGCACGATCTCGTCCGACGTGGTGCTGGTGGCGGCGGTGATCCGCCTCGCCAACAGCTGCTACCAGGGCACCGGCGCCACCGTCACCAGCGTCGAGCAGGCCGTGATCCTGATCGGCCAGGAAGGCCTGCGCCAGCTGATCACGACCGTCGCCTTCCGCCCCATCATCGACGTCCACTCCGGCTTCTACGTACGGCGCCTGGCGCCGATCCTGTGGGAGCATTCGGAACGCTGCGCGGTGGCGGCGCGGGCGCTGGCGCCGGGCCTCGGCATCGAACCATTCGACGCCTTCCTGGCTGCCCTGCTGCAGAACGTCGGCCTGACCGTGGCCCTGCGCACCATGGACCAGGCGACCAAGGGAGAGCCGCAACTCGGCTCCGGCGTGTTCTGGGCCCAGCTGGCGCGCGATACCCGCGCCCTGAGCGTCAGCATCGCGCGCGAGTGGAATTTCCCGGACGGCGTGGTGCAGGCCCTGGCCGAGCAAGGGGGAATGCGCAAGGGGACGGCGATATCGCCGCTGGGCAGGCTGCTGATGCTGAGCGGGTACCTGGGCAGGGTCAGGATGCTGGTCGAGCAGGGGGTAGTGGAGGATGGGGATGCCTCGCTGTTTGCGGGGCTGCCGGAGGATGCTGGGGAGTGCTACGCGCTGCTGGCCGAAGTCCGCAACCCGTAAACGTCGTTCCCGCGGAGGCGGGAACCCAAGTTTTTCGATCTGCCACGAACTTGGATTCCCGCCTTCGCGGGAACGACGGTCTCAATGCTAACGAGTACGACTTTTCTTACGGCTTGACCGACGCATCGGTCTTGGCCAACTCCCGATTCTGCTCATCCAGCCAGGCCTTCAACGGCGCAAAGTAATCCAGCATCGCCGTCGCATCCATCCCGTCCTCGCCGGTGACGGCTTTCAGCGCTTCCGGCCACGGCTTCGATTTGCCCATCTCCAGCATCTGCTGGAACCTGGCGCCGGCCTTCTTGTTGCCGTACACCGAGCAGCGGTTCAGCGGGCCGGTGTAGCCGGCTTCGCGGCACAGCGCGCGGTGGAACTGGAACTGCAGGACGTGGGCCAGGAAGTAGCGCGCGTACGGGGTGTCGCTGGCGACGTGGAACTTGGCGCCGGCGTCGAAGCCGCCCTCCGCGATCGGCGCCGGACGGCCGACGCCCTGGTACTGCTCCTTCAGCGCCCACCAGGCCTTGTCGTAGTCGGCCGGCTTGACCTGGCCCGAGTACACCTGCCAGCGCCATTTGTCGACCATGTAGCCGAACGGCAGGAAGGCGACCTTCTGCAGCGCGGTGTACAGCAGCGGGCCGATGTCCTGCGACGGGTCCGGCTCGCTCTTCATCAGGCCGATCTGCTTCAGGTAGGCCGGGGTGATCGACAGCGCCACGGTGTCGCCGATGGCTTCGTGGAAGCCGTCGTTGGCGCCGTTCTTGAACATCGGCGACTGCCCGCTGTAGGCCAGGTCGTAGTACAGGTGGCCCAGTTCGTGGTGGATGACGCGGAAGTCTTCGGCGGTCGGGGTGATGCACATCTTCACGCGCACGTCGTCCTTGCCGTCCAGGTCCCAGGCCGAGGCGTGGCACACGACTTCACGGTCGCGCGGCTTGGTCAGCAGCGAGCGTTCCCAGAAGGTCGCCGGCAGCGCGCGCATGCCGAGCGAGGTGTAGAAGCCCTCGGCATACCTGGTCATCGCCACGGCGTCGGTCTTGCGCTCTTCCAGCAGCGCGGTCAGGTCTTCGCCGCCCTCCTTGGTGGCGGGCTTCAGCAGCGGGTACAGGTTGTCCCAGCTCTGCGCCCACATGTTACCGAGCAGGTGGGCCGGGATCGGGCCGCTGGCCGGCACCACCGAGGCGCCGTAGGCCTGGCGCAGCTTGTAGCGGGTATAGGTGTGCAGCGAATCGTACAGCGGCTTGACCTGCTGCCACAGGCGCTCCATCTCGGCCGAGAAAGCGTCCGGGCTCATGTCGTAGCCCGAGCGCCACAGCGCGCCGGTGTCGGCGAAGCCCATCGTGCGTGCGCCCTTGTTCGACACCTCGACGTATTTTGCGTAGTCGTCCTTGTAGGCCGGCGACTGGGCGTGCCAGCCGAGCCAGACTTCCTTCAGGCGGTTCGGGTCGCGGCTGGTGGCCAGCACCTTTTCCAGTTCGCCGAGCGGCATGCAGGACGGCTTCGCCGCCGCGCCCGCGGCTGCCGGCGGACAGTACTTGGCCGAGCCGTAGGCGCCGGTCATGTGCGCCGCCAGGCGCGCGTAGGTCGCGCGGTCGGCGGCCTCCGGCAGCATCAGGGTCTGCCGCATCAGCATCAGCTTGCGCGCGCTGGCCGCGGGCAGCTTCAGGTCCTTGTAGCGGCGCGCCTTCAGGGCCGTCTCGCCGCTCAGGGTCAGGTAGCTTTCGTTGGCCTGGGCCGTGATGGCCTGGGTGTCGAGCGTGATGAAGTTTTCGGCCACCCACTCGGCGCGCTGGGCGTCCAGGCCGAGCTGCTCGAGCTTCTCTTCGGCGTCCTTGATGAAGCGCTCGGCTTCGACGACGGTCGGTTTGCCCTGGGCTTTCGCCGGGGCCGCCCTGGTGGCGGCGGCGGCCGGCAGCGCCAGCACGGCGCCTGCGACCAGGGTCGCGATCAAGGTACGGCGGGTTGTCGGATGCATCGTTTTCAAGCTTTGTCTCCTCTTGTCTTTGTCGGTCGTCAGGCCACGGCGGCCTGCTCGCTGCTCCATGCGAAGCTTCCCTGCGCGCCGGAGAACAGCAGTTCGCCGGACTGCGGCCCGCGCAGGCGCGCACGGGCCTCGCGTGGCGCAATGATATACGGTGCGCCCGCCGCCGGGCTGTACCCGAGCACGCGCACCAAGGTGTCGCCCTGCACCTGGTGGACCGTGACGGCGGACACGCAGGAGGCATCCTGGCGCTGGCGCTCGAGGTCGGCCAGCACCTTGCGGCCCTCCTCCTGGTCGGCGTCGAGCTGCCTGATCTTGCCGGACACCTCGCCGATCGCCTTCAGCGCCGGCCCGACCTCCTGCCCCATGCGCTGGAACTGGCGCGCCTGCTCGGGCGTGAAGTTGATCTCGTTCTTGCGTACGCGCGAGGCCAGCATCAGGTAACTGCGCACCGCCGGCTGGGCGGTCAGGGCCTCCATCTGCGCCCTGTGGCGCGCCGCCAGTTCGCCGAACTGCGCCAGGCGCGCGCCGATCGCGGCGATGATTTCCTCGACCTGCGCGCCGTCCGGGCGCAGCACGTACACCAGCATCTCGCCCTGCTTGCGCGGCATTGCGAATTCGACCGTCACGCGGCGCCCGGCGACGGCGCTGCCCTCGGCCTGGCCGATGCTCACCTCGTCGCCGATCACTTCGCAATTGACCGCATGCGCGATCGTGACCCGGGTGCCGGACACCACGCAGTTCTCGGCGCGCTCGAGGAACACCGCGCCGTCCTCGGCCTGCAGCACGGCCCCCGAGGCGACCCCGCGCACGCGGATGTCGCCCCGCTTGTTGTGGGCGCTGCCGCCGACCAGGTTGGCATGCAGCAGGATGGTGCCGCCGCGCGAGGCCAGCTCGCCGAACACGTCGCCGTGCACGGTGATGCTCTCGCCTTCGATGACGCGCTTTTCCTGCACCTCGCCGAATTCCTCGTAATCGCCCGTGAGCTGCAGGTTGCCGGTGGTCTTGGCGCTGACGCCGTCGCGGCTGACGATCTTGGCGCCCACCGAGATCTTGCTGGTCGACGACTCGACCGTCAGGAATCCGGCCTGGTGCGAGACCAGGAATTCGCCTTCCTTCAGGCGCTCGACCTTCGTGCCCTCGCCGGCATACTCGCCGAGCTCGAAGTCGCTGCCCGGCTTGGGCGTCAGCGCCGCGCCGGACATCTCGAAGCCGGGCCGGCCGACGGTGAGCGGGATCTTCTGCAGCAGGCGCACGCCGGGCTGGATCTGCGGGAAGCGGTTCTGGAAGCTGTTCAGGTCGAGGCGCCCGTTGGCCAGCTGGCGCGGGGCGTCGTTGCGGTGGATGTCGTCGGAGACTTCGACGATGCGCGCATCCTGCCCCGGTTCCGGGTCGAGGCGCCGCGCCACCGTGACGCGCTCGGCCTTCGAGAGGTCGATCGCGGCGCGCACGGCCTCGAGGTCGATGCCGAAGCGGATCCCCTTGAGCCACATGTCGGCGATGAATTCGTCGAGGTCGAGGCGGGCCGGCACGCCGGGGGCGTCCGGATCGGCGGGATCCTGCAGCCAGACCGGCTCGAAATAGTATTCGGCGCGGCCGGCGCCGATCTTCACCGCGCGATACAGCTCGCGCCGCGCCGGATCGAACGGCAGGATGTCGGCCGCGATCCGGACCACGGCGCTGCCGTCGGCCGCCTTCGGCAGCGCGGGGCCATGGTCGAACAGGGCCTTGAGCAGGACCGGATAGTCGATGCCGGCCAGGTATTGGCCGCTGCGGAAGATGTTGTCGATGGCGGCGACCAGCGTGGTGCCGAGCACGGCGGGATCGGCGTACACGCCATCCGCGCGCCGGGCGAGGCAGTGTTCAGGGCCGGTGGCGGCAAAACGGGGCGCCTGTGCTTGCGCCGGAGGCGCGGCCGCAAAATCCGTAGACACGTGGAACTCCCAGTCCAGAGTAGACCGGGTAGCGTATCACGTTGCCGAGATTAAATAAATATCTGGCAACTAGATTGCATTACGGAAATGAAGCCGGCAATTAACGGCGTGGCGGATACAGGTCCATGCCCGCTTCGTTGATCTGGCGGCGCAGGTCGCGCCGCTCATCGGGAGTCATGCGGCCGCTGCCGCGGCGCGACTCGCGCTGTTCCTGCTGCATCTGCTGGTACTGCTGCTGCTGCTGCTGTTGCTGCTGCAGGCGGCGCTGTTCTTCGTAGGCGCGGACGTCGTAGCGCGGGTCGCGCTCCGGCGGCAGCTGCAAGCGCCCGCCGCGGCCGGACTGCTGCATCGGCTGCTGCATGGACGAATCGTCGCGGCGGTCGCCGTACTGGCGGTCGCCATACTGCTGGGCAAATGCGACGCCCGAGGCGCCCAGGACCAGGGCGCACGCCAGCACACTGCGAAGCGCGCTGCGGGCAAACCGCCCTGCCTTCGTTCCTGCGTGATGGTTGGTGACGCTGTTCATGGTGTGCCTCTTCCGCGATGCCAAGTAAGGGGATAAGCTAAGCTGTGTTTCAGTTTCGACGTGAGGCCAGTGTATGTGGAATCCACCGGGGGTATAAGACCAATTGGGTAAAGTTTGTAACACAATGTAATGCCTCGGCAATATCTCCCGTCCGCACAGCCATATGAAGTTACCATAGCGACATTAATCTGACAAATCCTGACAGACTCATGAATGCAACGAGCTCGAATAACGGAGGCCAGAACAACGGCCATTCCGCCAAGATCATGGTGGTCGACGACGACGTGCGCCTGCGCGACCTGCTGCGCCGTTACCTGACCGAACAGGGCTTCCAGGTCGTGACCGCGGAGAGCGCGCCGGCCATGAACAAGCTGTGGCTGCGCGAGCGCTACGACCTGCTGGTGCTGGACCTGATGCTGCCCGGCGAGGACGGCCTGTCGATCTGCCGCCGCCTGCGCGGCGCCGGCGACCAGACCCCGATCATCATGCTGACCGCCAAGGGCGAGGACGTCGACCGCATCGTCGGCCTCGAGATGGGCGCCGACGACTACCTGCCCAAGCCCTTCAACCCGCGCGAGCTGGTGGCGCGCATCAACGCCGTCCTGCGCCGCAAGGGCCCGGACGAGATCCCCGGCGCGCCTTCCGAAACCCCGCAGACCTTCGAGTTCGGCGACTTCGTGCTCGACCTCGGCACCCGCACCCTCAAGAAGAACGGCGAGACCGTGCCCCTGACCACCGGCGAATTCTCGGTGCTGAAGGTGTTCGCCCGCCATGCGCGCCAGCCGCTGTCGCGCGAGAAGCTGATGGAACTGGCGCGCGGCCGCGAGTACGAAGTGTTCGACCGCTCGCTCGACGTGCAGATCTCGCGCCTGCGCAAGCTGATCGAACCCGATCCGTCCAGCCCGCTGTACATCCAGACCGTCTGGGGCCTGGGCTACGTGTTCATCCCTGAAGGCCAGCCGCGCTGATCGGACCCGTGACCGCATCGATGTCCGAAGCACCGCGCGCACGCTTTTTCGGCCGCATGAAGAGCGGCCTGTTCTGGCGCACCTTCCTGCTGCTGTCCTTCCTGACCGGCCTGTCGATCGCCTCGTGGATCGGCATGATCAACGTGTTCCAGCGCGGCTCGCAGGCCGAGCAGACCGCCGAACTGCTGGTCTCGGTGGTCACCCTCACCAAGGCGGCGCTGACCCACTCCTCGCCCGACCTGCGGCGCGAGCTGCTGATCGAGCTGGTGTCGAACGAAGGCATCCGCATCCTCACGCTGGAGCCCGACGACAAGGTCGAGCCGCCGCCCGCCAATTCCCTGATGCCCGAGATCGCCGCGCGCGTGCGCGAGAAGCTGGGCCAGGACACGCGCTTCTCGCGCCGCGTGAACGACATGCCGGGCTTCTGGATGAGCTTCGACATCGACGGCGACAAGTACTGGCTGATGCTCGAACGCGAGCGCATCGCCGGCCTCACCGGCGTGCAATGGCTGGGCTGGGCCACGGTGGTGGGCGCGCTCTCGCTGCTCGGCGCCGCCCTGATTTCCGGCCTGGTGAACCTGCCGCTGGCGCGCCTGACCGCGGCCGCGCGCGCGATCGCCCAGGGCCAGCGCCCGGCTCCGCTGCCCGAAAAGGGCCCGCAGGAGATCATCGAAGCCAACCGCAGCTTCAACCAGATGATCGACGACCTGCAGCAGCTGGAAAAGGACCGCGCCGTGATCCTGGCCGGCATCTCGCACGACCTGCGCACCCCGCTGGCGCGCATGCAGCTGGAAGTCGAGATGGCCAACCTGTCGCAGGAAGCGCGCGAGGGCATCCAGTCCGACATCGCGCAGATGGACGCCATCATCGGCCAGTTCCTCGATTTCGCGCGCCCGACCGAGGCCGCCACCTTCGTGCCGGTCGACCTGTCCGAGCTGCTGGAAGACTGCGCGCACGCGGCCGGCCGCCTGGCGGACGTGCGCGCCACCACCGCCATCGAGCCGGGCATCCACGTGCCGGCCAACGCCACCGACCTGCGGCGCGTGATCAACAACGTGATCGAGAACGCGCGCCGCTACGGCAAGACGCCGGGGTCCGACGTCACCGAGATCGACATCGCCTGCCATGTGAAGATGACGGGCCACGGCCGCCGCGCGGTGGTCGAGATCGGCGACCACGGGGTCGGCGTGCCGGAGGACCAGATCCAGCTGCTGCTGCGCCCCTTCACGCGCCTGGACACCGCGCGCGGCCAGGCCAACGGCGCCGGCCTCGGCCTGGCGATCGTCGAACGCGTCATCACCCGCCACAACGCCGAACTGCAGGTGCGCAACCGCGACGGCGGCGGGCTGGTGCTGCAGTTCTCGTTCCCGCTGGCGAGCTGACGTTTCACTCATCCTACCGACCCACATGACCGACACCACCCTGCACTATTCCGACGTCGAACAGGCCGCCGCGCGCATCGAGGGCGTGGCCCACCGTACGCCGGTCCTGACCTCGCGCACGGCCGACGCCATGGCCAATGCCCGCCTGTTCTTCAAGGCCGAGAATTTCCAGCGCATGGGCGCTTTCAAGTTCCGCGGCGCCTGCAACGCCATCGCGAAATTCACCGAGGCCCAGCGCCAGGCCGGCGTGCTGACCTTCTCGTCCGGTAACCATGCGCAGGCGATCGCCCTGTCGGCCAGGCTGGCCGGGATCCGCGCCACCATCATCATGCCGAAGGACGCGCCGGCGCTGAAGGTGCGCGCCACCCAGGGCTATGGCGGCGAAGTGATCTTCTACGACCGCTACACCGAAAACCGCGAAGAGATCGGCGCCCGCCTGGCGCGCGAGCGCGGCATGACCCTGATTCCGCCCTACGACCATCCGGACGTGATCGCCGGCCAGGGCACCGCCGCCAAGGAACTGTTCGACGAAGTGGGCGAGCTGGACGTGCTGCTGGTGCCGCTCGGCGGCGGCGGCCTGCTGGCCGGCTGCGCGCTGGCGGCATCGACGCTGTCGCCGCATTGCCAGGTGATCGGCGTCGAACCGGAAGCCGGCAACGACGGCCAGCAATCGCTGCGCAGCGGGACCATCGTCGACATCGGCGTGCCGCAGACCATCGCCGACGGCGCCCAGACCAGCCACCTGGGCCAGCACAATTTTGCCGTCATCCGCAAACTGGTGTCCGACATCGTCACCGTCAGCGATGCCCAGCTGGTCGAGACCATGAAATTCTTCGCCGAGCGCATGAAGACCGTCGTCGAGCCGACCGGCTGCCTGGCCGCGGCGGCTGCCCTGCATGGCGTGGTACCGGTCGCCGGCAAGAAAGTCGGCATCCTGGTCAGCGGCGGCAACGTCGACCTGGCGCGCTTCGCCAGCCTGGTCGCCGCCTGACCCTCGTCGATGGCCGGGCGTGGCAATCGGCATAATCAGGCGGTAAAAGCGGCTGTAATCGTGGCTTAGAAAACAAGGCGGCCCCGCTATCCTTCTTCCCAACTTGCTTGTTCATCAAAGGGAAGAAGATGTTTTCAGGACTTGTCCATCTTTCGCCGAAGGCCGTCATGCTGGCCATGGCGGTGTCGTTCGTCATCACCATCGTCGGCAGCGAACTGTACCTGCACCGCTCGCGCAGCCACCGCGCGATCACCTTCCATCCGGTGCTGTGCCAGCTGTTCCGGATGTGGTTCTTCCTGACGACCTTCGGCATGACCGCGAAGGCGTGGGTTGCCGTGCACCGCAAGCACCACGCCAAGACCGATACGGCCGAGGATCCGCACAGCCCGGTCATCCACGGCCTCATGGGGGTGTTGACCAAGGGCGTGCTCCTGTACCGCAGGGCAGCGACCAACCCGGACGTGATCAGGACCTACGGCGTCGGCGTCAAGGAAGACTGGATGGACACGCACCTGTACACGAAGCACCGCTTCAAGGGCGCCTGGTTCTTCCTGCTGGCGGAGATGGCGCTGTTCGGCGTCGAGCACGGCCTGTATATCTGGCTGTTCCAGCTGTCGGTGTCGCCGGTCTGGGCGGCGGGCTTCATCAACAGCTTCTTCCACGTGGTCGGCTACCGCAACTTCGAGACCCGGGAACACTCCCGTAATTTCTTCCCGATCGGAATCATCTTCTGCGGAGCGGAACTGCACAACAACCACCACGCCTATCCGGCGTCGGCAAAGACCTCGATGCGCTGGTGGGAGTTCGATGCCGGCTGGCTGATCATCCGGGTGCTGGCCATGTTCCGCCTGGTGACGATCAACCGCGTGGAAACCGGCGTGTTCGAAGAGCGCGGCCGCCGCGCGCTCGCGGATGGCGGCATCAAAGCCTGAGCGCGTTAAACCGCGCACAGTCGGGCCGGCCTCCGGCGCGTAGAGTAAAGCTGCAACATCACTCTACATGGAGGCCACAATGAACAAGTTGCACAAGCTTCTCATCGCCAGCCTGGTTGCCGGCTCCTTCGGCAGCGTCGCCATCCCCGCCTCGGCCGATACCGTCATCATCCGCGAAGCCCCGCCGGCCCCGCGCGCCGAGCGTGTCCCGCACGCGCGCCGCGGACACGTGTGGGCGCCGGGACACTGGGAATACCGTCACGGCCGTTACGTCTGGATGCGCGGCAAATGGCTGCGCGAACGCCACGGCTACGCCTACAACGCCCCGACCTGGGTCGAGCGCGACGGCCACTGGGTGATGGAACGCGGCGGCTGGCGCCGCGGTGACCGCGACGGCGACGGCATCCGCAACGGCCGCGACCGCGACCGCGACGGCGACGGCGTGCCGAACCGCATGGACGCCCGTCCGAACAATCCGAACCGCAGCTAAGGCGTTCCTGCCGCTGCATGGGGCGGCGTGTCGACGGTATCGAGACTGACCGTGAACACGCTGCCCCTGCCCGGCCCGTCGCTGTGCGCGCTGGCCGTGCCGCCGTGCAGGCAGACGATGTTGCGCACCAGCGCCAGCCCGATGCCGAGACCACCCTGGGCGCGGTCCGGGGTGCGCTCGGCCTGGGTGAACAGGTCGAACACCTGCGGCAGCAAACCGGCGTCGATGCCGATGCCGTTGTCGCGGACGGCGATGCGCACCGCCCCCTCCCCGCGCGTCACCGACAGCACGATGCGTCCGCCGCGCGGCGTGTACTTGACCGCATTGTTCAACAGATTGACGATCACCTGCACCAGGCGGTTGGCATCGCCGATGACGGCGGCATCGCCGGCTTCCTGCTCCACCGCGAGCACATGCGCGCGCGCCTCGACCAAAGGCCGCGCCTGCTCGACGGCGCTGGCGACGATCGCGCCGATGGCGACGCGGCTGCGTTCCAGCTCGATCAGCCCGCGGGTGACGCGCGAGACGTCGAGCAGGTCGTCGACCAGCGAGGTCATGTGCCGCACCTGGCGCCCGATCACCTCGCTCGCCCTGGCGACGCGCGCCTCGTCGGCGCGGCCGGATTTCAGCAGCTCCGCGGCCGCCGAGATCGGCGCGAGCGGGTTGCGCAGCTCGTGCGCCAGCATCGCCAGGAATTCGTCCTTGCGCCGGTCCTGCTCCTGCAGCGAGGCGACCAGGCGCGCGTTCTCGAAGCCGGTGGCCGCGATCGACGCGAGCTGCACGAGGACCGCTTCGTCCTCTTCGGTAAATGCGCCCTCGATCTTGTCCCATACCCGGATCAGGCCGAACTCGCGGCCGTTGCGGTCGGCCAGCGGCACCGCCAGCCCGCCGCCGGGCAGCTCCTCATGGACGCCATCGTCCAGCGCCACCCGGGCTTCGCGGGCGTCGAGGATGGCACGGACTTCGTCCACCAGGGCGGCGGCGATGTCCCCGCCCGACAAGGCCATGTGCACGGTGCGCGAAGCCTGCGCGACCCGCGCCAGCAGCGCCGAATTGCGCTTCTCGCGCTCCAGGCGCTGGGCCAGCTCGGCCTGGGCAATGACCATCTCGTGGATGTCGGTATTGGCGCCGATCCATTCGCGCAGGCTGCCGTCCTCGTCGAGGACCGGCACGCCCTTCACCGCGGTCCAGCGGTACTCCCCGTCCGCGCGGCGCAGCCGGTATTCGGTCTCGAACACGCTGCGCGTCGCCACGCAGTGCGCCCACAGCCGCGCGGAACGCTCGCGGTCGTCCGGGTGCAGGGCATCGAGCCAGCCGAGCGTGTTCCATTCGTCGTGGCTCTGGCCCGTGAACGCGCGCCATGACGGCGAGTCCTCGAGCACGCGGCCCTGCGCGGTATTGGTCCAGACGATCTGCGAAGTCGCCATCACCAGCGAGCGGAAGCGCTGTTCGCGCACGCGCAGCGCGCGTTCGGTCTCGATCCGGTCGGTGATGTCCTCATGCATCAGCATGACTTCGAGCACGGCGCCGCCGGCGTCCCGGATCGGATGCGCGCGCGCCGTCACCCAGCGCACGTGCTGGACGCCGCCCTCGAGGCGGCCGACGTCGTAGCGGATCGCGGGGATCTCCACCGATTCGCCCGCCAGCGCCCGCCGCAGGTAGGCATGCACGCCGTTCTCGACCACCTGCGGATCGTCCAGCACGTTGTACTCGCCGAGCACCCAGGCGTACAGCTCGGTCCCCTCGTGGATCTGCCACAGCGCCTGCCAGGCCTTGTTGACGCGCAGCGTACGGCCATCCGGGGCGAGGATCTGGAGGCTGACCGGGGCCTGCCGGAACAGTTCGCGGAAGCGCAGCTCTTCGTTCGTGGCGGAGTGGTCGGGGTGGGACGGCATCTGGGCGGGGATAGTAGAACGTCGTGATATCAGTAGAACATGATGTCACAGTTTACCGCTGAGCGCACCTGTCGCCGGCGCCTCCCCGCTTAGCGCGCCGCAGGCGCCGGCCGGGCCGCGAACCAGGCCGACAGGGCCGCGACGTCGGCGTCCGGCAGCGCCCTGGCGATGTGCGGCATCTGGCCGCTGCTGTCGGTCTTGCGCGCCCCGCTCTTCCAGTCGGCCATCGCCTTCGTCAGGTAGTTCGCATGCTGGCCGGCCAGGTAGGGGTAGTCGGGCTGCCTGCCCTCGCCGCCGGGGCCATGGCAGCTGGCGCAGGCCGGCACGCCGAGGCCCGGGTCGCCCGCTTCGGACAGCAGGCGACCGCGCGCCATGGCGGCATCGGCGGGCTGCGCGGCGGCGGCCGGCGCAGCGGCGGCCAGCGACGCATACCAGGCGCTGACGTCGCGGATCTGCTCCGCGCTCATGGCGCTGGCGATCGGCTGCATGACCGGGTTCACCCGCGCACCGTTGGCGTAGGCGCCGAGCTGGGTGCCGAGGTAGGCCGCGGACTGGCCGGCGATGCGCGGATAGCCGCTCGCGGCATCGCCTTCGCCCCGGGCGCCGTGGCAGCTCGCGCAGGCCGCCACGCCGTTCGGCGCGCCGTGCTCCGCCAGCTGCGCGCCGGCCCGCATGTCGGGTGCGCCGCCGGCGTGGGCCGCCGAGGCGCCGGGGATGCCGAGCGCGTTGGCCGGGCCGCCCTGGTTCTGTGCGGCCAGCACGGCGCCCTGGCCCATGCCGCGGTTTCCCGCATGCTGGCAGGCGGCCAGGATCAGGGTCAGGTTCAGGGCCAGCAAGGATCCGAGGAATGTGGATGTCTTCATGTTGTCGGGCAGCTTCGCGGTCAGGGTGAGGCAACGTACAGATCACGGCGGGCACGGCAGGCACACTTGGACCATAGCACAGGAGAACATCATGAAGCGCCCAGTTAAACTGCTGAGCATGATTGCCGCGGCTGCACTGTCGGCAGCCATGGCGCCGGCCACGATGGCCGGCAACGAGATCGTGAAATGTATCGATGGGAGCGGCCACGTGACCTTGACCGACCAGCCCTGCGAAGGCGGGTCCGCGACGGTGAAGCTGGCCAGCGAGACGCGGCTGCCGCAGCGCCACGTCGTCACGCCGGCCGAGCTGCGCCACGACGGCTGGAAAAGGCCGCAGGTGGTGCGCCCGGCCCCGCTGTCGCGCGACATCGCCACCATGAAGGAAGCGCGCCGCATGCTGATGCTGCAGGAGGCGCGGCCGCGGCTGGCCGGACTGAATTAATCCAGCTCCGGCGCGTGCCTGGTCAATGCAGGTCGCGCAGCGGCGCGGCGTCGAACAGTTCCGGCTCGTTGGCCGGCGCGCCCAGGGTGCGCACCAGCTGCTGCACGTCCTCGCTCTTGATGAAGCTGGCCGAGGAGCTGGCCGTCAGCAGTTTTTCCGGCGGCTGCGAGCGCGCGATCGCATAGCCCTGCACGTAGTCGACGCCGATCTCGGCCAGGGTGCGCACCGTGTCCGCATCCTCGGCCCACTCGGCGATCGTCTTCATGCCCAGGTTCACCGCCAGGCTGACGATCGCCTCGACGATGGCGACATTGGCCGGATGGGCGTTGATGTTGACGATGAAGTTACCGTCGATCTTCAGCACGTCGGCCGGCAGCTCCTTCAGGTAGGAGAACGACGTGTAGCCGGCGCCGAAGTCGTCCAGCGCCACCTTCACGCCGAAGGCCCGTACCTGGTCGATGAAGCGGCGCGTGTTGTCCAGGTCGTGCAGGGCCACGCTTTCCGTGATCTCCATGCACAGGCGCGCCGCCACGTGTTCGTAGCGCGCCAGGATCTCCAGCGTGTCCTGCACGAAGCGCTCGTCGTTCAGGGAGGCGCCCGACAGGTTCATGCAGACGAAACGGGTGTTGGTCAGCGACTCGACGTGGTCCTCGATCCAGGCCAGGGTGCTCGACAGCACCCAGCGGTCGATCACGCCCGCGCGTCCGCTCTTTTCGGCGGCGGCGATCACCGGGCCGGCCGGCGACACGCGGCCGTCGTCCTCGCGCATGCGCAGCAGCACCTCGAAGTTCAGCGATTCGTGCGGCGAACGCAGCGACATGATCGGCTGCATTTCGAGGAACATGCCTTCGGTCGGGTTCGGGCCGTTCAGGCGCGCCACCAGGTTCAGCTCGGCCTCGCGCTCGTGGAAGGCGCTCGATCCGCGCTTGTACACCACCAGCCCTTCGCTGTGGCCGTCCTTCGCTTCGCGGCAGGCCCGGTCGGCGGTCGAGATCGCGTCCTTCATCTCCATGCCCGGCGCCACTTCGATCAGGCCGACCGAGCCGCGCACATGGAAGGCCTTGTCGCCGACCCGGTAGGGCGAGCCGCCGATGCGGTCGACGATGCTGCGGCAGATCAGCGAGGCCATCGAGATCGCCGTGTCCGGCATCACGATCACGAATTCGTCGCCGCCCACGCGGCCGACCTGCTGGTTGCCGGCCAGGGTCATCGCCACCCGCTCGCAGACCTGCTTGAGGACTTCGTCGCCGGCGGCGTGGCCGAACAGGTCGTTGATCAATTTGAAGCGGTCGAGGTCGAGGTAGGCCAGGGTCAGCGGACGGCCCGGCGCCGAGGCGGCGGCCGCGGCGGCGGTCTCGAACATCTTCTCGATGCCGCGCCGGTTGAAGACCTTGGTCAGCGGATCGTTGTTGGCCATGAAGCGCAGCTGCTCGGTGGCCTTGGTCTTTTCGGTGATGTCTTCGAGCACGCCTTCGATGCGGCCATGCGCCAGCGTGGCGCGCACCAGGAAGCGGCGGTCGCCCTCGCGCGGGTCGATCTCGAGTTCGACGCTGAGCTGGGAATGCACCTGTTCGCGCAGGTGGCTCCAGGTGGCGTCGCTGAAGAACTGCTGCCAGCGCGTGCGGCCCGGCGCCAGCGCTTCGCAATCGAGCATGCGCAGCAGGGCCGGGTTGGCGGACAGGAAGCCGCCGTACTGGTCGAGCGTGAACAGGCCGACCGGCATCGCCTCGTAGGCGTGTTCGAGTTCGGCCTGGGCCGCGATCCGCTTCTTGGTTTCGATGCGCATCTGCTCGGCGATGGCCAGCGCCGCCAGCAGGCTGGAGGCCAGCGCCGCCGTCACGCTGTTGGCCACGCCCAGCAGCTGGCGCACGCCGAGGGCGGCGGAAAACACTTCGGTCAGGCCGCCCAGGTAGGTCACGACGAACGAGGCGGCAAACCAGATCGCCACCCGCGACTGCGAGCGCAGCATGACGTAGACCAGGCCCAGGATCATCAGCGACAGCCCGGCCGCCACGATGCCCCACATCACCGGCAGGAAGTTCCCGTAAGGCAGCCACAGCGCGCACGGCAGCAGGACCAGGGAGCCCCACTGCATGATGCGCAGCGGCGTCATGAAACGGGTGCGCAGCAGCTCGGGGCCGAACAGGGTCATGTACAGCGTGAGGGTCGAGATCGAGTACAGCGCCATGGTCAGCGCGCGGCTCGGCAGCAGCCAGTCGGCCGGCACCAGTTGCCCCAGCCACTGGGTATCCCAGCCGGCCGACAGCGCGCCCACGCGCAGGTTCAGGATCAGCCAGGCCGCGAACTGCAGGTAGATCGCCTGGCGGTTGATGATGGCGGTGATCAGGATGAACAGGCTCAGCACGATCATGCCGCCGTCGAGCAGGCCAGACTGGCGATGGAACTGCTGGGCCGACAGCGCCAGCTCGCCGGCCGGCCACAGCAATGCGGTCAGGTGCGCCGGCCCCGAGAAGGTGGCGCGGCACAGCACCTCGGCCGGCATGACGGGCAGCCGCAGGGCGAAGCCCGACTTGACGGGGGTCAGCGCCCCGCTCTCGCCGCCGCGCGAGGCGTCGCCCAGCAGCTGCAGGGTCGCGGCGTCCCAGCAGCGGATCGCGAGCGCGTGGCGCGAGGGGAATTCGACGACGTCGCCGGGAACGCCATGGGTGCCCAGCCTGAACCAGACGGGCGCTTCGGAAAGATGGGTATCGTGGAACTCGAGCGGCTCGGCCTGCGCGAGCTGGCGCAGCGCCGCGGCGGGCTGCAGCGGGCCGTGGGCCTCGGCCACGGCGCGCAAGGCCAGCGGCTGGCCGCCGGAGGCGACGTCATGGCTGTTCCACAGCGCCAGCGCCAGTATCGAGACCAGCGCCACCCCGGCCGGCACCAGGTACACCGACAGCAGGCGCATGGCCGCCTCGACCACGCGGTGCGCGGCCATCACCGGAAGCTTCTTCTGCGACGGAGTGGGCGGCTGGAGCGGCTGGAACATAGGGGCAAACGGTTGGGCAATTGCCCGCAAGCATACAGCCTGCCTATGATTCCGTCATGCAATTTTTTCTTCAGATCGCGGCAAACTCCCGGATCGGGCCAGGCGCGAGGGTCCGCTGCGGCAGGGATGCCCCGATTTTGTGGCGTGTTCGCAACTCGCCGATCTGGATGTCCGGGTGGTTGGTCTGGCGCACGAACTTCAGCAGCGGGTGCTTGGCGGCGGTCCAGCGCGCTTCGGCGGTGGCGATCTCGAAGGCCATCACGCGGTGCGGAATGTTGCCGACGTGGCTCAGCGGAATCATCTGGCCCGGCTCGAACACGTCCGAAAACATCAGCTGTTCATACTGGCGGTCGATCGGCGCGCGGCCGGTAGCGATCGCGTACTCGGTGCCGCTCTGCTCCCAGTACTGGAAGAAGGCTTTCATCAGCGCGACCTTGACCACGTGGCCGATGCGGCCCTCGGAGACGCCGAGCCGGGTAACCTCGGCCAGGCGGCGTCCCTGCAGCCACTCGGGCAGGTCGATCGATTCCTCGAGGTGCAAGGGGCCGTGCCGGTTGGTCTGGATGCGGGCGGTTCCCAGCGCCGAGCCGTCCAGCTTGGACTCGGCGAGCAGCACCACGGTGTCGTCCTCGTAGTCGGAGGCTTCAGGGATGGACAGGGTGCGCGCGAAATCCGGCACGTGGCGTGCATAGGCGGCCTGGCGGATGCGAACTGCTTTCCAGAGCGCGTCCTCGGAGTCGACGCGGCGCACCGTGAACGGCAGGCGCTCGGTCGGCATTCCTTGCGTGGCGGTAGCAGAAAGAAAAATGGCGGGGTCGCGCATATCCATGGCAGAACTTCCTTCGGAGAGATAACGGCATTTGTTTTGATCATTATCAATCCTTCAAAAAAATCCTAAACCTTGAGGAAGCGCGCTTTTTACCCCCTTTTCCTCTCATTCCGCACATCCGTACGTTTCATTTCCAGGCATTACATGAAACGGGCCGTGCCGGCCACCCGGATCGAGCTGCCGGGCTCGCTCCCGATGTCGGCGTGCAGGCGCGAGCGCATGCCCATGTCCTCGCCCTGCACCACCTCGATCGCGCCGCCATGCGGCCAGCCGAGGTCGCGCAGGTAGCCAGCCAGGGCCGCGGTGCCGGCGCCCGTGGCCGGGTCCTCGACCACGCCGCCGACGGCGAACGGGTTACGGGTGTGGAACAGGCGCGCGCTCTCGGCCCACGCCAGCACGATCGTGACCAGGCCATGGGCCAGCATCAGTTCGCGCCCGGCCTGCAGCTCGTAGCGCATGGCGGCCAGCAGCTCGCGGCTGGCCAGGGCCAGCACCAGGTGGTCGTTGCCGGCATGGGCCAGGCCGGGCGGGATGCGCGGGTCGAGGTCGGCGTTGCGGTAGCCGAACAGGTCGAGCGCGGCGGCCACCAGCTGCGGGTCGGCAGGCGCGCTGCGGGTCGGCGGCGACTGCAGCGCGGCCGCGATGCGCTGGCCGTCGTGCCGGCCTTCGACGGTGATGTCGGCCTGGTTCAGGGCCAGCCGGTAGACGCCGTCGCCGAAGCTGCGCGCCAGCGCGGCGCCGAGGGCGATGGTGGCGTGGCCGCAGAACGCCACTTCGGCCGCCGGCGAGAAGTAGCGCACGCGAAAACCGTCTCCGCTGCGCGCGGCGAACGCGGTTTCCGAGAAGCCCACTTCGTGCGCCAGGCGCTGCATTTCGGCCTCCGGCGGCAGGGCCGGACCGATCCAGACGCCGGCCGGGTTGCCGCCCTGGTCGCCGTCGCAGAAGGCGGCAATCCGCAGTACGGGGATCGAAGAGGTGTGCATGGTGTTTTCCTCGCGCTCATATATAGACAGGAGAGCCATGATAGTGCCGCCGCGCGAAGATTGCCGACGGCTTGACAAGACCGGCGGCGAAACCTATATTTAGACAAACATCTAATTAGAGAAACATCGAACATGACGGGCACGCTCACCTCCGCCTTCAAGGCCATCGCCGATCCGACGCGGCGCGAGATCCTGCATCTGCTGCGCAAGGAAGAGATGACGGCCGGCGACGTGGCCGCCCGCTTCGACATGACCAAGCCGACCATGTCGCACCATTTCTCGGTGCTGAAGGAAGCCGGCCTGGTCACCAGCCGGCGCGAAGGCCAGACCATCTGGTACGCGCTGAACACGACGGTCCTGGAGGATGTCCTGGCCTGGACCATGGACATGGCGCGCGGCGCCAGGGAGGATAGGAAATGACGAAGAAGCGCTTTCTGTGGTGCGCGATACCGATGCTGGGGCTCACGCTGGCCGCCACGCTGCTGGTCTGGCGCCATCTGCCCGACACCGTTCCCACGCACTGGAACGCCGTGGGGGAAATCGACCGCCACGGCCCGCGCGGCTGGGTGTTCACGCAGCCGCTGCTGCTGGCCATGGTCACCCTGCTGTGGACCGTGCTGCCGGGCGTTTCTCCCGACAGGTTCCGGGTCGGCGGCTTCAGCGCCACCTGGTGGTACTGCGGCATCGTGGTCGCCGCCCTGCTCGCCTACATCCAGGCGGTGCTGTTGTGGGGCGTCTCGACCGGCACGATGCCGATGGCGCGCGCCCTGCTGGGCGGGATCGGCGCCGGCATCGTCCTGCTGGGGAATGTGATCGGCAAAGTGAAGCGCAATTTCTGGCTCGGCGTGCGCACCCCGTGGACCCTGGCCAGCGACCGGGTCTGGTACGCCACGCACCGCCTGGCCGCCAAGACCATGGTGGCGGGCGGACTGGTGGCGCTGGGCGCGGCGATCTTCGGCCTGCCCTTCCACCTCGGGATCGGCGCGATCGTGATCGGGGCGCTGGTGCCGGCGGGGTATTCGCTCATTTACTACAGGCGGCTGGAACGCGGCGGCGCGTGATCATCGAAACCCCGGCGGCCGCTCGCCCGCCACGCCCGCCGCCTTCTCCAGCGCCAGTCCCACCCGCCCGATCGTGCCTTCGTCGAACAGGCGCCCGATCAAGGTCACCCCATGCGGCACGCGGCGCGGCGGCGAAAAGGTCGGCAGCGGCTGCGCCGGGTTCGGAGCCCAGTCGCTGCGCGCCTTCTCCACCGTCACGGAACCGGTGCGCAGGGTCAGCGACGGGTGGCCCGTGAAATTCGAGATGGTCAGCATCTCGTCGCGCAGCGAAGGCACCAGCAGCAGGTCGACCTGGGTGAAGATCCGCGCCATCTCCAGCGCCACCTTGCGCCGCATGCGGTCGGCCTGCACGAAGTCCACCGCCGACAGGAAGCGCGCTTCGCGGAACAGGTTCGGCCAGGCGTCCGGCACCTGGGCCTTCAACTGGTCGACGCGATGGTCGAGCGTGATCTCTTCGAAGGCCGCCGCCGCCTCCGCGAACAGCACCGCGTTCAAGGATTGATACGGCCAGTCCGGCAAGGTCACCGGCACCGGGTCCAGGCCCAGCTTCTTCAGGTGCTCCAGCGCGGCGCGGTCGGCATCGACGGCGGGCGCCTCCTTCATCCAGTCGGCGAAGTAGCCGACCTTCAGGCCCGCCACCTTGGCGTTCGCATCGAAGTCCAGTTTCGCGGGCACGCTCGCGACGTCGCCTGCGTCGACGCCGGAAATCGCCTTCAGCACCAGCATCGCGTCCTCGACGCCGCGCGTCATCGGCCCCAGTTTGTCGAGCGACCAGCACAGGGTCATGGCGCCGGTGCGCGGCACCCGGCCATAGGTCGGGCGCAGGCCGGTGACGCCGCAGCGCATCGACGGGCTGACGATGCTGCCGCCGGTTTCGCTGCCGATCGAGAAGCCGACCAGTCCGGCGGCGGTGGCCGCGCCCGGGCCGGCGCTCGAACCCGACGCGCCCTCTTCCGGCAGCCACGGATTCATGGTCTGGCCGCCGAACCAGATGTCGTTCAGCGCCAGCGCGCCCAGGCTCAGCTTCGCGACCAGCACGGCGCCGGCGGCGTCCAGTTTCGCCACCACGGCGGCATCATTACTTGGCACGCGCTCGCGGTAGAACTCCGCGCCCCAGGTGGTGCGGATGCCCTTGGTGTCCAGCAGGTCTTTCACGCCGTAGGGGATGCCGTGCAGCGGGCCGCGGTATTTGCCGGCGGCGATCTCCCGGTCGGCCTGGCGTGCGCGCGCCAGCGCGTGTTCCTCGGTCAGGGTGATCACGCTGCGCAGCCTGCCGTCGTACCGCTTGATGCGCTCGATGTAGATGCGGGTCAGGCGCTCGGAACTCAGCACGCGGGTTTCGATCCAGCGCGAGAGCCTGGTGACCGGGGCGAAGGCGATGTCCTCGTCGCGCGCCGGCAGCGGGCCGGCCTCGTTCCGGCTGCGCACGAAGCGCTCGTGGCGCGGTCCCGCCGGTGCGCCCACCGCCGCTTTCGTCCCCACCGTCGCCGGGGTCCAGACCGTGGCCGGCGCCACGCTGTCCTCGATCGCCAGCTTGCGCGGGCCGGTGCGCCGCTCCATCGTCGAGGCCAGCGAAACGCGCCAGCTGCTTGACGCCATCTGGCGCTCGGCCGGGCTCAGTTGCACCTGCATCAGCTTCTCGGCTTCGGCGAAGGTGGCGGGCGTGACTTCCGGGCCGACCGCCGGGGTGGCGCCGAAGGTCGGCGGCGCGCCGGGCGTGTCGGACACCTGGGGCACGGGTTCGGCGCCGAAGGCGGACGAGGAAGCCCCGGCCACGGCGAGCAGGCCGAGCGGCGCATTGATCAGGAACTGGCGGCGTTGTTTCATGGGTCCTCTGCTGGTTGACATGAGCTGTTTTCAATATTAACAAAAAGCATCAAGTTTCCAGCACGTTCGCCAGCCTCCGCGCCAGAAATTCGACCAGGGCCGCCACCCGTGGCGCCAGCGCGCCCTGTTTGTAGAACACCGCCCACACCGGCTGGGTCCAGGGCAGCGCGGCGTCCTCCAGCAGCGGCACCAGGCGGCCGCCGGCGACGTCGGCGCCGGTCAGGAAGTCCGACAGGCTGGCGATGCCGGCCCCACCCAGGGCCAGGTGGCGCAGGGTTTCGCCGCTGGACGCCGTCACCTGCGGCCTGGCGAGCACGCCTTCCTGGCTGCCGTCGCGCAGCGGCCAGGTGTTCAGCGAGGCCGGCGCCGTGAAGCCCAGCAGCCGGTGGCGCGCGAGGTCGGCGGGCGTCTGCGGCCGGCCATGGCGTTCCAGGTAGCCCGGCGCGGCCAGCACCCGGATCCGGCTGCGCCCCAGCAGGCGCGCGTTCAGGCTGGAGTCGGGCAGGATGCCGATGCGGATCGCGACATCCACTTTTTCCTCGATCAGGTCGACGATGGTTTCGCCGCTGGTCAGCTCCAGCGACACCTGCGGATATTCGTCGAGGAAGTCGGCCGCCAGCGGCGCCACCAAATGGTCGAGCGCGGGCGTGGCGGCGTTCACCCGCACCAGGCCGGCCGGGTGGCCGCGCCGCGCCGCCGCCTGGGCTTCGGTATCGGCCAGCTCGGCCAGCACGCGGCGCGCCCGTTCCAGCAGCCAGGCGCCTTCCGCGGTCAGGTCGAGGCGCCGCGTGGTCCGGTGCATCAGGGTCATTCCCAGCTCTTTCTCGAGCCGCGAGACGGTGCGCGACACACCCGACGGCGTCTGTCCGAGCTGCTGGGCGGCGGTCGAGAACGAGCCCGTTTCCGTGACGGTGACGAAGGTAATCAGGGCGCCAATGTCCAGCATTTGTGACTCCGAGTCAAAAGTCTATTGTACGGCAGCATGTTTTTCTTCTGTCGCCCGACGCCCAGAATGCTGGCTTCCATCAAAGGCAACAGGAGAACAACATGCCACTCGCACTCTGGGCGCTGACACTCAGCGCCTTCGCCATCGGGACGACGGAATTCGTGATCGTCGGCCTGATCCCCACCATCGCCGCCAGCCTGCAGGTGTCGGTGCCATCAAGCGGCCTGCTGGTCAGCCTGTACGCCCTCGGCGTGGCCATCGGCGCGCCGGTGCTGACCGCCCTCACCGGGCGCGTGCCGCGCAAGCTGCTGCTGCTCGGCCTGATGCTGCTGTTCACGGCCGGGAACCTGGTCGCCTGGATGGCGCCCGGCTACGAAGCCCTGATGGCCGCGCGCGTGCTGACCGGCCTCGCGCACGGCGTCTTCTTCTCGATCGGCTCGACCATCGCCACCAGCCTGGTGCCGAAGGAAAAGGCGGCCAGCGCGATCGCCCTGATGTTCAGCGGCCTGACCGTGGCCCTGGTGACCGGCGTGCCGCTCGGGACCTTCATCGGCCAGCACTTCGGCTGGCAGATGACCTTCCTGGCGGTCGCCATGCTGGGCGTGATCGCCTTCGCCGGCATCGCCCTGCTGGTGCCGCGTGCGATCGCGGGCAGCAAGCCGTCGTCGCTGCCGGCCCAGCTGGCGGTGCTGAAGAAGCCGCGCCTGCTGCTGGTGTATGCCATGACCACCCTCGGCTACGGCGGCACCTTCGTCGCCTTTACTTACCTGGCGCCGATCCTGCAGCAGGTGGCCGGCTTCTCGGCCGGCGCGGTCGGCCTGGTGATGCTGGTGTACGGCGTCTCGGTCGCCTTCGGGAATATCTGGGGCGGCAAGCTGGCCGACCGCAAGGGCCCGGTGCGCGCGCTGCAGATCGTGTTCGCGCTGCTGGCCGCGGTGCTGCTGGTGCTGCAGTTCACGGCCGGGAACAAGGCCGCGGTGCTGGTCACCGTGCTGGCCTGGGGCGCGGTCGCCTTCGGCAACGTGCCCGGCCTGCAGGTGTATGTGGTGCAGCGCGCCGGCCGCGACGCGCCGCAGGCGGTGGACGTGGCCTCGGGCCTGAACATCGCCGCCTTCAACGTCGGCATCGCGCTCGGCGCCTGGGGCGGCGGCCTGATCGTCGCCAGAGCCGGCCTGATGGCCACGCCCTGGATCGGCGCCCTGGTGGTGCTCGGCGCGCTGGCGCTCACCACCCTGGCCGGCCGCCTCGACCGGCGCGACGCGGCGCGCGGCATCGCGGCGCCCGCCCCGGCCGACCGCGCCGTCCTGACGCATTGATTTTTCGGAGAACACGCATGAAACACACCATTCCCCAACTCGGCCTCGGCACCTTCCGCCTGCAGGGCCAGCAGGCGACCGACTCGGTGCGCAACGGCCTCGAACTCGGCTACCGCCACCTCGACACCGCCCAGGTCTACGGCAACGAAGCCGAGGTCGGCGAGGCGCTGCAGGCATCCGGCGTGGCGCGCGAGGAGGTGTTCGTCACCACCAAGATCTGGACCGAGCACCTGGCCGGCGACAGGCTGATCCCGAGCCTGAAGGAGAGCCTGCGCAAGCTGCGCCTGGACCGGCTCGACCTGACGCTGATCCACTGGCCCTCGCCGCAAGGCGCGGTGCCGGTGGCCGAATCGATGCAGGCCTTGCTGGAAGCGCGCAGGCAGGGGCTCACCGCCGCGATCGGCGTATCGAATTTCACGAATGCCCTGCTCGGCGAAGCGATCGGGGCGGTAGGCGCCGACAACATCGCCACCAACCAGGTCGAGCTGCACCCCTTCCTGCAGAACCGCCCGGTGGCCGCCTTCGCCCGCCAGCACGGCATCCATGTCACGGCCTACATGCCGCTGGCCTATGGCAAGGCGCTGCTCGACCCGGTGATCCAGGCCATCGCGGCGCGCATCGGCGCCACGCCGGCCCAGGTGACGCTGGCCTGGCTGATGGCCAAGGGGTATGCCGTGATTCCGTCGTCGACCCGGCGCGAGAACCTGGCTTCCAATCTTGGCGCGCCGGGAGTGAAGCTGAGGGCTGGAGACATCGTCGCGATCGAAGGGCTGGAGCGTGGCGAGCGGCTGGTGAGTCCGGATTTCGGGCCGGTTTGGGACGCCTGATCCGTCGCCCCCGCATCTCTTCCGTCGCCCCCGCATCTCTTCCGTCGCCCCCGCATCTCTTCCGTCGCCCCCGCATCTCTTCCGTCGCCCCCGCGAAGGCGGGGGCCCAAGTTTTGCCAAAGCTAACGAAACGCTAGCAAACTTGGATCCCCGCCTTCGCGGGGACGACGGTGGTTGGCGCGGGAACGACGTTACTTCTGCTCCTGGTTTTCCAACTCCGGATAATGCCGGAAAATCCCCTCCTCGTTGAACGCCACCCGCCGCTTCGATTTCAGGTAGGCGGCAATCCGCGGACGCTTCGCCACCCGGTCGCGCAAGGCCATCAGCAACGGATAGCCGGCGTCGATCCGCCCCATCGTCGCCGGGAAGGCGTAGCGCAGCCCCTCGATCAGCTGGAACAGCGACAGGTCGGCATAGGTCAGCTGGTCGCCGGTGAGGTAGTCCTTCGGTTCTGGCCGGCCGAGGATGCCCTCGAACCAGTCGAAGAATTTCGGAATCCGGGTCTCGATGAAGTCGGCGGCGCGGCGCTTCGCTTCCGGGCGCTGGTCTTCGTAATACAGCGAGGTCGCGATCGGATGGTGGGTGTCGTGGGTTTCCGCGACCAGGTCGGCGATCGTCAGCTGCAGCTGGTTCACCCACAGCCGGCCGGCGTCGTCGGCCGGCGCCAGCCCGTGCCGCTGCCCCAGGTACAGCAGGATGTTGGCGGTCTGGCCGATCGTCAGCTCGCCCGCTTTCAGGAAGGGCGGTGCGAACGAGGGATGGTCGGGGCCGTCCATCGCCGCCATCATGCGCCCCATGCCGCCCGGCTCGCGGGCAACGTCGACGTACTCCACCCCGGCCTCTTCCAGCGCCAGCCGGACGAACTCGCCGCGCCCCTGGATCGTCGGCCAATAAAAAAGTTCATACACCATGCGCCCCTCCTCAACTTATTCGGCATGACTCAATTATTCATGACGATTTCGATGTTCGGCGCGGCAATCGTGCTAGTCTTGCATCTGGCAACGTTTGCCTGACAAAAAATCAACAAGAGACATCGTGATCACGAATAAAAAGACCCAAGGGATGCCTTATCGAGCGTGGCGATCTTGACCTGCCCAGCATTTTATTTCCGTTGAGCAATGTCACCTTGCCGCCAAGGCCGGTGAGTCAAGATAGAACCACCCTGATAATGAATGCCCGGAGCGCACCATGATTTTCGCTCACCTCGCCAGACACTGGATGGCCCGCCGCCGCCAGAACAGCCTCACTTCCTGGATTCTCTGCATTGCACGCAGCCTGCGCGTACTGGCCTACTGGCGCGACCACCGCGCCCTGTGCCAGCTCGGCGTCTACCGCAACCACGTGGCGCTGCCGCCGAACGACGACCCCTTCCACCACCTGAGCCACCGCGATTACCTGGTCAAGGGCATGCCGGCGCGCCGGCGCGTGCAGGCGGTCCTGAGCCACTACCGCTTCGAGGAAACCACTTTCAACGACGCCTACAAGCAGGCCGTCTACGGCGCCCGCTGCCTGCCGCTGTGGCAGGTCGGGGACGAAGGCGGCAGCTTCACGATCCAGCTCGAGATGGCTTCGCGCAGCAACGCCGAGGGCGACCTGACCGTGGCCCTGGTGGCCGACGGCAGGTGCCTGCACCGCCTGTCCTTCAGCTGGCTGGAAGGCCATATGGTGGGCGTCGATGCGCCGGTGGTCCCCTTCATCGCCCGCAACGAGGGCCGCTGGGCCGATTCCGGTTCCGCCTTCGAAGCCTTCGAGCGCGTCTTCCCGAACAACTCCCCGAGCTTCTTCTGCTTCGCCGCGATGCAGGGCGTGGCCCAGGCGGTCGGCATCGACCAGGTGGTCGCCATCCGCAGCGAAGACCACATCGCCTACGATCCCGATCCGGAAAAGCACTTCGCCAACGCCTACGACGGCTTCTGGAAGATCCTGGGCGGCGCCGAGATGCCGGGCAAGCAGGGCTACCGGATTCCGCTGCCCTTCTACGTCAAGCCGTTGTCCGAGATGCCGTCCAAGCACCGCAAGCGCGCCGCCCAGCGCCGCGAGCACTGGCGCCTGATCGGCGAATCCGCCCGCACCACCCTGCAGCGCCACCTGCTGCACGCGCGCGCGCACGTCGAGCACCCGGCGCCGGTGCTGGAGCCGGCGCAGGTCTGAGGTTCCAGGAACGCGCCCCTGCCGGCGCGAAAATCCCGCCTCGGCGATAATCCCCCTCCTGTGCAACCCGAGGGGGATTTATTTTGCTTAACTTTGACTTCCACAATCCAACCCGCATCCTGTTCGGCGAAGGCCAGATCGAGCGCCTGGCGCGCCTGGTTCCCGCCACGGCCCGCGTGCTGGTGCTGTACGGCGGCGGCAGCATCCGCGCCAACGGCACCTACGACGCCGTGATGGCCGCACTCGACGGCCGCACCGTGTTCGAGTTCGGCGGCATCGAGCCGAACCCCAGCTACGAGACCCTGGTCGAGGCGATCGCCCTGGTCAAGCGCGAGCACATCGATTTCCTGCTCGCCGTGGGCGGCGGCTCGGTCATCGACGGCACCAAGTTCGTCGCCGCAGGCAGCCTGCTGGACGACGACCCGTGGACGATCCTGGAACAGCACGCCAGGAACGTGCGCGCGGCCCTGCCCTTCGGCGCCGTGCTGACCCTGCCGGCCACCGGCTCGGAGATGAATTCCGGCAGCGTGATCACGAAAAAGGCGACCCAGGAAAAGTTCGCCTTCATGTCGCGCCTGGTGTTCCCGCAATTCGCCATCCTGGACCCGACCCGCACCTTCACCCTGCCCGCGCGCCAGGTCGGCAACGGCATCGTCGACGCCTTCGTGCACGTCATGGAGCAGTACATGACCGTACCAAGCCAGGCGAAGGTGCAGGACCGCTTTGCCGAAGGCCTGCTGCAGACCCTGGTCGAGGAAGGTCCGCGCGCGCTGGCCGAGCCGGACAACCATGACGTCCGCGCCAACCTGATGTGGACCGCGACCCTGGCCCTGAACGGCCTGATCGGCGCCGGCGTGCCGCACGACTGGGCCACCCACATGATCGGCCACGAGCTGACCGCGCTGTACGGCCTCGACCACGCACAGACGCTGGCGATCGTGCTGCCGGCCATGCTGCGCGAACGCCGCGATGCCAAGCGCGCCAAGCTGCTGCAGTTCGCGGCGCGCGTGTGGGACCTGGCCGAGGGCGACGAGGACGCCCGCATCGAGGCCGCGATCGCCCGCACCGAGGCCTTCTTCCGCGCGGTCGGCGTGCCGACCCGGCTGTCCGACTATGGCCTGGGCAAGGACGTCGTGCCGGCGGTCGTGAAGGCGCTGGAGGCGCACGGCATGACCAGGCTGGGCGAGACCGGCGAGGTGACGCTGGAAGTCAGCCGCAAGGTGCTGGAACGCTGCATCTAAGCACGCCTGGCAAGGCCCTCCCGGCCGGGGGCCTTGTCACGCTGGCCGCGCTGCGCCGCCGACCAGCCGTTCGCCGAGGGCACGCAACAGGCTTGCCCCATCGCCCCTCCAGGCGCTCCCATGCATGCACGCCAATGTGCCAGGCAGTTCGCCGGCCAGGTGTTCGATCAATTGCCTGGTATTGGTCGAATGCGAAAAATAGTCCATCGGTTGACGGAACGCTTCGCTGTTCTCCAGGATGTCATCCGTGGTCAATGCGGTCCCACCCGTGCCGCCCTGGGTGAACAGGTCCCCGCAAAACAGCGTCCGGGTTCGGGTATCCATCAGGAAGCCCGTTTCCCAGCCGTGCGGCAAATGGGGCGCATCGAGCCACTTGACCGATCGCGACCCCAGGCTGAGCTCGGCGCCATCCGCCATGGCATGGGCCGGCCGGTCCGCGAAATCGTTCACCGACACCATTGTGGCAACCCGGCTGCACAAGGGCGCCGCGTGGGGCGCTGCGGCCAGCCATTCATTCAGCGAGCCGCATTCATCCGCTTCGAAATGCGACAGGGCAATGAAGCGCAGGTCGCCGACCGGCATGACGCTGTCGACGGCTTCCCGCACCAGGGGAAACATCTTTCTCGGCCCTGTATGAAAGAGCAGCGGCTGGTCGTCGACGATCAGGTATTGGTTGAACGAGAACCCACCCGGCACGATGCT
The DNA here is from genome assembly GCF_057657395.1 of Telluria sp. Soil_C_11. Lineage (NCBI taxonomy): Bacteria > Pseudomonadati > Pseudomonadota > Betaproteobacteria > Burkholderiales > Oxalobacteraceae > Telluria > Telluria sp. Soil_C_11. The sequence continues at coordinate 152,487 of NZ_JBDGIN010000002.1, read as the reverse complement.
GACAGGCGTATTGATGCGATACACGCCATCGGCGATCTCGTGGACATTCGTGCCGGCAGAACCATTGGTGATGGCCATGGCTGCCTCCCTCCGCGTTTGCGAGTCGATTGGATAGCATACGCGCTTCCCGCACCCATTGGCATGCGTGGAACGGGCCCCGGCCGGAACCCGTTGCGCGAATCCCACGCCAGGCAAAGCACCCGGAGCGCAACCGCCCAGCCTTGCCAGACACGCCACACGCCACCCGCATCCGTGCTACACTCGCGCCTTCGCTAGGGGTCCTGGCAGCCGTAGCCGCTGCCGGGTGAGAGATACCCTCCGTACCTGATCTGGATAATGCCAGCGAAGGAAAGCGCAAGGCGGTGCCGAACGGCGCCCACACCTGTTTGCCCTTCCCCAGTTGGCTCCGGCTTTTGACAAAGCAGCGACGCCAAGCGGCGCGCGAAGACGAGCAAACCCATGAACGCACAACTGAAGTATTCGATCCTGGCCTGCGCCATCGCGCAAGCCTTCTCCCTCAACGCCCAGGCGCAGGACCAGCGCGGCCAGCCGATTGCCGAGGTCGTCGTCACCGGCACCCGCACCGGCCTCGAACGTGCCGCGGTCGGCGGCTTCTCCGAATCCTCGCTGTGGGAGACCCCGGCCTCGATCACCGCGATCGGCCGCACCCAGATGCAGGACCTGTCGATCCGCTCGACCACCGACGCCGTGCGCTACGACGCCTCGGTCAGCGACGCCTACAACGCGGTCGGCTATGCCGAGCAGTTCTCGATCCGCGGCTTCGCCCTCGACAATAACTACAGCTACCGCAAGGACGGCTTCGCGATCCCCGGCGACACCCAGATCCCGCTGGAGAACAAGGAGCGCATCGAAGTGCTGAAGGGCCTGGCCGGCCTCACCGCCGGCGTCGCCACCCCGGGCGGCATCGTCAACTACGTGACCAAGCGCCCGACCGCCACCCCATTGCGCTCGGCCACCGTGGAAGTCAGCGAGCGCGGCACCCTGTACGGGACGATCGACCTGGGCGGCCGCTTCGACGACCGCCGCTTCGGCTACCGCATCAACGCCGCCGCCGCCGACCTGCATTCCTACGTGCGCGGCGCGAACGGCGACCGCCAGTTCGTGTCCGGCGCCTTCGACTGGCAGATCACCCCGGATGCGCTGCTCCAGCTGGACCTCGACTGGCAGCACAAGGCGCAGATCACGGCGCCCGGCTTCCAGCTGATCCGCAATGAAGTCCTGCCGACCGGCGTGTCGGCCAGGATGCTGCTGAACGACCAGCCCTGGACCCGTCCCGTCGACACCCGCGACACCAACCTCGGCCTGCGCTTCGAATACAGGCTGGCGGACGGCTGGAAAGCGACCGTCGCCGCCAACAAGCACTGGTTCAAGCGCGACGACTTCACCGCCTTCCCTTACGGCTGCAGCAACGAGGGCGAAGGCTTCTATCCGGGCTACTGCTCGAACGGCGACTACGACGTCTACGACTACCAGAGCGTGGGCGAGCGCAAGACCCCGTGGGGCCTGCAGGCGATGCTGCAGGGCCGCTTCGCCACCGGCGCGTTGCGCCACGAACTGACCGTCGGCGCCTCGTACGCCGAGCGCCACGACAGCTTCGGCGACTATGTCTATGACTACGTCGGCTACAGCAACCTGTGGAATCCGCTGGTGTCGCCGCACGCCGATCCGTCGCGCGTCACCGGCCCCGTGTTCGAACGCCGCAGCGACCAGGAAAGCGCGCTGTTCGCACAGGACATCGTGACCCTCACGCCCCAGCTCACCCTGCACGGCGGCCTGCGCTACGTGCAGGCCAGGCGCAGCGACTACATCGCGCCAAGCCATGTCGCTAGCCGCGATTCCTTCCTGCTGCCGAGCCTCGCCCTGGTCTATAACGTGAACCGCGACTGGAACGTCTACGGTTCGGTGAGCCACGGCCTGCAGCATGGCGGCATCGCGCCGATGGAGACCGCGAACGAGAACCAGGTGCTGGAGCCGGGCCGCTCGAAGCAGTTCGAAGTCGGCGCCAAGGGCTCCGTGCGCGGCGTGAACCTGTCGGCCTCGCTGTTCCAGATCCGCCAGGGCCTGGAGTACACCGATCCGAACCACACCGTGACGGTCATCGTCGACGGCGAACCGGTGGAACGCAACCCCTTCGTGCGCGGCGGCCGCGAGACCCACCGCGGCTTCGAGCTGTCGGCCGACGGCAGGCTGGCCGCGGGCCTGCAGGCCGGGCTGTCGCTGATGGCCCTGAACACCCGCCAGGACGGCACCGGCGACGCCGCCATCGACGGCAAGCGCGTCACCGACGTCCCCAGCTTCAAGTCGACCGTGTGGGCCGAATACGCCGTGCCGCAGGTGCCGGGCCTGAAGGTCGACGCCAACTGGCAGTACTCCGGCAAGAAGGCCTTCGACGTCGAGAACCGCGTGTTCGTTCCCGACTACCACGTGTTCGGCCTTGGCGCCGCGTACGCGATGCACCTGGGCGCTACCCGCGTGACCTGGCGCGCCCGCGTCGACAACCTGTTCGACAAGTTCTACTGGCGCGACGTCACGCCGGCGCTGGGCGGCTACCTGCTGCCGGGCGCACCGCGCACCTTCCGCGTGTCGGGCCAGTTCGACTTCTAAGCAAGTAATGCCTCTACCTGCCGCAGCCGCCGCGGCAGGTCGCCTTCCAGCAGCGTGAACGGGATGCCCCGTTCGCGCAGCACCGCCAGCAGGCATTCATGCACCTGCCGGCGCACCTCCTCCGACTCGCGCTGCAGGCCGTCCGGCACCCACGGCAGGTCGAGCCCCGCCACCAGCGTCAGCGCGTAATCGTGCGCCGCTTCCATCTCCAGCAGCTCGGGCGGCACCCTGCCCCAGTAGATCCGGCTGTAGACCGCCGTCACCAACGGCGTGGTGTCGCAGAACAGGAAGCGCCGCGCTCCGGGCGACGCCGCCAGCGCATCCTCGCGCGCGCGCTGGGTGCGCGCGATCCCGACCTGGTCGTGCTCGAAGGGTACGCGCTGGTGGGTCTCGACGAATTCGCGCAAGTATTCCGGCACCCACAGCGTGCCGTAGCGCGCCGCCAGGGCCGGCGCCAGGGTCGACTTGCCGGTCGACTCGGCGCCCAGGATCGCGATGCGCCGCACTGTCATCGCGCGCCCTCGCGCGCCGCGCGCGCCCAGGTGCGCAGGCCCAGCGCCGCCATCACCACGAACGCCGCGTACAGGACCGCCGTCAGGTGCAGGCCCTTGTAGACGTACAGGCCGACGTACAGGACATCCACCGCGATCCACACATGCCAGTTCTCGACCTTCTTGCGCGCCGTGAGCAGGGTGCCGAGCAGGCTGCCGGCGGTGAGGAAGCCGTCCATGTGCGGCACGTCGGTGTCGGTGAAGGCGCGCAGGAACCAGGACAGCGCCACGAAGCCGAGCGCCCAGCCGGCCAGCGACCAGGCCCAGCCTGCGCGGTCGAGGCGGGTCACCAGAAGCGGCTGGTCATCGCTTCCCTTACCGCGCAGCCATTCGTACCAGCCCCAGATCGAGGCGGCGATGAATACGCCCTGCAGGCCGGCGTCGCCATACAGCCGCGACTTGAAGAACACGATGCCGTAGGCGGCCGAGGAGACGATCGCGAACAGCCAGGCCCAGTGGATGCGGCGGATGTTCAGCAGCACCGTCACGATCGACAGGACGAAAGAAATCAGTTCGAGCGGGGTGGTGCTGAAGCCCGGGAAGGCGAGTGTGTCGTTCATGCGCGGCGTAGAAAAAGTCAACAGCAGATTATCTCTTACTCCGCCAGCCCATGCCTGTGACAAAGTGTTATTTTTTAGCGGCAACGTGCATATATACTCGATCGATACCCGTCCGGGAACCTGAATGGAGACTTTCGATGCGCCTGCGTTCCGCCGTATTCTGCGCCGCCCTGCTGGCTGCGCTTCCTCTCGCCAGCCTCGCCGCGCCCCAGGTGCCGCTGGCGGCCTTCGTCCACAAGGACAGGTTCTCGAAACCGCGCCTGTCCCCGGACGGCAAGCACATCGTGATCACGGTCCTGGTGCCCGACCAGGAAAAAGACCGCGACTTCCCGGTGCTGATGACCTTTACGGTGCCCGGCATGCAGTCGGTCGGGGCGATCCGCCTCGCGAAGTTCGAGGTGCCGCTCGACTATCACTGGATCACGAATACCCGCCTGGCCATCGAAAAAGGCACCGAGCGAGGCTCGATCGACGCTCCTGTGTCCAACGGCGAAGTGGTGGCCGCGGAGATGGATGGCAGCAAATTCGAGTACCTGTACGGCCATGACATGTTCAAGTCCTCGACCCGCGGCCAGCGCTACGGCGACGATTACGGTTATGGCGATATCCAGGACATACCGCGTGCGCGCAACGGCCATCTCTACCTGGCCAGCCATCTGTGGGAAGGGTCGCACAGCCTCCTGTACGATATCGACTCGCGCTACGCCACCCGCAAGCTGATGGCCGACCTGCCGCACCCCGACCTCGGCTTCCTGATCCGCAACGACGGCAAGGCAGGCTATGCCTTCGGACTCGACCAGCAAAACGACCCGCTGCTGTTCCGCCAGGACGACGGCGCCGACAAGTGGACCAGGCTGAGCGGCCTGGGCCGCCGTTACTGGCCTCTCAAGTTTTCGCTGGACGACAAGCAGATGCTGGTCGACTGGTCGCCCGACGGCGGGCCGGACAAGCTGGTGCGCGAGGACGTGGGAACCGGCAAGCGCGTCACCCTGTTCGAGGACGCCGCCGGCAGCTACGGCGCCACGCTGTACGGGCCGGACCGGAACATGCCCTTCGGCGCTTTCACGACGGTCGGCAAACCCGAGGTGCGCTACTTCGACGACAATGACGAAGGCGCCAAGCTGCACAAACTCCTGGGTGCGCAGTTCCCCGGCCAATCGCTGTACTTCATCAATTTCAGCGACGACGGCAACACCCTGCTGTTCAGCGTCTCCAGCGACCGCGACCCTGGTTCCTATTACCTGTTCGACCGCAAGACCATGAAGGCCGACCTGCTGTTCTCCTCGCGGGAAGAGATCGACCCCGAACAGATGGCGCCGCGCCGTCCGATCACCTTCAAGGCCCGCGACGGCCTGGTGCTGCACGGCTTTCTGACCATGCCGGCCCATCCGGAAGGCAGCAAGGTGCCGCTGGTGCTGCTGCCGCACGGCGGCCCGTTCGGCATCGCCGACGACTGGTACTTCGACAGCGACGCGCAATTCCTGGCCAGCCGGGGCTATGCCGTGCTCCAGGTGAACTATCGCGGTTCCGGAAACCGTGGCCCGGACTTCAAGGAGTCCGGCTACCGCCAGTGGGGCGGCAAGATCCAGGACGACCTGGTCGACGGCGTGCGCTGGGCGGTGGCGACGGGCGAAGTCGATGGCGCGCGCATGTGCGTGTTCGGCGCCAGCTTCGGCGGCTATTCGGCGCTGATCCTGGCCGCGCGCGAACCCTCGCTGTTCAAGTGCGCGGTAGGCTATGCGGGCGTGTACGACCTGAGCCTGGTGCACAAGCCCAGGAACAACCGCTGGGACGAGGCCGCGGCCAACTACTTCAGGAAGACCCTGGGCGCCGACAAGGCGGAACTGGACCGTTATTCGCCGACCCTGCTGGCCGACAGGATCACCGTGCCGGTCATGCTGGTGCACGGTGGCCAGGACAAGAACGCCGACGTCGAGAATGCCGAAAAAATGCGCGCGGCGCTGATCAAGGCAGGCCGTCCGCCGGAATGGTTCCTGGCGCCGGGAGAAGGCCACGGTTTCTACACCACCAGGAACCGCACCGACTTCTACCAACGCCTCGAAGCCTTCCTGGCCAAGCACATCGGCCAGTAAGCAGGCCGATCAACCGGTTCCCGGGCGCGCCAGTGCCCGGATCCGGACACCGGTGCCCGCACACGGGCAAGGCGGCGCCGGCCGGACCGGGCGCCGTCCAGTGAAGGCTCCCTGGCACGATGCTTGCAATGAAGGACACATCGTCACTCCTTCATCACACGCATCGTCATGGACCAAGCCATCGGCATCGACATCCTGCGCCGCCGACGCCACTTCCGGCTCGCCGCCGGCCTCCTGCTGGGCGCCGGCTTCCTGGCCGCCGCCTGGGGCCTCAACCGCGCCGTGCGCCCCGGCGTCGCGGCCTCAGACATCGTGGTGGCCGAGGTCCGGCGCGGCAACGTCGACAACACCATCAATGCCGCCGGCGTGGTCATCCCCGTGCACGAGGAAGTGGTGTCGAGCCCCGGCGCGAGCCGCGTGGCCAGGGTCGTCGCCAAGCCGGGACAGCAGGTGAAACAGGGCGAGCTGCTGCTGGAGCTGGACGACCGCGAGATCCGCCTGGCCCTCGAGGCGCTGAAGGAGCAGCTTGCGCAGCAGGAGAACCGGATCGTCGTGCTGCGCCTGGAGATGGCGCAGAAGCTGAAGCAGACCGCATCGGCGATCGAGCTGCTGGAGATCGACCTCCAGGCCACCCGCGCGCGGCGCGAGCGCAACCGCAAGCTGCGCGACAGCGGCCTGGTGTCCGGCGAAGACCTGCTGACCTCCGAGCTCAACGTGCAGCGCAACGAGATCCAGCTGCGCCAGCAGCGCGAACTGATCGAGGACACGCGCCGCGCCACCGCCAGCGCCATCGCCGCCGCCAAGCTGCAACAGGACATCCTGCAAAAGCAGATCGCCCGCCAGGAAGGCCTGCTGCAGCAGACCCGGGTGGCGGCGCCCTTCTCCGGCATGCTGACTTCGCTGGTCGAGGAAGAAGGCGCGAGCGTGGCGTCGGGCCAGCTGGTCGCGCGCGTGTCGGAGCTGAACAACTACCGGGTCGAAGCGACACTGTCCGACTTTTACGCGCGCCAGCTGGCCGCCGGCCAGGCCGTGCGCGTCGAACAGAACGGCGAAGTGCTGGCCGGGCGGGTGCATACCATCCTGCCCGAAGTCCAGAACGGCACCGTCAAGCTGCTGGTCGACCTCGAACAGCCGCACAACCCGCAGCTGCGCAACAAGATGCGGGTCGACGTCGACATCGTCACCGACCGCAGGGCCAACGTGCTGGTGATCGACAGCGGCGCGGCCTTCAACGGCAAGGGCAGCCAGCCGGCCTTCGCAGTCCACGACGGCGTCGCCCGCAAGACCCGGATCGAGCTGGGATCGAGCGACGGCAAGGTGGTCGAGGTGATCAGGGGCGCCCGGCCGGGGGACCGCTTCATCGTCTCCGACACCAGCGCCTTCAAGGACCTGGACAGCATCCGGATTTCACAATAAGGGGAAGCATATGATCAGACTCGAAAACGTCAGCAAGACCTACCGCACCGACAAGGTCGAAACCCTGGCCCTGAAGGACATCGACCTGCAGGTCGCCAAGGGCGAGTTCGTCGCCCTGATGGGTCCGAGCGGCTGCGGCAAGAGCACGCTGCTGAACATCATCGGCCTGCTCGACCGGCCGGGCCAGGGCCGCGTGCACATCGACGGCGCGGCGCTGGCCTCGTACCGCGACAAGGAAGTGGCGCGCCTGCGCAACCGTACCTTCGGCTTCATCTTCCAGAGCTTCCACCTGATCCCGGACCTGCGCGTGATCGACAACGTCGAACTGCCGCTGCTCTACCGCAGCATGGGCAACGGCGAGCGCCGCCGCCTGGCGCGCGAGGCGCTCGAGCGGGTCGGCCTGGGCGCGCGCATGGAGCACTATCCGAACCAGCTCTCGGGCGGCCAGCAGCAGCGGGTGGCGATCGCGCGCGCGATCGTCGGCCGGCCGCAGGTGCTGCTGGCGGACGAACCGACCGGTAACCTCGACAGCAAGATGAGCGCCGAGGTGATCGACATCCTGCTCAAGCTGAACCAGGAGGGCACGACCATCGTGATGGTGACCCACGACGAGCAGGAAGCGCGCCGCGTGGGCCGCATCGTGCGCGTGTTCGACGGCCAGCTGGTCCGTCCGTCCGGCGTCGCCGGGGAGGCCGTCCATGCTGCGTAACTACCTGCTGACGGCCTGGAAGGTCTTCATGCGCCGCAAGCTGTTCACGGCGATCAACCTGGTCTGCATCGTGCTCACCCTGGTCGTGCTGATGGTGATCACCGCCCTGCTCGAGACCGCGTTCTGGCCGAGCGGCGTGGAAGGCAAGAGCGAGCGCTTCCTGCAGGTGTACGGCATCCGCAGCGAAAGCGCCGACCATCACACCGTGCGCACCACCCTGCTCGGCTTCAAGACCATCGACAAATACCTCAAGCCGATCCCCGGACTGGAGCGGGTCTCGGCCTTCACCACCCCGGCCTCGGTCTCGGTCTACCAGGGCGACCGCGTCAGCGCACTGGACATGCGGCGCGTCGACGCCGACTACTGGCGCATCCTCGACTTCAAGCTGCTGGCGGGACGCCTGCCGGACGCGGACGACGACCGCAACGGGCGCTTCGTCGCCGTCGTCAACGCCACCACTGCGCGCAGGCTGTTCGGCGACGCGGCGGCGCCGGGCCAGAAGATCAGCATCGGCGGCCAGATGTTCGAAGTGATCGGCGTGGTCGAAGACGTCATCCACATGAATGCCTATGCCGACATCTGGGCGCCGCTGTACACCTTCCCCTCCGGCACCTGGCGCGACGAGCTGACCGGCTCCTTCGCCGCCATGCTGCTGGCCAGGCAGCCGTCCGACCTGCCGCGCATCAAGCGCGAAATCGAACGCGTCGCGAAGACCTTCGTGGACAAGGATCCGCATACCTTCGCGGTCACCACCTTCTGGGCCGACAGCAAGCTCGACCTGGTTGCGCGCGAACTGCTGGGCAACAAGGAGCAGGTCGGCTCCGGCGGCAGCACGCTGCTGCTGTGGATCGCGGCCGCCATGCTGCTGTTCATGCTGCTGCCGGCGCTGAACCTGGTCAACCTGAACACCGGCCGCATCCTCGAGCGCAGTTCGGAGATCGGCGTACGCAAGGCTTTCGGCGCGACCAGCCGGCAGCTGGCCGGCCAGCTGGTGGTCGAGAACGTGCTGCTGTCCCTGGCCGGCGGGCTGATCGGCCTGGCCTGTACCCGCCTGGTGCTGTGGTGGCTGGAGAGCGCCCAGCTGATTCCCTACCTGAAGGTCGGTATCAACCCGACCGTGTTCGCCTGCGGCATGCTGCTGGCCTTCGTGTTCGGCCTGCTGTCCGGCCTGGTCCCGGCCTGGAAGATGTCCCGCCTCGATCCGGTCCATGCCCTGAAAGGAGCCGCGTGATGTTGCGCCACCTGCTGAAACTCACCTGGAAGCGCAAGTCCAGGAACCTGATGCTGAGCCTGGAGATCCTGCTCGCCTTCGCCATCGTGTTCGGCATCGCCGCCTTCGGGCTGCGCAACTGGCAGCTGTACCGCGAACCGGTCGGCTTCGACGGCGCCGATACCTGGTCGGTCAAGATGGTGATGGGCGACGTGCCCGACGAGTCGATTCCGGCCGAGGTCTACGATACCTTGCGCCGCAGCCTGCTGGCGCTGCCGGAGGTGCGCGAGGTCGGCTTCGCGGCCTATTCGCCGTACACGATGTCGACCTGGACGACGAGCTTCACGTCGGCGCAGACCGGCGCCGCCGTGTCGACCCATATCTTCGAGTCCAGCGACGGCGCCGCCGCGGCGCTCGGCATCAAGCCGGTTGCCGGGCGCTGGTTCAACGCCCAGGACGACGGCCAGGCGACGCGGCCGGCGGTGCTGAACAGGCGCATGGCTGCGGCGATGTTCCCCGGCCGCGATGCGCTGGGACAGCAGTTCACCGACAAGGAAGACCATGGGGTGCGCACCTTCCGCGTGATCGGGGTGGTCGAGGACTTCCGCAACCAGGGACCGTTGATGGCGCCGGTGAATTTCGTGATGACGCGCTTCGATCCGCATGCCGGCAAGTCGCGCGTGCGCACCATCCTGGTCAAGGTGGCGCCGGGCACGCCGCGCGCCTTCGAGACCGCGCTGAACCGCCGGCTCAAGCTGGTCCGCAACGACTGGTCGTATGAGATATCGCCGCTGCCGGCGATGCGCGCGAGCCTGGTGAAGGAACAGCTGGTGCCCTTCATCGTGATTTCCGTGATCGCCGCCTTCATGCTGGCCATGGTCGCCTTCGGCCTGTTCGGCGTGCTGTGGCAGAACACCACCCGGCGGATCCCGGAAATCGGCCTGCGGCGCGCGGTCGGCGCCAGCGCCGGGAACATCTACGGCCAAATCGTCGCCGAGCAGCTGCTCCTCAGTTCCGGCGCGATGATCGTGGCGCTGGCGCTGCTGGTGCAGCTGCCGCTGACCGGCGCACTGGGCGAGACCCTCGGCTGGCCGGTATTCCTGGGGGCCGCGGCACTGTCGATGGGTGTGATCTATCTGCTATCCTTGCTCTGCTCGCTCTACCCCGGCTGGCGCGCGAGCCGCCTCAGCCCGACCGAAGCGCTGCACTACGAATAAGAGAAAGTTCGCACCAAGCATATGGAAGCAACACGCAAGCGGCGCATCCTGATCGTCGACGACGACAGCGCAGTCCAGGTCTCGCTGGCCCTGCTGCTCAAGCAGTCCGGCTTCGACCCGTCGTGCGCCGACGGGCCGCGCCAGGCCCTGGAGCAGCTGGACGCCGTGCCGGTCGACCTGGTCCTTCAGGACATGAATTTCTCGCTCCAGACCAGCGGCGAGGAAGGCCTCGACCTGCTGGCCCGCATCAAGCAGCAGCATCCGGCCCTGCCGGTGCTCCTGATGACGGCCTGGGGCTCGATCGCGCTGGCTGTCAGGGGCGTCAAGGCGGGCGCCGCAAACTTCTTCACCAAGCCCTGGGACAACGCCCAGCTGGTCAAGCTGGTCGAGGCCACGCTGGACCTTGCGGTGCCGGACTCCGCGCCGCGCGTCACCCGCCGCACGCTCGATGCGCAATGCGACTTCTCCGGCATCGTCGGCGAACATCCGAAGCTGCTGAAGGTGCTGGAGACGATCGCCCAGGTGGCGCGCACCCGCGCCCCGGTCCTGATCCTCGGCGAGAGCGGCACCGGCAAGGAATTGATTGCCGACGCCATCCACCGCAACAGCCCGCGCGCCGGCCAGGCGATCGTCAAGATCAACATGGGCGCGATCACCTCCACCCTGTTCGAGAGCGAGATGTTCGGCCACGTGCGCGGCGCCTTCACCGATGCGCGTTCCGACCGCAAGGGGCATATCGCCAGCGCGGACGGCGGCACCCTGTTCCTCGACGAGATCGGCGAACTGCAGCGCGGCGACCAGGTCAAGCTGCTGCGCGTGCTGCAGGACCAGCGCTACCAGCCGGTCGGCGCCAGCCGCGCGGAACAGGCCGACCTGCGCGTGGTGTCGGCCACCAACCGCGAACTGGCGGAGCTGGTGGCGAGCGGCGAATTCCGCGAAGACCTGTTCTACCGCCTGAACCTGATCACGATCCGCCTGCCGCCGCTGCGCGAACGGCGCAGCGACATCCCGCTGCTGGCGCGCCACATTGCCGCCCGCGTCGCCGACGGCTATGGCCTGGGCGAAGCGGCGCTGGCGCCGGATGCGCTGGAGTGGCTGGCGGCCCAGCCCTGGCCGGGGAATATCCGGCAACTGAAGCAGACCCTCGAACGCGCCCTGCTCCTGGCCGGCAAGCCGGGCCTGGGCCAGGCCGACTTCCTGGCCGCCAGCGCGGTCGACGAAGGTGCGCCCGGCAGCCGCCTGGGCGTGGACGGGATGACGCTCGAGCAGGTCGAGCGCCACATGATCGAACAGGCGCTCCAGCAGCACACCGGGAACATCTCGCGGATGGCGAAGGCGCTCGGCCTGTCGCGCACGGCCCTCTACCGCCGCCTCGAGCGCCACGGGCTCGGCGCAAACCTGCGCGAGGAATGAAGCTGCCGGCCTTGAAACTCCAGGCGCGGCTCGGCGCCTACCTGGCCATGCTGCACCTCGCGCTGGCCGGCTGCGCGCTCCTGCTGCTGCCGGCGCAGCCGCTGCTGTTCGTCGGCGCCGAACTGCTGCTGGCGGCCAGCCTGGCGCTGGGCTGGCGGCTGCTGCGGCGCGCCCTCGAACCGCTCGGCTACACGCGCCGCTTCCACGACCTGCTGCAGGACCAGCAATACGCATCGCGCCTGGCGCCGCCCGGCGTGACGGAACTCGACGACCTGGTCGGCATGTTCAACGGCATGCTGGCCGCCCTGCACCGCGAACGCCTGGCGATCGGCGAGCAGCAGGGCTTCCTGGAACGCCTGCTGGAAGCCACGCCGAGCGCGGTGCTGGTGTTCGATTTCGACCACGCCATCAGCCTGCTCAACGCCAGCGCCGCCGCCCTGCTGGGCCTGGACGCGCCGCTCGGCAAGCCGCTCGCGGCCTGGGGCGGCGCAGATGGCGGCTTCGATCCCTCCCTCGACGAGCGCGGGCGCGCGCGCAGCCGCGACCTGGTGCGCCAGCTCGACGCCCTCGCCCTCGGCGACAGCCGGCTGCTGGTCGATACCGAAGGGCGGCGCTACCGCGCGCAGCGCAGCCGCTTCTTCGACCGCGGCTTCGCCCGCCACTTCCTGATCGTCGAGGAGCTCACCGCCGAACTCGAGGACTCGGAGCGCGCCACCTACGCGCGCCTGATCCGCGTGCTGGCCCACGAAGTGAACAACACGGTGGCGGCCACCGGCTCGGTGCTCGATTCCCTGCTGACCTACCGCGGCCAGCTGGCGGAGCGCGACGCCGGCGACTTCGTCACCGCCATCGTCGCCGTCAAGCGCCGCAACCTCAGCCTGGGCGAATTCATCGACCGCTTCACCCGGGTGGTCAAGATGCCGGCGCCGGAACTGCGCCCGGCCCGCCTGCGCGACGTGGTGGACGACATCCTGTGGCTGAACCGGGAACAGTGCAATGCGCGCGGCATCCGGCTCGGCTGGAGCCGCTGCGACGAGGTCGGCCCCCTGCCGCTCGACGTGCAGCTGATCGAGCCGGCCCTGCTGAACGTGGTGAAGAATGCGATCGAGGCGATCGACGAGCGCAATGCGCGCGAGGGTTCGAGCGGAGGCGCGATCCGCGTCGAGCTGGAAGACCTGGGAGAGCGGGTGCGCCTGTCGGTGTTCGACAGCGGCGGCCTGCTCGGCGAGGCGCCGTCGCAGCGCCTGTTCACGCCCTTCTTCAGCACCAAGAAAGGCGGCCAGGGCATCGGCCTGATGTTCGTGCGCGAGGTGCTGCAGCGGCACGGCGCGACCTGCGCGCTGGCGCCCGCGGGGGCGGGCGAGACGCGGTTCGATATCTGGTTTCCGGCGCCGTGAATACGTTGGCTCCGCCAAAAAACGTCGCCCCCGCCAGAAACACGTCGTCCCCGCCAGAAATACGTCGTCCCCGCCAGAAATACGTCGTCCCCGCGGAGGCGGGGACCCAAGTTCTGCGTGCGTTACGACTGCGCTTGCAAACTTGGGTCCCCGCCTGCGCGGGGACGACGTGGTGACTGATCCGCTTACTTCTTCGGATACTTGATCGTCATTTCCTTCAGCAGGTTGTCGGCATGGTCGACTTCCTTCATCACCCACAGCATGTAGCGGATGTCGACGTGGATCGCGCGCGTGATCACCGGGTCGAAGTACCAGTCCTTGGTGATCGATTCGTAGGTCGAATCGAAGTTCAGGCCGACCAGTTCGCCGCGCTTGTTCATCACTGCGGAACCCGAGTTGCCGCCGGTGGTGTCGGCGCTCGACAGGAAGTTCACCGGCACCGTGCCCAGCACCGGATCCTTGAACACGCCGTAGCGCTTCTCGCGGATCGCCTGCAGCAGGTTGGCCGGGGCGTTGAACGGCTCCTTGTTGGTGGCCTTTTCGACGATCCCTTCGACGGTCGAGAACGGACCTTTGACAAGGCCGTCGCGCGGGGTGTACGGCGCCACGGTGCCGTAGGTCACGCGCAGGGTCGAGTTGGCGTCCGGGTAGACCGGCTTGCCCTGCGACTTCTTCCAGGCGATCACGGCTTCCATGTACTGCGGGATCACGCGTTCCAGGTTGCCGTCGACTTCCTTGCGGTGGTTTTCCAGCGCCATCGCGGTGTCCTGCAGGCGCACGGCCAGCTGGATGAACGGGTCGTGCGAATTGCGGAAGGCTTCCGGATCCTTGCCGATCCAGGCCAGGCGCTTGGTGGTGTCGGCCAGCTCGGTCGACTTGACCATCGCCGGAATCATGTCGACTTTCGGCAGCAGCGCATCCAGGCCATGCGGGTGGTTCTTCTGGTCGATCTTCGCGTAGCGGTTCAGGGCTGCCAGCCAGCGGGCCTGGTCGACGCTCGGCACGAAGGACTGCTCCAGGCGGGTCAGGCGCGCCTTGATGAAGGAGAGATCGCGTTCCTGGTAGCCGGCTTCGCGCTGGGCGTCCGGCTTCTGGCGTTCGAGCGACAGGCGGTACAAGGTGCGCGCGCTCTTCAGCAGGTCGCTATGGGTGGCTTCCGCCCAGGCGGCTTCCTGCTGGGAGCTGGCCATGTCGGCGCCGATCGCGTTGTCGAGGTCGGACAGCAGGCTGCCGCCTCCTGTCTTCAGCTCTTTACTATGCTGCTTGTACCAGCTTCGGAACTCGGCATCCTGCACGTCCTTGATGGCGGCGATGTCCTTGCGTGCGAAGCCGTCCAGCAGGCCCTGGGTCTTCTTCAGCACATTGTTCAGGCTCTTCACTACGCTGGCGTAGCGCACGTCCCAGGCCGGGTTGCCCATGGTGCTGGCCGCGATCACCGACAGGTCGGCGGTGATGGAGGCGACCTTGGCCGGGTAGTCGACGTCGCGCGCGAAGCGGATCTCGGACGGCAGCTTGTAGCGGCTGGTGCGGCCCGGGTAGCCGGCCAGCAGGATCGGATCGCCGTTCTTCAGGCCTTCGGCCGACACGACCAGGAAGTCCTTCGACCTGTACGGCACGTTGTCGGGCGACGGGTCGGCCGGGCGGCCATCCTTGCCGACGTAGGCGCGCAGGAAGGAGAAGTCGCCGGCCTGGCGCGGGAATTCATAGTTGTCGATGTCGCCGCCGAAGTTGCCGACGCTGTCGGCCGGCGCGTACACCAGGCGCACGTCGCGAATCATCAGCTGCTTGATGCGGTAGTACTCGCCGCCGCGGTGGAAGGCCGGCACCGAACAGCGATATGCCTTATCGCTTTCGCATTCGGCAATCAATGCCTTGATGCGGCTTTCGACCTGCTCGTGGCGCTCCTTGCCCGACAGGTTCGGGGACAGGCCTTTCAGGACCCGGTCGGTCACGTTCTCGACCTTCTCGGTCACGTAGACCAGGGTGTTCGGGCCGCCCGGCAGTTCTTCGGCGCGGGTCTTGGCCAGGAAGCCGTGGACGATGTAGTTGTGTTCCGGGGTCGCGTTGCGCTGCACGGCGCCATAGGCGCAATGGTGGTTGGTGACGACCAGGCCGTCCGGCGAGACGAAGGACGCCGAGCAGCCGCCCAGCGAGACGATCGCGCTCATCGGGTGCCTGGACAGGTCGGCCAGTTTTTCGGCCGGGATGGTGATGCCGATACGTTTGAGTTCGGCTTTCAGCTGCGGCAGCTGGTGCGGCTGCCACTGGCCCTCGTCGGCGTTGGCGGAGGCGATGACCCCGACGGCCGCGACGACGGGCAGGACGATGGATTTGAACACGGTGGACCCCAGGATGAATAAAAAGCAAGCGCGAGTATATCGCCCCTACTAAACAGTGGAAATAGATTTCTCACCGATAATCACCTGTGTTTTTATGGCGTATTGACAGGCCGGACCGCGCGATGCCGCGGCCAGCGGCGGACGCCGCAAGCGGCTAGAATAGAAGGTTGCCCTGTCCGCTTTTCGGAAAATCCGTCATGTCCAGCCCACTCGCCCGCGCCGGCGCCTCCCTGCGCAGCCTCCTGCCCGATACCTACACCATGCTCCTGATGGCCACCGTGGTCGTGGCCAGCGTGCTGCCCTGCGAGGGCCAGGCCGCCGTCGTGTTCGGCAAGATCACCACCTTTGCGATCGGCCTGCTGTTCTTCCTGCACGGCGCCAAGCTGTCGCGTGAAGCCATCGTGTCGGGCCTGGCCAACTGGCGCCTGCACCTGCTGGTGCTGGCCGCGACCTTCGTGATGTTTCCGCTGCTGGGCCTGGCGCTGAAGCCGCTCGCCACCAGCATGCTGCCCTACGAGCTCTACCTCGGCATCCTGTTCCTGTGCACCCTGCCCTCGACGGTGCAATCGTCGATCGCCTTCACCTCGGTGGCGCGCGGGAACGTGGCGGCCGCCGTGTGCAGCGCCTCGGCCTCGAACTTCGCCGGCATCTTCATCTCGCCGCTGCTGGTGAGCACCCTGATCGTGCACGGCGCCGGCGGAGGCGGCGGCTCGCCGCTGGACGCCATCCTCAGCATCGTCGAACAGCTGCTGCTGCCCTTCCTGGCCGGCCAGTTCCTGCGCCCCTGGATCGGCGCCTGGATCGACCGCCACAAGCCGATGCTGAAGTTCGTCGACCAGGGCTCGATCCTGCTGGTCGTCTACACCGCCTTCAGCGAATCCGTGAACGAAGGCCTGTGGCACAAGCTGTCGCTGCCGACGCTGGTGGCGCTGGGCGTGCTGTGCTGCGTGCTGCTGGCGCTGGCGCTGGGCCTGTCCACCTGGGCCAGCCGCCGCCTCGGCTTCTCGCGCGAGGACGAGATCACCATCGTGTTCTGCGGCTCCAAAAAGAGCCTGTCCAGCGGCATCCCGATGGCCAAGGTCATGTTCTCGCAAGGCGCGCTGGGCATGGTGATCCTGCCGCTGATGCTGTTCCACCAGATCCAGCTGATGGTGTGCGCCGTGCTGGCCGCCCGCTGGGCCCAGCGCAAGGAGCCGACCTAGATCAAACCGGGGTCAGACTCCCGTTTTGGGCAAGTTCCTCGGGGGAAGCATGCACATGGGCCAGCGCCGAGCCGCCCCACCACAGCTCGAGCGAGGACGGCCCCAGCACCGCCGCGGCGCCGATCGCGGCGAAGATGCGGCGCTGGCGCAAGCTCAGGCGCGGATGGCGCAGCATCGCGCGGGCGTCATGCACGACGAAGCCGAGCAGGCCCAGCACGCCCAGCCCGAACAGCACCCACAAGGCCCGGTCGCCCAGCCGCACGCCGATCTCCTCGTCCCAGTAAGCCACTGCCGGAATCGCCAGGCTGACGCTGGCCAGCACGTCCAGCGCAGCCACCGCCGCCGCCCGGCCACCCATCCGGAACTCGTGCCGGCGCATCCATGCCGTCAGGCCGATGGTGCCGGCCAGATAGAGCGCCACCCAAGCGGGCGAGCCGGTACTGAACAATTCGGGGTCAGAGCGCATTATTTGCCAATTTCGGGGTCAGAGCACATTTTATGGCAATGGCTTCATGGCAAGACTGAATCGATCCGGGCGCCACTGCCCATGGGAGCGGCGGCGTCGGCCGCCGTGATCGTTTCCTTAGCGATCTTTCCAAAATCGGGAGTCTGACCCCGGTTTGATGGAGATCACTCGGCGTGCCAGCCGCCGCCCAGGGCCTGGATCAGGGCCACGGCCGTGGCCTGGCGGGTGGATTGGGTCTGGACCAGCGCGCGGCGGGCGTTCAGGGCGGTGACCTGGGCTTGCACCACTTCCGAATAGCTCACCTGGCCGGCCTTGTAGCGGTTCAGCACCTGCTGCTCGACCTTGTCGGCGGCTTCCGAGGCGCGGCGCTGCAGGTCCTGCTGCTGGGCGAGGACGCGGGTGGCGGCCAGCTGGTCTTCGACGTCGGCGAAGGCGTCCAGCACGGTCTGGCGGTAGCGCGCCACCGATTCCTCGTGCGCGGCGCGCGCGCCCTGTACGCGGGCGCGGGTGGCGCCGGCGTCGAACAGGGTCTGGGCCGCCGACAGGCCGAAGGACCAGGCCGCGCTCGACACGTTGAACAGGTCGCCGACCTTGCTGGCCGAAGTGCCGAGCGATGCGTTCAGGCCGATGTTCGGGAAGTAAGCCGAGCGCGCGATGCCGATCTGCTCGTTGGCCGCCGCCACGCGCCGCTCGGCGGCGGCGATGTCGGGGCGGCGCTGCAGCAAGGTCGACGGCACCCCGACCGGCACCTCCGGCACCGTGACCCGCCACCCCGGCGAAGGGGCGATCGCGAATTCGGACGGGGCTTTGCCGACCAGCACCGCGATCGCATGCTCGAGCTGGGCGCGCTGGCGGGCCAGGCCCAGGTCGTCGCTCTGCGCGCTGGTGAGCTGGGTCTCGGCCTGGTAGACGTCCGAATGCGGCACGATGCCGACATTGAAGCGGTTTTGCGTGATCGTCAGCACCCGCTGGTAGCCTTCGATGGTGGTGGCCAGCAGCGCACGCTGGGCGTCGAGCGCGCGCAATTGCAGGTAGTCGGCCGCGACTTCGCCCTGGGCCGACAGCCGCGCCGATGCGAGGTCGGCGGCGCTGGCCTGGGCGCTGGCCCCGGCGGCGCTGACGCCCGCGCGCAAGCGGCCCCACACGTCCGGTTCCCAGCTCGTGCCCAGCGACAGCCGGTAGGCGTTGCGCACGCTGCCGCCATCGCTCCCGCTGCCGCCGACGATATTCCCGTTGGCGTCGACGGTGGCGTTGCCGCTGCCGCCGCCGCGGGTGCCGGAACGGGTGCCGGAACCGTTCAGGGTCAGGTTCGGGAACAGCGAGGCGCGCTGCTCCGCCACCAGCGCGCGCGCCTGGGCGTACGCGGCCACCGCCGCCGCCACGTTCTGGTTCGAGACCTCGACGCTGGCCGCCAGCTCGTTCAGTTGCGGGTCGCCGAACAGGGTCCACCAGGGCCCGCGTTCGAGCGCGTCGGCGGGCGCCGCGGGCACCCATCCCTGCAATTCCTTGTACGCAGCCGGTTCCGGGGTCGCCGGGCGCTGGTAGGCCGGTCCGACGGCGCAGCCGGCCAGCAGCGCGGCCGCAGCCACGGCGACGAGGGAAGAGATGGGCGTGGTTTGCTTGGTCATGGATGGGAAATCGAAGGATGTTGTTCTCGGGGGTGGCGCGCCAGCTCGTGCTCGTCCGGGCTGGCGCGGCGCAGCTTGTCCATGTAGACGTAGACCACGGGCGTGGTCAGCAGCGTGAGCAGCTGGCTGGCGAGCAGGCCGCCGATGATGGCGATGCCCAGCGGCTGGCGCAGTTCGGAGCCTTCGCCGAAGCCGATCGCCAGCGGCAGTGCGCCGAGCGCCGCGGCCAGGGTCGTCATCAGGATGGGACGGAAGCGCAGCAGGCAGGCTTCGCGCACCGCCTCGGTGGCCGACAGCCCGTGCGCCCGCTCCGCATCGAGCGCGAAGTCGATGATCAGGATCGCGTTCTTCTTGACGATGCCGATCAGCAGGAACACGCCGATCAGCGCGATGATCGAGAACTCCATGTGGAACATCAGCAGCGCCAGCACGGCGCCGACGCCCGCCGACGGCAGGGTCGACAGCACCGTGATCGGGTGTACCAGGCTCTCGTACAGGATGCCCAGCACGATGTAGATGACGACGATGGCCGCCAGGATCAGCAGCGGCTGCTGCTTGTTCGATTCCTGCGCCTGCTTGGCCTGGCCCTGGAAGCTGCCGCGCACGTTGACCGGCATGCCGATCGCCGCCTCGGCGTCATGCACCGCGGCCTGGCCGTCCGACAGCGAATAGCCCTGCGCCAGGTTGAAGGAGATGGTCGTCGCCAGCTCGCCGTCCTGGTGGTTCACCGAGCTCGGGGTCGAGCGCTCGGAGAACCTGCCGATGGCCGACAGCGGCACCATGGTGGTGGCGCCGGTCGACAGCGCCGAGCCGCTCGACGGATCGCGCGCCGCGGTCAGGTTGGCCGGACTGGCCGGGGTGCCGGCGGACGCCGCGCTGCTGCCGGTGCCGCCGGTGCTGCCAGTCCCTGCGCCGACCGTGCCCGCGGCCGAGCCCACGCCGGTGCTGGCGGCGGCGTTGCCGGAACCGCTCGTCACAGCGCTCGCGGTGGACGACGCCGCCGCCTTGGCCGGCACATACACATCGTTCAGCGCTTCCGGCGATTGCGCATACTTCTGGGCCACGCCCATGATCACGTGGTACTGGTTCAGCTCATCGTAGATGTTGGCGACCTGGCGCTGGCCGAAGGCGTTGTACAGCGCGTTGTCGACGTCCTTTGCGCTGATCCCCAGGCGCGCCGCGCTTTCCTTGTCGATCTCGACATAGGTCTCGACGCCGTTCTCGGCCTGGTCGGTGTCGACGTCGGTCAGCGCCTTCTGCTGCTTCATGGCGTCGGCCAGGCGCGTTGCCCACATCCGCAGGTCGGCGCGGTTGTCGCTCTTGAGCGTGTACTGGTAGGTCGAGTTGCTCTGGCGCCCGCCCATGCGCAGGTCTTGCACCGGGTTCAGGAACAGCTGCACGCCGGTGACCCGGGCCAGCTTCGGCCGCAGGCGCGCGATCACGGCCTGGCCGGTGTCGCCCTTGGCGCGCTCGCCGACCGGTTTCAGGTTCAGGAACATGAAGCCGCCGCCGGCGCGCGACCCGCCGGTGAAGCCGACCACGGTGTCCACCGCCGGGTCGCTCTTGATGATGTTGACCAGCTGGCGCAGCTTCTGCTGCATGGCCTGGAAGGAGATGCTCTGGTCGGCGCGCATGCCGCCGTTGATCTGGCCCGTGTCCTGCTGCGGGAAGAAGCCCTTCGGCGCCGCCGAGAACAGGAACACGTTCAGGCCCACCACGAAGGCCAGGATCAGCATCACCAGCAGCTTCATGTCGAGCGCCCAGTCGAGCGCATGTTCGTAGGCCTTCAGCACGCGGTTAAAGCCGCGCTCCGACCAGCGCGCCAGCCGGCCCGGCTGGCGCCGCAATTGCCCGTCCTTGTGGCCGCCCTTGAGCAGCACGGCGCACAGCATCGGCGTGGTGGTCAGCGAGATCACCAGCGAGATCAGCACCGCCGCCGACAGGGTCACCGCGAATTCGCGGAACAGCCGGCCCACCTGCCCGCCCATGAACAGCAGCGGGATGAACACCGCCACCAGCGACAGGCTGATCGACAGCACCGTGAAACCCACTTCCTGCGCCCCCAGCAGGGCCGCCTTCATGCGGTCCATGCCCTGCTCGACGTGGCGGCTGGTGTTTTCCAGCACCACGATGGCGTCGTCGACCACGAAGCCCGTGGCCACCGTGAGCGCCATCAGCGACAGGTTGTTCATCGAGAAGCCCAGCAGGTACATGACGCCGAAGGTGCCGAGCAGCGAGACCACGGTCGCCACCGCCGGCACGATGGTCGCGCGCACGCTCCTCAGGAAGACGCTGACCACCGCCACCACCAGCAGGATCGAGATCATCAGGGTCAGCTCGATCTCGCGCAGCGACGCGCGGATCGAGTTGGTGCGGTCGGAGGCCACCTGCATGCTGACGTCCTGCGGCAGCTGGGCCTGCAGGGTCGGCAGCAGCGCGCGCACGCCGTCCACGGTCTCGATGACATTGGCGCCGGGCTGGCTGGTGACGAGCACGATCACCGCCGGCTGGCCGTTGAACAGGCCGAGGGTGTTGATGTTCTCGACGCCGTCGGTGACATCCGCGATGTCCTGCAGGCGGATCGCGGCGCCGTCGCGCCAGGCCACCACCAGGCCGCGGTAGTCGGCGGCGGTGCGGCCGTTGGTCGGGGTGTTGGCCTGCGAATAGATCTGCAGGCGCATGCCGCTGCCCTCCAGCGCGCCTTTCGGCCGGTTCGGGTTGCTGGCCTGGATCGCCGCGCGCACGTCTTCGCTGGACAGGCCGTAGCGGTTCATCTGGAAGGGATTCAGGTCGACCCGCACCGCCGGCAGCGAGCCGCCGCCGATCTCGACGTCGCCGACGCCGCGCACCTGGGCCAGCTTCTGCTGGACGATGTTCGAGACCTCGTCGTAGATCTGGCCGGGGCTGCGCGTCTTCGAGGTCAGCGCCAGGATGATGACCGGCGCATCCGACGGATTGGCCTTGCGGTAGGTCGGGTTGCTGCGCAGGGTGGCCGGCAGGTCGGCGCGCGAGGCGTTGATCGCCGCCTGCACTTCCCGCGCG
Source organism: Telluria sp. Soil_C_11 (assembly GCF_057657395.1). Lineage (NCBI taxonomy): Bacteria > Pseudomonadati > Pseudomonadota > Betaproteobacteria > Burkholderiales > Oxalobacteraceae > Telluria > Telluria sp. Soil_C_11. The sequence continues at coordinate 130,619 of NZ_JBDGIN010000002.1, read as the reverse complement.
GCGGAATCGATCTGGCGGTTCAGGTCGAACTGCAGGTTGATGCGGGTCGAGCCGTTGCCGCTGTTCGAGGTGATCTCGTTGACGCCGGCGATCACCGCCAGCCGCCTCTCCAGCGGCGTCGCGACCGAGGACGCCATCGTGTCCGGACTGGCGCCCGGCAGGCTGGCGGACACCGAAATGGCCGGGAAGTCGACCTGGGGCAGCGGCGAGACGGGCAGCACGAAGAAGGCGGCGATGCCCGCCAGGGCCAGGCCCAGGGTCAGCAGCACGGTCGCGATCGGGCGCCGCACGAACGGCTGCGACAGGTTCATGCGCCGGCTCCGTGCGGGCCGCCGGTCCGCGACGCGGTATCGGTGGGCTGCGGCGACAGCAGTGCCGGCTGCTGCGGCGCGGGCCTGGCGGCGGGATGGCCGCCATCCGGGCCGTCGTCCGAGCCGGGGCCGTGCGGCCTGGACGGGGCTTCGCCGCCCCAGCGCCGCGCCACGCGGTCGAAGGCGAGATAGATCACCGGCGTGGTGAACAGGGTCAGCATCTGGCTGACGATCAGGCCGCCGAAGATCGCCAGGCCCAGCGGACGCCGCAGCTCGGCGCCCTCGCCCCAGCCCAGCATCAGCGGGACCGCCGCGAACAGCGCGGCCAGCGTCGTCATGATGATCGGGCGGAAGCGCAGCATCGCCGCCTGGTGGATGGCGGTGCGCGGGTCCTTGCCCTCGTCGCGCTCGGCCTCGATGGCGAAGTCGATCATCATGATCGCGTTCTTCTTCACGATGCCGATCAGCAGGATGATGCCGATGATGCCGATCACGCCCAGGCCCTGCCCCGTCACCATCAGCGCCAGCAGCGCGCCGACGCCGGCCGACGGCAGGGTCGACAGGATGGTCAGCGGGTGGATGTAGCTCTCATAGAGCACGCCCAGCACGATGTAGACGCACACCACCGCCGCCAGGATCAGCCACAGCTGGTTCGACAGCGAGTTCTGGTAAGCCCCGGAAGCGCCGAGGAAGGTCATCGTCACCGAGGCCGGCAGCTTGATTTCCTGCGCCACTTCCTTGATCGCGTTGACGGCCGTGCCCAGCTTCACGCCGGACGCCGTGTCGAAGCCGATCGTGGTGGCCGGGTACTGGGCGACATGGGTGATCTGCAGCGGCGCGGCCTGCTCGGTGATCGAGGCGATCGCCGACAGGGGCGTCGGCTGGCCGGAACCGGTGCGCAGCTGCAGGTTGGCCAGCGCGTCGAGCGTCATGTCCTGCGGCTGCTGGGCTTCCAGGATCACGCGGTACTGGTTGGTTTCGGTGAAAATCGTCGAGACGATGCGCTGGCCGAAGGCGCTGTACAGGGCGTCGTCGATGTTCGAGGCCGTCACCGACAGGCGCGAGGCGCTGTCGCGGTCGATGTTCACGAAAGCCGCTGCGCCGGTCGCGCCGGCATCGGTGACCACGTTGCGCACTTCCTTGCGCCGGGCCATGGCCTCGGCCAGCTTGCGCGACCATTCGGTGACCGTTTTGGTGTCCGCGCCTTCGATCGACAGGCGGTACTGGGTCGGGCCGCTCTCGGCGTCGATGGTCAGGTCCTGGGTCGGCTGCAGGTAGAGCGTGACGCCGGCCACGTTGCGGGCGACCCGCTGGCGCAGGCGGTTCATCAGCTCTTCCTGGTCGCCGCGCCCCTCCTTCAGGTTGATCAGCATGGTGCCGGTGTGCAGCATGGTGTTGTTGGCGGCGTCCACGCCGACCGTCGAACTGAGCGAGGCGACTTCCGGGTCGGCCAGGATCGCGCGCGCGGCGGCCTGCTGCATCTCGGTCATCGCTTCGTAGGAGATCGCCTGGCGCGCTTCGACGCGGGCCTGCAGCTGGCCCGTGTTCTGGGTCGGGAACAGGCTCTTGGGGATGAACACCCACAGCAGCGCCGTCAGCAGCAGGGTCGCCAGCGCCACCAGCAGGGTCAGGCCCTGGCGCTCCAGCACCCAGTTCAGCGAGCGGTCGTAGTAGCCGATGGTGTTGTCGAAGGTGGCCTGGAACCAGCGTCCAAATCGGCTTTGATGCGGCGCGTTAGGAGAATTGTCGTGCTGGCGCAGCCAGCGCGCCGACATCATCGGCACCAGGGTCAGCGAGACGATGGCCGAGATCAGGATCGTGATCGCCAGCGTCACCGCGAACTCGCGGAACAGCCGGCCCACCACGTCGCCCATGAACAGCAGCGGAATCAGCACCGCGATCAGCGACACCGTCAGCGAGATGATGGTGAAGCCGATCTGCGTCGCGCCCTTCAGCGCGGCGGCCATCGGCTTCTCGCCTTCTTCGATGTAGCGCGAGATGTTCTCGATCATGACGATGGCGTCGTCGACCACGAAGCCGGTGGCGATCGTCAGCGCCATCAAGGAAAGGTTGTTCAGGCTGTACCCGAGCAGGTACATCACGCCGAAAGTGCCGACCAGGGAGATCGGCACGGCCAGGCTGGCGATCACGGTGGCGCGCACGCTGTGCAGGAAGGCGAAGATCACCAGCACCACCAGCACCACGGCCAGCACCAGCTCGATCTGCACGTGCTCGACCGAGGCGCGGATGCCGTTGGTGCGGTCGGACAGCACGTCCACGCGCAGGGTCGGCGGCAGGCTGGCCTGCAGCTCGGGCATGCGTTCCTTGATGGCGTCCACCGTGGCGATCACGTTGGCGCCCGGCTGGCGCTGCACGTTCAGGATGATGGCCGGCTTCATGTTCGCCCAGGCGCCCAGCCTGACGTTCTCGGCGCTGTCGACCACGCGGGCGACGTCGCCCAGGCGCACCGGCGCGCCGTTGCGGTAGGCGACGATCAGGTTGGTGTAGTCCGGCACCGTCACCAGCTGGTCGTTGGCATTGATGGTGTAGGCGCGCGCCGGGCCGTCGAAGCTGCCCTTGGCGCTGTTGGCGTTGGCGGCCGTGATCGCGGTGCGCAGCGTGTCGAGGCCCAGGCCGTTGGCCGCCAGCGCTTCGGTATTCGCCTGGATCCGCACCGCCGGGCGCTGGCCGCCCTGCAGGGTCACCAGGCCGACGCCCGTCACCTGGCTGATCTTCAGCGCCAGGCGGGTGTTCACCAGGTTCTGCACCTCGGTCAGCGGCATCGTGTCGGAGGTGATCGCCAGCGTCAGCACCGGCGCGTCGGCCGGGTTGACCTTGGCGTAGACCGGCGGCGCCGGCAGGTCGGTCGGCAGCAGCGAGCCGCCGGCGTTGATCGCGGCCTGCACTTCCTGCTCGGCCACGTCGAGGGTCTGGCCGAGGCTGAACTGCAGCGTGACGACGGACACGCCGGCCGCGCTGGTCGAACTCATGCGCGACAGGCCGGACATCTGGCCGAACTGGCGCTCCAGCGGCGCCGTCACGGTGCGCGCCATCACTTCCGGACTCGCGCCCGGGTACAGGGTCTGCACCTGGATGGTCGGGAAGTCGACCTGGGGCAGCGCCGACAGCGGCAGGAACTTATAGCCGACCAGGCCGGCCAGCACGATCGCCAGCATCAGCAGCGAGGTGGCGACCGGGCGGCGGATGAAGGGAGCGGAGGGGCTCATGCTGGCACCTCGTGACGCGGCCCCCGCACACTACTCAGTCGTCCCCGCGCCCCACCACGTCGTCCCTGCGCCCCACCACGTCGTCCCCGCGAAGGCGGGGATCCAAGGTCCGCTCGAGCTAACGAAGCGCATGCAAGCTTGGGTTCCCGCCTGCGCGGGAACGACGGGCATATTGCCGCGTCCCGAGCAACTGCCCTCATTGCGCGGCCCCTTCCGCCTGCTGCTGGCGGCGGTGGCGTCGCTCGCCCTGCTGCCCCGGCTGCGCCTGCTGCCCCTGTTCCGGCGCAGCGCCCGGCGCCGCGGCCGCGCCTTGCCCGCCCTGCCCGCCCTGCCCGCCCTGCCCGCGCCGTCCGCCGGCGCCGGCCGGACGATCGCCCGGCAGGGTCACCTTGGCCCCATCCTTCAGGCGGTCGGCGCCCTCGGTGATCACGGTCTCGCCGCCCTCCAGGCCGCTGGTGATCTCGATCCGCTCGGCGTTGGCCTGGCCGCGCTTCACGTTGCGCAGCGCCACCGTTTTCGTTTGCGGGTCCAGCACGTAGACGAAGTCGCCGTTGGCGCCGTGGCGCAGGGCCGTCACCGGCACCGTGACGGCGTTCCTGATGGTGTTGACCTGCAGGCGCAGGTTCACGAACTGGCTCGGGAACAGCTTGCCGCCGTCGTTGCTGAAGCGGGCCTTGGCGCGCACGGTGCCGGTCTGGGTGTCGACCTGGTTGTCCATCGCGAAGAAGCGCCCGGTCGCCAGGTTCTGCGTGCGGGTGCGGTCCATCGCGATGGCCTGCATCTGCGCGTTCTCGTTGATGCGCTGCTGCAGCGCCGGCAGCTGGTCCTGCGGGACCGCGAATTCGACGTCGATCGGCGACATCTGGGTGATCACGGCGATGCCGTTGGCGTCGCCGCTGTTCACCAGGTTGCCGATGTCGACGGTGCGCAGGCCGACCCGGCCGGAGATCGGCGCGCGCACCTGGGTGTAGCCGAGGTTGATGCGGGCGATGCCTTCGGCCGCCTTGTCGGTGGTGACCGCGCCTTCGAGCTGCTTGACCAGGGCCGCCTGGGTGTCGACGTCCTGGCGCGCGATCGAGTCCTGTTCCAGCAGGGTACGGTAGCGCTGCAGCAGCACGCGCGCGCTTTCGAGCTGGGCTTCGTCGCGCTGGCGCTGGCCGGTGGCCTGCAGCAGGCTCATTTGCGCCGGGCGGGCGTCGATGGTGGCCAGGACCTGGCCTTCCTTGACCAGCTGGCCTTCGGTGAAGGTGATCTTCTGCAGCACGCCGCCGACCTGGGGCCGCACGGTCGCCACTGCCGCCGGGGTCACGGTGCCGAGGGCTTCCAGGGTGATCGGGATGTCGCTGCGCTCGGCCTTGCCGACGCCGACCGTGGTGGCCGCCATGCCGCCGCGTCCGCCCCGTCCGCCGCCGCCCGGGCCACCGCCGCCCGGCCCCGCGGCCCCACCGCCCTGCCCGCGCGCCCCCGGTCCCGCGCCCGCGCCCGCGCCGGTCCCGGCGGGCTGGTGGGTCAGGTGCCAGGCCAGCCAGCCCAGGCCGGCCATCGCGAGGATGGCGACGATGGCGCCGATCACGCGCGAACGGCGGGTGCGCCGGGGTCGGGTGGCTGTCTTTTCCTTTTCGGGGGTGACGGTCGGGTTCATGCGATTCCTTGGCGGCCGAGTGTTCAAAAGCACAATAAAATGACCAGCCGAGATTAGCACGGAGCGCCTCGGCCTTATGTTTCGTAACGTACCAAGCAAAAACGAAAACGGGCGCGGATTGGCTCCGCGCCCGTGGGTCCGGCCCGACCGGCCGTACAACTTGTTACAAAGCCTTGACGCTTGTAAAGGCCATCAGGGGATTTCGCAAAGGCAGTGGGTCACCGCCGCGAATGGCTGGCGGCGCGATGCCACCGCCGACAGCCAGCCGAGGTCCTTGGCCACGCCGGCCGCGGCGCCGGCCGGCAGGGCCTCCAGGCTCAGGTCGGCCGGCAGCAGGCCCAGCTTGACCTGCACGGTCAGGGCCTGGGCTTCGGACAGGCCCAGGCGCTCCAGCATCCGCTCGAACAGGGTGTCCGGGCGCTCGGCGTAGGCGACGCGGAAGTCGCTTCCCAGGTTGGCGCGCTTAGCGGCCGACTGCAGCGCGTCGCCGTAGCTGCCGAGACGGTCGACCAGGCCGCGCTCCTTGGCCTGGGCGCCGGTCCAGACCCGGCCCTGCCCCACGGCATCGATCTTCTCGGGCGTGGTGCGGCGCGCGATCGCGGCCTTGGTGGTGAACTCGTCGTAGATGTGGTTGATGCTGGCCTGGACCACCTGGCCGAAGCGCGGGTCGAGCGGGCGCAGCGGATTGTAGGCGTCGGCCAGCCAGGTCGTGGTCACGCCGGCGGTGTGGATGCCCAGCTTGTCGACCACCTTGTCGGCGGTCGGCAGGATCGCGAACACGCCGATCGAGCCGGTCACCGTGTTCGGGTCGGCGATCACCTCGTCGGCCGCCATCGAGATCCAGTAGCCGCCCGAGGCCGCCACGTCGCCCATCGACACCACCACCGGCTTGCCGGCGTTGCGCGTCAGTTCCAGCTCGCGGCGGATCAGTTCGGAGCCGTAGGCGCTGCCGCCCGGCGAGTTGATGCGCAGGACCACGGCCTTGACCTGCTTGTCTTCGCGCGCGGCGCGGATCATGTTGGCGGTCGAGATGCCCCCCACCATGCCGGGGCCGCCCGTGCCTTCGGTGATGTCGCCGGCGGCGACCACGACGGCGACGGCGTCGCCCAGCACCTTCGGCGGATTGCGCGACAGGTAATCGTGGAACGAAACCTGGCGGAAGCTCTTGCTGCCCTCGTCCCAGGCGCCGCGCTTGACCATCAGGGCGCGCACTTCGTCGCGGGTCTTGAGGCCGTCGATCAGCTTCCAGTCCAGCGCCACCTTGCCGGCGTTGCCGTTGGCGGCCGCCATGCGCTGCGGCAGTTCTTCGATGCCCTTGGCGATGGCGCCGGCCGGCAGCTTGCGCGCCTTCTCGACCTCGGCCGTGTAGCTGGACCACAGGGCGTTGTACAGGAAGCTGTCGGCCTCCCTGGCCGCATCCGACGGGCCGTTGCCGATATACGGCTCGGCAAAGCTCTTGTACGTGCCGACCTTCATCAGATTGACCGTGACCCCGATCTTGTCGAGGGCGTCGCGGTAATAGTTGCGGTGGCGCCCGAAGCCCTCGATCAGCACCATGCCCATCGGGTGCAGGTAGACTTCGTTCGCGTGCGAGGCGACCATGTAGCGCTTCTGGTCGTAGGTGCCGCCCCAGGCCACGACCGTCTTGCCGGCCGCCCTGACCCTGTCGACCGCGGCGCCGAACTCGCGCAGCGAGGCCAGGCCGCCGCCATCCATCTCGTCGAGCAGCAGCACCACGCTGTTGATGTTGTCGTCCTTGGCGGCGGCGTCGAGCACGGTCAGGATGTCGCGCAGCTGGATCAGGCGGCGCGCATTGCCGGACAGGCCGGCCACCAGCGAATCGCGCACGCTGCCGGCCTTCTCTTCGACCAGCTCGCCCTTCAGGTCGAGCACCAGGGCCGTCTTCGGCGCCAGCGGCTTGATGCCGCCGCCGAACATCGCCCACAGCAGCATGATCAGGATGATGAGGAACAGCAGGTTCAGCACGAACCGACGGGTGGCATCGATGCCGCGCCAGAGCGAACCGATACCGCGGCGCAAGGAGGTCATAGGCTTGAAAGGCATGGTGGCTCCGATAAATTTCTTAAAACCGGGGTCAGACTCCGAATTTTGGCAAGGTCTTGCAGGTAATTTCCAAAATTTTGACTCTGACCCCGGTTTTAGTTAATTGATTATAAGTCAGGCGGTGACTGTGGCCGGCTTGATGGTCGCGCGGCGCGAGATGGCCAACAAGCCGATAAACACGAGCGCGCCATTGACGATAAGCAACTCCAAGCCCAGCCGGTAGCTGCCGAGCAGGTAGTGCTGGTTGTATTCGAGCAGCGCGCACAGGATCGGCGCGCCGACCGTCACCACCGGCACCAGGCGGTCGTTCAGCGTGCGCCTGGTCATCATGCCGAAGGCGAACAGGCCCAGCAGCGGTCCGTAGGTATAGCCGGCCAGCTTCAGGATCACGCCGATCATGCTCGGATTGTCGACCCATTTGAAGAACAGCACCATCAGCAGGAACAGCAGGGCGAAGCCGAGGTGGACGTGGCGGCGCAGGCGCAGCTTCGCGTCCTCGGTCATGTCGTCGCGGCGCTTGATGCCGAGGATGTCGATGCAGAAGGTGGACGTGAGCGCGGTGATGGCGCCGTCGGCGCTGGGGAACAGGGCCGAGATCAGGGCGATCAGGAAGATGATCTGCACCGCGGCCGGCAAATGGCTCATGACGACCGTCGAGAAGATCTTGTCGCCGGTGGCGGTGACGCCGGCAACCGGCGCGTACAGGTACAGCAGGCCGCCCAGGAACAGGAAGCTGGACAGCACCACCACCAGCACCGCGGTCAGGCTCAGCAGGTTCTTCTGGGAGTCGCCCAGGGTTTTCACGGAGATCGTCTTCTGCATCATCTCCTGGTCCATGCCGGTCATGGTCACCACGATGAAGGCGCCGGCCACGATCTGCTTCAGCCAGAAGTTCGGGCTGTTGGCGTCGAAGGTGAACACGCGCGACAGGCCGCGCTCGTGCATCTGCTGCAGGGCCTGCGGGATGCTCAGGTCGAGCTGGCCCAGCATGAAGCCGACGCAGGCGAACAGGCCGACCAGCATGCAGGTGGTCTGCAGGGTATCGGTCCAGACGATGGTCTTCACGCCGCCCTGGTAGGTGTAGAGCAGGATCATGCCGAGGATGACGAAGGTGGTCAGCCAGAACGGGATGCCGAGGCTGTCGAGGATGATGTCCTGCAGGACCGCCACCACCAGGTACAGGCGCGCGGTGGCGCCGAACAGCCGCGACAGGATGAAGAAGCCGGCCCCGCTCTGGTAGGCGCGGCGCCCGAGGCGTCCGTCGAGGTAGGTGTAGATCGAGGTCAGCTTGAGCCGGTAGTACAGCGGCAGCAGCAGGTAGACCACGGCGATGTAGCCGAACACATAGCCGATCAGCACCTGGCCGTAGCCGAAGGCGTCGATGCCGACCGCGCCCGGCACGCTGATGAAGGTCGCGCCGGACAGCGTGGTGCCGACCATGCCGAAGGCGACCAGCATCCAGTTGCTGCTCTTGTTGCCGATGAAGAAGCTGTCATTGTTGGCGTTGCGCGAAGTTGCCCAGGCAACGCCGAGCAGCAGTGCGAAATAAGCGATGAGGATGCAGAAGAGAAGTGCCGGGGACATCAGGGTTCCGATAACGATTGACTAACCGCCGAGCAATATACACCGAAGATGGGTGCTGGGCCACCGTGCCGGCGATCGGGTCCCGACCGTGCCGAAGGTCGTTCCTGGTATTGACGGCGCCTCGATCGGGACCTCACGGCATCTGGCGCTTGCTCAAAATACAACAGCTTCGTACACTGGGCCGAATTCTTTTTCTTCATTCAGATGAAACGTCTCATCCCTTGGATGCTCGTCATGAGTCGGATCCTGCTGGCGCCGGTCGCGATATGGCTGGCGATTGCGCATTTCCCGAAGGCGGTCTGGATGGGACAGTTCGCTTTCGCCGCACTGACCGACTGGCTGGACGGAAAACTGGCGCGCCGATGGGGAAGCGCGACACCCGGCTTGCGGCAGGCGGACAGCATTGCCGACACGGTGTATGTCATTGCGATCGCGGTCAGCCTGTGGTTCAGCCACCCCTCGATCATGTACGCGCACAGCTGGGGTATCGGTCTGGTGATCGCTTTGGAACTTCTCCGTTATCCCCTGGACTGGTGGCGCTTCGGTCGCGGCGCCAGCTACCATGCCTTGAGCGCGAAGCTGTTTGGCATATCGCTGCTGGTCGCGGTAAGTGCCATCATGGTATTCGATGACGCTGGTCCTTTCCTCTGGATTGCATTGTTTATCGGTGTCGTTTCGGAAATTGAAGGCATCGTGATTTCGCTGGTCTTGCCCAAGTGGACTCACGACGTCAAAAGTATCAGGATGGCGTTGGCACTTCGCTCGCGCAGTCTCGAAGGGAAGTTCGCGGCGATGGATAGCGGGCCCGTCACTTCAAACCCAGTCTGCAATGGACAATTGAAATTCATGGATTTTCATACCGTCCGCGAACAACTCATTTCTCTCGGGGGAACGCCTGGGACGCCAGCAAGCCAGAAGCTATTCGAGTCTGTCGAGCGTCGATACGGCGTGCGTTTGCCTGCTGATGTAAAGCGGAATTATCTCATCATGAACGGTGCGGAGACCTACACCGATGCCTCATGGATGCGCTTCTGGCCCATCGAAGAATGGCGGCCCGCTTGTACAGAGTTCCCCAATGATCATGTGGCGAGTTCTTTGCCAGAGCAAATGTTAATTTGCGCGGACTATGCAATCGAATGTGTATATTACATTATTGACCTAAACAATAAATCCTCTACCTTTGGCTATGTCTTCGGTTTAGGAAGTACACATTCAGCTATTGCCGCAAAAACCTTTTCTGAATTTGTCATGAGAGTTATCCAGGATAGCGATGAGTTGCATACCTACGGATAAGCGATTGAAAAAGCGATTCTCTAGTCACTGTCGAACGCGTTGATTCCATGCGCAAAAATGTAGAGGCAATACGGCATTAGGCCGAACATCAAGAAGCCTTGGCCTGTCCCAGGTAGCGACACGGTATCCGCCTCAAATCCCCTGCGCCGGCATCCGCTCGAACGGCCCGATGCAAGCCTGCATCGACTCGTCCTGGCACATCACGAAACGCGCTCCGGACGGATGGAAGCGCAGGTAGTTGGTGGCCTTGGTGCCGACCTGCATCACTTCGCCCGAGCAGTCCTGCTTGCCGTTGTCCTTCACGATGCGGTCTTCGAGCTTGTAGAAACCCTTGGCGCTGGGCTTTTCGGTGACGGTGAACTCGCTTTCCGACACTTCCTGCGCGCTCTTGACCAGGGTGGTGCCGTCGCCGCGGAAGTGGTAGGTTTCGGAGCAGCCGAGCTGGGGGATGCTCAGGACCCAGATCCCGAGCAGCGGATGGGAGGCCGACGGCGTTGCGGCGGCCGCCGGCGGCGCGCTGAAGCTGCCGGCTAGGACGGCGGCGAGGAGGAGCGGTCCGGTAAGCGGTCGCATGGTGTCGGTCCTTTACGCAAACGGGCAAGCCTGGGTGTGCCTTGTCATTATGGCACACCGCCAGGCCTGCCCGGCGCGCGTATGGGCCGCCTCAGGCGCCTTCCGGGGTCTTCGGCTTGGCCGGGCGGCGCGCGCGCGCGGCCGGTTTGCGCGACGGCGCCTTGTGGGGCGGACGGGTCGGCTTCTTGCGTGCCGGCTGGTCGGCCGGCGCCGGATCGGACGGATCGGCGTCGGTGATGGCGTCGCTGCCGGCATCGTCAATACAGGACCCGGCGCGCACAGCGGCGGGAACCGCGGCGGCATCGGCCGTGGCGCTGGCGTTCGTTGCCGAATCGATCGCGGCGGCGGCATCCGCGGCGATGGCCGCATTGTCGGCGCCGGCTTCAGGCGCGGCCTGCGCCGTCGCTTGTGCCGCGGCGCCCTTGCGCGCCGCCGGCTTGCGCGGCGTACGGCGGCGTTCCTTGACCGGAGCGGCCGGCTGTTCCGCAGCGGCTTCCGAAGCCGGCGCTTCCTGCGGCGCGGCGGCGGCATCGAGGGCTTCTTCCACCAGGTCCGGCGTCGGCGCCGGCCAGGTGGCCATGCCGGCCTCTTCAGCCACGATTTCCGGCGCTACCTGGGTCTCGGCCGCTGCCTGGTCGGCGGCCTCGCCGCGTCCCTTGCGCCCGCGCCCGCCGCGGCGGCGCGATTCGCGTGCCGGCGCGGCCGCGGCCGGGATTTCGCTCGGCTGCTCGCCCTGGCTCTCCGCAGCCAGTTCGTCGCCGCGCTCCGCCGTCCCGGCATCGATGGCCGCCGGTTCGGGCGCCTGCATCTGCTCGGTCTCGGCCACGGTACCGAGGCCCTCGTTGGCCTGGCCGTTGCCGCTGCGGTAGACATAGGTGCCGGACTTTTCGTCGCGGCCGAATTCGAACAGGCCGCGGGTCTGCGCTTCCTCGAGCAGGTTGCCGAAGGTGCGGAAGCCGTAATAGGTCTCCGAAAAATCGGGACGCCGGCGCTTCAACGTATCTTTTAACAGCGACGCCCAGATCTTGCCGGTGTCGCCGCGCTCCGAGACCAGGGCGTCGAAGGTCTCGACCACCATCTCCAGCGCCTGCAGCTTGCGCGCCTCCATCTCTTCCTTCTTGCGGTTGCTCTCGTCGGAAGGACGGCGGCCCTGTTGCGGCTGGGTCTTGCGCTCGTCGCGCTTGGCGGCGGCGCGGCGCACTTCGCGCACCAGGTCGTCGTAGAAGATGAATTCGTCGCAGTTGGCGACCAGCAGGTCCGAGGTCGAGTTCTTGACGCCGACGCCGATCACCCGCTTGGCGTTTTCGCGCAGCTTGGACACCAGCGGCGAAAAGTCCGAGTCGCCGGAGATGATCACGAAGGTATCGACGTGCGCCTTGGTGTAGCACAGGTCGAGCGCGTCCACCACCATGCGGATGTCCGCCGAATTCTTGCCCGACTGGCGCACGTGCGGGATCTCGATCAGTTCGAAATTCGCTTCATGCATCGTCGCCTTGAATCCTTTATAGCGGTCCCAGTCGCAATAGGCTTTCTTGACCACGATGCTGCCCTTGAGCAGCAGGCGTTCGAGGACGGGCTTGATGTCGAATTTCTCGTAATTCGCATCGCGCACGCCGAGTGCGACGTTCTCGAAGTCGCAGAACACCGCCATGCTGATGTTTTCTGAAGATGAAGCCATATTTGTTATGAGAATGTGTTGGTGGGCAAGCTATCCGCCGGATTATACGCAACAACACGGATTCCCCCTCAGCCCGCACGTTCGGGCAGCAGACAGGACGCATAGGGACTGACGAACGGGGTGGCGCGGCCCGCCGCGTCGTAACGCGAGCGGACCAGCGTCCCGATGTCGCCGCCATACACGTGGATGCTGACCGAGCTGCCGTCCGGCAGTGCGTTCGATACGCGGTGTATATCACCAATCGTGGGTGAGACCAGATCGATATCACCGGGCGACAGCTCGTGCACCGGCCCCGGCAGCAGCGGCCCGCCCGGCCCGGCCGGCAGGCCGAATTCCTCGCAGCGCTCGCGGCCGCGCAGCACGCCGACCATGCCCCAGACCGTGTGATCGTGGATGGGCGTGCCCTGCCCCGGTCCCCAGATCATGGCCGACACCGAAAAGCGCCGCCTCGGGTCGAGGTGCAGCAGATGGATGCGGTAGCTGTCGGGGTCGGGCTCGGCCAGCGCCGCCGGCAGCCAGCCGTCGTCGGCGATCAGGATGCGCAGCAGCTTGCGGCCGTCGCGGAAGATCGCGGCCTCGTCAGCGCCGCTGTCGACCAGCTGTTCGAAGGCGCGCAGGAACGAAGGCAGCGCGTCGGACCGGGGTGCGTTCATGACAGCCTCTCGATGGTGGCGGAATCGGGCACGCCGTCGAAGAAGCGGTCGAGGCAGGCCTGGAAGATCGCCTCGTCCGGCGCCACGTCGGCGAACAGGGTCATGCAGGAATGGAATTTCAGGTCGTCCGGGGCGCCGAAGATCGCGCCGATCTCGCGGTCGTCGTGCATGGCGACGGCGGACGCGCATTCGCGCAGGCGCGGCCCCAGCACCGGATGGGCGAGATAGGCGGCCGCCTCGTCGCCGTTGCGGATCGCGTAGCGGCGCGCCATCTCGCTGTGCCCCAGGCCCGCTATCTGCGGGAAGATGAACCACATCCAGTGCGTGCGCTTGCGGCCGGCGCGCAGTTCGGCGAGCGCGGTGGCGTACACGTCGCGCTGGGCGTCCACGAAGCGTTGCAGGTCGTCGTCGGTAGGCATGGCACTTTCCTCCTCGCGCTCATGCTACTACACTGGCGCCACCATGAAACCCGAACACCTGCAACTCCTCCTCGTCCGCGAAATGCCCTTCGGGAAATACCAGGGCAAGAAGATCGCCGACCTCCCCGGCCACTACCTTGCCTGGTTCGCCCGTGAGGGCTTTCCGCGTGGGGAGCTGGGCGAGCTGCTCGAACTGATGTACGAACTCGACCATAACGCCTTGCGCGGCCTGCTGGATCCGCTGCGGCGCTGAGCTTCGAATTTTTCGATCATAGCACGCAAAACAACTCGTTTTTCTTCCTGCAGCCGCCTCGCTATACTGGCTTCCATCGAGAACACAACCAGGAGCCAGACATGATCGAAATTCGCAAAAGTGAAGAACGCGGCCGCGCCCACCACGGCTGGCTGCAGTCCCAACACAGCTTTTCGTTTGCCGACTACTACGACCCGCGCCACACCGGCTTCGGCCCGCTGCTGGTGATCAACGAGGACCGCGTGGCGCCCGGCGCCGGCTTCGGCACCCACGGCCACCGCGACATGGAGATCATTTCCTACGTGCTGGACGGCGCGCTGGAGCACAAGGACAGCATGGGCACCGGCTCGGTCCTGCACTACGGCGACGTGCAGCGCATGAGCGCCGGCAGCGGCGTGCGGCACAGCGAGTTCAACGGCTCGCAGACGGAGCCGGTGCACTTCCTGCAGATCTGGATCCAGCCGAACGCCAAGGGCATCGCCCCGAGCTACGAGGAAAAGCACTTCGCGGCCGAGGAAAAGCAGGGCAAGCTGCGCCTGATCGCTTCCGGCGACGGCCGCGAAGGCTCGGTGCTGATCCACCAGGACGCCTCGCTGTACGCCGCCATCCTGAACGGCGGCGAGCAGATCGAGCATGCCCTGCAGGCCGGCCGGCTCGGCTATGTGCACGTGATCCGCGGCCGGGTCGAGGTCAACGGCGTGGCGCTGCAGGGTGGCGACGCCGTGAAGATCGGCGCCGAGGACAAGGTGGTGTTTGCCAACGCCGAAGCGGCCGAACTGCTGCTGTTCGACCTGCCTTCCTGATCCAGTCTCACGCTCCATCCATTGGCAGGCCGATCACTTCGGTATCGGTCTGCCAATGAAAGTGTAGGCCGGCAGTCACAGAAGGACCGGAAACGGACTGCCGGACGGGGGAGCGCCGCGGCTTCGGGTTAAGATGGAGCCTCAGAGCAACTTTCTGCCACCCACATGAGCGCACAACCCACCGTCCTCGTCGTCGAGGACGACGTCCACATCGCCCACGTCCTGACCTTCATGCTCGAACGCCAGGGCTACCAGGTCACCCACGTCGCCGACGGCCGCGCCGCGGTCGACCATGTCGCCGCCAGCCCGGCGCCGGACCTGGTCCTGCTGGACGTGATGCTGCCCTACGTGGACGGGTTCGAGATCGTGGGCCGGATCCGCGCCCAGGCCGGCTGGCAGGATGTCCCCGTCATCATGCTGACCGCCAAGAACACCGAGCGCGACACCGTGCGCGCGCTCGACGCCGGGGCCGACGACTTCATCATCAAACCGTTCCAGCCGCAGGAGCTGCTGGCGCGCCTGCGCCGCTTCCTCAAGACGGCGGCATGAGCCTTGCCGCCCGCCTCGGCGCGCCCGCGGATCCGATCCTGGCGGCGGCCTTCTGGACCGGCACCGCCGCCCTGCTGCTGACCCTCCTGCTCGGCCTGCAGATCGTGCGCCTGCGCATCGGCCTGCGCGCGCGCGAACGGCGTGCCGCGCGCACGCTCGCGCGCTGGCGCCCGGTGCTGAACGCCGCCATCGTCGGCGACAGCCCGGCGCAGCTGCCCGAACTGCGTCCGTCGGAGCGCCTGCACTTCATCAAGCTGTGGGTGCACCTGCAATCCTCGCTGCGCGGCGAAGCCGGCCAGGCCCTGAACCAGATCGCCTGCCGCCTCGGACTCGACCTCGAAGCGCGCGCCATGCTGGGCCGGCGCGCGCGCACCGAGCGCCTGCTGGCGGCGCTGCTGCTGGGCCACCTCGGCGACCGCCAGGCCTGGCCCGCGCTGCTGCGCCTGGCCGGCCTGGACGACCCGACCCTGTCCCTGACGGCGCTGTGGGCGCTGGTGCGCATCGATCCGCAGGCCGCCGCCGAATACCTGACGCCGCTGTTCATCGAACGCGAGGACTGGGCGATGTCGCACGTGGCCGGCATCCTGCAGCAGGCCGGCACGCCGGTGGCGGCGGTGCTGGCCGGGATGCTGCCGCGCCTTGACGCGCAGCGCCTGCCGCGCGCCCTGCGCATTGCCGAAGCGCTGCGCGTCGAGCTGCCGGCCGAACTGCTGGCCGACGCACTGGCGAGCGATGCGGTGCCGGTGGCGATCGCCGCCCTGCGCGTCGTGAACACCCCGCTGCTGCAGGAACCGGTGCGCGCACGGCTGGCGGATGCGGACTGGCAGGTGCGGGTCCAGGCGGTCAAGGCGCTGGGCCGCATCGGCGACCGCAGCGACACCGCGCGCCTGGCGCTGCTGCTGGCCGACCGCGAATGGTGGGTGCGCTACCGCGCGGCCCAGGCCCTGGTCGAACTGCCATGGATGAAGCGCGCCGACCTCGATGCCCTGCGCGCCTCGCTGGAAGACCGCTACGCGGCCGACATGCTGGCCCAGGTGGTCGCCGAACAGGAAGCGGCCGCCGGCCAGCGCCAGGCCGATGCCGCGACGGAGACCGCATGAACACCCATTACACCCTGGTCCAGTTCATCACCTGGTTCGTGCTGTGCTACTTCGTGCTGCTGAACGGCGGCTACCTGCTGCTGAACCTGATGTCGCTGCGCAGCCTGCACCGCAAGGGCCAGGAAGAGGTGCTGGACGACCTGCCGCGCGCCTACTCGGGCCTGGAGCCGCCGGTCAGCATCCTGGTGCCGGCATATAACGAAGAAGCGAGCATCGCCGCCTCGGTGCGCTCGATGCTGCAGCTGACCTATTCGGAATACGAGGTCGTGGTCGTCAACGACGGCTCGAAGGACGCCACGCTGGAGGTGCTGAAGCGCGAGTTCGGCCTGCTGCCCTTCCCGGAAGCCTACCGGCGCCTGATCCCGACCAAGGAAGTCCGCGCGATCTACCGTTCGACCCGCTTCCCGAACCTGCGCGTGATCGACAAGTTCAACGGCGGCAAGGCCGACTCGCTCAATGCCGGCATCAACGCCGCGCGCTATCCGCTGTTCTGCGGCGTGGATGCCGACTCGATCCTGCAGCGCGACAGCCTGGAGCGCGTGACCCAGCCCTTCCTGCGCGACCCGACCGTGGTCGCCACCGGCGGCACCATCCGCGTGGCCAACGGCTGCGAGGTGCGCGGCGGCTTCCTCACCAAGGTCGGCCTGCCGCGCAATCCCTGGGCCCTGTTCCAGGTGGTCGAATACCTGCGCGCCTTCCTGTTCGGGCGCCTCGGCTGGTCGGGCGTGAACGGCATGCTGATCATCTCCGGCGCCTTCGGCGTGTTCCGCAAGGACGCCGTGGTCAGCGTCGGCGGCTACCGCGCGGACACCATCGGCGAAGACATGGAACTGATCGTGCGCCTGCACCGCCTGCTGCGCGCGCGGCGCCAGCCCTACCGCATCGAATTCGTGCCCGACCCGGTGTGCTGGACCGAGGCCCCGGAAGACTTCAAGACCCTGAAGAACCAGCGGATCCGCTGGCAGCGCGGCCTGGCCGAGAGCCTGACCGCCAACTGGGGCCTGATGTTCTCGCGGAACGGCGGCGTACCGGGCTGGCTGGCCTTCCCCTTCATGTTGCTGTTCGAGTGGCTGGGCCCCGTTGTCGAGATGGGCGGCTACCTGTTCATGCTGGTGGCCTTCCTCACCGGCGGGATCTCCTGGCAGGCCTTCTCGGCCTTCATGTTCGTGGCGATCGGGCTGGGCATCCTGCTGTCCGCCTCCGGCCTGCTGCTGGAAGAGATGTCCTTCCACATCTACCCGCGCGGCAAGCAGCTGCTCGCGCTGGGCCTGGTGGTATTGCTCGAGAACCTCGGCTACCGCCAGCTCAACACCTGGTGGCGCCTGACCGGCCTGTTCCGCTGGGCGATGCAGAAGGAAGCCAGCTGGGGCACCATGACGCGCAAGGGCAGCTTCTCCGACCAGCGGTGAGCATGCGCGCCCTGCTGCCATCCCTGCTGCTGCCTTTGCTGACGATGAGCGCCCCCGCCCAAGCCGCGTGGCTGCACCTGTGCCCGCAGGCCGGTGCGCCGGCCCCGGCGCCGTCTGCCGCGCCGTTCGCCGACATCGTGGGCGAGGATGGCGCCCGCCTGCGCTGGCTGGCCGGCGAACAGGCCGAGCGCCCGGGTTGCGCCGGCGTCGCCCTGCCGCCCGGCGCCCGCGTCGAGACCCTGTTCCCGCTGGCCCCGCACGAAGAGGTCGAAGACACCGTCCTGCTGCACGGCCGCGTGCGCGAAGGCCGCTTCGCCGTCAGCGAACATGTGCTGCCATCCTCCCGCCCGGGCAGCCCGCAACCCGGCCCGATGCCGCTGCGCGCCAACCTGCTGGCGCAGATGCAGGCGCGCGCCTTCGGCGTCGAGGAACGCGTGCGGGTCACGCGCGACGGCGAGTCGCTGACGATCGCATGCGGCGCCGGCGCGCGCCCGGCCGGGGTCCTGCTGACCGGTCCCTGGTTCCTGCCTCGCGCGCGCCTGCGTGTGGCGGCATCCTGGGAGGGCGGCGCCGGCTTCACGCTGCAGGCGGCCGACGCCGCGCACGCCGGGCGCGAAACCGCGCTGGCGCTGGGCGCGCTGCCGGTGCAGCCGTCCGCCGGCGCCGGCGCGCCGCGCTTGCCGCTCCCGGATGCCCTCGACCGCGCCGGCTGGCGCCACTTCGTCCTGCAATGCCCCGCGCAGGCGTCAACCCTGACGCTGCGCGGCCTGTCCCTCGAGCCCGATCCCGCGCCCGCGGCGCGCCCGCCCGCGCGCGCGACCTGGGTATGGAAGGCGGCCGACTGGCGCGAGCATGGCGCCCGCCTGCTGGACTGGGCCGAAGCGCACCGGGTGCGCGAGCTGTTCGTTGCCGTGCCGTTCGCGAAGGACGCGCTGCAGGAGCCGGCGCGCCTGGCCG
Organism: Telluria sp. Soil_C_11; assembly: GCF_057657395.1. Lineage (NCBI taxonomy): Bacteria > Pseudomonadati > Pseudomonadota > Betaproteobacteria > Burkholderiales > Oxalobacteraceae > Telluria > Telluria sp. Soil_C_11. The sequence goes on along the minus strand of NZ_JBDGIN010000002.1, from coordinate 112,104 downwards.
CCTTCGTCCGTGCCGCCGGCGCGCGCGGCATCCGCGTGCTGAGCGTGGACGGCGATCCGCACATGGTGCTGCCCGAACGCCAGGCGGCGCTGGCAAGGCTGGTGCGCGCCTACGTCGCCTATAACGCCTCGGTGGAACCGGCGGCGCGCCTGGCCGGCCTGCAGTTCGACGTCGAACCCTACCTGCTTCCCGAATACGGCTCCGGCAAGGCCGACTGGGATGCGCGCTACCTGGCGATGGCGCGCACCCTGCGCGACGCGGCCGGCGGCCTGCGCCTGGAACTCGTGGTGCCGTTCTGGTGGGACCGCAAGCGCGCCCTGCTGGACGGCCTGGCGCCGCTGGCCGACGCGCTGGCGGTGATGGACTACCGCACCGACCGGGCGCAGGTCACGGCCTTCGCCGTCCCCTTCCTCGACTGGGCCGCGCGCCATGGCAGGCAGGTGCGCATCGCGCTCGAAGCCGGCGCGATCGCGCCCGAGACGCAGCGCCGCTACGTGCGCGCGGCAAGCGGCGAAGCGGGCAGCCTGCTGCGCCTGCGGGTCGGGAACCAGCAGGTGCTGGCCCTGCTCCGCGAACCCGTCGATGCGGCGAACGCCGACCTGTTCCGCCTGGAATCGACCCGCGAGATCGACGGCAGCGCCACCACCTTCCATCGCGACAAGCAGGCCTTGCTGCGCCTGCTGCCCGGACTCGAAGCCGACTTCGGCGCCTGGGACGGCGCCTTCGCCGGCATCGCCCTGCACGAGCTGCGCTAGGCTGCGGCCAGCAAGCGGTTCAGCATGCGGGACGGCCGATGCTGGTCTCGAGCGCGACTCCACTGTCGGTGCCGGCGTCCTCGCGCACCGCTTCGATGAAGCAGCCCTGTTTCGCCAGGCCGCTGTGGATGGCGAGCGTCACGCCTTGCCGCGGCACCAGGCTGAGGGTCGGATGGCAGCTCGTGATCACCTGGTAGCCCTGCACCGACATGTAACGCCAGATCGCCACGCGCTTGTCGACCGGGAGCTGGACCACGTCGCCGCCATCGGCTCCCTTGCTCACTTCGAGCCGGTAACTCTTGCCGTCCCTGCACATGAATGGGTCGCCGAAGCCATACAGCTTGGCGGTGGCCAGGGTTTCGCCCTGCTGCGGGGCATAAGTGGGAAGCGCGCAGCCGCCCAGGACGAGCAGGCCGGCGGCGGCCGCCAGGCGCCCGATGCGATGGTAAAGAGTCATGGTGGATCCGGGTTCAGGTCTTGGGCAGTTCGCCGGTGGCGACCACGTCGCGCAATTCGTCCAGGGTCGCCTGGGTGTCGCGGGCGCCGGGGCGGGGCGCATCGAGCAGCAGCAGGAAGGCGGTCGCCGTCGGCTTGCCCTGGATCTGGCCGACCTGGGGAATCGTATCCGGGATCCCGCGCGCCGCGCTGCGCAGCGAGTCGTACAGGACGAAGTAGGGCTTGCCCTTGGCGTTGGCGAAAAAAACTCCCCTCCTCGACAGGTTTAACGTGTTACGTCTGGAAAACAACGCCGGTTGAGCTTTCTAGAACAGCATCTTGTTTCCGTGTATTATTTTCTGTAGGTAAATATAAATCGCGGCACAACAACGAGGAGACGCATACGATGACCCGGAACCTGAAGCAGTTCGGCGTGGGCGTGGCACTGGCAGCGCTGTCGTGCCTGCCCTTTTCGATGGCGCTGGCCGGCCCGCTCGACGACGCCAAGGCGCGCGCCCACCTGGACGCGGTCGCCGCCGGCGACCTGGAAGCGCTGATGAAGGACTATGCCGAAGATGCCTACATGGACTGGGTCGGCGGACCGCTCGACGGCCGCTACCGCGGCAAGGCCGAGATCCGCGCCGTCTGGCAGAAGTTCATCGCCGTGAATGCGGGCAAGCCGCGTCCCGCCAACTTCGGCAAGCTGAGCTCCTTCGCCAATCCGAAGGGCGCCACGGTGCAGCAGCGCGCGGAGTACGGCGGCCTGCTGCCGCTCAAGGTCCTGCATGTGCTGACCTACCGCGACGGCGACCTCGCCACCGAAGTCTGGCAGATCGCCCCTTCGCTGCAGCTCGACCAGTAAGGCGCCAGTCACCGATGCGCACGCCGACGTGGATCTTCCTGGCATCGCTGGCGCTGCCGGCGATCGCCGCCAGCCAGGCCGGCGCGGCCACCCTGGACGCGCTGGTGCGCACCCCGGCCGGCAAGCCGCTGCCCGACGCCGCCGTGGTGCTCGAGCCGCTGGCGCCGGCGTCCCGGCAGGCGCCGAAGAACCTTCCGCATGCGGTGATCGAGCAGCGCGGCGCCGAATTCTCTCCCTATGTGACGGTGGTGCAGACCGGCACCGCGGTCGATTTCCCGAACAACGACACGGTGCGCCACCACGTGTATTCGTTCTCCCAGCCCAAGCGCTTCGAGATCAAGCTGTACGCGGGCAAGCCCGGCCAGCCGATCACCTTCGACAAGCCGGGCGAGGTCGTCATCGGCTGCAATATCCACGACTGGATGGAAGCCTATGTGCTGGTGGTGGAGTCGCCGTATTTCGGCAAGACCGGGCCGGATGGCCAGGTCCATCTCGCCAATCTGCCGGCCGGGCGCTACCGCCTTCAGCTGTGGCACCCGCTGCAGAAGGCGCGCGTGGCGGCCAGCGAGATCGAGGTGGCGCCGGGCGGCTCCAGGCTGAACCTGGCGCTGGATGCGCGGGCGCGCGAACCGAGGCCGCACACCGAGGTCGACCAGGACCGCTACTGAGATAGAGGAAGCATCGTCCATGGTCCTGCCCTCGCTCCAGCGCCGCATCGTCCTCGTGTTCGTGGGCCTGCTGGTACTGGTCATGGGCCTGGTGCTGGCCCTCGTGCATGACAGCAGCGCGCGCATCGTCGGCAGCGAAGGCCGCAGCGAACTGGAAGTCGGCGCCAAGGTGTTCAAGCGCCTGCTCGAACAGAACCAGCGCCAGCTGGAGACGGCGGCCGGCGTGCTGTCCGCCGACTTTGCCTTCCGCGAGGCGATCGCGACCCAGGACCAGCCCACCGTGCGCTCGGTGATCCGCAACCACGGCCAGCGCATCCACGCCCAGGTCATGATGGTAGCCGGCACCGACGGCGCGCTGATCGCCAGCACCCAGCGCGAGACCGCCGCCGGCGACGCCTTCCCCTTCCCCGACCTGCTGCTCGAAGCGGAAGCCGCCGGCCGCAGCGCCGGCTTCAGGCAGATGCGCAACGGCCAGCTGTACCAGGTGGTGCTGGTGCCGATCATGGCGCCGCGCCGCATCGCCTGGGTGGCGATGGCGTTCCGCGTCGACGACGGCTGGGCGCGCGACATGGCCGAGATCACCGGCCTGGCCGTGCACGTGGTGCGCTTCGGCGCGCGCGGCCCGGTGCTGCTGGCGTCCTCGTTCGCGGCGCCGCAGCGCGCGGCCCTGTCGCTGGCCAGCCTGCCGGCGGCCGGCCGGCAGGACGTGCAGGACTTGCAGGGCGAGCCGTGGCGCACCATGCGCCTGCCGCTGGACGGCGCCATGCAGGCCGTGCTGCAGCTGCAGGTGGCCCAGGTGCAGGCGCCGTTCAACCTGCTGCAGTGGCGCCTGCTGGCGGTGGTCGGCGTCGCCGTGCTGCTGTTCGCGCTCGGCAGCGTGACCCTGGCGCGGCGCATCGTCAGGCCGCTCGACGAGCTGTCGAAAGCGGCGCAGCGCATCGCCCAGGGCGACTATGGCCAGGCCCTGCCGGCCCTGCCCCAGGACGAGATCGGCCAGCTCGCCGCCAGCTTCGCCCATATGCGCGACGGCATCGCCAGCCGCGAGGAACGGATCGTCCGCCTGGCCTACGTGGACGGGCTGACCGACCTGCCGAACCGCACCCGCTTCCTGGAGACCTTCGCGCGCCTGCCGGCCGGCGCGCCGCGCGCGGTGGCGGTGCTGAACATCGACCGCTTCGCCATGATCAACAACGCGCTCGGCTACCAGGTCGGCGACCGCCTGCTGCGCGAGGTCGGCACGCGCCTGTCGCACCTGGCGCATCCGCCGCTGATGGTGGCGCGCCTGTGGGGCGCCCGCTTCGCCTTCCTGCTCGAGATCGAGGGCGAGGATTGCGCGCGCGCCTTTGCCGATGCCGTGCTGGCCCAGTTGCGCGACCCGATCACGCTGGACGGCCAGCGCCTCGACATCGACGGCAGCATCGGCATCGCCCTGTATCCGCAGGATGGACTGGACGCGGGCACGCTGCTGCGGCGCGCCGAGCTGGCGCTGGCGGCGTCCAGGCGGCGCCGTTCCGGCCTGGCCTTCGCCCATGAAGCGCGCGCCGAACCGGCGCCGGAGCAGCTGTCCCTGATCGGCGACATGCGCGCGGCGATGGCGGGCGGCGCGCTCGGCGGCGAATTCCTGCTGGCTTACCAGCCCAAGCTCGATTTGAAGACCGGACGCGTGGTCGCCGCCGAAGCCCTGCTGCGCTGGCGCCATCCGGAGCGCGGCATGGTCCCGCCGGGCAGCTTCATCCCCTTTGCCGAACAGACCGGCTTCATCCGCGAAATCACGCCCTGGGTGCTGGACGCCGCGATCCGCCAGCTGGCGCAATGGCGCGCGGAAGGACTCGACATCGCCGTGTCGGCCAACCTGTCGACCCTCGACCTGCTGGATCCGGCACTGCCCGGCAGGGTCGGCGGCCTGCTGGAGCGCCACGGCGTGCCGCCGGCGCGCCTGTGCCTGGAGATCACCGAGAGCGCCCTGATGGACGAGCCGGCGCTGGCGCTGGCCCACCTGAACGCGCTGGCGGCGCTCGGGGTGAAGCTGTCGATCGACGACTACGGCGTCGGCCAGGCCTCGCTGGCCTACCTGAAAAGCCTGCCGGTGAATGAGCTGAAGCTGGACCGCAGCTTCATCACCGCGATCGCGGACTCGCCGCGCAACGCCGCCATCGTCGAGTCGACCGTCATGCTGAGCCATGCGCTGGGCCTGTCGGTGGTGGCCGAGGGCGTCGAGACGGCGGAGGAACTGGACTGGCTGCGCGCCCACGGCTGCGACGTGGCCCAGGGCTACCGCATCTCGAAGCCGGTCATGGCCGCCGAGCTGCCGGGCTGGGTGGCCGCGCAGCGCGCCGGCGAAGGCTACGCGAAGATCGACGTGCGCGTGGCCGGCCTGTCGACCCAGCCCTGATCGAAACGGCCGGACCACAGCGCGCTGCAGGTTGCCCGGCACTCGTCGAGCAGGCCATGCGCCTGCGCATACCGGACCATGCCATGCAGCGTCGATTCGTTCAGCTTGTCCATCACGCTGCGCCGGAAGGCGCCGATGGTGTCGGTGCCCATCTGCAGGATGTGGGCGCTTTCGATCGGCGTCATCCCGCACACCGCCATCGAGAAGACCTGGAATTCGCGCTTGCTGAAGGTGTCGTGCGGCTTGCTGCGGACATCGTATTTGCGCAGGCCGGTCGCGAATTCCGCCGCCAGCGCCGTGCTCAGATACACCTGTCCGCTGGCGACGCGCTTCACCGCGGCGCGGAACTGCTCCGCGCTGCAGTTCTTCATCAGGTAACCCTTGGCGCCGTTGCGGATCGCGTCGACGCCGAAGGTCAGTTCATCCAGTGCGGTGAACACCAGCACGTCCGACCAGGGAGAGTTGTCGCGCAGCTGCTTGACGAGGCTTGCGCCGCTGCCGCCGGACATCTTCGGCTCGACGATGATCAGTTCGTAGTAGCGCGCGCACAGCTTGGTGACCACTTCCATGCGGCTGCCGGCTTCGTCGATCTCCAGGGACTGGGCCTCCCTGCCAAGCAGCGAATGGATGCCGAGCCGCGCGACACCGCTTTCTTCGACGATCAGGGTCCGAATCATTCGACGCTCCAGGCTGATTTGTACGCAGAATGATGTCGATTATATATTTATAAGTTTGCGGTGGATCAGCATGGTTGAAAAAACCACGGTCCTGCAACGCCGCCATGCGACATGGCTGCGTTGCGGGACCCATGCCGGGTCAGCGTGCCGCCACGGTCGACCTGACCACGATCCGCTCGGCCAGGCGCGAGCTCGGCACATAACTCATCGTCATGTCGTCGCCGAAGGTGCCCTGGTTGAATTCCATCGCCACGTTGCCGTCGGCGGTGACATACCTGTCGGCGGACAGGGCGATCAGCCGCATCGGGGGCTGGTCGTCGATCTTCGCGAAGATGCCCCTGGAAGCGGACTTCACGTTCAGGCGCCAGCCGTTCGACATCGCGTAGGTGCCTTTGATCTGGTCGGTCTGGTCGGGCGTGACCATGACGCCCCGCTGCGGCGCCGTCACGTGCACGGTCGATACGGATGAATCCTCGGTGAGGGGATAATCCCGCGATTGGGCGTTGGCATGGGATGCAACCATCAGCAGGGACACGGGAATTGCCAGGAACAAGGTACGCATGATCTTCTCCTTCAGGAAGTGCTGCTTCCAGTCTAGGGCTGCGTCCGGCTGTTACAAGGGAATTGGCGCGGGCATCACGAAACGGTCTCGATTTGACGAAAACGAGATCATTACGAAATGAGTCATGCCTTGGCCGCCTGCGCCGATTTCAGTATCGGATCAAGCAGGGGCCATCGCCGGCAGTTCGACGAAGAAGGTCGTGCCCTGCCCCTCGGCCGTTTCGAACCGGATCCGCCCGCCATGCTCCTCGACGATGGTCTTGCAGATGCTCAGGCCGAGGCCGGTGCCGCCTTTGCGGCGCGAGTCGGCCGCATCGGCCTGGGCAAAGCGCTGGAAGATCCGGTCGCGGAAGGCTTCCGGAATGCCGGCGCCGTGGTCGGTGACCGACACCCGCAGCGTGCCGCCATGCGCTTCCAGGCGGGTCAGGACTGCGCCGCCCGTGTCGGAAAACTTGATCGCGTTCGACAGCAGGTTGGTCAGCACCTGGGTCAGGCGGTCGCGGTCGACGTCGGCGCGCACGGCGCCGGCGCCCTCGCCCGCCTCGAACCCGAGCGTCACGCCGGCCTGGGCCGCGAAACTGCCCATCGCGGCCAGCGCGGCTTCAAGGATCGGCTGCAGCGGCTGCGGCGCGCGGTGGTAGGCCATCTGCCCCGCTTCCATCTTCTGGATGTCGAGCACGTCGCCGATCAGGCGCACCAGGCGTTCCGAGCTGGCGCTGGCGACCCCGACCAGGCCGCGGGCGTCCTCCGGCAGCTCGCCGGCCATGCCGTCCGCCAGCAGCGACAGCGAGGCGCTTATCGCGGTCAGCGGGGTGCGCAGCTCGTGCGAGACGGTGGCGACGAACTCGTTCTTCAGGCGTTCGATTTCCTTGCGCTCCGAGACGTCGTGCAGGAACACGCTGAAGAACACGCCTTCGCCGGTGCCGACCAGGCCGACCGTCATCTCGGCCGTCAGTTCGGTCCCGTCGCGCCGCACCAGGCTGCGCTCGACGCGGCGCCCCAGCAGGTCGAGCTCGCCTGTTTCGCGGAAGTGCCGCAGCGCCTGCCGGGCGCTGTCGCGGAAGCGCTCCGGAATGGCCACCTCGATCAGCAGGCGGCCCACGGCTTCCTGGCGGCTCCAGCCGAACATGGCCCGGGCCGCCGAATTCCAGTCGGTGATGCGGCCGTCCAGGTCGACGCTGATGAAGGCGTCCTGGGCGGTCTCGATGATGTTCACGATGCGCTGCTGGCTGGCGCGCAGGGTGCCCAGGGCGCGCTCCAGTTCCAGCGTGCGCTGCTCGACCCGCAGCTCGAGCGTGGCGTTCAGGTGTTCCAGTTCGCGGCGCCGTCCGACCAGGTCGCTCACCAGCTGGTCCAGGGTGCCGGACAGGGCCTCCACTTCTTCGTAGCCGCCGCGGCCCGGTGCGATCGTCACGGTCTCGCCGGCGCGGATGCGGCGCGCCGAGTGCGCCAGTTCGTCCAGCGGCCGGGTAATGCGGCGCGCCACCACGACACCCACCAGCGAGCACAGCGAGGCCAGCAGCACGCCGGCCGCCAGGCCGAAGTCGCGCAGGCGGCGCACCGGGGCGTAGGCATTGTCGACGTTCTGGCGCACCAGCACGGTCCAGCCCAGGCCGGGATATTCGCCGTGGCCGTGGCCGCGGGCGAAGCCGACCAGCCAGGAGCGGCCGTCCGGCCAGGTCTCTTCCAGGTAGCCGCCCTCCTGCCGCGCCTGGGCCGCCTTCAGCCCGGCCAGCGAGAGCCGGCTGCCCTGCCAGCCGGGCGGGCCGAGCAGGACGGTGCCCTTGGCATCGACGATCAGCGCCTCGACCTGGCGCCGGGTCTCGACCGGCGCGATCACGGACCGCTCGACGTCGCGCGCCCACTGCCAGGACAGGTGCACGCCCAGCACGCCCTGGGGGTTGCCAGCCTGGTCCGGGACCGGGAAGGCCAGGTCGACGAAGCGCCACGGCTCGTCCTGCTGCGGCAGCAGCTTGGCCAGCAGCACGGCCTCGTGCACGTCGCCGGCGTGGACGCCGCGCAGCGCGTCGCGGAACCACGGGCGCCTGGACACGTCGGCGCCTTCCAGCAAGCCCTTGGCCGCGACCTGGACCTTGCCGTCCAGCCCGGCGATCCCGATCCAGCTGTAGTCGCCGTAGCTGTCCTGCAGCTGCTCGAGGGCCGCGCGGCGGCGCGCCAGCGGGCTGTCCGGACTCAGGCTCTGGCGCTGGGCGATCAGCCGCACTTCGCGGTAGCGCTCGTACATGCCGCGTTCCAGCTTGTCGGACGTCTGCAGGGCCAGCTCGGCCAGGCCGTAGCCGATGCTGGACTTGACCTGCTCGGTGTTGCGGCGCTCGATCACGGTCACCAGCAGCACCGCCAGGCCGATCGACAGCAGGGAGAAGGCGAGCGCCAGCCAGGCGGCCAGGCGGCGCGGCAGCAGGGTCATGGGGAAGGAGCGGGAGGACGGCATCGGGATCGGGTAGGAAAAGGCCGCCGCCAGCGTAGCACACCACGATGCCGTACGGACACAAATCCATGGCCGGATCGGCGGCTACCGCACGGCCATGTCGGATTTCCGGTAAACTTCAGCTTTACAGCCGTAGAAATCACTGATTTTGTCCCAGGAATCCGTCATGCAAGACAACGCCGCCGCTTCGTCCAACCTCGTCGACTACGTCACGTCGTGTACCCTGCCGACGCCGTGGGCGCAGTTCACGCTGCACGCCTTCGTCGAGCACTCGACCGGCAAGGAGCATCTCGCGATGACCCTGGGCGACCTCTCCACGGGCGAACCGCCGCTGATGCGCATCCATTCGGAGTGCCTGACCGGCGACGTGATGTTCTCGCAACGCTGCGACTGCGGCGCCCAGCTCGAGGGCGCCCTGAAGAAGATCGCCGCCGAAGGGCGCGGCATCCTGCTGTACCTGCGCCAGGAAGGCCGCGGGATCGGCCTGGTGAACAAGATCCGCGCCTACCGCCTGCAGGAAGCCGGCGCCGACACGGTCGAGGCCAACCTGCAGCTGGGCTTCCACGCCGACGCCCGCAACTACGAGCTGGTGCAGCCGATGCTGCGCCATTTCGGCATCGCATCGGTGCGGCTGATGACCAACAACCCGCGCAAGATCGACGCCCTGACCAAGCTGGGCTTCGAGGTCGCCGAACGCGTGCCGCTGCTGGTCAACCGCAATGCCTTCAACAACGGCTACCTGAACACCAAGCAGGCCAAGCTGGGGCACATGATGACGCCGGCGGCGGAGGTGGTGCTGGACGGCGAGTTGTAAAGTTACCGTCGTCCCCGCGCAGGCGGGGACCCAAGTTCTGTTTGATCTGCCGATATGCAGGCAAACTTGGATCCCCGCCTTCGCGGGGACGACGATGGCTGCGCGAGCGACGTATCGCCCATCGGGCGCGGCCATCGTGATTTCTCTGGCAAGATGCCCGGATGCGACTCGCCCCGATCGCCATCCTGATCTGCACCGCCTGCGCCCTGGCTGCCGTCCGTGGCGCCGCCGCTCCTGCCGTGCCGAAGAACGTTACAACAGTTCAAGGTGCCGGCAGCAAGCCGGCTCCCCAGCCGCCGCTGGTCATTCCGCCCGCCACGCCGCCGGCCACCACCCCGCCTGCTCCCGGTCCCGGCGAGACCGACGAAACCACGGCCCTGCCGACGCCCTCCAGCGCCGCCCAGCAGCTGTACTCGGCCGCCCGGTCCGACCTGCTGCAGATCCGCATGCTGCTGAGGAACGGCAGCAGCCAGTCCACCGTGGGCTCGGGCTTCCTGGTCGGCACCTCCAACCTGGTGCTGACCAATTACCACGTGGTGTCGCAGATGGCGCTCGACCCGGAGGTCTTCAGCGGCGAGTACGTCGACACCGACGGCAAGACCGGCCCGGTGGAACTGATGGCGGTCGACGTGCTGCACGACCTGGCCGTGGTGCGCGTGAACCGCGCCGGCACCGGCTTCTTCCAGGTGCCCGACCACCCGGTCCGGCTGACCCAGGGCCAGTCCCTGTATTCGCTCGGTAACCCTCTCGATCTCGGCTTCGCGATCTCGGAAGGCGCCTACAACGGCGTGGTCACGCGCAGCTTCTACGACCAGCTGATCTTCACCGGCCCGATCAACTCCGGCATGAGCGGCGGACCCAGCGTGACGGCCTCGGGCACGGTAGCCGGCGTCAACGTCTCGAAGCGCCTGGACGGCGAGTCGGTCAGCTTCCTGGTGCCGGTCCGCTACGCGCAGGAGCTGCTGCGCAAGGTCGGCGCCCAGCCGCATCCGCCGAAGAATTTCAATCCGCTGATCGCCCAGCAGCTGCTGGCCCACCAGCGCGAGATGATCGACCGCCTGCTGGCCGAGCCGCTGACGATCAAGACCATGGGCCCCTACCACGTGCCGGTGCGCGAGTCGCAGCAGTTGCGCTGCTGGGGACGTTCGAACTTCCGCCTCGAAGCCGAGTACACGGGCGATTCGGTGAGCTGCGCGATGGAAGTCGCGGTCTACGTCTCCGACACCCAGCAGACCGGGCACGTATCGATGTCGCACCTTTACCTGCGCTCGGCCGCCATGCATCCGCTGCAGTTCGCCCTGCTCGCCAGCGGCCGTTTCAGCGTCGACCGCGCCGGCGCCTCGCGCGACGTGCGCCTGACCCGCCCGTCCTGCACCGAGCAGTTCGTGCACACGGCCACCCTGCCGCTGCGCGCCGTCACCTGCGTACGCGCCTACCGCAAGTTCGCCGGCCTGTACAACTTCACCCTGCTCACCGCCAGCACCGACGACGGCCGCGCCAGCCTGCAGAGCCGCCTCGACCTGGCCGGGGTCTCCTTCGAAAACGGCCTGCGCACCACGCGCGCCTTCCTGTCCGCGCTGGGACGGAGCCGGCCGCAGGCGGTGCGCCGATGAGCGGCCCCTGGACCATCGAGACCCTGGCGCGCAACGGCGACGTGTTGCAGCGCAGCCGCGTCGAGACGCTGCCGATCCGGATCGGACGCGGCTACGATAACGACCTGATCCTCGACGACGACTACGTCGCCGCCTGCCATGCCGTGATCGAGCTGAACCCCGCCGGGCGCCTGCTGCTGCGCGACCTCGGCAGCAGGAACGGGATCGTCCATCGCGGCCGGCGCCGGCCGGAGCTGGTGCTGTCCGGCGACACCGTGGTGCGCATCGGCCATACCTCGCTGCGGGTGCGCGCCGCCAGCTTTCCGGTGGCGCCGGAACTCGAGGACCGCACCTTCCACCGCTGGGAAGGCGTGCTGCCGGGTGCGACGGGACTGGTGCTGGCCGGCGGCGTCGCCCTGTTCGCGCGCTGGATCAGCGACACCCAGGTCTTCGAGCTCGGGCGCTACTTCGAGGCGCTCGCCTGGAGCATCGGCGCAGCCCTGCTGTGGGGCGGTGTATGGGCCTTCGCCAACCGCTTGTTCGGGCGCCACGCGCGCCTGGGGCGTCACCTGTTCGTGTTCGGTTGCGGGCTGGCCGCGCTGACCGTGACGGCGCTGCTGGGCGCCACCGCCGCGTATGCCTTTTCGGCCGAATCCATTTCCCATTACGCCTCGCACGCGGCGACACTGCTGATGGCGGGAATGGTCTATTTCGGGCTCTGCACCGTCACGCCGCAGCACCGGCGCCGCTACCGCTGGGTCGCCGCCAGCCTGGCGGTGCTGGGCTCGGGCCTGATCCTGACTGTCAACCTGCAGCGCACCGGCCGCCTGGCGGACGAGCTGTACATGGCGGTGCTGCTGCCGCCCGGGGTCCGGGTCAGCCGCGACCATGGCATCGACGAATTCATGCGCGAGGTGGAGGGCATGAAGGGAGGACTCGACCGCGGCCGCGGACGCAAGCCGGGCGAGGATGCGCTGGAGGATTGATCTTGTCGCCGCGGCGTCTCAATGCCGGCCGCGCCAGCCGCCTCCATGCCCGCCCCATCCGCGTCCACCCCAGCCATGTCCGGCCCAGCCCGAGCCGCGCCAGCCATGGCCGCCGCGATAGCCGTAACCGCCGCCGTAGCGGTGTTCGTAATAGCCGAAGCTGAGCGAAATCGGCGGTCCCGCATACACCGGTCCGCCATAGCTGTAGGGGTAGGTGTAATAAGGCGCGGACACCGGCGCCCCATCGTAGGCCGCATACGGCGGACCATAATAGGCGCAGCCCGACAGGGCCGCGCCCGCCAGCGCCAGTGCCAGGCGCTTCGCCATGCTGATGTTTCGGGATTCCATCGCAATACTCCCGTTCGTACTTCCTCCTTTCATTCTAGGCCGGATGGTACTAATTACAATTTACTTTTTTCATTGCAGCTGGTCCTGCAAGGACGGGGCGCCCGCTACCGCAAGCGCCCCGCCTGCCTGCGCAGCTCAGTGCGTCGTTGCGCCCCGCTGGCCCTGGCTGCCCGACTGCGCGCCGGCCTGGGCGCCGGACGGCACGCGCTCCTGGCCGCCCTGGGCGCCCGGCGAAGAGGCGCCGCGCGCGCCATCGCCGCCGGGGCCCGCCTGCGCGGCGCCGTTGCCGGTGGCGTGGGCGAACGGATCGGCGAACTGGCGCACGGTTTCCTGCTGGGCGCGCAGGCCACGCTCGGTCTGCTCGGTGGCGTCGCGCGCCACTTCGTCGGCCAGGGCGCGTGCGGTGCGGGTGGTGTTCTGGACGTGCTGCTCGGTCACCCGCGCCATTTCCACCTGGGCGTCGGCCGCCAGGCGGGTGATGTGCTGCTGGTAGGCGCGCAGCTTGTCCGTGGTCGGCTGCGCGCGCGCGGTGGCGGCGCTCAGCAGTTCGGTCTGGCGGTCGGCGCTCAGCACCTGCTTGCTCGCCAGGGTGGTTTCCTCGATCAGGGTTTGCACCAGCTGGATGTTCAGGTCGCACATCTGCTGGAAGGAGCGGAACAGCGACTTGGAGATGTCGTTCAGGAATGCGGTCTGGGCGTCGACATGGGTGCGCACCGCCGGCGCCACGCTTTGCGGAAATGGGTACATGCGTTTGCCTCGCTTTAAGAATAGTGGATCGGAAAAGGCCACGGCGCCGCATGGGCACGGCAGGTCAGCCCCTTTGCTGCACTGCCGCATACCGTGGCGCGAAGCTAGAAGACTAAAGGTGCGCCGTCATGCGCATTTGAGATGAATTAATCGTGCCGGACTTGAAATCAGGACGGTGCGTCCTGCTGCGGCTGCGGCTGCGGCACCGGCAGCGCCGCCCCGCAGTCCTTGCAGAAACGTGCTCCCGGTTCATGTCCGCCGCTGCCGCAGGCGGCACAGTGGCGGACCGCCAGGATGCGTGCGGCGCCGCGCCGGCGGTCGTTGCGGCTGGCGGCGATCTCGGCCGTGACGATGCCGGTCGGCACCGCCAGGATGCCCCAGCCCAGCAGCATCATGAAGGAAGCGATCGCCTTGCCCAGGTGGGTGTGCGGCGTGATGTCGCCGTAGCCGACCGTGGTCATGGTGACGGTGGCCCAGTACATCGCGACCGGGATGCTGGTGTAGCCGTTCTTCGGCCCCTCGACCACGTACATGACGGTGCCGAGGATCAGGATCGCCATCAGCACCACCGACAGGAATACCATGATCTTGCGGCGGCTGGCGGACAGCGCCTCGCCCAGCCGCGTGTATTCCTCGATGTAGAGGGTGAGCTTGAAGATCCGGAACACGCGCAGCAGGCGCAGGATGCGGATGTCGAGCAGCAGCTCGGTGCCCGGCACCAGCAGCGAAAAATAACTGGGCAGCACCGCCAGCAGGTCGATGACGCCGTAGAAGCCCGTCGCATAGCGCCAGGGCCGCTGCACGCAGATCACGCGCGCCAGGTATTCGGCCGTGAACAGCCCGGTGAAGGTCCACTCGGCGATGTTCAGGAGAGCGCCGTGGTCCCGGTGCAGTCCCGGCACGCTGTCCAGCACCACCACCAGGATGCTGAGCAGGATCGCGAACACCAGCGCGATGTCGAAGCGGCGCCCGGCCGGGGTGTCGGCCTCGAAGATGATGTCGAACATGCGCCGCCGCAATCCGCCCGGCGGCTTGCCGTACGAGTCCGGCACCTGCGATACGTAAGGCGGGGCGGCGGGCTTGTCCGGCTTCACTTTGAGGCCGGCCCCTTCAGCTCGATCATATTGCCTTCCGGGTCGTGCAGGTAGATCGACGGCCCCTCCCCTTCGGCGCCGAAGCGCGATTCGAGCGGTCCCGCGTCGACGCCGTGCGCCGCCAGGTGGGCACGGATCGCGGCCTCGTCGAAAGGGTCGATGCGGAAGCACACGTGGTCGACATTGCGGCCCTCGCGGCCGGGCGCGGCGCCGCCCATGCGGCCCAGCTTGCCGTCCACCGGCACCAGGTCCAGCATCGCGCTGCCGGCGCGCAGCTGCACCAGGCCGATCTCGTCCTGGCGCCGCACTTCGGCGCAGCCGAGCACCTCGCCGTAGAAGCGCTGCATGCGCGCCAGGTCGACCACGCGCAGTACCACATGGTCGATCTCGCGGATCGCGATCGGGCCGCGCGGACCGGGCGCCCCGTCAGTCGGCATGGCGCTCGACCCAGGTGGCAAAGCATTCCATGAACTGCTGCAGGAAGCCGTTCAGCGATTCGTCGGTGAGCCTGTCGCCGTCGAACTTGTTGCCGATCCCGCCGATATACGCCTCGGGCGACTGCATGCAGGGCATGTTGAGGAACACCAGGCACTGGCGCACCGCGTGGTTGGCGCCGAAACCGCCCAGCGCGCCCGGAGAATTGCTGACCACGGCGCAGGGCTTGCCGGTCCACGCCGCCTTGCCGTAGGGACGCGAGCCGACGTCGATGGCATTCTTCAGCACGCCCGGCAGCGAGCGGTTGTACTCGGGCGTGCAGAACAGCACGCCATCCACCTCGCGGATGCGGTCGCGGAACTCGGTCCAGCGCGGCGGCGGCGACTCGGTCTCGTCATCCTGGTTGTACATCGGCAGATGGGAGATATCGATGATCTCCAGCTCCAGCGTGGGCGGAGCGACCAGCATCAGCTGCTTGGCCAGCTTGCGGGTGAACGATTCCTTGCGGAGGCTGCCTACCAGTACTGCGATCTTTCGCGTTGCCATGGGGATCCTCTGATGTTGTGCGGATGTCCACATGATAGCGCGGAAGCCGGCGCCGGGTGGCCGGCCTCGTGCGCCGCCATCAGCAGGCCGGCTGGCCGGCGCCGGCCCAGTAGCGCTGCCAGATACGGTCGTGGTAGGCCATCAATGCGGGCTGGGCCCGGGCAGCATCCTGGAGCGGACCGGGAAACGGGTGTTTAATGAGCGTGTGCAATTGGCCGAACAGGCTGGCATCGACAGTGCTGGGCACGGCGCCGAACAGGTAGTCCTGGCTGCCGAGCAGGGTGGCGACGGCCTGCAGTCCGGTGCGGCCGATCGCGATGACCTCGTCGTAGCTGTGGCGTCCGATGCCCTGCTGCCATGCCTGGCGCTTCACGTGGCGCCGAATGCGCGGCAACAGTATCGGAAACAGGAACGGTACAAGGGGCTGCTGCCAGGCGGGGACGCTGCGTTTCGCGTAGTCGAGCAGGAGCGGCCGGTAGCGCTCGAAACCGTCGTCGACGCTCCAGCGCAGGTAGAGGCCGACGAAATACAGTTGGCTTTCGACCAGCGCCTTGATCGCCTCGGCCTGGGCACATTGCAGCGGGCTCAGGTGTGTATCGCACAGCGCGCGCGGATCGTGCCGCTGCAGATGCGCGATGATGAAGGACGAGTCGGCAATCAGGCGGCCGTCCACCAGCGCGGTCGGCAGCTTGGCCTTCGGCATCTCGCGCGGGCCGCCTGTCCGGGTCTCGTAAGGAATGCCGGACATGCGCAGCCAGGTCTCCAGCTTGACGACGAACGGACTGATGTCCGGCGTTCCGGCGCCCTCGGGGTAGCCGTACTTGTAGACGACGATCATGTGTGCCCTTCCGCAAACGGTGCAGTGGTCGTTCCACTGTAACGCCGGACCGGGGCGCGGTCTACCCTCAACCCGGAGAGGACATCGCCGCACCCGCTCAGATGCGCCGGCGCCGATACTCGTCCAGGAAGCTGGCCGCCTCCCTGTCGTCCAGCACCTTCACCGGATCGCCATGGTGGGCATACAGGTAGGGCGCCCCGCCCGCCCGGTCGGTCAGCTTGGCGCGGATCAGGAAGCGCGTCCCGGCCGGATACACGGCCGGGTCGCGCAAGGCGCGCGCGCACTGCACGCGCATCGAAGTCGCGTAGGCCTGCCCGGCCATCGGCTTGATGCGCAACGTTCCGGTGCGCGGATCGACGGCCGATTCGACCGCGACGTCGCGGTAGGCCCAGGGATCGCGCGCCATCTCAGGCCTTTGCCGCGGCCGCTGCCGGCGCGTGCGGGCGCGCTTCGCGGATCGGCAGGTTGACCAGCGCGGCGGCCAGCGCCAGCAGGATGTCGGCGTACCACATCCACGAATAATCGCCGAAGTGGACGAAGGCCAGGCCGCCCAGCCAGGCGCCGAAGAAGCCGCCGACCTGGTGCGACAGCAGGGTCAGGCCGAACAGGGTCGACAGGTAGCGCGTGCCGAACAGCTTGCCGACCAGGCCCGCCGTCGGCGGCACCGTCGCCAGCCAGGAGAAGCCCAGCGCGGCGGCGAACAGGTAGAAGGTCAGCGCGGTCTTCGGCGCCAGCAGGTACAGGCCGATGATCACGGCGCGGCCGCCGTAGATCGCGGCCAGCAGCCACTTCATGCGGTAGCGCTGGCCGAGCGCGCCCGCGATCAGCGAGCCGGCGATGTTGAACAGGCCGATCAGGCCGAGCGCCTTGGCCGACACCGCGGCCGGCAGGCCGCACAGCGCAACTTCGCCCGGCAGGTGGGTCACCAGGAAGGCGATGTGGAAGCCGCAGGTGAAGAAGCCGGCGTGCAGGCACAGGTAGCTCTTGTCGCGCAGCGCTTCGCGGACCTGGCGGCCCAGCGTGGTTTCATCGATCGCGGCGGCCGCCCTCGCCGGCGCCTTCTGGCCGCGCATGAGGAAGGCCAGCGGGATCGTCAGCAGCGTGGTCGCGGCCAGCGAGATCATCGCCACCACCCAGCCGCTGGCCTGGATCACGGCCTGCACCAGCGGCGAGAACACGAACTGGCCGAACGAGCCGCCGGCGTTGATGAAGCCGGCGGCGAAGTGCCGGCGCCCGGCTGGCAGGCGCTGGGCGGTGGCGCCGATCAGGATCGAGAAGCTGCCGGCGCCCGCGCCCGCCGCCGACAGGACGCCGAGGGTCATCATCAGCCCGAACTGCGAGGAGACGAAAGGCGTGGCCGCCAGGCCGAGCGCCAGCATCACACCGCCCAGCACGATCACGCGCGCCGGCCCCCATTTGTCGGCCACGGCGCCGAACACCGGCTGCGAAGCGCCCCACATGAACTGGCCGACCGCCATCGCCAGGCTGATCGAGGCGACTCCGAGGCCGGTCGAGGTATTGATCGGCGAGAGGAACAGGCCGGTGGTCAGGCGCGCCGCCATCGTGATCATCAGGATCGCGCTGGCGGACAGGATCAGGAGCCAGGCGGCGCGCGGGCTCATTGCGGTGTCGGTGGTCATCTTGGGGGGCCGTGTTGTCTTTATTGCCGATAGTGTGGCACGGCGCGTGAAGACTTGCAGAGGACGGCATAAAAACGTCGGCCCAGCGCAGGCGGGGACCCAGGTTCTGCATGGGCTATCGAAACGCTGGCAAACTTGGGTCCCCGCCTTCGCGGGGACGACGGGAGGGTGCGGAGTCGGGTCGGGCAATGCCCGGCACGACGAATCGGACTGTTCAGGCCTTGACCAGCAAGGCCACCGCCTCGGCCGCCATGCCCTCTTCGCGGCCCAGGAAGCCGAGCTTCTCGTTGGTCTTGGCCTTGATGTTCACCTGCTGCGGCGAGACGCCGATGTCTTCGGCGATGCGCGACACCATTTGCGGGATGTGCGGCGCCATCTTCGGCTGCTGGGCGATGATGGTGGCGTCGATGTTGCCGATGGTGTAGCCGGTGGCGAGCACGCGCGAGGCCACTTCGCGCAGCAGGGTGCGCGAATCGGCGCCGGCGAACATCGGGTCGGTGTCCGGGAAGTGCTTGCCGATGTCGCCGAGGGCGGCGGCGCCCAGCAGCGCGTCGATGATGGCGTGCAGCAGCACGTCGGCGTCCGAGTGGCCGAGCAGGCCGAGGCGGTGCGGGATGGTAACGCCGCCGACGATCAGCTTGCGGCCTTCGACCAGGGCGTGGCAGTCATAGCCGGTCCCGATACGGAACGGCGGAGTGGGGTTATACGATGCAAGAGCCATGGCGTTCACACGAGTTCGGGTTGGGACACTGCCAGGTACAGCTCGGCGATCCGGATGTCGTCCGGCAGGGTCACTTTCAGGTTGCGGGGATGTCCTTCGACTAACTTGGGGGTCAATCCGAGGGCTTCAACCGCGCTGGCGTCATCGGTAATCGACGCCGGATCGCTGGCCGCCTTCAGGGCTTCGGCCAGCAGCTTGAAACGGAACATCTGCGGGGTCTGCGCCAGCCACAGGCCGTTGCGCGGAATGGTGCCGCAGGCTTCGCCTTCGATGCAGCGCTTGACGGTGTCGACCACCGGCAGTCCCAGCAGGCCGCCGACGGGATGCTCGCCGACGCTGGCGATCAGCTTTCCGATCAGCTCGGCGGTCAGGCCGGGACGGGCGGCGTCATGCACCAGCACCCAGTCGGTCGGCGCCAGGGTGTTGGCCAGCACGGCCAGGCCGTTGCGCACCGACTCCATGCGGCTGGCGCCGCCGCAGCGCAGCACGGTCACGCCATGCGTCGGGGCGACGGTGTCGATGTAGGGGTCGTCCGGGCTCACCACGACGAAAGTGTGCGCGATCAGGTCGCTCGACAGGAAGGCGTCGAGGGTATGGCGAAGCATCGGCTTGCCGCCGATTTTCAGGTATTGCTTCGGGCTGCCCGCACCCATGCGGGCGCCGACGCCGGCAGCCGGGATTAAGGCAAAGTAACGTGGTGCTTGATTCATTTATGAGCTTGTTGACGAACGTGGGTGTCTTGTCGATCCAATAAGAGACTGTACCTCACCTTGGCAAACTTTGCTGAGACGCGCGTATTCACCCGCGCTGTCAATACGGGCCTGCAGCCCCTTCGCCCTGCCCATTTCGCGCTTGATGAAGGGCATCCAGCGTCCGTCCAGTTCAGCCTGCACACGCGACAGCGACTGGCCTTGCGGCGCGACCACGGGACGGGCGTCGAACCGGCCCGCGAGCGCATCGCGCACCGTCCTTTCCACTTTCGGCAGGAATTCGACGTAGGCTTTGAGGTGGCGCATCTCATGCGCAAGTATTTCGCGGTACGCGCAGGTTCCCGGTGCGAACTCGCTGCCGACATACACCACGATGGGCAGGTAGGACAGGCTGACCGCGATCCGGGGCGACATGCATTCCATGCCGCTGTCCGGATCGCTCGCGATGCTGCCTTCGACGCTGATCGCGACCCGCGACTCGGCGCGCGTCAGCCCCAGCACGTACTCGCCCACGCGCTCGCGCTTGAGGCGCGTGAGCTCGCGGTAGGACAGGCTGTTGTCGACGCGGTAGCCAGTGTCGTGCGCTTCGACGCTGACCGCGGGGCGCCGGCCGGCGCCGCCCGGGCCGGCTTCGCAGCGGGCCCCGACCGGCGTGCCGGCGGCAGCCTCGCCCGCCGCCAGCATCAGCCAGAGAGGCAGGCCCAGCGCGAGCAGCGGCCGCAGCGCCGGCGTCGGCATCTCAGGTGGGTGTCCAGGTGCCGGCGGCGAATTTCTCCAGCCAGAAGGTACCGATGATGGTCTTCACGTCGGTGATCTCGCCGCGCCGGACCATCTCCAGCAGTTCCGGGATGGTGGCCGTGAACAGTTCGAGGAACTCGCCTTCATCCAGCTTCGCCTCGCCCTGAGTCAGGTCGCGCGCCAGGAAGATGTCGAGGTGTTCGTCGGAATACGCGATCGCGTTGTGGATGGTGCAGACGAAGTTCCACTCCTTCGCCGTGTAGCCGGTTTCCTCTTCCAGCTCGCGCCTGGCGGTGGCGAGAGGAAGTTCGCCCGGATCGATTTTCCCGGCCGGGAATTCGATGAAGACACGGTCGTTCGGATAGCGGAACTGGCGCTCCAGCAGCACGCGGCCGTCCGGCAGCAGCGGCAGGATCACGACCGCGCCGGGATGGCGGATGAATTCGCGCTGGCTCTCCGAGCCGTCGGGCAGCTTGATGCGGTCGCGCGTGACTTTGAGGAAGTGGCCGTCGTAGGCCAGCTCGCCGTCGATGCGGGTTTCTCTGAGGTGGGAATCCATGGATGCTCCGGTGATGCGTAGGTTTTCGACAGCACCGGCGCCATGGACGCGGGTGCTCAGCTCCGGCGCTTTCTCAGGTAACGCAGTACGAAACCGGGGAAGGCCAGCACGACGAACATGCACGCCGTGATTGCATAGAATTCCCAGGTCTGGGGAAAGGCATTGCCGATCCGGGATTCCAGCAAACGGGCGAGTCCGCCGACGACGAAGTATAAAACAAACAACTCGAGAAGGCGCACGACGAACAACTTCGCGTGCGCCCTGCCCTGCGCTGGCTTCAGGGGAATGAAGCCGAACACGCTCTCGTTCAGGAAAGGCAGGTTGGCGAACGCGATCGCGACCGCGATCACCAACCAGGTTGCCAGGGACAGGTCCACCGGCGAGTCTTACGAACCCAGGGTCTGGGTCATGGCGTTCAGGCATGCGCTCAGCAGGCCGTTCGGCACCACGCCCAGCACCACCACCAGCACGCCGTTCAGCGACAGGGCCACGCGCATGTCGATCGGGGTCACGATCGGCGAAGCGTCCACCACGTCGTCGAACCAGATGGTCTTCACCACGCGCAGGTAGTAGAAGGCGCCGATCAGCGAGAACAGCACGGCGACGATCGCCAGCCAGTACTGGCCGGTCGCGACCACGGCCTGCAGGACCGCCCACTTGGCCATGAAGCCCATCATCGGCGGCACGCCGGCCAGCGAGAACATCAGCACGGTCATGACCAGGGCGTACCACGGGCTGCGCTTGGCCAGGCCTTTGAAGTCGGAGATTTCTTCCGCTTCGAAGCCCGAGCGCGCCAGCATCATCACCAGGCCGAAACTGCCCAGGGTGGTCAGCACGTAGGTGATGGTGTAGTACATGGCGGCGCTGTAGGCCGGGGCGGCGTTGGCGGCGTTGAACGCATCGCGCGGTCCGGTGGTGCCTGCCATCATGCCGAGCAGCACGAAGCCGAGCTGGGCGATGGTCGAGTAGGCCAGCATGCGCTTGATGTTGGTCTGCGAGATCGCGGTCAGGTTACCCACGGCCAGCGACAGCACGGCCAGGGCCAGCAGCATCTGCTGCCAGTCGAAGGCCATCTGGAGCAGGCCTTCGGCCAGGATGCGGATCATCATCGCGAACGACGCCAGTTTCGGCGCGGCGCCCAGCAGCAGGGTCACGCCGGTCGGCGAACCCTGGTAGACGTCCGGCACCCACATGTGGAACGGGACCGCGCCCAGCTTGAAGGCCATGCCGGCGACGACGAACACCAGGCCGAACACCAGGATGGTGTGGTTGGCGGCGCTGGCGGCGGTCAGCTTGGCGATCGTGGTGATGTCCAGCGAACCGGTGGCGCCGTAGATCATCGAAATACCATAGAGCATGAAGCCCGAGGCCAGCGAACCCAGGATGAAGTACTTCATCGCGGCTTCGGTCGAGATCGCGTGGTCGCGGCGCATTGCCACCAGCGCGTACAGCGACAGCGACATCAGTTCCAGGCCCAGGTAGATCGGCAGCATGTTGTTGCCGGAGATCATGATCATCTGGCCCAGCATGGTGAACAGGGCCAGGACGTAGAACTCGCCGCCCATGTTACCGGACATCATGCCGCGGTCGCCCGAGTACTGGCGCGAATACACCAGGGTGATACCGACCGCCAGGTAGGTGAACAGCTTCAGCAGGTTCGCCATCGGGTCCGACACGAACATGTTGAAGAACGTATAGGTCGTGGTGCCGGCGTTGAAATCGGCCCAGGTGATCACCGCGCAGCCGACCAGGGTCAGCAGCGACAGGATGTAGGTGATATTCCGCTTCCCTTCCTTCAGGAACATGTCGATCAGGAGGATCGCGCAGGACGCGACCACCAGGAAGATTTCCGCGGACAACGGCGCCATGTTGATGGACGCCGCCGAAAGAGTCGTATTAATCATCGGATTCATATCGTTGTAGTTTCCTGCTTAGTGCAACGGCGGCAGCTTGCTGACCGACACGTGCTGCAGCAGGTCGGCCACCGACACTTGCAGCGAGTCGGTGAACGGCGCCGGATACAGGCCCATGTAGATGGTCAGGATCGCCAGCACGCCCAGCATGAAGAACTCGCGGCCGTTCAGGTCGGTCAGTTCGGCCACGTGGCGGTTAGCGATCTTGCCGAACACGACGCGCTTGACCATCCACAGCGAGTAGGCTGCGCCCAGGATCAGGGCGGTGGCGGCCAGCAGGCCGGTCCAGAAGTTGAACTTCACCGCGCCCAGGATCACCATGAATTCGCCCACGAAGCCGGAGGTCGCCGGCAGGCCGCAGTTGGCCATCGCGAACAGGACCGAGAAGGCGGCGAACTTCGGCATGGTGTTCACGACACCGCCGTAGTCGGCGATTTCACGCGAGTGCATGCGGTCGTACAGCACGCCGATGCACAGGAACATCGCGCCCGACACGAAGCCGTGCGAGATCATCTGGACGATGCCCCCCTGCACGCCGATCTCGTTGAAGATGAAGAAGCCGAGGGTGACGAAACCCATGTGGGCGATCGACGAGTACGCAACCAGTTTCTTCATGTCCTTCTGGACCATCGCCACCAGGCCGATGTAGATCACGGCGATCAACGACAGCACGATGATCATCGGCGCCAGGTAATGCGAGGCGTCCGGGGCGATCGGCAGCGAGAACCGCAAGAAGCCGTAGCCGCCCAGCTTCAGCATGATCGCGGCCAGCACCACCGAACCGCCGGTCGGCGCTTCCACGTGGGCGTCCGGCAGCCAGGTGTGCACCGGCCACATCGGGACCTTGACGGCGAAGGCCATCAGGAAGGCCAGGAAGATCAGGACCTGTTCCGTCATGGTCAGCGGCAGCTGGTGCCATGCCAGGATGTCGAACGAGCCGCCCGACTTGTTGTACAGGTAGATGATGGCGATCAGGGTCAGCAGCGAACCCATGAAGGTGTACAGGAAGAACTTGAACGCCGCGTACACACGGTTCGGGCCGCCGAACACGCCGATGATGATGTACATCGGGATCAGGGTGGCTTCGAAGAAGAAGTAGAACAGCAGGCCGTCCAGCGAGACGAACACGCCGATCATCAGGCCCGACAGCATCAGGAAGGAGCCCATGTACTGGGCCACGCGCTCCTCGATCACCTGCCATGCGGAGATGACGACGATGATCGTGATGAAGGCGGTCAGGGGCACGAACCAGAGGCTCAGGCCGTCGATGCCGAGGTAGTAGTGGATGTTGAAGCGAGCGATCCAGGCCGCCTTTTCGACGAATTGGGGGCCATGGGCGATATTGCTGAAGCTCGACATCAGCGGGATGGTCGGCAGGAAGCTGACCACCGCGCCGATCAGCGACAGCACGCGGGTGAAGCCCGCCTTGCTGTCACGGCCGACGGCCAGCACGATCATACCGAAGATGATCGGAAGCCAGACCGAGAGGCTCAGGTACGGGTAGGAGGAAATCGTGGACTGCATCTTGTTTTTCTCTCTGTTTAAGCGTGCCAGAACGGGAAGAAGTACAGCAGCGTACCCAGCACGCCCAGGATCATCACGAACGCATAGTGGTAGATGTAACCAGTCTGGAACGTACGGACGACGGTCGAGAACCAGCCCACCAGCTTGGCGGAACCGTTGACCAGCAGGCCGTCGATCAGGACACGGTCACCGATCTGCCAGAGGCCCTTGCCCAGGCCGCGTGCGCCGCCTGCGAAGAAGACCTCGTTGAACTTGTCCATGTAGTACTTGTTGTCCAGCAGAGTGTGGATCGGGCGCAGTTTGTTGTAGAACCAGGCCGGCACACGCGGATTGATCATGTAGCAGTAGTAGGCGGCGACGACACCGGCCAGGGCCAGGATGAACGGCAGCGAGGTGAAGGCGTGCACGCCCATCGCGGCGGCGCCGTGGAACTCGTGCGCCAGTTCTTCCATCGCCGGGTGGTTTTCGCCGACGAAGATCACGCCCTTGAAGAAGTCGCCGAACAGCATCGGACCGATCGCCAGGAAACCGATGATGACCGACGGGATCGCCAGCAGGATCAGCGGCAGGGTCACGACCAGCGGCGACTCGTGCGGCTTCTGGCCCGGGGCCAGGCCATGGTGGCCGTGTGCGTCTTCCTCTTCTTCTTCGTGGTGCGCGGTGGCTTCATGCAGCGCGGTCGGATCCTTGCCTTCGGCGCCATGGTTGTTGTCATGGGCGTGGTGGGCGTGCTCGTCATGGTGGTCGTGCGCATGGGCCTTGCCGAAACGCTCTTCACCGTGGAACACCAGGAAGTACATGCGGAAGGAGTAGAAGGCGGTAATGAACACGCCGGCCACGACCGCGAAGTAGGCGAAACCGGCGCCGGCCATGCCTGCGTGCTTGGCGGCGGCCACGGCCTCGATGATCGAGTCCTTCGAGTAGAAGCCGGCGAAGAACGGGGTGCCGATCAGGGCCAGCGAGCCGAGCAGCGAGGTGATCCAGGTGATCGGCATGTACTTGCGCAGGCCGCCCATGTTGCGCATGTCCTGGTCGTGGTGCATGCCGATGATGACCGAACCCGCGCCGAGGAACAGCAGGGCCTTGAAGAAGGCGTGGGTCATCAGGTGGAACACGGCCACGTTATACGCCGACACGCCCAGCGCGACGGTCATGTAGCCCAGCTGCGAAAGCGTGGAATAAGCAACCACGCGCTTGATGTCGTTCTGGATGATGCCCAGGAAGCCCATGAACAGCGCGGTGATCGAACCGATCACGACGATGAAGGACAGCGCGGTGTCCGACAGCTCGAACAGCGGCGACATGCGGGTCACCATGAAGATGCCGGCGGTAACCATGGTCGCGGCGTGGATCAGCGCCGAGATCGGGGTCGGGCCTTCCATCGAATCCGGCAGCCACACGTGCAGCGGGAACTGCGCCGACTTGCCCATCGCGCCGATGAACAGGCAGATGCAGGCCGCGGTCAGCAGCGGCCAGGTGGTACCCGGCACGAACATGGTCGACAGCGCGCCGGCCTTGGCGAAGGTCTCGCCGTAGTTCATGGTGCCGGTGGCGGCCAGCAGCAGGCCGATGCCGAGGATGAAGCCGAAGTCGCCGACGCGGTTGACCAGGAAGGCCTTCATGTTCGCGAAGATCGCCGTCGGACGGGTGTACCAGAAGCCGATCAGCAGGTACGAGACCAGGCCCACCGCTTCCCAGCCGAAGAACAGCTGCAGGAAGTTGTTGGACATGACCAGCATCAGCATCGAGAAGGTGAACAGCGAGATGTACGAGAAGAAGCGGTTGTAGCCTTCGTCCTCGGCCATGTAGCCGATCGTGTAGATGTGGACCATCAGCGACACCGAAGTCACCACGCACATCATCATTGCCGACAGCGCGTCGATCTGGAAACCGACCGTCATCTTCATGGTGCCGATGGTCATCCAGGTGTAGACGTCGCCGTTGAAGCTTGCGCCATCCAGCACGTTCATGAGCGTCATGATCGAGATGACCATGGCGATGAAGACGCCTGCGATGGTCGCGGTATGCGACACCTTGCGGCCGACCACGTTCCCGAAGAACTTGGTGCCGAGCAGGCCGGCGATCGCCGAGCCCGCGAGCGGCGCCAGAGGCACCGCCAGCAAGAGGTTAGGGTTAATTGGCCCCGTCATTTTCTATAGCCTTATGTCTTGTTTATCGAGGAGTTCACAGAACAAACCGATTAGCCCTTCAGGCTGTCGAGGTCTTCCACGTTGATCGTGTCCAGGTTACGGAACAGGACCACCAGGATCGCCAGGCCGATCGCCGATTCGGCGGCCGCGACAGTCAGGATGAAGAACACGAAGATCTGCCCTGCTGCATCACCCAGATAGTGCGAGAAGGCGACGAAGTTCAGGTTCACTGCCAGCAGCATCAGTTCGATGGCCATCAGCAGGATGATGATGTTCTTCCGGTTCAGGAAAATACCGACCACCGAGATCGCGAACAGGATCGCGCCGAGGATCAGGTAGTGAGCGAGCGACAGAGTCATGGAGCCTCCTTCTTGGCTTCTGCGGCGGCCACTGCGGCTGCATCGATCGCCTTCTGGTTCACCGCCTGCATCTTGACGATGCGCAGGCGGTCGTTACGCTTGACGCGGACGGCGAGCGCCGGGTCGATGGCTTTGGTGTCCTTGCGCTTGCGCAGGGTCAGGGCCACGGCGGCGATGATCGCCACCAGCAGGATCAGGCCGGCGATTTCGAAGCCGTAGATGTACTGGGTGTAGATCAGGCGGCCGAGTTCGCGGGTGCCGCCGATGTGGCCGACAGCCGTCTCGAGCGGGGCTTCGCCCTGGCCGAGGAAGCCGCGCCACAGGACGGCGGCCATCTCGACCACGATCAGGGCGCCGATCGCCGAGGCGATCGGGAGGTAGCCCCAGAAGCCTTCGCGCATGCGGTCGATGTTAATGTCGAGCATCATGACGACGAACAGGAACAGCACCATCACGGCGCCGACATAGACCAGCACCAGCACGATGGCGAGGAACTCGGCCTTCAGCAGCATCCAGATGCCGGCGGCGTTGAAGAACGCGAGCACCAGGAACAGCGCGGCGTGCACCGGGTTCTTGGCGGTAATGACGCGCAACCCGGCGATGATCATGACCGCCGAGAACACGTAGAACAGAACAGTTGTGAATTCCATGACTTACGCAGGAGCCCTCTTGTTATTAGCGATATTTCGCATCTGCTTCGCGAGCAGCGGCGATCTCGTTTTCGTAGCGGTCACCCACGGCCAGGAGCATTTCCTTGGTGTAGTACAGGTCGCCACGCTTTTCGCCGTGGTATTCCAGCACCTGGGTCTCGACGATCGAATCGACCGGGCACGATTCTTCGCAGAAGCCGCAGAAGATGCACTTGGTCAGGTCGATGTCATAGCGCGTGGTGCGGCGGGTGCCGTCCTCGCGCTGCGCCGATTCGATCGTGATCGCCATGGCCGGGCACACCGCTTCGCACAGCTTGCAGGCGATGCAGCGCTCTTCCCCGTTGGGGTAGCGGCGCAGCGCGTGCAGGCCGCGGAAACGCGGCGAGATCGGGGTCTTTTCTTCCGGGTACTGGACGGTAATCTTGCGCGACAGCGCATACTTGCCGGTCAGCGCCAGGCCCTTGAATAGCTCGGACAGCATCAGGCTGCCGAAGAAATCTTTTACTCGAGTCATTTCTGCGCTTCCTTACTTCCAAATGTTCCACGGCGTCTGCATCACGGCAGCAACCAGGACCAGCCACACCAGGGTCAGCGGGATGAACACTTTCCAGCCGAGGCGCATGATCTGGTCATAGCGGTAACGCGGGAACGTCGCGCGGACCCAGATCATCATCGACACGACCAGGAAGGCTTTCACGGCCAGCCAGAAGAAGCCGCCGAAGGCGCCGCCGAACTCGAGGAACGAGAACGGAGCCTGCCAGCCGCCCAGGAACATCACCGCGGTCAGGGTCGACACCAGGATCATGTTGGCGTACTCGGCCAGCATGAACATCGCGTACGACATGCCCGAGTACTCGACCATGTGGCCGGCCACGATTTCCGATTCGCCTTCCACCACGTCGAACGGGTGGCGGTTGCACTCCGCCAGGCCGGAGATGAAGTAGATCACGCACAGCGGCAGCAGCGGCAGCCAGTTCCACGACAGGAAATTCAGGCCGTGGGCCGCCATCGAGCCGACCGCCTGCTTGGCCACGATGTCCGAGAAGTTCAGCGAACCGGACACCATCAGGATCACCACCATCACGAAGCCCATCGGGATCTCGTACGAGATCATCTGGGCCGAGGCGCGCATCGCGCCCATGAAGGAGTACTTCGAGTTCGCGGACCAGCCGGCGATGATAATGCCGTACACCTCCATCGAGGTGATCGCCAGCAGCAGCAGCAGGCCGGCGTTGACGTTGGCCAGCGCGACTTCCGGGCCGAAGGGAATGACCGACCACGCGGCCAGGGCTGGCATGATGGTCATGATCGGGCCGATCACGAACAGCGGTGCGCTGGCCTTGGCCGGGATCACGATTTCCTTCAGCAGCAGCTTGACGCCGTCGGCGAGCGGCTGCAACAGGCCGATCGGGCCCACGCGGTTCGGGCCGACGCGGATCTGGATCCAGCCGATCAGCTTGCGCTCCCACAGGGTCAGGTAAGCCACCAGGCCCATCAGCGGAGCAACGATCACGAGGATCTTGATGACCGTCCAGACGAACGACCAGGCGGTCGCACCGAGCACGTTCGCGCCGCCGGCATTGAAGCTATTAATTACATCAGGCATCGACATTTTCATTAAGCCTTTTCAATCGAAATCGGACCGAACATGGCGCCCAGCGACGAGGTCAGCTGGTGAGCCGCGGCCACGCGCACGACGTTCGCCGGCAGGCGCGCATCGACGGCGGCGACCAGGGTCGCGCTGCCCTCCCCTTGCTGCACGGTGACCATGTCGCCGGCCTGCACGCCCAGCACCTCGGCCAGCTTGGCCGAAATGGTGGCCAGCGGGGCCTGGGCGTCGGCGGTGCGCAGCAGCGGTTCCGAACGGCGCGCGATGGCGTCGGCGAAGTAGATCGGCACGTCGGCCAGGCGCTCCAGCTTCAGCTCGCCGTCGGCGCCGTCGGCGTACCTGGCCGAGACCGGGGCCAGCTTGGCGACGTTGTTCAGCTTTGCCGACAGGTCGGTATTGCCCTTGCCCAGCGCTTCGTCGCGGATCGATTCCGAGTTCTCGTAATCGAAGCCCGACAGGCCCAGCAGGTTGCCCAGCACGCGCAGCACTTTCCAGGCCGGACGGGTCTCGCCCAGCGGCTTGACGGTGCCGTTGAAGCTCTGTGCGCGGCCTTCGCAGCTCACGAACGTGCCGGCGGTCTCGCTGAACGGCGAGATCGGCAGCAGCACGTCGGCGTAGTCCATGCCGTGCTTGAAGGCCGACATGGCGACGACCATCTCCGCGCCCTGCAGGGCCTTGATGGCTTGCTGCGGGTTGGCGGCGTCCAGTTCCGGCTCGGCGTTCAGCAGCACGTAGGCTTTCTTCGGCTGGGCGAACAGGTTCGCAGCGTTCTTCGAGACCGCGTTCACCAGGTAGCCGCCGACGGTGTTGGCGGCGTCGACGAAGTAACCGAGCTTGGCGCCGGTCTGTTCGGCGATCCACTGCGCCACGGCGTGCAGCTGCGACGCCTGCGGATGCTGTGCGGCGGCGTTACCCAGCAGAATAGCGCCAGGAACGTCAGCGCCCGCCAGGTCGGCCGCGCCTTCCACCACCAGGGTGGCGGCGATGGCTTTGGCGGCGTCCGTCGCCTCGATGCCCTCGAAGCCGGCCGGGGCGTTGACACCCTTGGCGGCGGCGATGGCGACGGCGATGTCCGACAGCGCGGCCAGCCAGTCCGACGGCGCGGCGATCAGGCGGCCGGCGGTCGGGATCAGGTTGTCGTCGTCCGAACCGTGGACGATCGCCAGCTTGGCGCCCGACTTGACGGCGGCGCGCAGGCGGGTCGCGGCCAGCGGGTGGTCCTTGCGCAGGAAGGAGCCGACCACCAGCACGCGCTTGAGGGTCGACAATTCGGCGACCGGCATGCCCAGCCACGGCGTGACCGCGCCGTCCAGCGCGAAGTCGCTCTGGCGCAGGCGGAAGTCGACGTTCTCGATACCGAAGCCACGCATGGCTTTCTGCAGCAGGTACAGTTCTTCGACGGTCGAGTGCGGCGTGGCGACGGCGGCGATGCTGTCGGCGCCATGCTCGTGGCGGATGTTGCGCAGGCCGTGGGCGACGTATTCGAGGGCGGTCTGCCAGTCGGTGTCGATCCACTTGCCGTCCTGCTTGATCATCGGGTTGACCAGGCGGTCGGCGTTGTCCAGCGCCTCGTACGCGAAGCGGTCCTTGTCGGACAGCCAGCACTCGTTGATGTGTTCGTTTTCCAGCGGCAGCACGCGCATCACCTTGCCGCCCTTGACCTGGACGATCAGGTTGGTGCCCAGCGAGTCGTGCGGCGACACCGAACGGCGGCGCTGCAGTTCCCACGGACGCGCCGAGTAGCGGAACGGCTTGCTGGTCAGCGCGCCGACCGGGCACAGGTCGATCATGTTGCCCGACACTTCGGAGTCGACGGTCTTGCCGACGAAGGTGGTGATCTCCGAGTGCTCGCCGCGGCCGACCATGCCGAATTCCATCACGCCGGCCACTTCCTGGCCGAAGCGCACGCAACGGGTGCACTGGATGCAGCGGCTCATCTCTTCCATCGAGATCAGCGGACCGGCTTCCTTCGGGGTCACGACGCGCTTTTCTTCGCTGTAGCGCGAGCCGCTCTTGCCGTAGCCGACCGCCAGGTCCTGCAGCTGGCATTCGCCGCCCTGGTCGCAGATCGGGCAATCCAGCGGATGGTTAATCAGGAGGAACTCCATCACCGACTTCTGTGCCTGCACCGCCTTGTCGCTGTGGGTGCGCACGATCATGCCCGGCGAGACCGGGGTCGCGCAGGCCGGCATCGGCTTCGGTGCCTTTTCGACTTCCACGAGGCACATGCGGCAGTTCGCTGCGATCGACAGTTTCTTGTGATAGCAGAAGTGCGGGATATAGGTTCCCAGTTTATTCGCGGCGTCCATCACCATGGAACCTGGCGGGACTTCTACTTTCTTGCCGTCTAATTCAATTTCAACCATTTGATCGTTACCTGACCTGGTTTAAAGGTATGCGGGCACGAGGCAGTGCTTGTGCTCGATGTGATATTCGAATTCCTCGCGGAAGTTCTTGATCATCGCTTCCACCGGCATCGCCGCGGCGTCGCCCAGTGCGCAGATGGTGCGGCCCTTGATGTTGAAGGCGATGTTGTTCAGCAGGTCCATGTCTTCCGGACGGCCCTGGCCGTGCTCGATACGGTGGACCATGCGGTACATCCAGCCCGTGCCTTCGCGGCACGGGGTGCACTGGCCGCACGATTCCTCGTAGTAGAAGTAGGACAGGCGCAGCAGCGACTTGACCATGCAGCGGGTCTCGTCCATGACGATCACGGCGCCCGAACCGAGCATCGAGCCGGCCTTGGCGATCGAGTCGTAGTCCAGGTCGGTGTCCATCATGACTTCGCCGCGGATCACCGGGGCCGACGAACCGCCCGGAATCACCGCCTTGATCTTCTTGCCGCCGCGCATGCCGCCAGCCAGTTCCATCAGCTTGGCGAACGGGGTGCCCAGCGGGACCTCGTAGTTGCCCGGACGCTCGACGTCGCCCGAGATCGAGAAGATCTTGGTGCCGCCGTTGTTCGGCTTGCCCAGCGCCATGTACTCGGCCGCGCCCAGGTTCAGGATGAACGGGACGGCGGCGAAGGTCTCGGTGTTGTTGATCGTGGTCGGCTTGCCGTACAGGCCGAACGAGGCCGGGAACGGCGGCTTGAAGCGCGGCTGGCCCTTCTTGCCTTCCAGCGATTCCAGCAGCGCGGTTTCTTCGCCGCAGATGTAGGCGCCGTAGCCGTGGTGCGCGTGCAGCTGGAAGCTGAACTGCGAACCCATGATGTTATCGCCCAGGAAGCCGGCGGCGCGCGCCTCTTCCAGCGCCTCTTCGAAGCGCAGGTATTCCTGGAAGATCTCGCCGTGGATGTAGTTGTAGCCCACGGTGATGCCCATCGCGTAGGCGCCGATGGCCATGCCTTCGATCAGCGCGTGCGGGTTGTAGCGGATGATGTCGCGGTCCTTGAACGTGCCCGGCTCGCCTTCGTCGGTGTTGCAGACGAGGTATTTCTGGCCCGGGAACTGGCGCGGCATGAAGCTCCACTTCAGGCCGGTCGGGAAACCCGCGCCGCCGCGGCCGCGCAGGCCGGAGGTCTTCAGGTCGGCGATGATCTGCTCGGGCGGGATGCCCTCTTCCAGGATGCGGCGCAGGGCCGAGTAGCCGCCACGCTTGACGTAGTCGGCCAGGTGCCAGTTGTCGCCGTTCAGATCCTTCAGGATCAGCGGATTGATGTGGCGGTCGTGCAGGCTGGTCATTTGTTCAGTTCCTCCAGCAGGGCGTCGATCTTTTCGTCGCTCATGAACGAGCACATGCGGTGGTTATTCACCAGCATCACGGGTGCGTCGCCGCAGGCGCCCATGCATTCGCCTTCGAGCAGGGTGAACTGCCCGTCTTCGGTGGTGCCGCGGTAGTCGATGCCGAGGGCATCCTTGATGCGCTGGCCAGCGCGCTCGCCGCCCGACAGGGCGCACGGCAGGTTGGTGCAGACGGTGATCTTGTGCTTGCCGACCGGCTTCAGGTTGTACATGTTGTAGAAGGTGGCCACTTCCTGGACGGCGATCGCAGGCATGCCGATGTAGTCGGCGATTTCCTGCATCGTTTCCGGCGCCAGCCATCCCTTTTCGACTTGCGCGTGGGCCAGCGCGGCCATCACGGCCGACTGGCGCTGGTCAGCCGGGTATTTCGCCAGCTCGCGGTCGATTTTCTTTAAGCACTGCTCAGATAACATTTTTCTCTTTCCTTCCGTCGCTCAGGTGACCACTCAGCGGTCGATCGAGCCGAACACGATGTCCTGGGTACCGATGATGGTGACGGCATCGGCGATCATGTGGCCGCGCGCCATCTCGTCCAGGCTCTGCAGGTGCACATAGTCCGGGGTACGGATCTTCAGGCGGTACGGCTTGTTGGCGCCGTCCGACACGATGTAGATGCCGAACTCGCCCTTCGGGTGCTCGACGGCGGCATAGGCCTCGCCCGGCGGCACGTGGAAGCCTTCGGTGAACAGCTTGAAGTGGTGGATCAGCGATTCCATGTTCGACTTCATGTCGACGCGCGACGGCGGCGCGATCTTGTTGTTGTCGATCATGACCGGGCCCGGGTTCGCAGCCAGCCAGGCAACGCACTGCTTGATGATGCGGTTCGACTGGCGCAGTTCTTCCACGCGGACCAGGTAGCGGTCGTAGGAGTCGCCGTTGGTGCCGACCGGGATGTCGAATTCCATCTTGTCGTAGACCGCGTAGGGCTGGGTCTTGCGCAGGTCCCAGGCCACGCCCGAGCCGCGCAGCATGGCGCCCGAGAAGCCCATCGCCTTCGCGTCTTCCGGCGACACCACGCCGATGCCGACGGTACGCTGCTTCCAGATACGGTTGTCGGTCAGCAGGGTCTCGTACTCGTCCACGTAGCCGTCGAAACGCTTGGTGAAGCCGTCGATGAAGTCGAGCACCGAACCCTGGCGGATCTCGTTCAGCTCGTCCACCGCGCGCTGGCTGCGCACCAGCGACGGGCGGTGCTTCGGCATCTGGTCCGGCAGGTCGCGGTACACGCCGCCCGGACGGTAGTAGGCCGCGTGCATGCGCGCGCCCGACACCGCCTCGTAGACGTCGAACAGGTCTTCACGGTCGCGGAAGGCGTACAGGAAGGGACCCATGGCGCCGATGTCCAGCGCGTGCGCGCCCAGCCACATCAGGTGGTTCAGGATACGGGTGATCTCGTCGAACATCACGCGGATGTACTGCGCGCGGACCGGGGCTTCGATGCCCAGCAGCTTCTCGATCGCCAGCACGTAGCCGTGCTCGTTGCTCATCATCGAGACGTAGTCGAGGCGGTCCATGTACGGCACCGACTGCAGGTAGGTGCGGGTTTCGGCCAGCTTCTCGGTGCCGCGGTGCAGCAGGCCGATGTGCGGGTCGGCGCGCTGGATCACCTCGCCGTCCAGCTCCAGCACGAGGCGCAGCACGCCGTGCGCTGCCGGGTGCTGCGGACCAAAGTTCAGGGTGTAATTCTTAAGCTCAGCCATTATTTCATCCCGTAGGTTTCTTCGCGGATCACGCGCGGAATGTTTTCACGCGGCTCGATCGTCACGGGTTGGTAGATCACGCGCTTCTGCTCGGGGTCGTAGCGCATCTCGACATAGCCCGAAATCGGGAAGTCCTTGCGGAACGGGTGGCCGATGAAGCCATAGTCGGTCAGGATGCGGCGCAGGTCGCCGTGACCTTCGAACAGGATGCCGAACAGGTCGAACGCTTCGCGCTCGAACCAGTTGGCGTTGCGCCAGATGCCGGTGATCGACTGGACCAGGGGCATCTCGTCGTCCGGGCAGAACACGCGCACGCGCACGCGCCAGTTATGCTTGAGCGACAGCAGGTGCACGACCACCGCGAAGCGCAGGCCATCCCAGGTGCCTTCGCCATAGTTCAGGTAGTCGACGCCGCACAGGTCGATCATTTCTTCGAAATGCAGCGACACGTCGTCGCGCAGGGTCTGCATCGCGGAAAGGTAGTCGGCGGCCTTGACCACCACGGTGACTTCGCCGAGCGCCGACGAAATGGCGGCGCGCTCGCCGAGCGCATTCTTCAGGGCGAGCTCAAGGACTTCGAGTTTTGTCGTCATGATTTAATTCGGCAGGTTCTCTTATCGCGCGATGGTATTGGTGCGCTTGATCTTGTTCTGCAGCTGGATGATGCCGTACAGCAGAGCTTCAGCAGTCGGCGGGCAGCCCGGGACGTAGACGTCGACCGGCACGATGCGGTCGCAGCCGCGCACGACGGAGTACGAATAGTGGTAGTAGCCGCCGCCGTTGGCGCAGGAGCCCATCGAGATGACCCAGCGCGGCTCGGCCATCTGGTCGTAGACCTTGCGCAGCGCCGGCGCCATCTTGTTGCACAGGGTGCCGGCGACGATCATCACGTCGGACTGGCGCGGGGACGGACGGAACACGACGCCGAAGCGGTCGAGGTCGTAGCGTGCGGCGCCGGCGTGCATCATCTCGACTGCACAGCAAGCCAGGCCGAACGTCATCGGCCACATCGAACCGGTACGCGCCCAGTTGATCAGCTTATCGGCTGTGGTGGTAACAAAACCTTCGTTTAAAACGCCTTCAATAGCCATGGCTTATTCCCAATCAAGGGCACCTTTCTTCCAGATGTACCAGAAACCGACAACGAATTCGGCGATGAAGACCATCATCGTGACGAACGCCGGCCAGCCCAGGTCACGCATCGAGACGCCCCATGGGAAGAAGAATGCCGTTTCCAGATCAAACAAAATAAAGAGGATCGCGACCAGGTAGTACCGGACGTCGAATTTCATGCGCGCATCTTCGAATGCTTCGAAACCGCATTCGTACGGCGACAGCTTGGCGGCGTCGGGACGGTGCGGACCGATGATGCGGCCAAGGAGTTGCGGAGCGACGCCAACGCCGATGCCGACAAGGATGAACAAAAGGACGGGGAAGTAATTCTCGAGGTTCACAGCAGAGAAGCCTTAGTTGAACGATCGGTTGATAAAACACTGCATGGGAGCAGCACCGCATCGGACAATCCTGGCTCTATGCCTTCGACCAGGATCGTTCGATCAGGATTCCAGGCTCGCCTGGACCCCTGAAGATCCTCGTAAAAAAGCCAGCTAAGGCAAGGAGCGGAGCTCATTCGCCCTAGCTGGCTTCTGTATCTTGGTGCCGACGGCGAGACTCGAACTCGCACAGCTTGCGCCACTACCCCCTCAAGATAGCGTGTCTACCAATTTCACCACGTCGGCTGGAGACCAGTATTTTACCCTGCCTTAGTACCTTTTTTCAATGCACAAATTGCGTTGGCACAAGGAAAAACACTTATTTTCTCTACTTTATTTTCGCTGTATTCACAGCCTGGCGGGTCGAGAAGCCGCCAGGGCTTGCTGGCGGAGAGAATCCACCGATACTACACCACCCCAAGCAAGCCTGCATGGAGGGGTCCGCTTTTGCCGTGCGGACCGGGAGCCTGCCTTACTTGGACGGAGCCGGGGCCGGAGCGGCCGGCACGCCAGCCGCCGGCGCCTGCGGCACATCCTGGGTCGCAGCAGGCGCCGGAGCCGTGGCGGCCGGGGCCGGCGCGGTATTCGGAACGGCATTGCCCGCATTGTTCGCCGGAGCGGTCACCGGAGCCGGTGCGCGTTCCATCACGCCACCGCTGACGCTGGCCGCCGGACGGCTGGTGCCGAAGTAGGCCAGGGCCAGGGTCGAGGCGAAGAAGATCGCTGCGGCGATGGCGGTCGACTTCGACAGGAAGTTCGAAGAGCCGCTGGCGCCGAACAGGCTGCCGGACGCGCCGGAGCCGAAGGCAGCACCCATGTCGGCGCCCTTACCGTGCTGGACGAGCACGAGGCCGATGATGGCCAGCGCGGACAGGACCTGCAGAACAACGATCAGATTGAACAACACGTTCATTATTATTCCATTCCAAGGTTAACTACGTTGCAAATTCTTACTCGGGCGGGATTCAGCTGGCGTGGATAATAGCCAGAAAATCCTGCGCCTTCAACGCCGCCCCGCCGATCAGGCCGCCGTCGATGTCGGGCTGGGCCAGCAGTTCACGCGCATTCTCCGGCTTCATGCTGCCGCCGTACAGGATGGCCACGCCATCCGCCGCCTCGCCATTGCGCGCCCGCAGCTGGGCGCGCAATTGCGCATGCACTTCTTGCGCCATCTCCGGCGTCGCGGTCCTGCCGGTGCCGATCGCCCACACGGGTTCGTAGGCGACCACGATCCTGCCGACCGCATCGGCCGGCAGCAGTTCCAGCACAGCGCCGAGCTGGGCGCCGACCACATCGAAGGTCTGCCCCGCTTCGCGCTGCTCCAGCGTTTCGCCGACGCAGACGATCGGGGTCAGGCCCTCCTTCATTGCCGCCTGCGCCTTCTTCGCCACCAGCTCGCTGCTCTCGCCGTGGTAGGCGCGGCGCTCCGAGTGGCCGACGATCACGTAGCGGCAGGCGAAGTCGGACAGCATCTTCGCGCAGATTTCGCCGGTATAGGCGCCGCCCGAGTACGCCGACACATCCTGCGCGCCCCAGGCGATCGGACCGCCCTTCAACGCATCTTCGCACTGCTGCAGGTAAGGCGCCGGCACGCACACGGCGACCGATGCCTTCGCGCCGTCCAGCCCTGCGGCGATCCCATCCAGCAAGGCCGCGTTGGCGGCACGGCTGCCGTTCATCTTCCAGTTGCCTACGATGAGCTTGGGCCGCATCAGAACCTCACGGTCAAATAACCCGCTATTTTAGCGGTCGTTGAAAGGACGGTCAAACGAAGGTTGACCAATTGCATGGTTTTCATGGTTGCTTCCAATTTGTGGGTATTCTGTCGCCGGGTGGGCCTAGCTGGCGGCCACCTCGAGCATGATCTTGCCGACGTGGGCGCTGCTCTCCATCAGCGCATGGGCCTGCGCCGCCTCGTCGAGCGGGAAGGTGCGATGGATCACGGGGCGGATCTTGCCGGCCTCGATCAGCGGCCAGACGCGTTCGCGCAGTTCGCGCGCGATCTGCGCCTTGAAGGACACCGGGCGCGGGCGCAGGGTCGAGCCGGTCACCGTCAGGCGGCGGCGCAGCACCTGGCCAAGGTCGATCTCGGTGCGGGCGCCGCCGAGCAGCGCGATCAGGACCAGGCGGCCGTCGTCGGCCAGGCAGGAAATTTCGCGCTTGAGGTAGTCGCCGCCGACCATGTCGAGCACCACGTCCACGCCCTTCCCGCCCGTCAGTTGCTTGACGATCTCCGAGAAATCTTCCGTCTTGTAGTTGATGGCGCGTTCGGCGCCCAGCTGCTCGCAGGCGCGGCATTTGTCTTCGCTGCCGGCGGTGGCGAACACGCGGTGGCCCATGGCAGCCGCAAGCTGGATGGCGGTGACGCCGATGCCCGAGCTGCCGCCCTGCACCAGCAGGCTCTCGCCCGGCTGGAGGGCGGCGCGCTGGAACACATTGCTCCACACGGTAAAGAAGGTCTCGGGCAGGGAGGCGGCTTCGAGCGGGCTCAGGCCCTTCGGCACCGGCAGGCACTGGTCCAGCGGCGCCGCGCAGTACTCGGCATAGCCGCCGCCCTGCACCAGCGCGCACACCAGGTCGCCTTTGCTGAAACCGCTGTCACCGAGGTCGCCGTCGACGATCTCGCCGGCCACTTCCAGGCCCGGCAAGTCGGAAGCGCCCGGCGGCACCGGATACTGGCCGATCCGCTGGAACACGTCCGGGCGGTTGACGCCGGCGGCGATCACACGGATCAGGACTTCGCCGGCCTTCAGTTCGGGCACGGGCCGCTCGCAGGGCTGCAGGACTTCGGGACCGCCGAACTGCGTGATTTCGATAGCGCGCATGGTAGTGGGAATGCCTGTTAAATAAGTGGCAATTGTACGCCACCGGCAAGCCCCTTACCAAGCGAACGCCCGCTCAAAAATTGCTGATAACGCTATCAATACGCAAGTAAATGCTCTTTTGCATCCTCAACGCGATATTCGGGAGGCTGAACGGGTCGCTTGGAAACGTCGTTCCCGCGCCTGAAAACGTCGTCCCCGCGAAGGCGGGGACCCAAGTTTGCAAGCGTTTCGATAGCTCACAAGACTTGGATCCCCGCCTGCGCGGGGACGACGGTTATAACGCGGGGACGGCGGTGATAAGTTACGTGGTGTTACTGACGACAATTACTTCTTGTTGTCGTTCTTGTGGCTCTGCGAGCCGGCCTTCGCATGCTGCTCCGAGGAGCCGCCGCGGGTTCCGCCGCTGCCGCCGCTGCCGCCGCCGCTCTGCTGGCTGCCGCCACCCTGGCTCTGCTGGCTGCCGTCATTCTTGTGGCTCATCGAGCCGGCACGGCGTGCCTCTTCCGAGGTGAACTCGTGGGCATTGCCCGAAGCGTGGGCTGCCTTGCCGCCTTCCGACGCGATTTCGCGCTGCTTTTGCGGGTCCATCGAGGCGAAACCGCGGTTGCTGGTGTCGCTCTGGTTGTTGCCCTTGTTGCCGCCGCCTTGGTTGTTCGATGCCATGATTGCCTCCAATAATAGTTGGGTTATGCACCAGCCCGTTGCAAAACTGGCTGAGAGAGAATCATGGTAGCCATCGTGGACGCGCCCGCCCACCATCGATACGCCATAGACTTGTAGGACTATGCCTTCGTGGGGCGTCGGCGCCGTCTTTGCATCAAAAAGCAACTCAAGGGCTGCCGGCCCCCGTGCGCGACTGGATCGGCAGGGGCGTGCCGGGCTTCCAGTTGCGCGACAGCGCCTGCGCTTCCTCGATCTGTTCCTGGGTCATCTGGCGCGCGATGAGGGCACGCTGCTCGGTCGCGCTGTGGTGGCCGTTGGCGGCCGCCAGGTTCCACAGCATGTAGGCGATCACCATGTCCTGCGGCATGCCGGCGACGTGGTAGCGGTACATCAGGCCGAGCGCGTGCTGGGCATCCGGATGGCCCTGCTCGGCGGCCTTGCGGAACCAGGTCACCGCCAGCTTCTGGTCCTGGGGCACCGCGTTGCCGGTGTAGTACATCGCCCCGATCACGTACTGGGCATCGGACTTGCCCTGCACCGCCGCCTTGTAGTGCCAGGCGAAGGCCTGCTTGTAGTCGCGCGGCACGCCGCGGCCCATGTAGTACATCAGGCCCAGCAAATGCTGCGCATCCGCGTTGCCGGCCTTGGCAAGCGGCGTGATCTCCTTCAGCGCCAGCGCATAGTTGCGGGCGTTGTAGGCAGTAGCGCCTTCCGTGAAGCCTGCCATCGCACTGCCGGTCACTCCCAGCGCCAGCAGAATGGCAACGATTAGTTTTCTCATTGTCTCGTTCGGAACGGAATGCCCTGTGGGTCCTCGCCCTCCGGGTCTTGTTCTTGTTGTCGTTCTGTAGGGTCTTATTTCCAGCTCACCTTGCCCAGGCCGTCGACCGCCACCTTGCGGTTCAGCGGCTTGCCGTACACCGTCACCGAACCCATGCCGGACAGGTTCAGGTTCGCATTCTGGTGCGCCGTGACGCTGGCGTTGCCTAGGCCCGACAGCTCGACGTTCACGCTGTCGGCAGTAAATTCCCTGGCGTCCAGGCTGCCCAACCCGCCGAGGTCGGCCTTCAGCCATTTCGCGCGCCCGCTCAGGGTCACGACGCCGGCGCCATGCAGGTTCAGGTCGACGCCCTCGCCGCTCAGGCTCTGCAGCTGCATGCTGCCGATGCCGCCCAGGCTGGCCGACACCAGCCGGTAATTGCAGGAGATGCGCATCGATCCGGCACCGTCCAGGCTCAGGTCCAGCTCGTCACCGGAGAAGCCGGAGACGTCGGTCGAGCCGAGGCTCTCGGAACTCACCTCGCGCAGCGCCGGCAGGGTCAGCTCGGCGTGCAGCGAGCCCAGGCGCACGCGGCCGTGGATGTCGGTGTCGATGTTCAGCGTATCCCCGCTCTGCACCGTGACGGTCTTGGCCAGCCAGCGCGGATCGCCGCTCAGCGTGAGCGTGGCGGTATTGCCCTGGCGGATCCGCAGGTCGACCGCGCCGTCCAGCTTGACGCGCACCACGCGCGCATCGATGGGGCGCGTCTCGGTGGCGACCTCGGGCGCTGCCTGCGCGATCCCGTAACACACCGAGAAGGCCGCTGCCGCCATGCCGAGCTTGAAAACCTTGTTCATCCCATTCTCCGAAATCCATGTTCCTGTTGTGCAAGCGTACCGTGCTCCCTGCAATTGTGCTACCTCGACAATTTCCAGGTTGGCATCACTACAGCCTCAGGGTAACCGTGCAACTCGTCCATGCCCATGGGATTGCGACGAACTGCAGAAAGCGCGCCCCGAGCGACACGACGGCGGGAATGACATGCAGATCCGGGCCGGCCATTATGCGGGAGGCCTGGTCGGGAAATTGTATGAATTTGTCATCGCCGCCACTCAGGTTGATATTGCTCTTGAACAAAAGGTTACTTTTTTGCATGGCATTACGTTAAGATAAACCGCTGCCTGGATACGATCCGGACAGAAAGACGCAGTTTCGAGTTCAGCCCAAACCAGAGGTTATCAATGCGCATGCGCCTATTACCCGCCCTGCTGGCCGGAGTATCGCTGTCGATGTCCGCGTACGCCGCGAACAGCGACCAGTGGACCCTGCCGGTCAACGTCAAGAAGCTCGACAACGGCCTGACGGTCGTCGTCTCCGAAGACCACAGCTCGCCGACCGTCGGCGTGTCGGTCGTCTACCATGTCGGCATGCGGCTCGAGCCGCGCAACCGCACCGGCTTCGCCCACCTGTTCGAACACCTGATGTTCCAGGGCACGCCGAACGCGCCGAAGGGCGTGTTCGACCGCACCATCACCGGTGGCGGCGGCCGCAACAACGGCTCGACCCGTCCGGACTTCACCAACTACATCGAGACCGCGCCGGTCTCCAGCATCGAGCCGATCCTGTGGCTCGAGGCGGACCGCATGAAGACCCTCGACTTCAACCCGGCCACGCTGAAGAACCAGCAGGACGTGGTGAAGGAAGAGATCCGCGTGAACGTGAAGAACCAGCCCTACGGCGGCTTCTACTGGATCGACATCAGCCAGCTGGCCTTCCAGAAGTGGGAGAACAACCACGACGGCTACGGCAGCTTCGAAGACCTCGAAGGCGCCAGCCTGGACGACGTGCGCGGCTTCCACCGCGACTACTACGGCCCGAACAACGC
Source organism: Telluria sp. Soil_C_11 (assembly GCF_057657395.1). Taxonomy (NCBI): domain Bacteria; kingdom Pseudomonadati; phylum Pseudomonadota; class Betaproteobacteria; order Burkholderiales; family Oxalobacteraceae; genus Telluria; species Telluria sp. Soil_C_11. The sequence continues at coordinate 70,263 of NZ_JBDGIN010000002.1, read as the reverse complement.
GGTGCTGGCGATCGCCGGCGACGTGACCCCGGCGCAGGGCTTCGCGCTGGCGCAGAAATACTTCGGCGGCATCGCGAAGCGCCCGACGCCGAAGAGCACCGACTTCAGCGAAGGCCTGAACACCCAGGAAAAACGCATCGAGCAGAGCGATGCCCTGGCCCAGGTGCCGGCCGTCGCCGCCGGCTGGAAAGTGCCGGCGCGGGCTAGCCGCGACCAGGCCCCGATGGCCGTGCTGTCCGAACTGCTGGCCGGCGACGACGCCTCGATGTTCTACCAGGGCATGGTCAAGGGCCGCGAGATCGCCCTCAACATCCAGGGCGGCTTCGGCCTGACCGGACCGTTCGAATACGATGGCCCGACCCTGTTCACCGTGTTCGGCCTGTACAAGCCGAACAGCAGCGCCGACGCCATGCTGGCCGCGATGGACGAGGAAATCGCCAAGGTCGCCAGGAACGGCGTCGACGACGCCACGCTGAAGCGCGTCAAGACCCGCATGCTGGCCGACTGGAACAACCGCCTGGAGAACTTCCTGAACCGCGCCGACACCCTGGCCAAGCTGCAGACCCTGTGGGGCGACGCCAACGTGGTCAACAAGGTGCCGGGCTGGATCGAGGGCGTGACCTCCGCCGACCTGCAGCGCGTCGCCGCGACCTACCTGGTCCCGGCCAACCGCACCGTGATCGACCGCAAGCCGGTGGCGAAACCCGCCCCGCCGGCAGCACCGCAGCCGGCAAATACGGCGGTCACCACCCCGGCCCCGGCCGAACAAAAAACCGCGCCGGCCGCCGCCGGCGTAAAAAATTAAGGAGAGCACGATGAAAAAACTGATGCTCATTTCCGCCATCTCGATGGCGTTCGCCGGTTCGGCCTTCGCGGCCGAAGCTGCCGCCCCGGCCGCCCCGTCCGGCATGCCCGCCTACGCCAAGGACAAGCCGCTGCCGTCCCCGCACATCGCCAAGAAGACCCTGGCCAACGGCCTGCAGGTCTGGGTGGTGCCGCGCAACGGCGTGCCGCGCGTGGACATGGTGCTGGCCGTGCGCGGCGCCGGCTACATCGCCGACGACGCCGCCCACCCGGCCTTTGCCAACATGATGGCCGGCCTGCTGAACGAAGGCACCGCCAAGCACGATTCGCGCGCCATCGCCGAACTGGCCCAGGGCCTGGGCGGCTCGGTGGGCGGCTCCGCCAGCGCCGACGGCATCACCGTCAGCGCCAACGCCCTGGCCTCGAAAGCCGGCCAGATGATGCAGCTGCTGGCCGAAGTGGCGCGCACGCCGTCCTTCCCGGCCAAGGAAGTGGCGCTGGCCAAGGCCAATGCGCTGCAGGCCCTGCGCGTGGCCGAGACCCAGCCGCGCTTCCGCGCCGACCGCGCGCTGAACCGCGCCCTGTTCGGCGAGCACCCCTACGGCCACACCGACCCGACCGTGGAAGGCATCAACTCCGTCGACGAGGCGCTGCTGCGCGCCGAGCACGCCAAGCGCTTCCGTCCCGACCAGGCGCTGCTGGTGATCACCGGCCGCATCAAGGAAGGCGAGGCGCTGAAACTGGCCCAGCAAGCCTTCGGCGACTGGAAGGCCGAAGGCAAGGCGCCCGCCGTGGCCAAGTCCGCGCCGGCCGCCGCCAAGCCGGTCCACATACTGCTCGAGCGTCCGGGCAGCGTGCAGTCGACCATCCGCCTGGGCGGCTCCGGCATCGCCGCCACCGCCGCCGACCAGGTGCCGCTGCGCCTGGCCAGCACGGTGCTGGGCGGCGGCTTCTCGAGCCGCGTCAACATCAAGCTGCGCGAGGAAAAGGGCTATACCTACGGCGCCTCGGCCGGCGCGCGCATGATGCGCGAAGGCGGCAGCATCGTCGGCGGCGCCGACGTGCGCAACGAAGTGACGGGTGCGGCCCTGACCGAGTACTTCAACGAGTACAAGCGCATCGGCAGCGAACTGGTCTCGCCGGAAGAAATGCGGATGCACAAGCGCTACGTGGCCGGCGGCTACCTGCTGAGCAACCAGATGCAGCGCGCCGTGGCCGCGACCCTGGCGAACAACTGGCTGGTCGGCCTGCCGGCCGAGTTCCTGTCGCAATATGTGCCGCTGATCGAGAAGGTCACGCCGGAACAGGTGCGCGACGTGTCGAAGAAGTACTTCGCGCCCGAAAACCAGTCGATCGTCGTGGTCGGCGCCAGCCAGGCCGTCGGCGAGCAGCTGAAGGCCTTCGGCGACTTCACCGTCACCGACAAGTAATCACGCGAAGGCGAACCGAAGCCTCCCGGGTGCGAGCCCGGGAGGCTTTTTTCATGGATCCGTTTATTTCTTGGCCGACTGCTTGCTGCCGCCGCTGGACGACTGCTTGGTCTCGCCGTGCTCGGCGCGCTGCTTGTTGACGATGCGCGACGCTACCTCTTCCTCGCGGCCGGGATAGCGGTGTTCCTTCTTGAACTCGGTCTCGAGCTTCTTGTACTCGCGCTCGCGTTTCGGGCTGGCTCCCTTGGGCATGATCGCCTCCGTCTGGTGGTTGGGTGCCGCCAGATTAGGACGATTGCGATCACGATTCGGTGCGATGACGAACGTAACGCGCGCGTGGCATGTTCAGCCTTGAAGCGCTTTCTCGAGGTCGGCCAGCTCGGCCGGCTTGACCAGGTGGGCATCGAAGCCCGCCTCCTGCGCCTTGCGGCGGTCTTCCGGCGAGCCGTAGCCGGTGTGCGCCACCAGCCGGATCGACTTCAGCTCCGGATGCTGCTTGAGCATGCGCGCCACCTCGTAGCCGTCGACGTTCGGCAGTCCGATGTCGAGCACGATCACGTCCGGACGGCGCTCCAGCGCGAGATCGATGATGTGGGTGGCGTCGGCCGTGGTGGTGGCGTCGTAGCCCATCTCGGCCAGCAGGAAGGCCATCATCTCCATGGCGTCGACGTTGTCGTCGACCAGCAGCACGCGGCGGCCGCCCTGGCCGCCCTGCCCGCCCTGTTCGGCGACCGGCGCGGACTGCTCCGGCGCCGACGTGCGCAGCACCGGCAGCTCGACCGTGAAGGTGCTGCCCATGCCGATCCCGGGGCTGGTCGCCGACAGGTGCCCGCCGTGCATCTCGAGCAGGCGCGACACCAGCGACAGGCCGATACCCAGCCCTTCCGGCGCGCGGTCCGGCGGCACCGCGGCCTGCGCGAACATGCCGAAGATGCGCGGCAGGTTGTCCTCGGCGATGCCGATGCCGTTGTCCTGCACCGCGATGCGCACGGTGTCGCCGTCCAGCCGCACCTCGACCCTGATCTGGCCGCCCTTGGGCGTGAACTTGGCGGCGTTGTGCAGCAGGTTGCCCATCGACTGCGCCAGCCGCACCGGATCGCCCAGCACCCAGATCTGGCGCTCCGGCTGGACCACGTCCAGGCGGTGTTCGCGCGCCGCGATCAGCGGGCCGGCGGTCTCGATCGCCTGCGCGATCACGCCCTTCATTTCGACCTCTTCCTTGCGCAACGCGATCTTGCCTTCCGAGATGCGCGCCACGTCCAGCAGGTCGTCGACCAGGTGGGCCAGGTGATCGACCTGGCGCGTGATGACTTCGCGCGCCTTGGCCTGGCGCTCGGGGGCGCCGGGGCCGGCGGAACCAAGCAGCGCGGCGGCATTGCGGATCGGCGACAGCGGATTGCGCAGCTCGTGCGCCAGCGTCGCCAGGAATTCGTTCTTGTTGCTGTCGGCCGCGCGCAGAAGGCTTTCCATCTCCTTGCGCCGGGTGATGTCGCTGGTCACGCGCGCCACCCGGTACACCTCGTCGCGCCCGTCGCGCACCGGGAACAGGCGGTCGCGCACCCAGCGCGTCGGGCCGTCCTTCGAGACGATGCGGAATTCGGCTTCGTAATGCGGGTGTTCCTTCATCCCGCTCCACAAGCCTTCGACGTAGGCGCGGTCATCCGGGTGCACGGCATCCATCCAGCTGCCCGGCTCGCGCTCGAGCGACTCGATGCTGCGGCCCCAGATCGCGGGATAGGCCGGGCTGACGTATTCGAGGGTGCGGGCCGGCACCGAGAACATCCAGAACACGTCCTCGATGTTCTCGGTCAGCTGGCGGAAGCGTTCCTCGCTGTCGCGCAGCGCGCTCTGGGTGCGGCGCATGCGCAGCAGCGCGTTGACGTTGGCGACCAGTTCGTCGGCCTCGATCGGCGCCGCCAGGTAGTTGTCGGCGCCGCCTTCCAGGCCGCGGATCTTGTCGGCGCGCCCGGTCAGCGCGGCCGAGGTCTGCAGCACCAGCACCATCGCGCTGTCCGGGTCCGCCTTGATGCGGCGGCAGACTTCGATGCCGTTGATGTCCGGGAGCTTCACGTCGAGCAGGACCAGCGCGATTCCGCCGTGCTTGACGGCCGCCAGCGCATCGGTGCCATTGGTGGCTTCCATGACCTCGAACCCGGCGCTCTGCAGGATCCGGGTCTTGGCGTAGCGGGCGCCATCGTTGTCGTCGACATTCAGGATGAGTGGGGAGTTCGTCATCGTCTATCCATCAATTTGCGGTAGGCTGCGCGGGAGGACCAGCCTGAAGGTCGAGCCGGCGCCGGGCTGGCTCTCGACCTCGACCCGGCCGCCCAGCAGCCCGGCCAGCTTGCGGCACAACGGCAGGCCCAGGCCGGTACCCTTGCTGCGGCGCTGGAGCGGATGCTCGATCTGGCTGAATTCCTCGAAGATCAGCTGCAGGTTATCCGGGCTGATGCCGATCCCGGTGTCGCTCACCTCGAAGGTGATGGTATCAAGTTCGCGGTTCCAGTCCGCCTTCACGTGCACCGAACCCTGCTCGGTGAATTTCAGCGCGTTCGAGATGAAGTTGCGCAGGACCTGGGAAATCTTGCCCTCGTCCTGCTCGAACGGCTCGTCGAAGTCCGGCGTCTCGAACACCAGCTCGACCCTGGACTCGTCGACCAGCGGGCGCAGCATGCCCTTGAGCGCCCGGAACAGGTTCTCGGCCACCACCGGCGCCGCCTGCAGCTCGACCTTGCCGGCCTCGATCTTGGCCAGGTCGAGCAGGTCGTTGACCAGCTCCGACAGGTCGTTGGCGGCCTTCTCGATGAACTTCACCTGGCGCTCCTGCTCGACGGTGAGGTCGCCGTCCAGGCGGTCCAGCAGCAGCTTGGCCAGCGCCCGGATCGACGACAGCGGCGTGCGCAGCTCGTGGCTGGTGTTCGACAGGAAGCGCGACTTCATCTCGTCGGCGCGGCGCAGGCGCTCGGCCTTGTCCTCGATCTCCGCGTACAGCGCGACGATGCCTCGGTTGGTGTCTTCCAGCTCGCGGGTCAGCTCGAGCAGGTCTTCCTGGCGCTCGCGCAGCTCGGCCAGGGTGGACACCAGCTCCTGGTTCTGCTGGTGCACTTCCAGGTAGCTGTTCGCCACCGGGCTGTCCTTGGCCAGCTGGGCGCTCAGCTCGGCCAGGCGCGCGCCGTCGACCCAGGACTGGGGCGGCAGCATCTTGCACATCGTGACCGTCGGCCCGCCGCGCGCGTCCACCCCGAGCGTGCACTCGTCCATCAGGCGGTGCGCCGGCACCACTGCCTCGTCCGGCAGGGAGGCGCCGGCGGCCGCATTGCCGGTCGAAATCGTCATCTCCAGGCTCTGGCGGCCGCCCCGCTCGCTCACCTGGAACATGGCGCGCCCGCCGAAGCCCAGCTGGCAGGCGCCGCGCGCCACTTCCGACACCGCGGTGGCGATGCGCACCTGGTCCTGCTGCGAAAACCCGAGCAGGGCCGAAACCTGGCGCGCGCGCTGGCGCACCAGCACCACGTCCTGGTCGCCGGACAGGCTCACACTCAAAATACGCTGGTTGCTCATGCATGTCCTCCCCGGCGCCGGCCGACCAGCACCATGGCGTCGTCGCGGCGGCGGATGAAATCGCGTATCAGGACGCCCGCCACCAGCAGCGGCACGCGCGCATGCAGGCCAGGGTAGTCGCTCAGGTCCCACTGGGTCTGCACGCCGTCCGAATGCAGGATGACGATCGCGCCCGGCGGGCAGTCCGCCGTGAACTCCTGCACCTTGCGCATGTTGGCGCCGACGATGCCGTTGTGCGAGACCAGCGCGCGCCGCGTCGTGCCGTCGACCACCAGGCCGTTCACGTTGCCGATGCCGGCGAAGCGCAGCTCGTCGCCGCCATAGCTGATGCGCGCCACCGACAGCGCGGCGCCGCGCGTGATGCGCAGCGCCTCGTGCGCCGTATGCAGCACCTCGGCCGGCACCGCGGACGGGCGGCGCGCGAGGGCGTCGATGGCCGCGCGCGCGGCCTTGGCGGCCTCCGGGCCGTGCCCCAGGCCGTCCACCCCGAGCAGGGTGGCGCCGTCCAGGTCGCAACTCGTGGCCCAGCCGTCGCCGCAGGCGTCTTCGCCGGCCATCGGCACGCACAGCGCGCCGATCTCGACCCCGCACGCCTCGGGCGGCGGGCTGCCGCGCCACAGGCGCATGAAGAAGGCCGCGCCACGGCCAGGGCGAGACCAGACGTCGAACTCGTCGGACTGGCGCTGCAGCGCGCCCAGGCCGGTGCCGGCGGTGCCGACGGTGGAGACGCCGTCCTGGATGCTGGTCGCGAGGTCGGCGATGCCGGGGCCGTCGTCGATCGCCAGCACGTCGATGCCGGCCATGCTCGCGGCGGATTGCGCGCGCATGATGTACAGGGTGCCCTCCCCGGCGTGCTTGAGGATGTTGGTGCCGGCCTCCGTGACCACGATCGCCAGCCGGCCCGCCTGGACATCGTCGAACCCGAGCTCGTCGGCCAGCTTCTGGCCGGCGCGGCGGGCGGCGGCGATATCGCTGGCGTGGACGACCGGGAACACGAGCTGCGGTAACAGCGAACTGATCAGCGTTTCCATTTGACGACAGACACTGCCGTGCCCTCTCCCGGACGGGAATCGATGTCGAACTCGTCGACCAGGCGCTTCGAACCGCCCAGCCCAAGGCCCAGCCCGCCGCCGGTGGTGAAACCGTCGCGCAGCGCCTGGTCGAGATCGGGGATGCCCGGCCCGTTATCCACGAAGATCAGGCCGACGCCGCGCCTGAAGCCGTCTTCCAGCGCGTCGAGATGGACTTCTCCGCCGCCGCCGTACTTGATCGTGTTGCGGGCCAGTTCGCTGGCCGCCGTCACCAGCTTGGTCTGGTCGACCAGCGACAGGGCGATCGCGACCGCGCGCTCGCGCACATGCTTGCGCAGCCCGACCACGTCCTCGTCGGAACGCAGGGGCAGGGTCATGCGCGCGGTACGCAGGCGGCTGTTGCGCTCGAGGAGCGCGCTGGCGAAAGCCACTGCGTGATGGAGAGCTGCGCTCATCAAAAGTGCGTCTTTCCTAACAGGGCCATGCCCTTTTCCACGTTGAGTGCCGTCTTCACGCCGTGCAGGGTCAGGCCCAGCTCGACCAGCGTGATCGCGACCGCCGGCTGCATGCCGACCACCACGGTCTGGGCGTCCAGCACGCGCGCCATCGCGGCGGTGTTGCTGATCATACGCCCGATGAAGGAATCGACCAGGTCCAGCGCCGAGATGTCGATCAGCACGCCCTTGGCATTGTCGCGCACGATGCGCTCGGTCAGGTCGTCCTGCAGCGTCATCGCCAGGCGGTCATGCATGTCGACCTGGATCGTCACCAGCAACAGGTCGCCCATGCGGAGAATCGGGATACGTTCCATGCGGGTCTCAGGCTTTCTTCACGATCGAGGTGCCGGTGCGCTCGAGCGCCACGACGAAGGCATCGGCCAGGCTGGCCTTGGTCGTCACGTCTTCCAGGTTCACGCCGAGGTGGACGATGGTCTGGGCGATCTGCGGGCGGATGCCGCTGATGATGCAGTCCGCGCCCATCAGGCGGGCGGCGGCGATGGTCTTCATCAGGTGCTGGGCCACCAGGGTGTCGACGGTCGGCACGCCGGTGATGTCGATGATCGCGATGGCCGCGCCGGTGTCGACGATCTTCTGCAGGATGTTTTCCATCACGACCTGGGTGCGCGCCGAATCGAGGGTGCCGATCAGCGGCAGCGCCAGGATGCCGTTCCACAGCTTGACGACCGGGGTCGACAGTTCCAGCAGTTCCTGCTGCTGGCGCACGATGATCTGGTCGCGGGCGCGCTGGAACACCTCGATGGTGTACAGGCCCAGCTTGTCGAGCAGGGTGCTGACCACCCAGGAGGCGTTGGCCAGCACCGCCGGCTCGCCGGCAAAGCCCGCGTTCAGGCGCGAAAAAATCGGCTGCTTGAGCGAGAACACGAAGGTCGCGGTCTCGCTCGGGGTCGAACCGCCCTTGGCGCGCGACGAGGAGATCTCGGCCAGCAGGTCGCGCACTTCGTCCCAGGAGCGGTGCTCGATGTTCTGCAGTTCGCCGCCACGGGTGGCGTTGCTGAGCGCCGTCAGGAACTGCTGGCAATGCTTGCGCAACTGCTCCTTGGAGACCACGTTCGAGCGGACCGTCAGCGCTTCCAGCTGGGCCATCCATTCGGCGCCGATATCGGCTTCGTGCTCCTGGATGATCTGGCTGATACGGGTGGCGTAGTCCTGAGTGGTCATCTTTTTTTTCCTTTAGGGTCTTGGACGGTGGAAGGCCTCTTCTGTCACATGACAAGGCCATTCTGTTAAATGACCAACTATACCATTCCTTTCCTTCGTGACACGACACGATTGCGTGCGAGCTGGTGCATTTTTGCCTTACAGTCGAGTCTGACTGTTACTGATGGGATGGACGATGAGTTTAGAGAACCTGTTGGAAATCGGCAGCCTCGACAAGGCTGAACCGCGGCGCGACGATATCCGGCGCCTGCTGGCCGCCGCCGAGCGCAATCTGGCCGATGCCGGAGTCACCGGCATCAGCGACGAAAACCGTTTCGATGCAGCCTACAAATGCGTGATGCAGTGCGCGATCGTGAGCCTGCTGGCGAATGGCTACCGCACCGCGGCCAGCAAGCCCGGCCATCACCAGACCGCGATCCAGTCCCTGCCGACCGCCATCGGGCTCGACAAGGCGACCGTGGTCGAGCTCGACGACCTGCGCCAGTTGCGCAATTGCGACGACTATGAAGGCAGTCCCGTCGGCCCCGGCGCGGTCGAGAACGCGCAGGCGCATGCGAAGGCACTGCTCGCGCATGTGCGCGCCTGGATCGGAAAGCACCATCCCGAACTGGCCTGACGACGATAAAAAAACCGCCAGGCTCACGCACTGGCGGTTTTTTATCGGCTGGCCGCAGCAGCGGCCTGGCAAGGCCGCTTACTGCGCGGCGGCTTCCACCGGATCGGCAGCCTTCATCGACAGCTTCAGGCGGCCGCGCTCGTCGGTCTCGAGGACCTTCACGCGCACTTGCTGGCCTTCCTTCAGGTAGTCGGCCACGGCGTTGACGCGCTCGTTGGCGATCTGCGAGATGTGCAGCAGGCCGTCCTTGCCCGGCATCACTTGCACGATCGCGCCGAAGTCCAGCAGCTTCAGCACGGTGCCGTCGTAGGTCTTGCCCACTTCGACCGATGCGGTCAGCTCTTCGATGCGGCGCTTGGCTTCCTGGCCGGCGGCGGCGTCGACCGAAGCGATGGTCACGATGCCTTCGTCGGTGATGTCGATCTGGGTGCCGGTTTCTTCGGTCAGCGCGCGGATCACGGCGCCGCCCTTGCCGATCACGTCACGGATCTTTTCCGGGTTGATGCGGATGGTGATCAGGCGCGGTGCGAAGTCCGACAGCTCGGTCTTCACGCTCGGCACGGCCTTCTGCATCTCGACCAGGATGTGCTGGCGGGCTTCCTTGGCCTGGGCCAGCGCCACCTGCATGATTTCCTTGGTGATGCCCTGGATCTTGATGTCCATCTGCAGCGCGGTGATGCCCGCGGTGGTGCCGGCCACCTTGAAGTCCATGTCGCCCAGGTGGTCTTCATCGCCCAGGATGTCGGTCAGGACGGCGAACTTGCCGCCTTCCTTGATCAGGCCCATGGCGATGCCGGCCACGTGCGCCTTCATCGGCACGCCGGCGTCCATCAGCGCCAGGCAGCCGCCGCAGACCGAAGCCATCGACGACGAACCGTTCGACTCGGTGATTTCCGAGACCAGGCGCACCGAGTAGCTGAACTCTTCCGGCGACGGCAGCGCGGCGACCAGCGCGCGCTTGGCCAGGCGGCCGTGGCCGATTTCGCGGCGCTTCGGAGTGCCCACGCGACCGGTTTCGCCAGTGGCGAACGGAGGCATGTTGTAGTGCATCATGAAGTCGTCGGTGTACTCGCCCATCAGCGCGTCGATCTTCTGGCTGTCGCGGCCGGTGCCGAGGGTGGCGATGACGAGGGCCTGGGTTTCGCCGCGGGTGAACAGGGCGGAGCCGTGGGTACGCGGCAGGACGCTGGTGCGGATCGAGATCGGACGCACGGTGCGGGTGTCGCGGCCGTCGATGCGCGGCTCGCCTTCCAGGATCTGCGAACGCACGACCTTGGCTTCCATGTCGAACAGGATGTTGCCGACTTCGACGGCGTCCACGCCTTCGCCCAGCTCGGCCATCACTTGCGCGTTCATGTCCTTCAGCTTCTGGGTACGGGCCTGCTTGTCGCGGGTCTGGTAGGCTTCGCGGATCTTGCCTTCGGCCAGCGCGGTCACGCGGGCGATCAGTTCTTCGTTCTTCGGCGCCGGGCTCCACTCGACTTCCGGCTTGCCGCCTTCTTCGACCAGGGCGTGGATCGCGTCGATCACGGCCTTCATCTGCTCGTGGCCGTAGACGACCGCGCCCAGCATGACTTCTTCCGACAGCTGCTGGGCTTCGGACTCGACCATCAGCACGGCGTGCTCGGTACCGGCGACGACCAGGTCCATCTGCGAGGTCTTCAGCTGGGTGGTGGTCGGGTTCAGGATGTACTGGCCGTTGGCGTAGCCGACGCGGGCGGCGCCGATCGGGCCGTTGAACGGGATGCCGGCCACGCACAGGGCGGCCGAGGCGCCGATCATCGACGGGATGTCCGGATCGATCTCAGGATTCACGGACAGGACGTGGATGATGACCTGGACTTCGTTCAGGTAGCCTTCCGGGAACAGCGGGCGGATCGGACGGTCGATCAGGCGCGACGTCAGGGTCTCCTTCTCCGACGGACGGCCTTCGCGCTTGAAGAAGCCGCCCGGGATCTTGCCGGCGGCGTAGCTCTTCTCGATGTAGTCGACGGTCAGCGGGAAGAAGTCCTGGCCCGGCTTGGCGTCTTTCTTCGCCACCACGGTTGCCAGGACGACGGTGTCCTCGACCGACACGACGACGGCGCCGCTGGCCTGGCGAGCGATTTCGCCGGTCTCCAGGGTCACGGTATGGTCGCCGTACTGGAAGGTTTTCGTAACTTTGTTAAACATGGGTAATCCCTTTCTATTTGCCGACAGAATTTCAGGCGCTGTCGTTCACCTCACCACGGGCTATCTGGCTTCGATAGCCTTTACTGCAAGTCAGTTGGCGCCTTTCGGGGTCAGAGCCCACCCGCATGAACCGGGATCCGGCCCCGAAAGCCGCCAAAACTCAGAAAAGCAAAATGCCTGCGGCAGTCGGGCTGACGCAGGCATTTCGTGATCAAGCCGTTCGGCTCAATGCGCAGATTACTTACGCAGACCGAGCTTGGCGATCAGATCGCGGTAGCGGTTCAGGTCCTTGCGCTTCAGGTAAGCCAGCAGGCTCTTGCGACGGTTGACCATCATGATCAGGCCGCGGCGCGAGTGGTGGTCCTTCTGGTGTTCCTTGAAGTGGCCGTTCAGTTCATTGATACGGGCGGTCAGCAGTGCAACCTGGACTTCCGGCGAGCCGGTGTCTTTGTCGCCACGTGCGTTGTCCGCAATGATGGCGGCCTTGTTGATGTTTTCTACGGTCATGATGTTACCTTTCACATGCGGTGCAAGAGTCGGAACCCAGCGCACCGTGAATTATTAAAAAAACCTGGCATCGAAAGCCAAGACCGGGAAGTATAGGTGAAAACGTCCAGTGAAGCCAGTTTTTCGTCAGCTTCGCTACAATGCACTCGTCGGCAATGCCACTTTGGCAAGTATCGAGGACGAAACGATGAACAGAACGCTCAAGAAGACGGCGCAGCCCGCCATCGCCCTGGCCCTGCTGCTGGCGCTGCCGGCCTGCGCTCCGCTGGTCCACAGGGAACCCGCCGCAGGAACCCCGCTGGCCGAGGTGACGGCGAGGCTCGGCAAGCCGGACGCCGTGTATCCGGAACCGGGCGGCGGCCAGGTGCTCGAATACCGCGGCCAGCCGATGGGCCAGTTCCAGCACATGGCGCGCTTCGGCGCGGACGGCCGCCTGCTCTCCTACGGCCAGGTGCTGACCACCGAACAGTTCGCGCAGGTCGACATCGGCCGCTGGAACAAGGACGATATCCTGCGCCATTTCGGCCGTCCGGCCGAGGTCTCGCGCGAGCGCGTGAACGATGACGAAGTCTGGTCCTACCGCTACAAGGAAAAGGGCGTCTGGGACTCGCTGATGAACATTACCTTCACCCGGCTCGGCGTGGTGCGCCGGATGGAGAATACGCCGGACCCGGTGCTCGACACACGCTTCAAGGGAGTATGAGGGCAATGATGACCTACCCGATCGAACGAAGGACGCGCGCGGCCCTGGCGCTGCTGGCCGCGCTTTCCCTGTCCGCCTGCGCGCCGCTGTTTCGCCAGCCGCCGCCCGCCGGTGCGCCGCTGGCGCAGGTCACCGCCGCGCTGGGCCAGCCGGCCGCCAGCTATCCCGAACCGGATGGCGGGCAGGTGCTGGAGTACCGCGGCCAGCCGATGGGCCAGTTCCAGTACATGGCGCGCATCGGCCCGGACGGCCGCCTGGTCTCCTACGACCAGGTCCTGACCAGCGAGAATTTCGCGAAGGTGAAGATCGGCCAGTGGACCAAGGCCGACATCCTGCGCAACTTCGGCCAGCCCGCCGAGACCTCGGCCGTGGCTTTCCACGACTACGAGGTCTGGTCCTACCGCTACAAGGAAGCCGGGGTGTGGAATTCGCTGATGCACGTGCACTTCGACCAGCAGGGCGTCGTGCGCCAGATGCTGAACGGGCCGGACCCGCGCTACGACGACCGGTTCCGGCGGTTCTAGGCGGTGAGAAAGTGTGAGAAAGCGGCGTCCGCGGTCGCCTATACTCTTTCCACATGAACATTGCCTATCGCGCTAATGAGACCGACCGCCGACTCGGCCTGCTGCTGATGGCCCTCGTGCACATCGGACTGTTGATCGGCTGGCAGGCGGTACGCACGCTGCCGGCGCCGGCATCCCGGGACGATGGCCCGCGCACCCGCATCCTGTGGCTTCCCCTGCCCCGGCCGGCGCTGCGCAACAAGGCGCCTGCGCCGCCGCGCAAGGAAACCGCTGCGCGGCCAATCCAGCTGGCCCCACGCCCTGCTCCCGCCCTCACCCTGCCGCCTGTGCCGGCGATCGCGCCCCAGCCGGCGCCCGCGCCTGCCGCGGCGACCGCGCCGGCCCAGCGTACTCCTCCCGGCGCAGCCACGCAGCCGGTCCCGGCCAAACCGGGCGCAGAACAGATCCTGGAGCGCGCCAGACGCGACATCGGCGGCATCGACAAGGCGCTGCGCAAGGAAAACAGGCCGTACATCGCGGCGCCGCTGGACAGCCCGCAGATCCGCCTGCGCAGGGGCATGGAACAGGCGGCGTTGATGGCGCCAAACCGGATCTGGGAAGCGCCCAAGGTGGAGGAACTGGTGAACAACACCGGCGACGGCGCGCGCCGCACGCGCGTCATCAGCGGCAACGGCACCTATTGCGTCACGGAGCGGGCGACCAACACCAACGTCGAGATGATCGAAATGCACGGCAAGCTGCGCATCACGAACTGCCCGGAGCACGAGGAGCCTTCCAGGCAGCAAAACTGGCGCACTCTCCAGGACTGAGCCGGGAGGGCTGTTATTCGTCGAAATCCTCGGCCAGGTTCTTCCAGCCCCGGCTCTTGGCGAAGGCGGCGAACTCCTCCGGCGCTTCGAGCACGATGAGCTGGCTTTCCTGCAAGCCGGGGTCGCTGTGGCCGAAGTCCGGCCCCTTGTAGCCGAGCGCGCGCAGGCGGTCGACGAGCTGGCGCACCAGCACCGGGTCCTTGTAGGCGCCGGGGTCGAGCCTAGCCTTGAAGTCCACGTACACGTCGATGATCCCGTAGCCCTCGTCGAAGATGCGGATCGCCTTCACGTCGAGGGTACGGCCGTTGCTGTCCCTGGCCTGGAACGGGCCGGACAGTTCAATGTCGGAGTCGGTAGTCATGGCCTGAGCATACACCCTGCGGCCGGATCAACGCCGCTCGCTCGGATCGAGCGGCTCTTCCTCGGTCTGCACGATGCTGACCGGCTTGCCCTTGGCCAGGCGCCAGAAATACACGACGTAGCCGGACAGTCCGTACACCACGAACAGCGGCCACAGCACCTTCGGCGGGTCGATCGCCAGCAGCGCGAAGAACAGCGCGATCAGGAACACCACGATGAAGGGCACCGACTTGCGGAAGTTGACGTCCTTGAAGCTGTAGAACGGCACGTTGGTGACCATGGTCAGGCCGGCGAACAGGGCCAGGCCCCACGAGATCCAGTCGACCTGGCGCGCGCTGACGTTGATGTCGGGGTCGGTCATCATCATCACGAAGCCGACCACCAGGGCCGCCGCGGCCGGGCTGGGCAAGCCCTGGAAGAAGCGCTTGTCGACGACCTCGATGTTGGTATTGAAGCGGGCCAGGCGCAGCGCGGCGCCGGCGCAGTAGACGAAGGCGGCGATCCAGCCCAGCTTGCCGAGGCCGCGCAGCGACCATTCGTAGATCACCAGGGCCGGCGCGGCGCCGAAGGACACCATGTCGGACAGCGAGTCATACTGGGCGCCGAATTCGGACTGGGTGTTGGTCAGGCGCGCCACGCGGCCGTCCAGGCCGTCGAGGACCATGGCGATGAACACGGCCCAGCAGGCATGGTCGAAGCGCTGGTTCATCGCCATCACGATCGCGTAGAAGCCGCCGAACAGGGCGGCGGTGGTGAAGGCGTTGGGCAGCAGGTAGATGCCGCGGCGCGGACGGGCGGCGGCGTCGGTCTTGCGGGCGGCGCGGCTGAAGCGGCTGAAACGGCCGAAGCGGCCCGTCTTGGGAGCGCCGTTCTTTCTGCGGCGTGGGAATGTTGGCATAAGTATTGTTATTCGGTAACAGCGCGCCAGTGCGCGAACCACGCCATTATATGGCCGCGCAGGGGTGTTAGCGAACCGATACGCTTACCTGAATTTCACTTTTCCGACCAGGCGCATCTGCAGCAGGGTTTCGCCGGGCTCGAAGCTGGGCTCGGGCATCTCGGCGGCTTCCGCATGTTTTCCGCGCATCATCGCCATCGGCGCCGCCGCGGCGACCGGCCCGCCCGCGTAATTGCCGCTGCCTTCGAAGTCGACGGTGTCGATGACCGCATCGCCGACATTGCGCCCCATCGCGCGCGCGATCGCCGCGATGCGCTCGTTCAGGTTGCGGTAAGTGGCGGCGATGCGCTCCTCGTCCAGCTTCTTCGTCAGCTCCGGGCTGAGGTGGTAATCGATGTTGCTGATCCCCAGCACCTTCTGGGCCGCGGCGGCCGTCTTCGGCAGCCTGTCGAGGTTGTGCGTCTTGACTTCCAGGTACTGGCCGACGCGCCAGCCGATCGGGATCCGGCGCGCGGCCTGGCTGGCCAGCGGACGCGGGCCGTCCGGCACTTCCGGATACACCGGGTAGCTGTAGTAGTTGATGGTCTTCAGCTCGGCCTGCGGATCTTCGCGGCGCACGATCTCGGTGCCCTGCTTCATCTTCTGGTTCACGCGCGCCTGCGCGGCGGCGCGGTCCTTGTCCTGCTCTTCGACGGAGAAGGTGACGGTGGCTTCGTCGTTGGCGTGCTTGACTTCACCGAAGGCGGGGACGATGACCAGGGTGCCGCTGGTCGTGGCCGCGGCGGGCGCGGTCTGCGGCTGCGCCTGGGCGTCGAGGGCGAGTCCGAGGCTGGCGGCGAGGATGAGGTGCGAGGGACGCATTGCTGTTCTCCGGTTGGGTTACGGGAAGAACGATAGCGTGTTTTGCTGCTGCGGGGTGTGGATGTAATGGAAAGTTGCAAAGAGATGCAACTTATTACCGTCGTTCCCGCGCAGGCGGGAACCCAAGTTTGTATAACGAAGCCAGAGACGTCGCGAGCGCGCGGGATTTCGGGCTTCTGACAGGAACTTGGGTCCCCGCCTGCGCGGGGACGACGTTCAAAAGCTATCGGCCTTGATCAGTTCTTCGACTGGTCCACCAGCTTGTTCTTCGCAATCCACGGCATCATCGCGCGCAGCTTGCTGCCGACTTCTTCGATCTGGTGCTCGGCGGTCAGGCGGCGGCGCGAGATCAGGGTCGGGGCGCCGGCCTTGTTCTCGAGGATGAACGACTTGGCGTACTCGCCGGTCTGGATGTCCTTCAGGCACTGGCGCATCGCTTCCTTGGTCTGCTCGGTGACGACGCGCGGGCCGGTCACGTATTCGCCGTATTCCGCGTTGTTCGAGATCGAGTAGTTCATGTTGGCGATGCCGCCTTCGTAGATCAGGTCGACGATCAGCTTCAGCTCGTGCAGGCACTCGAAGTAGGCCATCTCCGGCGCGTAGCCGGCTTCCACCAGGGTCTCGAAGCCGGCCTTGATCAGCTCGACGGTACCGCCGCACAGCACGGCCTGCTCGCCGAACAGGTCGGTCTCGGTCTCTTCGCGGAAGTTGGTCTCGATGATGCCGGCGCGGCCGCCGCCGTTCGCCATCGCATACGACAGCGCGATGTCGCGCGCCGCGCCCGATTTGTCCTGGTAGACCGCCACCAGGTGCGGCACGCCGCCGCCCTGGGCGTAGGTGTTGCGCACGGTGTGGCCCGGGGCCTTCGGCGCCACCATGATGACGTCGAGGTCGGCGCGCGGCACCACCTGCCCATAATGCACGTTGAAGCCGTGCGCGAAGGCCAGCACCGCGCCCTGCTTGGCGTTCGGCTCGATGTTTTCCTTGTAGACCTGGGCGATGTTCTCGTCCGGCAGCAGGATCATGATGACGTCGGCGGCCTTGACCGCCTCGTCGACCTCGGCGACCTTCAGGCCGGCCTGCTCGACCTTGCCCCACGATGCGCCGCCGCGGCGCAGGCCGACGGTCACGTTGACGCCGGAATCGTTCAGGTTCTGGGCGTGCGCATGGCCCTGCGAGCCGTAGCCGATGATGGCGACGTTCTTGCCTTTGATGAGGGAGAGGTCGCAGTCTTTGTCGTAGAAAACTTTCATTTTTATATCCTGTGTTTTGGTGTATTCGGTACATGGTGGGCACGTGGCGCCCACCCTACATTGCTTGATGCGTCAAACCTTGAGGATGCGCTCGCCCCGGCCGATGCCGGAGCCGCCCGTACGGACGGTCTCGAGGATGGAAGCGCGGTCGATGGCGTCGATGAAGGCGTCCAGCTTGCTCTTGGCGCCGGTCAACTCGATCGTGTAGGTCTTCTCGGTCACGTCGATAATGCGGCCGCGGAAGATATCGGCGGTGCGCTTCATCTCTTCGCGTTCCTTGCCGACCGCCCTCACCTTGATCAGCATGAGCTCGCGCTCGATGTGCTGGCCTTCGGTCAGGTCGACCACCTTGACCACCTCGATCAGGCGGTTCAGGTGCTTGGTGATCTGCTCGATGATGTCGTCCGAGCCCGTGGTCACGATGGTCATGCGCGACAGGGTCGGGTCTTCGGTCGGCGCCACCGTCAGCGTCTCGATGTTGTAGCCGCGTGCGGAAAACAGGCCGACCACGCGCGACAGGGCGCCCGCTTCGTTCTCGAGCAGGACGGAAATAATGTGGCGCATTACAGGTCCTCCGAGCTCAGCAGCATCTCCGACAGGCCCTTGCCCGTCTTGACCATCGGCCAGACGTTCTCGCTGCGGTCGGTGATGAAGTTCATGAACACCAGGCGGTCCTTCATCGCGAAGGCGTCGCGCAGGGCGCCCTCGACGTCGCCCGGCTTCTCGATGCGCATGCCGACGTGGCCAAAGGACTCGGCCAGCTTCTCGAAATCGGGCAGCGAATCCATGTAGGACTCGGAATAGCGCGAGTTATAGTCGAGCTCCTGCCACTGGCGCACCATGCCCAGGAAGCGGTTGTTCAGGAGGATGATCTTCGGGGTCAGGTGGTACTGCTTGCAGGTCGCCAGCTCCTGGATGTTCATCTGGATCGAGCCCTCGCCCGTGATGCAGGCCACGGTGGCGCCGGGATTCGCCATCTGCACGCCCATCGCGTACGGCAGGCCCACGCCCATCGTGCCCAGGCCGCCCGAGTTGATCCAGCGGCGCGGCTGGTTGAACGGGTAGTACTGGGCCGCCCACATCTGGTGCTGGCCGACGTCCGAGGTGACGAAGGCGTCGCCGCCGGTCACCTGCCAGAGCTTCTCGACCACCGATTGCGGCTTGATGACCTCGTCGGACGGCGCGTACTTCAGGCATTCGCGCGCGCGCCATTCGCCGATCTGCTGCCACCATTTGCGCAGCGCCCCTTCGTTCGGCTTCTGGTCGGCGGCGTCGAGCTGGGACAGCAGCTCCACCAGCACGTCCTTGACGTTGCCGACGATCGGGATGTCGACCTTCACCCGCTTCGAGATCGACGAGGGGTCGATGTCGATGTGGATGATCTTGCGCGGGTGGCTGGCGAAGTGTTTCGGGTTGCCGATCACGCGGTCGTCGAAGCGGGCGCCGATCGCGATCAGCACGTCGCAGTGCTGCATCGCCATGTTCGCCTCATAGGTGCCGTGCATGCCCGGCATGCCGACGAAATGGCCGCTGGACGCGCGGTAGGCGCCCAGGCCCATCAGCGTGTTGGTGATCGGGAAGCCGAGCTTGTCGACCAGGCGGTTCAGCTCGTTCGATGCATTGGCCAGGATCACGCCGCCGCCCGTGTAGATCATCGGGCGCTCGGCTTGCAGCAATAACTGCACCGCCTTGCGGATCTGGCCCGCATGGCCCTTGTCGACCGGCTTGTACGAGCGCATCTCGATCTCGCGCGGATACTCGTACTGGCACTTCTGCATGCTGATGTCCTTCGGGATATCGACCAGGACCGGGCCGGGACGGCCGGTGCGGGCGATATAGAAGGCTTTCTTCATCGTCGCGGCGAGATCGCGCACGTCCTTGACGAGGAAGTTGTGTTTGACCACGGGACGGGTGATGCCGACCGTGTCGCATTCCTGGAAGGCGTCCTGGCCGATCGCGTGGGTCGGCACCTGGCCGGAGATCACCACCATCGGAATCGAATCCATGTAGGCGGTGGACAGGCCGGTGACGGCATTCGTCACGCCCGGACCGGAAGTGACCAGGGCCACGCCGACCTGGTTCGAGCTGCGCGAATAGGCGTCGGCTGCGTGGATGGCCGCCTGCTCGTGGCGTACCAGGATGTGCTGGAATTTGTCCTGCTTGAAGATGGCGTCGTAGATATAGAGGACCGCGCCGCCGGGATAACCGAAGACGTGCTTCACGCCCTCCTCGGCCAGGCAACGGACAACTATTTCAGCGCCCGTGATGGGAACTGCTGCGTCATGACTCATTACGTTTCCTTTCAAGACCCATAGGGAGATTGATCGGATGCTCGTTCCTGACGAGATACGTGTCACGCAACAGTGCTCATGCTTCCCTTCTTCCTGCGGTCACGGCGATCTTTCAGCTACCCGTAGATAACTTACGAACCGTCGCTGGTCGCAAACTCGTTTGGCGTGAGTTTCTGTGTGCGGAATGCGTGTCTCTCGCGCTTTTGGCACGGGTTGGAGCAAACTGCCTACATGTGAAAGCGCGTCATTCCGGGAGCGACGGGATATGCCGTTCCGGATGACCTTGGGCTTCGGGGTTGCAAAGCTTCAGATACCTTACTGCGTTGCACCATTCCGGTCAAGTACAAATATGGAAATAACTTTTTTGGTGCACGGGGGCGTGTACGAAATTATCGTCGGTTTTGAAGCCGGGAATGGCCGAATATTGCCGAGATCCCGTCATTCGCAGGCATCAGGCCGTGCCGTTCATGCAGAACGCCAGGCATCCCGGGCGCTGGCGCAGCAATCCGGCATATGCCCGCAGGGCCGGGTAATCGGGCCGTTCCATCGGCGTCATCAGCCAGCGGTTGAGCGACAGTCCCAGCACGATGTCGGCCAGCGAGAACGCCGGGCCGGCGGCATACGCACGGCGCAGGTCCACAAGACCTTGCGCACATTGATCGAACTTGCCTTCCCCAGGATGCGCAGCATGGTCGTCTTTCGTCATGTTGATCGCCTGATCGGATGATCATGGCCGGTCCCGTTCCCCCGGATGGCTGTTTACAGTGCGCTCAGCCGTAAATTTTGCTAGGATTCGAAGGTTTTCCGACCCTTCATCGCATGGCCACTGACAAAGAACTAAACGACTTCCTCGAGAGTGTCGAGCGGCGCGCCTTCAAGCAGGCTGCATACGCGGTCCGCAAGGACGAGGCAGCGCTGGACATCGTTCAGGACGCCATGATCAAGCTGGCCGAGAAATACGGTGACAAGCCGCTGGCCGAACTGCCGATGCTGTTCCAGCGCATCCTGCAGAACACCATCCTCGATTATTTCCGCCGCGAGAAGGTCCGCAACACCTGGATCAGCCTGTTTGGCGGCCTGGGAAGGCGGGATGAAGACGACGAGGACTTTGATATACTCGCCACTTACGAGGCCGAGGAAGGGACTGCCGCCGCCGAGTCGAGCGCAGACCAGGTCGAACGCGCCGAAACCCTGCGCCTGATCGACGAAGAGATACAAAAGCTCCCGGCGCGTCAACGGGAAGCCTTCCTCATGCGTTACTGGCAGGACATGGACGTGGCCGAAACGGCCCAAGCGATGGGATGCTCCGAGGGCAGTGTAAAGACGCATTGTTCTCGCGCTACGCATGCCCTGCAAAAAGCCCTGGAGGCCAAGGGAATTAAATTATGAACACCGACGACATCAACCTGGCGTACAAGATCCGCCATGCCCTGAACGAGAATCTCGACAAGCTGCCGGCCTCGACCACCGACCGGCTGGCGGCCGCGCGCGCGCAGGCCCTGGCGCGCAAGAAGGCCGCTGCGCCGGCGCCGGTACGCGCACAGGAAAAGCGCCCGCTGTTCGATCTCGGCTCCTTGTTCTCGATGCAATGGGTGGCGCGCGCCGCCGTGGTCGCACCGCTGCTGGCGATGGTCGCCGGCCTGGTCGGCGTCTACCAGGTCGAGCGCGAGCAGCGCATCGCCGAGCTGGCCGACCTGGACGCCGCCGTGTTGTCCGACGACCTGCCGCTCACCGCGTACACCGACCACGGCTTCAATGCCTACCTGGCCCAGCAACAGCAGCAAGTGCCGCAGCGCACTCAGTAAGGCCCAGCTTGATGACGGCAAACAAGGGTAAAGTCGCAGCCGGCGCCGCCGCGGCCGTGTTCGCCGCCATCGTGCTGCTGTTCAGCCAGCAGCACGACCGTCTCGGCTTGACGGACGCGGGCAGCGCCGCGCCCGCTTCCAGCGCGGCCGCCGCCGACGCCTCCGCCCATCCCGGCAAGCCCGGCAGCGCGTCCGCCCACAAGGGCGGCGACAAGCCCTTGTGGCATACCCTTACCCCGGCCCAGCAGGTGGCGCTGCAGCCGCTGCAGGCCGAATGGGACCAGATGGACGGCGTGCGCAAGCAGAAATGGCTGCAGCTGGCGAACCGCTTCGCGGGCATGAAACCGGAAGAACAGCAGCGTGTGCACGAGCGCATGCGCGAATGGGTCAAGCTGACGCCGGCCCAGCGCGAACTGGCGCGCGAAACCTATGCGCGTGCGCGCAAGATCGCGCCCGACCAGAAGACCGCGAGCTGGGAGAGCTACCAGCTGCTGCCCGACGAACAGAAGAAGAAACTGGCGGCGTCGGCCGAGGGCCGCAAGCGGACCTCCGTGGTGCCGAGCCAGGCCAGCGGCAAGGTCGTGGCCCCGCTCGGCCAGGGGGCCACTTCCTGCCCTGCCGGCACCGTCAGGAACAGCGTCTCCGCCACCCCGCCCTGCGTGGCCGCACCAGGCACGCCGCAGCAGCCTGCGCCGGCCGCACCGGCGCCGCAACCCGCCCAACCGGCCCAGCCGGCCAATCCGCCCCAGCAGGAAAAGCCGGTGCCGGCCAACTGGGGCATCAGTCCAAACAACGCCTGAGCCAGCCCATGTCCGACACGCCCGGCAGCACGCCGACCATCAAGCGCCGCCTGACGATCATGGTCTACGAGACCTTCCTCCTGCTGGCCGTCGAGATGCTGGCCGTCGCGCTCTACCTGCTGGTCACGCGCAACAGCCACGCGCCGCTGGCCCAGCACGGCCTCAAGGCGTTCCTGTTCCTGGTGACGGGCGCCTACTTCGTCTGGTGCTGGACCGACAGCGGCCATACGCTGGCGATGAAGACCTGGCGCGTGCGCCTGACCGTCGGCGGCCAGGGCCGCGTGCCCGTGCGGACGGCGGTGCTGCGTTACCTGCTGGCCTGGGGCTGGTTCCTGCCGGCGCTGATCGTCTGCGCCGCGTTTGGTTTGAAAAGCAAGACCGAAGTCTCGGCGGCGGTCGCCGCCGGCATCGCCGCCTGGGGTCTCACGGCCTTCCTCGACCGGGACCGCCAGTTCCTGCACGACCGCCTGGCGGGCACGCGCCTGGTGCAATTGCCGAAGCCCTCGAAGGCCAGGCCGGCCGCGGATGCGGCGCAGGCTGCCGGCGCCTGAGCGCCTTCCTCAGAACTTCTCGACGTCCTTCAGGTAGCGCCACTGCCCGACCGGCAGGCTGCTCAGCGCGACCCGGCCGATGCGCAGGCGGCGCAGGGCCTTCACTTCCAGTCCGACCTGGGCGCACTGCGCTTCGATCTGGCCCGGCACGATGCCCTTGCCGGCAAAGCGCAGCCGCGCCTCGCTCTGCCAGCTGGCCTTGATCGGCGCATTCGGCTTGCCGCCCCTGTTCAGGCGCGCCAGGCCATCTTCGAGAATCGCGCCCGTGACCTCGGCCACATATTCCTGCTCGATGCGGTCGCCATCCTCGCCCAGCTTGCGCAGCACGCGCCAGTCCTGGCTGAACACGACCAGGCCGCTGGCCATGGCTTCCAGCGGCATCGCCGGCGTCAGCTTCGTCAGGTGGCGCTTCAGCACGCGCTGGCCCTGCCCGGCCTCGAACAGCGTCTCCACCTGCAGCGAGTCGAGCGCGGCCTTGCCGTGCAGGCCGGCCGGCTTGTGCAGCAGGATGGTGACCGGCAGCGGCTCCTCGGCCGTCGCGCCAGGCAGGAGCAGCACCCGCTGTTCCGGCGAGACGCGGGTCGCCGGCTCGTCGACGACAGCACCGTCAACGCTGACCCAGCCGCCGGCGATGTAGCGCTCGGCCTCGGCGCGCGAACACGGTACGATCTCGGCCACGCGCTTGGCCAGGCGGATGCCTTCTTCGGTCATTTAAAAAAATCCTTGAACACCGCGATGGTCTTCTGCACGTCTTCGCGGCTCACGTCCAGGTGGGTCACCAGGCGCGTGTGCGGGCCGATGGACGCCCGGATACCGGCCCTGGCCAGGTGCTCGCGCAGCGGCGCGCACGCGGCTTCCGGAATCTGGACGTAAAAGATGTTGGTCTGCGGCGCGGTGACGCGCAGCTGTTCGATCTGTGCCAGCCCCGCCGACAGGTCGGCCGCGTTCTGGTGGTCGTCCGCGAGGCGCTCGACGTTATTCTCGAGCGCGTACCGGGCCGCCGCGGCGATCACGCCGGCCTGGCGCATGCCGCCGCCCAGCATCTTGCGCCAGCGCTTGCCCTGCTCGATGAAGGCCTTCGGGCCCAGCAGCACCGAGCCGACCGGCGCGCCCAGGCCTTTCGACAGGCAGACCGACACGGTATCGAAACCGGCCACCGCCGCGCGCAGGCTGATGCCGTTCTTGACGGCGGCATTGCAGATGCGCGCGCCGTCCAGGTGGGTCGCCAGGCCCTTCTCGTGCGCCAGCGTGGTCGCCGCCAGCACGTAGTCCTGCGGCAGCACGCGGCCGCCGATGGTGTTCTCGAGCGCGAGCAGGCGCGTGCGCGCGAAGTGCATGTCGTCCGGCTTGATGTAGGCCGCGATGTCGGACAGCGCGATCGAGCCGTCCGGCTGGTTGGCGATCGGCTGCGGCTGGATGCTGCCCAGCACCGCGGCGCCGCCGCCTTCGTACTTGTAGGTGTGCGCTTCCTGGCCGACCAGGTATTCGTCGCCGCGGCCGCAATGGCCCATCAAGGCGATCAGGTTGGTCTGGGTGCCGCTCGGCGCGAACAGGCCGGCCTCGAAGCCGAACAGCTCGGCGGCGAAGTCCTGCAGGCGGTTGACGGTCGGGTCATCGGCATACACGTCGTCGCCGACCGGGGCGGCCGCCATGGCAGCGCGCATCGCGGCGGATGGTTGGGTGACGGTGTCGCTGCGCAGGTCGATCCAGTGTTGTTCGCTCATGGCTCTTTGTCGGTCAGTCGGTAGGGGAGTCGGCGGGCTCGCCGGTATAGAAGCGCCGGGCCATCTCTTCCAGGCCCACTTCGGCCAGCACCTGCTGCAGGCGCTCGGCGGGCCGCTTGCGCGGCAGGTTTTTATACGTAGCGACGATCAGCTCGTTCTTCATCGAGTGCTCCCACCCCACCAGTTCCGTCACCGTGACCTGGTAGCCGTGCGCCTCCAGCTGCAGGCAGCGCAGCACGTTGGTGATCTGGCTGCCGAATTCGCGGGTGTGGATCGGGTGGCGCCAGATCTCGGTCAGCGCGCTGCGGCCCAGGTCCTTGCCCTTGTTCTTGCGCAGCACCGACGCGACTTCGGCCTGGCAGCACGGCACCAGCACGATGTGCCTGGCCTTCTTCTTCAGCGCGAAGTCGATCGCGTCGTCGGTCGCGGTGTTACAGGCGTGCAGCGCGGTGACCACGTCGACGGTCGGCGGCAGCCTGTCGGATTCGGTGGATTCGGCCACCGACAGGTTCAGGAAGGACATGCCCTCGAAACCCAGGCGCGCCGCCAATTCCGTCGACTTCTGCACCAGCTCTTCGCGGGTCTCGATACCGTAGATGTGGCCGTCCTCGCCTGCGGATCGTCCCTTGAACAGCAGGTCGTACAGGATGAAGCCGAGGTAGGACTTGCCGGCGCCATGGTCGACCAGGGTCACGCCCTGCTTGTTCCCACCCTGCTTTTCGAGAACCTCGTTGACCAGCGGTTCGATGAACTGGACCAGGTGGTAGACCTGCTTGAGCTTGCGCCGGCTGTCCTGGTTCAGCTTGCCGTCGCGGGTGAGGATGTGCAGCTCCTTGAGCAGCTCGATCGACTGTCCCGGCTTGATCTCCGGCGCCAGTTCGTAAATGGTCGGCGCCGGCTTCTTCGCGGCGTTATCTCGTTTAACTTGCTTCATCTATCCAGGCCGTTTGAATGGCTTCCAGCACGCGCTCGCCTCCGCGGGCACGGTCGTCGTCGAAGCCGTCCAGCCCGACGACCCAGTTATGCAGGTCCACGAAGCGCACCGCCCTGGGGTCGACATCCGGGTACTTCTCGACCAGCGCTTCGGCGATGGCGGTGACGTCGGTCCACTTCATGGCGGGCTCCCTGGAATCGGTGATCAGTGGTTCTCGGCTGCGTGGTTGATCGTGTACTTCGGGATCTCGACCACGAGGTCTTCGTCGGCGATGATGGCCTGGCACGACAGGCGCGAGTTCGGCTCCAGGCCCCAGGCCTTGTCCAGCATGTCCTCTTCCTTTTCTTCCTGCTCGTTCAGCGAGTCGAAGCCTTCGCGCACGATCACGTGGCAGGTGGTGCAGGCGCACACGCGGTCGCAGGCGTGCTCGATCTCGATGTCGTTCTCCAGCAGGGTGTCGCAGATCGACTTGCCCTGCTGGCCTTCGAGCACGGCGCCTTCGGGGCAGAAGACGGGATGGGGGAGGATGACGATTTGTGGCACTTCTTTTACCTCGTTTGTTTTATGTAATCCGTCGTTCCCGCGAAGGCGGGAACCCAATTTTGCCAGCGTTTCGTTACCGCACGCAGAACTTGGGTCCCCGCCTTCGCGGGGACGACGGTATTTTCAGACCTGATCCAGCGACTTACCCGCCAGCACCTTGCGCACGCTCTTGTCCATGCGCCGCGCCGCGAAATCCTCGGTGCCCTGGGCCAGCGACTGCACCGCATCGTGCAGCCTGTTCTGGCGCTCGTCGATGGCGACGGCCTCGTCGTTCGAGCGGGCCAGCGCATCGCGCACGCCCTGCTCCAGCGCCGCGATGGCCGCGCGTTCTTCCTCGTCCAGCAGTTCGGCATCGGCATCCAGCGCCGACTGCGTGGCCAGCAGGATGCGCTCGGCCTCGACCTGTTCTTCGCGCAGCGCGCGGGCGACCATGTCGACCTGGGCCGAGTTGTACGAGTCCTGCAGCATGCGCGCCACCTCGTCGTCACCCAGGCCGTAGGACGGTTTCACGGTGATCGAGGCTTCGACGCCGGAACGCGTCTCGCGCGCCGAGACCGACAGCAGGCCGTCGGCGTCGACCTGGTAGGTCACGCGGATGCGCGCGGCGCCGGCCGCCATCGGCGGGATGCCGCGCAGTTCGAAGCGCGCCAGCGAGCGGCAGTCGGACACGAGCTCGCGCTCGCCCTGCACCACGTGCACCGCCAGCGCGGTCTGGCCATCCTTGAAGGTCGTGAATTCCTGGGCGCGCGCACACGGGATCGTCGAGTTGCGCGGGATGATCTTCTCGACCAGGCCGCCCATGGTCTCGATGCCCAGCGACAGCGGGATCACGTCCAGCAGCAGCCAGTCGTCGCCCGGCGCGCGATTTCCCGCCAACAGGTTCGCCTGGATCGCTGCGCCCAGCGCCACCACCTTGTCCGGGTCGATGTTCGCGTGCGGGATGGTCTTGAAGAAGTCGCCCACGGCGCGGCGCACGTTCGGCATGCGGGTGGCGCCGCCGACCAGCACCACGCCGTCCACGTCTTCGACCGACACGTTGGCGTCGCGCATGGCCTTGCGCACCGCATTCATGGTCTTGGCGACCAGCGGCTGGGTGATCTCGGCGAAGGTCCTGGCGCTGACCGTCACCTGCACGATCTCGCCCGACTTCAGGATCGCCTCGACCGTCGTTTCTTCGTTCGTCGACAGCAGTTCCTTGGCCTGGCGCGCCTTGACCATCAGGGTCGCCGTGTCTTCATCCGACAGCGGCGCGAGGCCGGCCTGCTGGGTGATGTGGCAGAACAGGCGCTGGTCGAAGTCGTCGCCGCCCAGGGCCGAATCGCCGCCGGTCGACAGCACTTCGAACACGCCTTTCGACAGCTTCAGGATCGAGATGTCGAAGGTGCCGCCGCCCAGGTCGTAGACCGCGAACACGCCTTCCTTGCCATGGTCCAGGCCATAGGCGATGGCGGCGGCGGTCGGCTCAGACAGCAGGCGCAGCACGTTCAGGCCGGCCAGCTGGGCCGCATCCTTGGTCGCCTGGCGCTGGGCGTCGTCGAAATAGGCGGGCACGGTGATCACGGCGCCGACCAGTTCGTCGCCGAGGGCGTCTTCCGCGGTCTGGCGCAGGGTGGCCAGGATCTGCGCCGACACCTCCACCGGGCTCTTCACGCCGGCCACGGTCTTCAGCTGCACCATACCCGGAGCGTCGACAAAGTCATACGGCATGTTCTCGGCATGCGCGATGTCCTTCAGGCCGCGCCCCATGAAGCGCTTGACGGAGACGATGGTGTTCTTCGGGTCGGTGGTGCGGTGGGCCTGGGCCTTGTAGCCGATGTTGGCGTGGCCGTTCGGCAGGTAACGCACGATCGATGGCAGCAGCGCGCGGCCGTCCTCGTCGCTCAGCACTTCGGGAATGCTGGAGCGCACGGTCGCGACGAGGGAATTGGTGGTGCCCAAGTCGATGCCCACCGCCAGCCGGTGCTGGTGCGGCGCGGTCGACATGCCGGGTTCGGAAATCTGCAGTAGTGCCATGGTCGTGTTACCTGGTTTTATTATTCGATATGTCCGCGCCCGTGGGCACCGCGGGCACGGGGGATTACGATTCGAGCGCTTCGAAGGCGTAGTGCAGCTCGTCCGCGAACTTATCGAGGAACATCAGCGCCCGCACGCCCTGCGCGGCCTGGGTGTAGTCGCCGGCGTCGAGCAGCTTGCCGACCTGGGCCAGCCTGCTCTTCTTTTCGCTGCGCACCTGCGCGTCGAGTTCGTCCAGCGCCTCGGCGTCCTTGCCTGCCCGCGCATCGAACAACGCCTCGCGCAGTTCCATCTGCTGCATCAGGAAGTCCATCGGCATCGCCGTATTGGATTCGGTCTGCAGGTCGACGCCATGCAGCTCGCACAGGTAGCGCGCGCGCAGCATCGGGTTGCGCAGGGTCTGGTAGGCCTCGTTGGCGCGGGTCGCCCACTGCATCGCGACGCGCTTTTCGGCGTCGCTGGCGTTCACGAAGCGGTCCGGGTGCACCCGGCCCTGGATTTCGCGGTAGGCCGAATCCAGCGCGTCCATGTCGACGTCGAAGCGGGCCGGCAGCTGGAACAGCTCGAAGTGATTCTGCATTGGGCTGAGCTTCCTGCGTCAGATGCGGAAGCTTTCGCCGCAGCCGCAGTTGTCCTTGACGTTCGGGTTATTGAAGCGGAAGCCCTCGTTCAGGCCTTCGCGCGCGAAGTCCAGTTCGGTGCCGTCGATGTAGGGCAGGCTTTTCGGGTCGACGAAGACCTTCACGCCGTGCGACTCGAAGATGTTGTCTTCGGTCGCCGGCTCGTCGACGTACTCCAGCTTGTAAGCCAGGCCGGAGCAGCCGGTCGTGCGCACACCGAAACGCAAGCCGACACCCTTGCCCCGGCGTTCGAGGTAACGGGTGATGTGACGCGCGGCTTTTTCGGTCAGGGTGATTGCCATTGTCGTTATGCCTGTTCGGTGGCGTGCTTGTGCTTGTAGTCGGCGACAGCGGCCTTGATCGCGTCCTCCGCCAGGATCGAGCAGTGGATCTTCACCGGCGGCAGGGCCAGTTCTTCGGCGATCTGGGTGTTCTTGATCGACAGCGCTTCGTCCAGCGACTTGCCCTTGACCCACTCGGTCACCAGCGAGCTCGAGGCGATTGCCGAGCCGCAGCCGTAGGTCTTGAACTTCGCGTCTTCGATCACGCCCGCTTCGTTCACCTTGATCTGCAGCTTCATTACGTCGCCGCAGGCCGGGGCGCCGACCATGCCGGTGCCGACGTCGTCGGAGTTCTTGTCGAACGAGCCGACGTTGCGCGGGTTTTCGTAGTGGTCCAGGACTTTATCGGAATATGCCATGTCAGTGCTCCTTCAGTATTCAGTGATTAGTGGGCTGCCCATTGGATCGAATTCAGGTCGATCCCGTCCTTGTGCATTTCCCACAGCGGCGACAGTTCGCGCAGCTTGCCGACTTTCGACTTCAGCAGGTTGATCGCGAAGTCGATGTCTTCCTCGGTGGTGAAGCGGCCGATGGTGAAGCGGATCGAGCTGTGCGCCAGTTCGTCGCTGCGGCCCAGGGCGCGCAGCACGTACGACGGTTCCAGCGACGCCGAGGTGCAGGCCGAACCGGACGACACCGCCAGGTCCTTGACCGCCATGATCAGCGACTCGCCTTCGACGAAGTTGAACGAGACGTTCAGGTTGTGCGGCACGCGGTGCTCCATGTCACCGTTGATGTAGACCTCTTCGATCTCCATCAGGCCCTTGGCCAGGCGGTCGCGCAGCGCCTTCACCTTGGCGATCTCGGCGTCCATCTCTTCCTTGGCGATGCGGAAGGCTTCGCCCATGCCCACGATCTGGTGGGTCGGCAGGGTGCCCGAACGCAGGCCGCGCTCGTGGCCGCCGCCGTGCATCTGCGCTTCCAGGCGCACGCGCGGCTTGCGGCGCACGTACAGGGCGCCGACGCCTTTCGGGCCGTAGGTCTTGTGCGCGGTGAAGGTCATCAGGTCGACCTTCAGCGCTTCCAGGTTGATGTGGACCTTGCCGGTGGCCTGGGCGGCGTCGCAGTGGAAGATCACGCCCTTCTTGCGGCACAGTTCGCCGATCTCGGCGATCGGCTGGATCACGCCGATCTCGTTATTCACCAGCATCACGGAGACCAGGATGGTGTCCGGGCGGATCGCCGCTTCCAGCTGCTCCAGCGAGACCAGGCCGTTGTCCTGCGGCTCCAGGTAGGTCGCCTCGAAGCCCTGGCGCTCCAGTTCGCGCACGGTGTCGAGCACCGACTTGTGCTCGGTCTTCACGGTGATGATGTGCTTGCCCTTCGTTTTATAGAAGTTGGCGGCGCCCTTCAGGGCCAGGTTGTTCGATTCGGTCGCGCCCGAGGTCCAGATGATCTCGCGCGGATCGGCGCCGACCAGGGCGGCGACGTTGGCACGCGCTTCCTCGACGGCCGCCTCGGCGCTCCAGCCGTAGGCGTGGCTGCGCGAGGCCGGATTGCCGAACTGCTCGCGCAGGAACGGAATCATCGCGTCTGCCACGCGCGGATCGATCGGCGTGGTCGCCGAGTAGTCCATGTAGATCGGGAAATGCGGTGCAGTCTGGAAGCTCTGCTCGATTTTTTTGTCCAGGGGCGCGTTCATCAGTTCACTCCATTCAATATGCTGTGCGTTGCTTCGGTATTGTCCGACGCCGCGTGGCGGTGCATCACCACGACGTTCTGTTCCTTCTGTTCTTTCAGCTTTTGCTGCTCGACCAGGTCCTGCAGGGAGACCGAATCGAGATAGTCGACCATCTTCGCGTTCAGGGTGGCCCACAGCTCGTGGGTCATGCAGCGCGTGCCGCTGGCGGCATCGGCGCCGTGGCAGTTTTCCTTGCCGCCGCACTGGGTCGCGTCGAGCGGTTCGTCGACGGCGATGATGATGTCGGCGACGGTCACCTTGTCGGCGCTGCGCGCCAGGCTGTAGCCGCCGCCCGGGCCGCGCACCGATTCGACGATCTCGTGACGGCGCAGCTTGCCGAACAGCTGCTCCAGGTAGGACAGCGAAATGGCCTGGCGCTGGCTGATGCCCGACAGCGTGACGGGACCGTTGCCCTGGCGCAGGGCAAGATCGATCATCGCAGTAACAGCAAAACGGCCTTTGGTGGTCAGACGCATCACAACCCCGGGTTGGTTTCCAAACAGTGTTAAAATCTTGCTTCTCTTCAACGCCTCAAGTTCCATCTCCCTGCGTTGGCAAGAATAAAAACCCGATTAGTTGATTGATTTAGTCAAGTATAGCGTATTTGGTGGGGTTTGTCTTGCAGCCCCATTTTTTGACTTGGCATAAACCGGGGTCAGACTCCCGATTTTCGCAACGTCCCCCGAACAATTTCCAAACACCGGAGTCTGACCCCGGTTTGAGCCAATTCAATCAGTTTCGGTGCAGCAGTTGCATCGGGCCGAACAGTTTGTGCATGCCTTCGTGGCCGATGAAGCTGAGGTTGTAGGGGTGCTCGGTGTGGATCTGCGGGAAGCCTTCGGTTTCCGGCACTTTCTTCAATTGCTCGGCGATCTTGCCCCACAGGACCAGGGTCGGCTTCTCCGCGCACTGGCCCAGCGCCGCGAACACGGCGCGCTGGAACGGCAGCCAGGCGCGCGCGTCCACCACCGGGGCGACATGCTTGCGGAATACCAGCGAGGCATTCAATAACAGGAAGCCCTGCCCGGTCAGCTTGTCCTGCAGTTCGGCCAGGGTCCGGATCGCGCCGCCTTCGCGCGCCGCTCTGGCGATGGGCGCCAGGGCCGCGCCGCCGGTGTCGTCGATGCTGAGCTGGCCATCGGCCACCAGCAGCATCTTCATGAAGTTGCGCAGCGAAGTCGCGCGGTTGACCGGCTTCGACAGCCCCGTCTCCGACCACAGCTCGCCCACCGCGCCGTCCATGAAGCACACCCCGGTGGCGCTCTCCGGCCGCGGATACGGCCCCTCGCCCACCAGCACGTAGCGCACTTTTTCCAGCGGCAGCGCGAAGGCCGCGAACAGGCGGCCGCCGTTCGGCAGGTAATCGTCGTCGGCCAGCGCGGGCAGGTAGGCCGGATCGGCTTCCACCATGGCGCGCAGGCCGGCTTCCAGGTGCGGGCGCCAGGACGGATCGGCCAGTTGCAGGGCCTCGTGGATGGCAGCGGGGATCGGGGCGGAAATCGTGGCAGTCGGCATGGCGGATCGGCAGGCTGAAAAGGGTCCAGATTGTAGCCGACCCGGCCGTCCGCAAGGGCGCAGGCGCCCCTTTTTTCCGGGCTGTGCCGGGAGTCAAGCTAGCGTCGGGCTTGCGCAAATCGGTGCATCATCGGCCCGCATTCGACTATCGATCACGCAACCGACAGGAGGAATTCCATGCAAACGATCCAGGATGTGATGACCCGCGATGTGCAAAGCATTTCGCCGCAGGAAACGATACAGCGCGCCGCCCAGATGATGGACGAGCTGAACGTCGGCGCGATTCCGGTGCTCGACGGCCGGAAACTGGTCGGCATGATCACCGACCGCGACATCACCGTGCGCGCCACCGCCGCCGGCCAGGCGCCGGGCAGCACCCGCGTCGGCGACGTGATGAGCACCGACGTGCGCACCTGCTCGCCGGAACAGACCGTCGATGAAGTGCTCGGCCAGATGGGCGACGTGCAGATCCGCCGCGTACCGGTAATCGACGAGAACTCGCAGGAAGTGGTCGGCATCGTCTCGATGGGCG
Source organism: Telluria sp. Soil_C_11 (assembly GCF_057657395.1). Classification (NCBI taxonomy): domain Bacteria; kingdom Pseudomonadati; phylum Pseudomonadota; class Betaproteobacteria; order Burkholderiales; family Oxalobacteraceae; genus Telluria; species Telluria sp. Soil_C_11. Next base: position 37,705 of record NZ_JBDGIN010000002.1, on the reverse strand, counting down.
ACATGGCGACCAAGCATTCGGCCGGCGTCGACCGCGCGCTGGAAGAGGTATCGTCGCCGTCGGAACCGGACCGTACCGGCATGCACTCGGCAACCCGGCATTGAAGTCCCGGCCGGGATATGCCCACGGCATCGCCCGGCCATACAATACATCAAAGCAACAATAATTTTTTTTCGAAAATCTTTACACTTATTCAATAAGGGTTTGCGTTATATCAAGTGATTGCAATTAAAACAATGACTTGTAGTAACTGGCACGTTCGTTGCTATTAAGGCTGGGGTAACTCCTCATCCAAAACTAGAACGGACGCCACCATGAAAATCTCGAAGCATCTTGCCAAAGCAGCAATGATCGCCGCTGGTGCGATCACCATGTGCTCCATGACCCCGGCCGCACTGGCCAACCCAGTCGGTACCACCTACGTCTTCACGCTGGATATCTCGCAATCGGCCTCCGGCCTGCCGGACACGAACTACGGCACGGTCACCCTGACCCAGGGGCAGGACGAGGTGGATGTGAACGTGACCCTGGCCAACGGCTTCGTGTTCGCCAATACCGGCGTCGGCCCGCAGTTCGCGTTCAACCTGGCCCAAGCGTTTGCGAACGCGACCATCACCCTGGATGCGGGCACCGCCGCGAATTTCGTGGTGGGCACCGCCAGCCCGTTCAACTTGACGCCTTACGGCCTGTTCACGGATGCCCTGCAGTTCAAGAGCGGCGTCAAGGGCGGCATCTCGGGCAACATCGGTACCCCGCTGAACTTCAGCGTGGCCCAGGCCGGCATCACCCTCGATGACTTCACGAAGAGCGGCCCGCGCAACAATGGCCAGCCTGGCGGCTACAGCTTCGCGGCGGATGTCGGCTTTGTTGCCTCCGGCAATTCCGGAGGCGTGGCGGCCGTTGGCCACACTACCCAGGAACCACCGCCGAACCCGGTTCCGGAACCGGTGTCGGCTGCCCTGCTGGGCCTGGGCCTGGCCGGCATGGGACTGGCGCGCCGCCGCAAGTAAAAAAGGGCCGCGCATGCGGCCCTGTTGTTATTCTGCGTCCGGCTGGTTGGACGGATGCGCCGCTACGAAGGCAGGTATCTTGACGCACTGCGCGTTGATGCGCGAGATGTTCGGATAACCCGACACCTCGACGCCATGGCGCTGGGCGTTGAAGACTTGCGGCACCAGCAGGCAGTCGGCGATGGTCGGCGTGTGGCCATGGCACAGCGGCCCGGCGCTCGGGTCGCGCGCCAGGTGTTTTTCCAGCACCTCGAGGCCGCTCACCAGCCAGTGGCGGTACCACTCGTTCTTCTGCTCGTCGGATACGCCGAGGTCGTGCTTCAGGTAGCGCAGCACGCGCAGGTTGTTCACCGGGTGGATGTCGCAGGCGATGATCTGGGCCAGCTCGCGCACGCGGGCGCGCTCGGTGGCGTCCTTCGGCATGATCGGCACCTGCGGGTAGGCGTCTTCGAGGTATTCGAGGATGGCCATCGACTGCGTCAGCGTGATGTAGTCATCCTGGAAGGCCGGCACCAGGCCGCTCGGGTTGATCGAGCGGTACTTCTCCTGCAACTGTTCGCCGCCGTCACGGAGGAGGTGGACGGGGATGGCCTCGTACTGCAAGCCCTTCAGGTTCAGCGCGATGCGAACCCTGTAGGCGGCCGAGCTGCGAAAATATGTGTAGAGCTTCATGCTTTCCTCCCGTGATAATGGGCGACCTCCTGGTCGATCGCCCCGAAAATGCTCGCCCCGGCCGCATCCAGCATCTCGATGCGGACCGTGTCTCCATAGCGCAGGAATGGCGTCTGCGGCGCCCCCTGTTCGATCGTCTCGTACATGCGCAGCTCGGCCAGGCAGCAGTAGCCGACGCCGCCATTGGCGATGCTCGAGCCGTGCAGGCCGCCCTGCTTGTTCGATACCGTGCCGGAGCCGATGATGCTGCCGGCCGCCAGCTCGCGGGTGCGGGCGGCGTGCGCGACCAGCTGCGCGAAACTGAACGTCATGTCGTCGCCCGCGTTCGGGCGGCCGAAGGGCTGGCCGTTCAAGGTCACCTGCAGCGGCAGGCAGAGCTTGCTGTCGCGCCAGGCGTCGCCCAGTTCGTCCGGGGTCACGGCCACCGGCGAGAACGCGCTCGCGGGCTTCGACTGGAAGAAGCCGAAGCCCTTCTCCAGTTCCTTCGGGATCAGGTTGCGCAGCGATACGTCGTTCACCAGCATCACCAGGCGGATCGCCTGCGCTGCCTGCTCGAGGCTCGCGCCCATCGGCACATCGCCGGTCACGACCGCCACTTCCGCCTCCAGGTCCACGCCCCACTCTTCGGACAGCACCGCGATCGGATCGCAGGGGCCGACGAAGGAATCCGAACCGCCCTGGTACATCAGGGGATCGGTGTAGAAGGATGGCGGCACCTGGGCGCCGCGCGCCTTGCGCACCAGCTCGACGTGGTTGATGTAGGCCGAGCCATCGGCCCACTGGTAGGCGCGCGGCAGCGGCGAGGCGCATTCTTCTTCGAGGAAGGAGACCGCATCGGGAGCCGTGCCCTGGTTCAGCTGTTCGTACACCTGCTGGAGTTGCGGTGCGCTGCGGTCCCAGTCGTCCAGCGCGGCCTGGAGGGTGCGCGCGATCGCCGGGACGGCCTGGCAGGTGACGAGGTCGCGGCTGACGACGACGAGGGTTCCGTCGCGGCCGCCGGCTTTCAGGGTGGCGAGTTTCATGATGTTCCTTAACAATCAGACATTGCCGCCATTAAAGACTAATCCGGACTATCATACAAACAATATTTTTCACTTCATTTATCGGATTGTCTGATGAATCCCACCCTACGCCAGATGCGCGCCTTCGTCGCTGTGGCCAAGACTGGTAACTTTACGCTGGCTGCCCAATACATGCACGTCACGCAGTCAGCTTTGTCCGGTTTGATCAAAGAACTGGAGCAAACGCTTGGCGCGCGTGTGATCGACCGCAGTACGCGCCGGATTGCGCTGACCGATATGGGTAACGAGCTCTACCCCCTATTCAGCCAGATGATCGACGATCTCGACAGTGCGCTTGCTAACGTTGCGGATCACACGCAACTCAGGAAGGGTATCGTGCGGGTCGCCGCGCCACAGTTGATGGCCTGTACCCTGCTGCCCCAGGCGATCGCGGCGTGGCGCGCGCGCCACCCCGAAGTCAAGGTCAGCCTGGCCGACAGCGCCGTCGAAAACGTCACGGCGCGGGTGCTGTCCGGGGAGGTCGACTGCGGCGTCGGCCCCGAACGCGACGACACCCCCGAACTGGACGCCCGTCCGCTGCTCGATATGCCCTTCGAGGCCGTGATGCCGCCCGGCCATCCCCTCGAAAGCCGCGCGCGGCTGGCCTGGAGCGACCTGGCCGGCTATCCCTTCATCTCCTTGCGCGGCCAGTTCACCGAGCGCCTGCTGGCCGACATGGGCGAGTCCCTGCGCGAAGCCACGCTGAAGCCGGAACACGAGGTGACCTTCATGACGACCGCGCTGGCGATGGTGGCGGCCGGACTCGGGCTGACGATCTGCATGCCCTACGCCTCGGCGCTGGTGCGGCGCCACGGCCTGCTGACGCGGCCGCTGGTCGATCCGGTGCTGACGCGCCGCTTCTTCATCTACACCCGCGGCCAGCGTTCGCTGTCGCCGGCGGCCGAGGCCTTCACCGCCTTCCTGGCCGACTACGTGGGCCAGGGCCAGGCGCTACAATAGCGGCATGTCTTACAACACCATCGCCATCAACCAGCGCATGGACCGTTTCGACAGCCACGCCAGCGTCTGGCTGTTCGGCTACGGCTCCCTGATCTTCAAGGCCGACTTTCCCTTCCTGGAACGGCGCCCGGCCCATATCGCCGGCTGGACCCGGCGCTTCTGGCAGGGCTCGCACGACCACCGCGGCACCGAGACGGCGCCCGGGCGCGTCGTGACCCTGGTGCCGGACGCCGGCGCCCTGTGCCACGGCATGGCCTACCTGGTCACGCCGGAAGAATTCGCCCACCTCGACTACCGCGAAAAGAACGGCTACCTGCGCCTGGCCACCGAGATCCATTTCGAGGACGGCAGCGCGGCCGAGGGCCTGGTCTACATCGCCACCCACGAAAACGCGGCCTACCTGGGCCCGGCCAGCGAACGCGAGATCGCGCGCCAGATCGCCGCCGCCTGCGGACCGAGCGGCCCGAACAGCGAATACCTGCTGGAACTGGCCAAAGCCCTGCGCGAGCTGGGCAAGTTCGACGAACACGTGTTCGAGATCGAGCGCCATCTGATGGCGTTTGCAGCCTGATCCTGCGACCGGATCCGGGCGGCTGTGGTCTAATCGTCATGCATCGACGCGCCAGGAGACCATCATGCAGACAGCGCAAGCGCGGCCGCCTTCGGCCGGCGAACTCGACGACGACACCCTCGCCTTTGTGCGCCGGGTATTCGGCCATGCCCGCGCCGGCGAAGCCGCCGAGCTGGCCGCCCTGCTGGGCCAGGGCCTGCCGCCCAACCTGCGCAACGAACGCGGCGACAGCCTGCTGATGCTGGCCTGCTACCACGGCCACCATGACGCCGCCAAGGTGTTGCTGGAGCACGGCGCCGATCCGGAGATCATGAACGACGCCGGCCAGGCCCCGCTGCACGGCGCCGCCTTCAAGGGCGACCTGCGCGTCGCCACCCTGCTGCTCGACCACGGCGCCCGGGTCGACGCCGCCGGCCCGAACGGCAAGACGGCGCTGATGTTCGCCGCCATGTTCAACCGCGCCGACATCGCCCGACTGCTGCTGGCGCGCGGCGCCGACCCCTTCCAGGCGGATGCGGACGGCAATACCCTGCCCGACGCGGCCCGCAAGATGGGGGCAATGGACACGATGGAACTGCTGGCGGCGGCAACGAACGAACGCTAGCGCGCCCGGCGCCGATCAGCGCTGGTCCGCGGGTAGTGGGCAAATGCGGTTACGCCCGCCCTGCTTGGCTTCGTACAGCATGGCATCGGCGCGCAGGAACAGCGCGTTTTCCGTTTGCTGCGCCGGGTACGCCGCCAGGCCGCCGCTGAAGGAGAAGCGCCGCACGTCGCCCTGCCGGATCTCGAAGGGCATGGCGCCGAAGGCCTGGCGCATGGCGTCCAGCCGGCGCCATCCCTGTTCCAGCGTGCAATCCCAGAACACCACCACGAATTCCTCGCCGCCGAAGCGGCTGAGCAGGTCGCGCTCGCCCAGGTGGGACGCCAGGCAGACCGCCAGGCGCTTGATCACGATATCCCCGAAATAATGTCCCCAGGTATCGTTGATGGTCTTGAACTTGTCGATGTCGATCACGCCGAAGGCCAGCGGGCGTTCCTCGCGCGCGGCCTGGCGGATCAGTTCCTGGGCCTTCTTCTGCAGTCCCACCTTGTTGAGCAGGCCGGTCGCACGGTCTTTCGCGATCAGGTCCTTGCTGATACGGATCTTGCTGGCGCGGTTGACGAGCTGCGCGCACAGCAGTCCGGGATCGCCGGCCGGCAGTACGGCGTCGAAGCCGCTGGCCAGGGCGCGCTGCATCAGGCCGGCATCCGGCTGGCGCTGCAGCAGCACGATCTCGCGAACCGGATCGGCTTCGATGTTCTTTTTCAGGATCCGGGCCAGTGAATCGGTGCGCGCGAACTCGGCGTCGCCGACCAGCACCATGTCCGGCTGCAGCTCGCGCACCCGCAGGTGCAGGGTCTGCGGCTGGTCGTGCGGAACAAGTTCGATGCGGGCCTGGCGCAGGCAGTCCTCGTCCAGCCCGGCGGGGTCGCCCAGGTGGACCAGGCGCACCAGCTCGCCGCGCTTTTGCTGGACGAAGAGGTTGAACAGCTTGTCGACCAGGACGTCGTTGGCGATCGGCTTTTCCGCATAGGCCAGGCAATGGCTGCCAACCAGTTTCTGCTGCAGCAGGTAGCGGCCGCCCTGGCGCGAGCTTTGCAGGTAGACATATTCGCGCCCGGCCGGCAGGCGCTGCAGCAGCTCGCCCAGCATCAGGGTCTTGCGGCTGTCCTGCATGTCCGACTGCATGTTGTGCAGCGCGTCGAGATCGATCACGAACAGGCCATTCCCGGCATCGCCCTCCACCGCGGCCACGAATTCGCTGACTTCGCTGAAGAAGGCCATGTCGAAATCGTATTTATGCGCGTGCAGGCGCAGCTCGGCCGCGTTGTCCTTGATGAAGAAGTTCTGCGATAACAGCAGTGCGCGGTATTTATAGAGCGGGACGTTGCCTGACATGGGGTCTGCGATCCATATGCTTGAGTTGCATATCAAACATACATCGAACTCGCCCGATGTTGTGTGAAAAAAAGAAAGTTTTTTTGGAAACATCCGCGCGCATGGCGCGGCAACAACAAGCTTATCCGCCCTGGGTAGCCGCCGCGGCGTGGCGGAGGTAGGTCGGCTTCACCGCGCCGGTCAGCCAGACGCCGTTGTCGGACAGGTAAAATGCGATCCCGTCGGCGCGCATGCGTGCCGCATCGACGGCCAGCACCGCCGGGAAGCCGTGCCGGGCGCCGACCCGCATCGCGGTCTGCACGTCGGCGGACAGGTGCACGTGGTGGCGGGCGCCGGCGTGCAGTCCGGACGCCAGGATGGACTTCAGGAAGCGGCTGGCGGTGCCATGGAAGAGCACCGCGGGCGGTTCGGCTTCGCGCAGCTGCAGGTCGACGGCAATCGAATGGCCCTGGCTGGCGCGGATGCGGGTCCGGTCTTCGTTGAAGGCGAAGCGCTGCTTGTCGTTCTGCGCCACCGTGCGTTCGAGCAGGTCGCGGTCGACCACCTTGCCGTGCTGCGCGAGGCGCGCCAGCAATTCATCGACCTCGGCCCAGCCGTGGGCATCCAGCGCCAGCCCGACGCTGTCGGGGCGGTGGCGCAGGATGTAGCTGAGCAGCTTGCTGGTGGCGAGGACCGGGTCTTTCCGCATGCGGCGCTCAGGCCACGCCCTCGATCACGCGCCGCACCTGCAGCGCGCGCTCTTCGACGCTGCCGCTCACCAGCGTGTAGGGAATACCGCGCGCTTCGAGGTCTTTCAGCACCAGCTGGTGGATGCGCCCGCGCCAGGCTTCGTTCTCGCGCGCGGCCTGCTCTTCGTAGGGAATGTCGTCGGCGCAGACGAAGGTGTAGGCGTAGCGTTCGCGGCAATCGTCGGCGCAGCGCAGCAGCTCGGCAGGCACCGGCTGCGTGACCTGGCCGAATTCCAGGCCCAGCAGCAGCGTGGTCAGGGCATTCGTGTCGACGAACAGGTAGCGCCTGGCGTAGGGCATCTGCTCATCCTCGGCTTCGCGGTGGCGCAGGGCGATGTCGACATAGTCGTCGGCATTCAGCTGGCCCTGCTTGTCTTCCCAGATGTAGCGGCCGATCTCGGGCACGGCGACGCTGCCGTACTGGCGCGCCAGGTATTCGCACAAGGTCGATTTGCCGGTCGACTCCGCGCCGACGAAGACCACGCGCCGGATCCGGCCCGCCGCGCCGCCCGCTGTGTCCTTTCCTGTCCTACCCGATGTACCGCCCTGCTCTTCCATATGCATCCCGTGTTCGAAAATAAGCACTCGCTACAGAAAAACGCGAGGCGCCATCCTAGCCGAGCGCGGCCTCCGCCACAAGACACCCGCCGCAGGATCGCCTGCCGCAGGATCGCCTGCCGCTCAGAACAGATCCAGCTGCGGGCTCGCCTTCACCGGCTTGCGGCGCCCCGTCTGCCCACCGGCGGCCTCCGCCGGCGCCCCGCCGAACAGGTCCAGCTGGGTGACGTCTTCTTCCCGGCGCTGGCAGGCAGCTGCCGACGGCACCACCAGCGGGCGGCGGAACTGCGTGCCGTCCATCTTGCTGAAGCGCCCATTGAAACCATCCATGCCGAGGCGCTTGACGGCCTTGCTGAAGCGCTGGCGGATCAGGTCGGCCCACACGCCTTCGCCGGTCATGCGCTTGCCGAAGTCGCTGTCGTATTCCTTGCCACCGCGCATGTCTTTCATGCGGTTCAGCACGCGTTGCGCACGGTCTGGAAAATGAGCGTACAACCATTGGTGGAACAGCGGATTGACTTCCCACGGCATGCGCAGCACGACGTAATGGGCGCCGACCGCGCCGGCATCCTTGGCGGCTTCGAGGATGCGCTCGATCTCCGGCTCCGTGATGAAGGGAATGATGGGCGCGACGCTGACGCTGACCGGGATGCCGGCTTCGGTAAGGGTGCGGATCGCGCGCAGGCGGCGCGCGGGCGCGGCCGCGCGCGGCTCGAGCGTGCGCGCGATCTCGCCGTCCAGGGTGGTCAGCGTGATGGCGGCGGCGGCCAGGCCCTTCTCCGCCATCGGCGCGACCAGGTCGATGTCGCGCTCGATCAGCGCCGACTTGGTGATCAGGCCATATGGATGGTTGCACTCGGCCAGCACCTCCAGCACCTCGCGCGTGATGCGGCGTTCGCGCTCGCAGGGCTGGTAGGCGTCCGTATTCACGCCGATGGCGATGCTTTCGGGCACATAGCCGGGACGCGCCAGTTCGCGCCGCAGCAGGTCGGCGGCGTTCACCTTGGCGAAGATGCGGCTTTCGAAGTCCAGGCCGGGCGACAGGCCGAGGTAGCTGTGCGAAGGCCGTGCGAAGCAGTAGATGCAGCCATGCTCGCAGCCGCGGTAGGGATTCAGCGAGACATTGAAGGGAATGTCCGGCGAAGCGTTGCGGGTCAGGATGGTCTTGGCAAACTCATCCGTAACGACGGTCTTCGGCGCCGCCGGGACCTCTTCCTTCAGTCCCGGGACCGTCCAGCCGTCGTCGAACCGTTCGCGGCCGTGGACTTCGTAGCGGCCCTGGAGGTTGGACACGGCGCCACGGCCCTTGTGCGGCGTCAGCGGCCGCGGAGGGATCATGACTTGTCCTTGCAATTCCACGTCTTCAGCCCAAGCTTGTTGGCGATTCACTATGGCGCTCCCGAGTACTGTATGGATATACAGTATCGTACACCCGCTTCCGTGCGGGTTCAAGCGCGAAATCGTTCTGCTTGTTGTTCCACAAACCCGTCGAAGCTGGCAAACAACGGTGCGTAATGCTCAGGGGAATTTTCCAGCTGAATTAGCGCATGGGCGGCCGCTTCCAGCGACGAGAGCTGGTCCGCCGCGTGGGCCTTGCGAATCCGATAAGCGGAGGGCGGCAGGTCGTGCAAAGCGAGGCGCGGCAGGCCCTGCAGCGAGGGATTTACGTAGAGCATCTTGCGGCTCTTGCGCCAGGTAGCGTCCAGCAGCACCAGGCGCAACCTGTCCGGCTGCGCCAGCAGGTTCGGCTCGACACCGGGCGGCGCCGGCAGGCCGAGCGCGGCCTCGCCCGGCATCTGCGGATACAACAGCAGCGGCGTGCGCCCGGCGGCGTGCAGGGCGGCGTCGAGTTCCACGGCATCGAATACTTCACCGACCAGCAGGCGGCTGGAAACCAGGCAAAGGTGCAGCAGGCGCGCGCTGTTCTTGGCGTTGTGCACCTCGAGCGGATGTTGCAGCACCAGCAGTTCGACCCGGCTGGCAAGCGGCGTCGCGAAGCGGCAGATGCAGGCGCTTTCCGCCCGCAGGCAGGCGGCGCAGGTGGCGCGGCGGGAAATCCTGGTCGTCATGGGCGGCGATTGTACCGCCGCCCGCCCGGCACGGCACTCAGAAACTGCCGCCGACCCGCTCCCCGCGCGGCGGCATATTGTCCGGCGCCGGCACCGGCGGATCGTCCTTGCGCAGGGGCTTGAGCGCCGCGCTCCACTGCACCACCTGGTCGAGCATGGTCTCGACGGACCGCTCATGGTGCTCGGCCGGGTTGAAGGTCGTGAAATTCTCGAAGTCGGTGAACAGCGACAGCATCACCTGGGCGCGCACGTCGGCCACCATCAGCTCGCCCATCACCAGGCGCAGGCTCTCGATCGCGCGCGCGCCGCCGGCGCTGCCGTAGCCGACGAAGCCGGCGGCCTTGTTGTTCCACTCCTTGTACAGGAAGTCGATGGCGTTCTTCAGCGCGCCGGACGTGCCGTGGTTGTATTCGGGGGTGACGAACACGAAGCCGTCGAACTCGGCGATCTTCGCCGCCCACGCCTTCGTATGCGGCTGCGAGTACTGTCCCATCGAGGGCGGCACCGGCTCGTCCAGCAGCGGCAGCCTGAAATCCGCGATGTCGACCAGTTCGAAGGCGGCGTCGCCGCGCGTACCCGCGCATTCCATCACCCAGCGCGCCACGTCGAGCGCCTTGCGTCCGGGGCGGGTGCTGCCCACGATGACTCCGATATTGATCATGCTGCCCTCCGATGTTGGTCAATCGTTCATTGTTCAGCCGATTCTAGTCAGGGTCACCGACATGGCGCGCCCGATTCACGGCGACGTCTTCCAGCCGCCGCCCAGGGCCCGGTACAGGTCCACGTGCGCCGCCAGCCAGCTCGCCCGCAACTGCAGCACGCTGGTCTCGGCATTGAAGGCGTTGCGTTGCGCGTCCAGCTCTTCCAGGTAGGACGAGTAGCCGTTGCGGTAGCGGTTGTGGGCGATGCGCAGCACCTCGGCGGCGGCCACCCGGCGCGCCTCGGCCTGCTCCAGCTGCTCGCGCAGGCGCTGCACCGCGCTCAAGCCGTTCTCGGTCTCGGCGAAGGCATTGCGCACCACGGATTCGTAGGCGAACACGGCGCGGTCGCGCAGCGAGGCGGAGATCTCGGCCTGGGCGCGCAGGCGGCCGGCGTCGAAGATCGGCGCCAGCACGCTGCCGCCCACGCTCCACAGCATGGTCCCGGAGCCCAGCAGGTCCGGCAGGTTGTGCGCATAGCCGCCCACCGATGCGGTCAGGCGCAGCGACGGCAGCATCTGCCCGCGCGCCGCGGCCAGGCTGGCGTCCGCCGCGGCGACGGCCGCTTCCGCCTGGGCGATGTCGGGCCGGCGCCGCAGCAGTCCGGACGGCAGGCCCGGCGCGATTCCCGGCGGCTGCAGGGCCGCCAGTTCGGCGCCGCGCGCGACCGGCCCCGGGCTGGCGCCGGCCAGCACGTTGAGCGCATTTTCCTGCTGGGTGATCGCACGTTCGAGCTGGGGCACCACGGCGGCCGTGGTGCGGTACTCGGCCTCGGCCTGCGACAGTTCCAGGCGCGAGCTGTAGCCGACCTCGAACTGGCGCCGCGCCAGCTCCAGCGACCGCTGGCGCGAGGCCAGGGTCTGGCGCGCCAGGGCCAGCTGGGCATCCAGGCCGCGCAGGTTCAGGTAGCCGGACGCGGTGCTGGCCGCCACCGACAGCGCCACCGCGTCCGCCGCCGCCTGCTGGGCCGCATAGTCGAAGCGCGCCGCCCGCGTGGCTTCTTCCAGCCTGCCCCACGGGTCGAACTCGTAGGCCGCCTGCACGTTGCCGGTGATGCTGGTCGATTCGATCGGCGTACCAAATGGTCCGATCGTGCGCGCCCGCGTCGGCCCGGCGCTGAGCGAGACGCTGGGCTCCTGGGCCGAACGCGCGACCTGGATCCGGGCCTGGTATTCCTGCAGGCGCGCGCGCGCGGTGCGCAGGTCGCCGTTGCGCGCCAGGGCCTGGGCCACCAGCGCATCCAGCGCCGGGTCGCCGAATGCGCGCCACCACTCTTGCTCGACGGCGGCGTTCGGCCCGACCGCCAGCGGCGCGCGCCAGGCGGCCGGCACCTCGAGCGTGGGCGCCGGCCGGTCCTGCACCGGAATCCGGCAGCCGGCCAGCGGCAGCAACAGCAGCAACTGCGCCGCGCCGAGGGCGCACACGCGCCTCATCGCTGCTGCCCTTTCGCGGCCGCGGCGGGCGCTCCCGTATCGATGCTGGCCACCACCGACATCCCCGGCCGCAAGCGTGCGGCCAGCTCCTGGTTCGGATCGATGCTGATCCGCACCGGGATGCGCTGGGCGATCTTGACGAAGTTGCCGGTCGCGTTGTCGGGCGTGATTACCGAGAATTCGGAACCGGTGGCCGGCGCGATCTGCTCGACATGGCCGCGCATCTTCGCGTGGTTCAGGGCGTCGACCGTGAACGTGACGGGCTGGCCCAGGCGCACGTCGGCCATCTGCGTTTCCTTCATGTTCGCCACCACCCACATGGCCTGCGGCACCAGCGCGGTCAATTGCGCGCCGGCGTTGACGAAGGCGCCGAGGCGCACCGTCACCTGGCCGAGCTGGCCGTCGCGCGGCGCCACGATACGTGTATTCGCCAGGTCGATCTCGGCCAGGCGCACCGCCGCTTCGGCATTCGACACCGCCGCTTCCAGCGAGGCCCGGTTGACGTCCACCGTGCGCAGGTTCTGGCGCGAGATCTCCAGCGCGGCCCTGGCCTGCGCGGTCTGCGCCAAGGCCTGGGCATGCGCGGCGCGGGCGGCGTCGCGTTCGCGCGCGGACAGCGAACCGTCGGCGGCCAGTTCCTCGACCCGGCGCAGATCCGCCTGGGCGCGCTGGGCCTGGGCGCCGGCATTCGCCACCGCCGCCTGGTTCTGGGCGATGGTGGCGCTCGCGCTCTTCTGGCTCTGCGCGAAGTTGGCGAGCGCGGCGCGCTGGGTGGCAAGCTGGGCGCGCGCCTGCGCCAGGCGCTGCTGGTAGATGCGGTCGTCGATGCGCATCAGCAGCTGGCCCTGTTTCACGTTCTGGAAATCCTGGACGTCGACCTCGACGATGTAGCCGGACAGCTGCGGACTGATGATCGTCACCTGGCCGCGCACCGTCGCGTTCTCGGTGGTCTGCATGCTGCTGCGGAACGGCGGCAGGTCCCAGGCGTAGAGGACGATCAGGACGCCGATCAGGGCGATGAAGGCGAACAGCAGGCCGCTCACGATCACGTGGCGGTTCGATTTTTCCTGGGTGGTTGCGGTGTTGGTCTCGGCCATGGCGGTCTTCGGATGGTCATCGGTTTCACAGTTGGCGGGGCGCGGTGTCGGCGACCGGTTCGGGCGGCACGCCGGCGGGGGTCGCGATCGGCGAATCGGTCACCATCTCCGGCGCGGTCTTCGGCGCCGGCGCCGGCGGCGGCGCGGGCGGCGCCACGTACTTCAGCCACAGCGCGCGCCCGAAGATCCAGGCCGCCAGCAGGCTGGCCAGGATCGCGATCAGCAGGAACACGTCGTTGAAGGCGAGGATGTTGGCTTCGCGGGTGGCGGTCTGCGCCAGCACCGAGATGCCCTGCCGCGTGCGCGAGGACGGATCGGCCAGCACCCGCCCATAGGCCGCCCCGCCCTGCTGGATGCGGGCGGCCACCAGCGGATCGAGGCTGCTGAGCTGGTCGGCCAGGTTCGACGAGTGGAATTTTTCGCGCGTCACCTGCCAGGTGCCCAGCAGCGAAGAGCCGAGCAGGCCGCCGAGGTTCTGGGTCAGGCCGAACAGCACCGAGAAGGTGATCAGGTTGGCCGGGTTCGAGATCACCGAACCGAGCAGGGTCAGCAGCAGCGGCCCGAGGAAGAACACGCCGCCGAAGGCCAGCAGGCCCTGGCTGACGTACATCTCTTCCGGGCGCGTCTGGCTGGTCGCATGCGAGTCGATCCAGGCGCCCAGGGCCATGATCAGGAGGGCGATCACCTGCGGTCCCATCAGGTGCTTCGGATTCAGGACCAGCACCGACATGGCGATGCCGAGCAGGGTCGATGCCAGCACCACCAAGAACAGGGTCTGCAGCTGGTCGTTGTTCAGCCCCACCATGCGCAGGAAGCCGACCGCGCCCACGCTCTGCTCGGACAGCACCACGCGCACCAGCACCATGGCGATGAACAGGCGCGCGATCATGCCGTTGCTCAGCCAGCGGATGTTCAGCAGCGGATTCTTGCGGTTGTGCTCGACGGCGATGGCGGCCAGGATCAGCACGATGGACACCGCCAGCGCCACCCCGATCCAGGGCTGCGAAGTCCACCACAGCACGCGGCCGAAGGTGAGCGCCGCGCACAGCAGCGCCATGCCCGGCGCGAACAGGGCGAAGGTCACGAAGTCGGTGGGGCGGAAGGCCTTGAAGCGGTCGCCCGGGGGCAGCTTCAGCCACAGCACGGCGCCCAGCGTCACCAGGGTCAGCCCGAGTTCGAACAGGTACAGGCCGCGCCACTCCGCGATCTCCAGCAGGCGGGTCGAGAACAGGTAGGCGATCGGCAGCGACAGCTGCGAGATGCCGGTCGAGATGATGATGCCGCGCGGCCGCCACTCCTTGGTGAAGGACTGCAGCGTGTAGTACAGGCCCAGCGTGGACAGCGCGGCGCCGACCATGCCGTGCGCCGCGCGCACCGCGATCGCCGAGCCGAGGTCGTTGACGAACAGGTGGGCGAAGGTCACCAGCGCGTACAGCACCAGGAAGAATTCGGTGAAGGCGCGCAGGCCGAACTGCTGGCGGAACTTCACCAGCAGCAGGTTCATCGAGACGTTCGTCATCACGTAGGCGGCCGGCAGCCAGTTGGTCTCCGCGGCGTAGGCGCCCAGCGCGCCCTGCAGGTTGACCAGGTTGACCGTCACCAGCGCGTTGCCGAGGCCGCCGGTCAGCGTGACCAGGGTCCCGACCAGGAAGAACGCGGCGCGGCGCGGCGTGGAGTGGCGCGGAAAGGACGGGCCGCCCGGCATGGTCGGGCGTTCGTCCGGGTGCCATTCGCGCGGCGCGTACTTGTCGCTCATGCATTCTCCAGCGCCTGCTGCAGGCTTTCCAGCACCGCGGCGGCGGTCGCCACCTCGGCCGGATCCAGGCGCGCCAGCACCGCGCGCCGCAGGTCTTCCGCCTGCGCCCTCACCTTTTCCTCCAGCGCCCGGCCTTCCGGCGTGAGCACCACCAGCTTGACGCGGCGGTCGCTCCGGCTCGGGATGCGCTCGATGAAGCCGGAAGCCGCCAGGCGGTCGATGGTGGCGACCAGGGTCGCGCCGTCGACGCCCAGCTGCTGGGCCAGTTCGGTCTGCGACGGCGGGTGCGGACGCGCTTCGCCGGCGCCGCGCTGCATCTCCGCCAGCGCGGCGACGGCGCTCCAGCCGGCCGCGGTCAGGCCGCAGGCCTTCAGCTGGCGTTCGAGCGCCTGGCGCCAGGCGCGCCCGCCGGCCTGCAGGGCCTGGGTGAAGCGCTCGCTGAGTTGTTCATCGGAAGCAACCATGGGGCCACCAAATCGTTGGACGTTCCGATTATCTGCGTGTTCTGGAATTTGTGGCCACACACGAAGATTTAATGCGCGAATTGGTTAATCGGATATTGCTCTAGGAAATTACAGTGCTTAGAATCAACTCATTCCGCTAAGCAAATGGTTCCTGACGGACACACCGTGAGGTCCCGCCGTTCCAGAGTTTTCCATGTTTAGAGCACGCGCATCTGTTCGCAAACTGACCTCCGCTCTCATCGTCGGCCTGGCCATGCTGCCGGGCCTGTCGGTCGAGCAGGAACTGCAACTCGACTACAGGATCAACGAGCACATCATGCTGATCCCGGCCGGCCAGAACCATCAGGCCCGCCTGGAGACGACGGTGTTCCAGCCGAACGGCCCGGGTCCGTTTCCGCTCATCATCATCAACCACGGCAAGGACCCCGGCCACCCGAACCTGCAGCCGCGCGACCGCTTCTATCACATGGCCCACGCCTTCGTCGCGCGCGGCTATGCGGTGATGGTGCCGATGCGCCAGGGCTTCGCCAACTCGACCGGCCGCTACCGCGACCACGGCTGCGACATGACCGCCAACGGCTACACCCAGGCCGAGGACATCCGCGACACCCTGGAATTCGCCCGCGCGCAGAAGTGGATCGACGCCGACCGCATCGTGGTGGCCGGCCAGTCCTATGGCGGCCTGGCGACGATGGCGCTGGGCACCCAGGAACTGCCGGGCGTGCGCGCCCTGATCAACTTCGCCGGCGGCCTGCGCGACGACAGCGACGGCTGCGGCTGGCGCTCGGCGCTGGTCTCGGCCTTTGCCGAATACGGTGCGCAGAACAAGATCCCGAGCCTGTGGATGTACGGCCAGAACGATTCGCTGTTCGGCCCGGAACTGGTGGCGCGCATGCACGACGCCTTCGAGCAGGCCGGCGGCAAGGCCCGGCTGGTCGAGTACGCGGCGTTCAAGCGCGATGCGCACGGCATGCTGGCCAGCCGCGACGGCGAAAAGGTCTGGCTGGCCGACACCATGCGTTTCCTGGACCAGGTCGGCATGCCGACCAGGGTGCTGTACAAGGTCCCGGAGCCGCCGCTGCCGCAGCCGACCAATTTTGCCAAGGTCGACGACGTCGACTCGGTTCCTTTCCTCAGCGAAAACGGCAAGCGTGCCTATGCCGAATATCTTACCAAGATGACCCCGCGCGCCTTCGCCGTGTCGCCGAGCGGCGCCTGGTGCTGGGCCGAGGAAGGCGAGGCCCCGGAAGCGCGCGCCCTGGCGACCTGCTCGGCCAAGAGCGACAAGCCGTGCCGCCTCTATTCGGTCGACGAGCACGTGGTGTGGAACCCGGACCTGGCCGAGAAGGCGGCGGTGACGGCCTCGAACACGCCGGCGCCGGCGCCGGATGGGGCGGGGACGGCGCAGCTGGGTGGGACTGCGGCGGTTACCAACTGACATTCCCGTCGTTCCCGCGCAGGCGGGAATCCAGGTTGGTGGCAGATCGCGAAACTTGGGTCCCCGCCTGCGCGGGGACGACGTTCGAGAGCCGGGGGCCACGCTTTGGTCCGGCTCAAATCCCTCCCCCAGTACCAATTCGACAATGTAGCGTCCGTCACCCACCAAGGGAGAGCTGCATGTCATCCATGAACAGGGCCTGGGCCCGAGCGCTGCTGGCCCTGGCCTGCCTGCTGGGCACGGCAACGGCCGGGGCCGCCAATAACTATCCGGTCGTGCTGGTGCACGGCTTCCTCGGCTTCGGGCCGGACACCTTTCCCGGCAGCAGCTTCCTGTACTGGGGCGGCTACCATGACATCGCCGGCCGCATGCAGCGCTACAAGGGTCCGCATGCCGTCTACACGGCCGGGGTCGGCGCGATCAGCTCCAACTGGGACCGCGCCGCCGAGCTGTATGCCCAGATCAAGGGCGGCTGCGTCGACTACGGCGCCACCCACGTCGTGCGCTACGGCTATCCCGGCCAGCCGCGGAAGCCCGCCGGCAAGTGCTGGGCCGCCGATCCAGACGACAACCCGCATGGCTATCCCCTCGCCTTCTATCCGCAATGGGATGCCGCCCACCCGATCCACCTGATCGGCCACAGCCAGGGCGGCACCACGATCCGCGCCCTGGTCCAGCTGCTGGAACACGGTTCGCCCGACGGCGACGAAGGCGGCGGCGAGCTCTACCGCGGCGGCAAGACCGGCTGGGTCAGGAGCGTGGTGACGATCTCGGCGCCGCACAACGGCACCACCTTGCGCGATGCGGTGCTGGACGTCCTGCCGCATCTGCGCAGCCCGCTGCGCGACATCCTCGACAACCGCCTCGCGCACTGGGAACTGGCGCCGGACGGGGCGCGCGAATTCAACCGCTGGGCGCTCACCTCGCCCTGGGTCTATTATTTTTCGGTGGGGACGCGGGCCACGGTGGCGGGCGCCTGGTGCTGCAACGGCAGCGATCGCCAGCTGGCGCCGATCCAGAGCAGCAACTACCAGTACCCGCGCGACGACATGATCCCCTACTTCAAGCTGTTTTCAGGAGAATGGATCGTGGGTTCACTGGCCCAGCCGGGCATGGGCTCCTATACCCAGTCGGACCCGGGACGGGTGCGCATCGACAGCAGCTGGTTCGCCAGCGACGGCGTGGTCAACACGGTCAGCATGCGCGCGCCCGCGGGCCATCCGGTGCGCGACTACGACGGCCGGGCCGTGCGCGGCAGCTGGAACTTCCTCGGCACCTACGACGGCTACGACCACTTCGACATCCTGGACTGGCCGAACCCGGGTCCGTCGGCGGATCCGGTCTACGACCGCATCTGCGACATCATCTTCGGCCTGGAATAAGGCTCCCTTCCCATCGGATGACGCCGCCCTATATCGCGGTGCGCAGGGTGCGCGCCAGGTCGGACAGGCGGTAGGGCTTGTTGACGAAGGCGAACTCGTTCAACACCCCGCCATGGCGCTGCTTGAGCGCCGGCAGCGGATAGCCGGACGCCAGCATGATCTTGGTGTCCGGATAATGGGTGCGGGTGTAGGTGGCCAGCTCGATCCCGTCCATCCCGTCCGGCATGACGACGTCGGTGAACAGGATGTCGATGTCGCGCTGCTCCAGCAGGTCGACCGCCTCGCGGCCGCTGGAGGCGGTCACCACGTCGTAGCCCATGCTGGTGAACAGCGAGGCCGCGACGTCCATCAGGTCCGGCTCGTCCTCGACGATCAGCACGCGCTCGACATGGGCGCGGCGGTCTTCCTGCGCCTCGGACAGCACCGCCGGCAGGTAGATCGCGATCGTGGTGCCCTCGCCCGGCTTGCTCTCGATGACGACCTCGCCGTCCGACTGCTTGATGAAGCCATACACCTGGGACAGGCCCAGGCCGGTGCCCTTCCCCACTTCCTTGGTCGTGAAGAAGGGTTCGAAGGCGCGCGACACCACGTCGGGCGGCATGCCGGTGCCGGTGTCGCTGACCGTGATCCGCACGTAGTCGCCGGCCGGCAGGCTGCCCGCCTCGTGCTGGCCGAGCGTGACGTTGCGGGTGGCGATGACGATGCTGCCGCCGTCCGGCATGGCGTCGCGCGCGTTCACCACCAGGTTCAGCAGGGCCGATTCGAGGCGCGCGCTGTCGATCACCGCGCTGTGCGCCTTGCGGTCGAGGTCGACCTTGAATTCGATGTTGGCATTGCCGGCGCGCCGCAGCACCGGCTCGAAGCCGGTGATGATGCGGTTCACGTTGCGGGTTTCGGCCTGCAGCGGCTGCTGGCGCGCAAAGGCCAGCAGTTGCTGGGTCAGGCGCGCGCCGCGGTCGACCGCGCGCCGCATGCTCTCGATGGTGCGGCTGTCGCCGCTCTCGCCGCGCTGCAGCGCCAGCACTTCCAGGCCGCTCGACAGCACCGACAGCAGGTTGTTGAAGTCGTGCGCGATGCCGCCCGTGAGCTGGCCGATCGACTCCATCTTCTGGGCCTGGTACAGCGCGGCGTTCGCCGCTTCCAGGGCCTCGGCGGCGCGCTTCTTCTCGGTCAGGTCGCGCGTGATCTTGGCGAAGCCGACCAGATGGCCCTCGTCGTCGCGGATGGCGTCGATGATCACGTGGGCCCAGAAGCGCGTGCCGTCCTTGCGCACGCGCCAGCCCTCGGCCTCGAAGCGCCCGGCCGAGCCGGCGGTGGACAGGGCGCGCTTGGGCACGCCCGCGATCCGGTCTTCCTCGGTGTAGAAGCGCGAGAAGTGGCTGCCGACGATCTCGTCCTGGGTGTAGCCCTTGATGCGCTCGGCGCCCGAGTTCCAGTTGGTGACCACGCCTTCCGGCGACAGCATGTAGATCGCGTAGTCGGTCACGCCCTGCACCAGCAGGCGGAAGCGCTGTTCGCTCTCGCGCAGCTTGTCCTCGGCCTCCTTGCGCTCGGTGACGTCGCGGGTCACCTTGGCGAAGCCGAGCAGGACCTTGTCTTCGTTGTAGATCGGGTCGAGCACCACGTGGGCCCAGAAACGGGTGCCGTCCTTGCGTACGCGCCAGCCCTCGGCTTCGTACTTGCCTTCCGTGAGCGCCGTCGCGAGGGCGCGCGCCGGCAGGCCGGCGGCGCGGTCCTCCTCGGTATAGAAGCGCGAAAAGTGCTCGCCCAGGATTTCCTGCGCCACGTAGCCCTTGAAGCGGTTGGCGCCCGCGTTCCAGCTGCTCACATGTCCCTGCGGATCCAGCATGTAGATCGCATAGTCGTTGATGCCGGAGATCAGGTATTGGTAACGCCGCTCATCCGACAGGACTTTTTTATCTTGCATGTGTTCGCTCATGGCTGTGCACTCGTGTCCAGATGCACGAATTCATTGATTCAAATCCACTTAATCATACACCCACCCCGTTTGCCCTGCCCACGCACGCGCAATGCAATCCAACGTTCACGCATGGCGCATACCGTTGTGTTCACGCTGCATCGGCAAAATTGTCAAAAGCTCCAATGAAAGTGCAACATCCTTTCATTGTAAAATGGAGGACTTGCAATTAACGTTTACCGTCACTATTTCATGAATCCGGCCTCTTCCGCCCCTGTACTCGACCTGTCGGCCTGCGACAGGGAGCCGATTCGCACGCCCGGGAGCATCCAGCCGCACGGTTTCCTGCTGACCCTGTCGAGCGGACTCGAGGTATTGCAGGCCAGCGCCAATCTCGGCGACTGGACCGGCTGCCCGGCCCAGGCCGCTGCCGGCCGGCCGCTCGCCGAGGTGATCGGCGAAGCTGCCGCGCTGCGCCTGGCGCCCGAACTGGCGCCGGGGCCGGGTTCGAAGCTGGGCGCCCGCCCGTATTACGTGGGCACGGTCACGCTGGAGAACGGCCGCCATTTCGACGTGCTCGGGCACCAGTGGGATGGCCTGGCCCTCCTCGAATTCGAAAGCGTCGAGCGCGCCGAGCCGGCCGACTTCCGCCACCTGTACCCGCTGATCGGCGACTTCCTGCTGAAGGTCAACGACGCCGCCCGCATCGAGGCGCTGGCCGGGCTGGCCTGCCAGCACATCCGCGCTGTGACCGGCTTCGGCCGCGTGATGGTCTACCAGTTCGACGCCGACGGCCACGGTCACGTGGTGGCGGAATCGAAGGAAGATGGCTACCACTCCTACCTGGGGCAGCACTTCCCGGCCTCCGACATCCCGGTCCAGGCCCGCGAGCTGTACGCGCTGTCGCGCATCCGCCTGATCCAGGACGCCAACTACACGCCGGCGCCGCTGGTCCCGGCCCTCAACCCGCTGACGGGCAAGCCGAACGACCTGTCGTTCGCGGCCCTGCGCAGCGTTTCGCCGGTGCACCTGCAGTACATGCGCAACATGCAGACGCTGGCCTCGATGTCGGTGTCGCTGATGGTCAAGGGCAAGCTGTGGGGCCTGATCTCCTGCCACAACGCCGACCCGGCCCCGGTCTCGTTCGAAAAGCGCACCGCCTGCGAGCAGCTGGGCCAGATCCTGGCGCTGTGCATCGAGTCGCGCGAGGACGCGCACGAGCTGCAGTTCCGCCTCGAAGTGCGCCGCATCATGGTGTCGATGCTGGCCGGCCTGACCCAGGGCAGCGACTTCATCGAGAACCTGTCGAGCGTGTTCCCCGAGCTGCTGCGCTTCGCGCGCGCGTCCGGGGCCGCGATCGTGGTCGACGAGCGCGTGCTGACCTTCGGCGACGCCCCGGCGGAGAACGACATCCTGGCCCTGGTCGACTGGCTGGCGGTGCACGACCACGGCGACATCTACCATACCGACAAGCTGTCCGCGGCCTGGCCCGCGGCCGGCAAGTTCGTGCGCAACGCCAGCGGCCTGCTGGCGATGCCGATCTCGCGGATCCACAAGCACTACCTGCTGTGGTTCCGCCCCGAGTACGTGCACACGATCGAATGGGCCGGCAATCCGCATGGGAAGGAGCAGCAGCCGGACGCGCCGACCCAGCTCTCGCCGCGCACCAGCTTCGCTTCCTGGCGCGAAACCATCCACGGCACCAGCGTGCCCTGGCACGCCGGCGAGATCGAACTGGCGCTGGAGTTCCGCACCGCGCTGCTGGGCATCGCCCTCGAGCGCGCCGAGCAGATGGCCGAACTGGCCGAGGAACTGGGACGCGCCAACAAGGAACTGGAAGCCTTCTCCTACTCGGTGTCGCACGACCTGCGCGCGCCGCTGCGCCACATCGTCGGATTCGCCGACCTGCTGATCGAGTCGGCCGGCAGCGAGGATGGCGAACAGCGCATGCGCTTCCTGAAGAACATCAAGGACGCGGCGCGCCTGGCCGGCAAGCTGGTCGACGACCTGCTGTCGTTCTCGCAGATGGGCCGCGCCTCGCTGCGCCCGACCACGGTCGACATGGGCGAGCTGGTGGCCTCCTGCATCGACAAGCTGACGCTGGAAACCCGCGGCCGCCGCATCGAATGGGACATCGCCCCGCTGCCGACGGTCCATGCGGACCCGACCTTCCTGCACCTGGCGATGTTCAACCTGCTGTCGAACGCCGTGAAATTCACCGGCCAGCGCGACCCGGCCATCATCCGCGTCAGCGCCGAAGAGGCGCCCGACGAAACCATCTTCCACGTGGCCGACAATGGCGCCGGCTTCAACATGGAATATGTGCACAAGCTGTTCGGCGTATTCCAGCGCCTGCATCGCATGGAAGACTTCCAGGGCACCGGCATCGGCCTTGCCAACGTGCGCCGCATCGTCGAGCGTCACAACGGCCGCGTGTGGGCCAAGTCAGTCCAGGGCGAAGGCGCGACCTTCTCCTTTGCAATACCGAAACATGTACCAGACAACTGAATCAACCGAATTCACTGAACGAATCCTGAAAGAACGCATGCTCAAGCCCATCCTGCTCGTCGAAGACAACCCGAACGACCTGGAGCTGACGCTGATCGCGCTATCGAAAAGCCAGCTCGCCAACCAGGTGATCGTCGTGCGCGACGGCGCCGAAGCCCTCGACTACCTGCACCGGCGCGGCGAACACGCCCAGCGCCCCGCCGGCAATCCGGCCGTGGTGCTGCTCGACCTCAAGCTGCCGAAGGTCGACGGCCTCGAAGTGCTGAAGGACATCCGCGAGACGCCCATCCTGAAGCCGCTGCCGGTGGTGATGCTGACCTCGTCGAAGGAAGAACAGGACCTGGTGCGCAGCTACGAACTGGGCGTGAACGCCTATGTGGTCAAGCCGGTCGACTTTACGGAATTCGTGCGCGCGATCGCCGACCTGGGCATCTTCTGGGCGGTGCTGAACGAACCGCCGCCAGGGTCGCAACGCTACATCAAACCGGTCAAATAATGTAGGGTGGGCACCCCGTGCCCACGCGTGAACAACCGGTCAGGCCGACCGGCGGCGCAGCAAATGACGGATCCGGGCGCTCAGGGCGTCCGGGTGATAAGGCTTCTGCAGCAGGTTGATGTTCGCCTCCACCTTGCCTTCATGCGCCAGCACGCCTTCGGCGTAGCCCGAGGTGTACAGGATCTGCGCCCGCGGCAACCGCTCGCGCACCACTTCCCCCAGCTGCAGGCTGCTCACCGGTCCCGGCATGATGACGTCGCTGAACACCAGGTCGATCTGCTCGCCGCTCTCCACGATCGCCCTGGCCACCGCCGCATCCGGCGCTTCCAGCACGCGGTAACCGAGCGCCGACAGGATGCCGCAGGTGGCGCTGCGCACGTCTTCCTCGTCCTCGACCACCAGGATGGTTTCCGGGCCGCCCAGCAGCGGCGCCGCCGCCACGTCCTCGACCACGCCCGGCTCGGCCTCGCTGCGCGGCAGCCAGATGCGCACGCTGGTGCCCTTGCCTTCTTCGCTGTGGAGGACGATCTCGCCGCCCGACTGCTTCACGAAGCCGTAGGCCATCGACAGGCCCAGGCCCGTGCCCTGTCCGGTCGGCTTGGTGGTGAAGAAGGGTTCGAAGGCGCGCTCCAGCACTTCCGGCGCCATGCCCTTGCCGGTGTCGGCGATCTCGATCATCACGTAATGGCCCGCCGCCAGCGCGGGCGGCAGCGCGCCGCCGGGCCCCACGTTGGCGGCGCGGATGGTGAGCGTGCCGCTGCCGGCCATCGCGTCGCGCGCGTTGATGGCCAGGTTCAGCAGCACGTTGTTCAGCTGGTTCGGGTCGACCAGGGTGCTGCCCAGGCGGTGCTCGATCTCGGTGACGATGCGCGCGCGCGGTCCGAGCACGCGCCGCATCATGTCTTCCATCTCGCGCAGCAGGTGCCCCGGATTGATGACCACGGCCTGCAGCGGCTGGCGGCGGGCGAAGGCCAGCAGGTGCGAGGACAGCTTGGCGCCGCGCTCGACGCCGGCCAGCGCCATGTCGACGCGCGCCTTGCCGGCCTCGTTCAGGTGGCCGACCAGTTTCAGGAGCTGCAGGTTGCCGCCGATGATCTGCAGGACGTTGTTGAAATCGTGGGCCACGCCGCCGGTCAGCTGGCCGATCGCTTCCATCTTCTGGGCATGGAACAGGGCCGACTGGCTGGCCGCCAGCTGTTCCTGGCTGTGGCGCAGCGACACGAAGGCGGCGTCGCGCTGGCGCCGCGCGATGAAGGCGTCGCTGTGGTAGCGCACGCGCGCCACCAGTTCGCGCGGGTCCGGCCATTTCACCAGGTAGTCGTTGGCGCCGACCGCGAAGGCCCTGGCCTTGATGTCCGGATCGTCCTCGGACGACAGCACGATCACGGGGATGTGTTCGGTGTCGCGGTCGGCGCGCAGGCGCCGCGTCACTTCCAGGCCATCGATCTCCGGCATGCGCAGGTCGACCAGCACGACCGTCGCGCCGATCTCCTTGGCGAGTTCGACCGCCATCTCCGGCCGGCTCGCGAAGCGCAGCGTATGCGGCGAGCAGGCTTTCATGCCATGCGTGATGATGTCCTCGGCAAAAGGTTCGTCATCGATGAGCAGAACGGAACAGCGGGTGGAGTCGTCTTGGGTCATTGCAACTGCGGTGGAAGTCGGTGATCGGAGAGCGCGAATTGCAAAATCGTAAGCTTTGATTTTACATCAAGCCCAGCAGCGATGACGTCTTACCCATGGGGAAATCGTCAAATTTTTATACAGTCATTGCCGTATCGGCAAGCAAAACGTCGAGCTCCAGGTGGTTGACCGGCTTGGTCAGGTGGAAGTCGAAGCCAGCGTCGCGCGTCAGGCCGCGGTCCCGCTCCTGCCCCCAGCCGGTCACGGCGATGATGCGCAAGGCTTCCTCGCGCTGGCGCTGGCGCAGTTCGCGCGCCACTTCGAGGCCGTTCATGCCGGGCATGCCGATGTCGAGCAGGACCACCTCCGGCTTGAATTCGCCGGCCAGCCGCAGCCCTTCGGGTCCGTCATGCGCCTCGCGCACCTGGTGGCCGGACGCCTGCAGCAGGGCGACCATGCTGGCGGCGGCGTCGAGGTTGTCGTCCACCACCAGCACCCGGCGCGCGTGCAGCCGGACGTCGATGCTGACGCGCGGCTCGGCGACGCCTGGCCGGCCCTCGGTCGCCAGCAACGGCAGCCGCACCGTGAAGGTGGTGCCATGCCCGTGGCCCTCGCTGGCCGCGACCACCGTGCCGCCGTGCAGTTCGACGAAGCCCTTGACCAGCGACAGGCCGATCCCCAGGCCGCCCTGGCTGCGCTCGAGCGCCGGCGCGACCTGGGAAAACAGGCCGAAGATGTCCTGCAGGTGTTCCGGCGCGATGCCGATCCCGCTGTCGGCGATCGTCACCCGGGCTTCCTGCCCGCTGCGCTCCGCCTCGATGCGGATGATGCCGCCGTGCGGGGTGAACTTGATGGCATTGTTCAGCAGGTTCAGGAAGCACTGGGCGATGCGGGTCGCGTCCGCGTCGGCGCACAGGGGGTCGTCGGTGATGTGCAGGGCGACCTCGTGCCCGGCCGTCTTGAGCGCCCCTTCCACCGCATGCAGGGCATCCGACAGGCAGTCCACCAGCGACACCGCCTGCCGGCGCAACGTGACCTTGCCCTGGGTGATGCGCGACACTTCGAGCAGGTCGTCGACCAGCCGCGCGAGGTGGCGCGACTGCCGGTCGATCACCGCCAGCGCGCGCTCGACCTGCGGCGGCAGCTGCGAGAACCGGGTCAGCAGGGCCGCCGCGTTCCTGATCGGCGCCAGCGGATTGCGCAGCTCGTGCGCGAGGGTGGCCAGGAATTCATCCTTGCGCTGGTCGGCCAGCCGAAGCGCGTTCCGGGCTTCGGTCTGGGCCGTGATGTCGGTGTGGGTGCCGAACCAGTGCAGCACCCGCCCATCGCCGTCCTTCAGCGGCACGATGCGGGTGAGGAAGGGGAAATAGTGGCCGTCGGCGCGGCGCAGCCGGGATTCCATCTCGTACGGTTCGCCGGTGCCGAGCGAGTGCCGCCAGCGCTGGTCCGCCGCCGGCAGGTCGGCCGGCTCGTAGGCCTGCTGCCAGCGCCAGCCCATCGAGCCCTCGGTATCCAGTCCGGTATATTCGTACCAGCGCCGGTTCAGCCAGTACACGCCGCCGTCCGGGCTGGACATCCAGGCCAGCTGCGGTATCTCGTCGGCCAGGGTGCGAAAGTGCGCTTCCAGTTCCGCCGCCGCTTCCTCGCTGCGCTTGCGGTCGCTGATGTTGGCGATCACGCCGAAGGCCGACACCGGCGCGCCGTGTTCGTCGTATTCGGCCTGCGCGCGCAGGTGCAGCCACAGCGTGTCTCCGCGCGCCGTGCGCAGCCTGAACTCGGCCTCGCATGCGCCCCTGAGCCGGATGCTCTCGAAGATCCGCTGGCGCAGCGCCGTCCGGTCCTCGGGCAGGACGTACTGCAGCAGCGCGTCCGGCTCGGGAAACAGGGTGCGCGACGCGAAGCCCAGCATGTGTTCCAGCTCCGGGCTCCACCACGCGCGCCGGCGCGGCAGGTCCAGGCTGAAAGCGCCCATCTGGCCGGCCTGCAGCGCCATGCGCAGGGTCTGCTGCCGCTCGCGCAGGCGCGCGGCCGCGCGCGAGGTCTTTTCGGCCCGGGCCAGGTCGCGGTACATGCTGACGTGCTCGGTGAGCAGCATGACCAGGACGAAGCTGGACGCGAACAGCGCATACACCCGGCCGGCGTAGAAGCCGACGTCCCACCTGCCGGCGTTCACGATGGCGACCAGGCCGATCTCGAAGAACCACGCCGACAGGACCACCATCAGCCACAGGTCCATCGCCGAGGGCGAGCGGCGGGTGAACAGGACCGCCAGCGCCACGGCGGTCATGATCCACTGGCCGTAGCGTCCCAGGTTGAACCAGGCCGAATAGTGTACGCCGGCGAGCATCGGCGGCAGGAAGTCGTTGCCGAGGATGGCCAGGGCGCTCAGGGCGGCCGCGCAGGCCAGCGTCACGCCAGCCGCCAGCAGCTCCGCCGCCGGTCCGCGCGCGCGCCGGGCCTTGTCCTTGAGCAGGGCGTAGCCGATGACGCACAGCGGAAAGCCGGTGTGCCAGAACACGTGCAGATAGCCGGTGGTCTGCGCGCCGCCGCCCACGACGCCGCCGGGCGCGAACACGCCGGGGTAGCTCAGCAGGTGGATGCTGGCCATCAGCGCCGAGTACAGGTACCCGCAGGCCAGCACCAGGATGGCCAGTTGCCGGTGCAGGCGCAGGTAACCGAACAGCAGCGTGGCGGTGATCAGGTCGTTGATGACGATGACCGGCTGGTACAGCGGGATGAACCAGTTGGCGATGCCGACGAAGCGGTCCGCGACGGGGATGAGCGCGACGAACATCGCGAGCGATGCGGCAAACAGGCCCAGCGCCAGGCGCCGCGATGCCGGACCAGCCGGATACTCGGACAAGGTTCTCGGGTGAAGCTGGGGTATCGGGGCTTCCTGGATCATGCGCCAGCATAACAAACCCCATCTTTACGGGCAGTCCGATTGAACGCTCAGCGGCGGCCGCGCTTGCTGTTCGCCGTGTAGGTGCGGGTATAGAACTCCGGCGGCTTGTTCGCCACCCAGCCGATGAAGGACTGGATGTCTTCGTGCCGCTTCAGTGCGTCCCAGGTGTGGTAGGCGCGCAGCAATTCGCGCTCCGACAGGGTCGCATGGATCTTCCGGTGGCAGATCTTATGGATCGGAAACTGTTCCCTGCCCTTCAGCGATTTCGGCACAAGGTGGTGGCGGTCGATGTTGACGGTGCCGAGCGGGCGCCCGCACAAGGGGCACAAGGCTTCGTCGGCGGGAGCGTTGGAAGCCTCGGGAAAGTCGGGAATGCGGGAGCGGCGCGCCATCCCTCCCATATCGAGGCGGGCGGCGCCGTTTAAAGGGTTGCTGCCCAGCCAGGGCAGCGGCGTTTTGCCCAGATGCTGGATGACGCGATCACTGAAAAGACGGGTAATGATTACAAAGACTTTTTCGCCATCTTCGTTACATCAGGCGTGGTGAAGTGACTAGGGAAGTGAAAATTTTCGGCTGACGTGACCTGGATACTGAAAAATTCGGATGCCTTGGCAGGATGTATCGGCACGGTGCTTCCGACCCTTAGCGGACGTCAGGCTAACGTTCAGGTGCGGGCATCCGCCAAGGTTCGCGTGTCCGTGTATCTTGCTACAAATGAACGAGCCGCTTGGTCAGGTAGATTGATAAGGATGGTCGCGCTACTGTCCCAACAGGCGATCTCAAACAAGGCACCGTCAAGTTGAGGGGCAGGCTCCTCCCCGCTCCAGTAAGTGGGGTTACCATCAGCGTATGGGGCAATCCAACAGTGCGAGCGGAACCCTTTAGGGACAGCGCTAAATACTGCCCAGATAAATTGCACTTCATGTTTGCGCAGGAAAGACGCTAATTCCTCGCCAGAAAACCATTGATCAACTGGAGAGAAATCAGGAGGTGTCCAATTCGTTTCAATGTCGCTGACGTACCAATCATAGTGTTGAGGGGCGATGTTCGCGGCATCAAACACATCGCGCATGTTGGTGAACCAACAGACTTGATCGGTTTTTTCTAAGATGAGGTTCATTGTCTCTTTGTAGAGTGCGGGCTTCGTGCCTCCGCTCTTGTCCGGTTGCGGATTCATTGTAGCGTCCGCCTTCGACCCAGAGCAGACATTGCGAAATCAGCTTTAACGGCTAATCGAGCTTCAACAAGCGGTTTTTCGAAGACGGCGAAGTCTCGGACTACCACCACCATGCTGCCCTGAGTCAGGGTAATCCATAACCCATCGTTCGCCAGTTCGATCATCGTCGTAATAGATCTCCCAGCCCGACTCGTCCTGCCCAACTTTTTTCAGCGCTGCTGCTTTCTCGTACGCGGCAACCCCTCGATACTCATCGTCATGATTCATGGGTGTTCGGCCTCTCTTAGGCAACAGCATTCCCTTTTGGCGGAGGTCCGCTCCTGGCCGATAGCGGAAGTTCAACAAGTCTACGGCAGTTATTGCTTATCTCGCAACAAATCAATCTGTCTGAACGAATTTTTCAAAAAGTACGTCAGGCGTTTTTCACTAACTTGACGCAGCTTTCACGTTCCGTGTCACCCGACACCAGAAAACCGGCGATGGCATTCCTGGTTTCCGCGCCGATGTCTTCGAACCGGGCCCCGACCTTGAATCCGACCGGCACGCCGGATGCCGTGTGATGCACGATGTGGATGCGCACGCGGTGAAGCACAGGGCTGCCCGGCATCCTGAACTGCAGCTGGCGCAGCTCGCCGTGGATGATGGCCGACGGGGACGCGAAGCTGATTCCGCTAAGGGAAATATCGAGCAGGACGACCGGCGCCCAGGAAGTCGTGCCGGCATCCGCCAGATACGCCTGCTCTCGCATCAGCTTTCGGGCATGGGCGCGCTGTTCTTTCATGCCGTCGCTCACTCAGCTGCGTGCCGGCGCGGCAACCACCAGGCGCGAGAAGCTGGCGATGCTGGCCACCGCGGCAAAGGCGGCGGCGATGGCGATCGCATACCAGGTGCCGCGCAGGTGGAACATGGTCAGGCACAGCGCCACCAGCGCCGCGCCGGTCGATTGCCCGACCAGGCGCGCGGTCGCCACCATGCCGCTGGCGCTGCCGCTGCGCGAGGGCGGCGCGCTGCCCATGATCGCTTTCACGTTGGGCGCCTGGAAGAAACCGAAACCGACGCCGCACACGGCCATGCGCCAGCCGATGTCGAGCGCCGAGGGAGCGCTCGACATGCCCAGCAGCAAGCCCAAACCGGCCGCCAGGATCAGCAGGCCGACGCCTCCCAGCAGGCCCGGAGAATAGCGGTCGCTGAGGCGCCCCGCCAGCGGCGCCATCACGCCGACCATGACCGGCCACGGCGTCAGCAGGAAGCCGGTCTCCACCGCCGTGCGGCCCAGCTGGCTTTCGAAGTAGAACGGCAGCGCGACGAAGGCCAGCGCCTGGGCCGCGAAGGTGCACACCGCGGTCAGGGTCGACAGCGAGAACAGCGGCAGGCGGAACAGGTCGACCGGCAGCAGCGGCGCCGGATGGTTCTTCTGGCGGCGCAGCAGCAGGAAGAAGAACAGCAGCGCCAGCACTACCTCCGGCAACAGGGTGCGCAGGCCGACGCGGTGGGCGGCGTCGCCCAGCGCCAGGATCGCGATGCCGAAGGCGGCCACGTTGTACAGGCCGGCCACGCCATCGACCTTGTGGCTGGCGCGCCCGGTTTCCGGCAACGCCTTGCGCGCCAGGAACCAGCCAAGGATGCCGGGAACCACGTTGATGCCGAACAGCCACTCCCATGACGAAGTGGCGAGGATCACGGAGGCGAGGCTGGGGCCGACGGCAAAGCCGATCGCCACCACCAGCGCGTTATTGCCGAAACCGCGCCCGTGCAGCCGGGCCGGATAGACGGCGCGGATCAGGGCCGAGTTGACGCCCATGAGGGCCGCCGCGCCGAGCCCCTGGAACAGGCGCGCCACGATCAGCGCCGGCAGCGACCAGGCCAGCGCGCACCCCAGCGAGGCGGCCGTGAACAGGGCCATGCCGGCCATGTAGACGCGCTTGTAGCCGATGGTCTCGCCCAGCGCCGCCACCGGCAGCAGGGTCGCGACCATCGCCAGCTGGTAGGCGTTGACGATCCAGACGGAGTTGGCGGGGGTGGCGTGCAGCTGGTCGGCCATCGCCGGCAGTGCGGTGTTGGCGATCGCGGTATCGAGCGCGGACATGCCCACCCCCAGCGACAGCGCGATGACGGCCCACATCAGCTGTCCTTTTTCCAGGCCGTCGACCGGCACCTTGTCTTGCTCGTAACTGCCTGTATTGACTGGGGATTTCATGCTGGGTCCGCGACAAAACAGCGATTATAGGTGGCGCGGGCGAGGTCTGCTGGAGAGGGGGAAAAATGCCGGCCTTCCCCACGGCTTCCATGAGAGCAACAGACGCCTTACACTGTCCGGAATCCGCCGCTCAACAAGAAAAAGACCTGCGATGCCGCTCGAATCCCCCCGTGACCCCGATCGCACCACCGGACCGCGGTCCTTGACGCCAGGCGCCATCGAGGCCAGCCGGCGTCTCGATGCCATCGATATCCTGCGCGGCATCGCATTGTTCGGTGTCCTGGCCGTCAATCTCGTCGCCGAATTCCGGGTATCGATCTTCGCCCAGTTCGCGCCGGCGACCGCCGAGCCGGGCCTCGCCGACCGGATCGCGACGGCCTTCGTGCGCGACGGCCTGGAACTCAAGGCCTTCGCGCTGTTCTCTTTCCTGTTCGGCGTCGGGCTGGCCATGCACTTCGAGCGCCTGTCCGGCACGGGAAGGCCGCTCTATTGGCTGGTGCGCCGCCTTCTGGCCCTGCTCGCTTTCGGCCTCGTTCACCTGCTGCTGATCTGGAATGGCGACATCCTGACCGAATACGCAATGGCGGGATTGCTCGTCCTGCCCCTGCTATACGCATCGCGCCGGGTGCTGGCGTTCGCCGCAGCGGCGCTGTTCGCCCTCTACCTGGCGCTGCCCGCGCTGCCCTTGCCGCTTGCCTGGCCGGAGCCCGTGTGGATCGCGCACCATCTGGCACAGGCGAACCAGGTACTGCGTACAGGCGACTGGTTCCAGGTGACGCGTTTCAGCCTGCGGGAACTGCCCTTCCTGCTGCCCTTGCACGTGTATATTTTCCCCCGCACCCTCGGCCTGTTCGTGCTTGGCATGCTGGCCTGGCGCTGCGGGATCTTTTCCAGGCCCGCCGAACGCAGGGGGCAGATCGCCGGCCTGGGCTGCCTGCTCGGGGCCAAGGGCATTGCGCTGGCCTCGACCAATGCGCAAGAACTGTCCAATCTGGTCCCGGTCTGCCTGGCGCTGGCGTTCGCGGCAGCGATCCTGTATGCCGTCGAGTTCACCTCGGCGCACGCCCTGCTCCGCCCATTCTCCGCGATTGGCCGTATGGCCTTCACCAACTATATTGCGCAGTCGCTCGTCTTCGGGTGGCTGTTTTTCGGCTATGGACTGGGCCAGTTCGGTCTGCTGCGCCCCGCACCGGTCCTTGCCTTGGGCGTTGCCGTGTATGTCGTGCAGATGCGGGTAAGCGTGCTGTGGCTGCGCCGTTACCGCTTCGGTCCCATCGAATGGCTGTGGCGTACGCTGATGTACGGCGTGCGGCAGCCGATGAAGCGCTCCTAGATCTCGACCTGCGTTCCCAGTTCGACCACTCTGTTGGCCGGTATCCGGTAATAATCGGCCGCGTCGCGGGCATTGCGGGACATGGTGGCGAACAAGGCTTCGCGCCACATGGCCATGCCGCTGCCGACCGTGGGAATCACGTTCTGGCGGGCGATGAAGTAGGAAGTCTGCATCGGCTCGAAGGCCAGCCCCTCGGCCGCACACGACTCCAGCGCGGCCGGGATGTCGCGGTCTTCCACGAACCCGTAACGCAGGTCGATCTGGTAGCAGTCGTGTCCCAGGTTCGTGACCGACATGCGCTGCTCCGGCCGTATGCGGGGAATGTCTTCATTATGGATGGTCAGGAAAATCGTGCGTCCGTGCAGGATGCGGTTATGCATGAGGTTGTGCAGCATGGCGTGAGGCACGCCGTCGCCTTCGGCGCGGAAGAATACCGCGGTCCCCTCGACCCGCGTCGGCGCGCCGGTGAACAGGGATTGCAGGAAGTCGTCGAGCGGCACCAGGTGCTGGCGCAGGTTGTCGTGCACCAGTGCCCGCCCCCGCTGCCACGTCAGCATCACCACGACGGCGACTGTGCCGAGCACCAGAGGGAACCAGCCGCCGTGCAGGATCTTGAGGGTATTCGCCGAAAACAGT
Organism: Telluria sp. Soil_C_11; assembly: GCF_057657395.1. Lineage (NCBI taxonomy): Bacteria > Pseudomonadati > Pseudomonadota > Betaproteobacteria > Burkholderiales > Oxalobacteraceae > Telluria > Telluria sp. Soil_C_11. Next base: position 5,079 of record NZ_JBDGIN010000002.1, on the reverse strand, counting down.
GCGATATCGATTACCAGGAATAATCCGGTGGCGGACCAGGCCAGCAGCGCGTTGTACTTCCAGCCATGGCGGACGACGAAGAAGGTCAGGATCGTCGTCATCAGCATCGTCGCGGTCACCGCGATGCCATAGGCCGAGGCCAGGTTGGACGACGATCCGAAACCGACGACGGCCAGCACCACGGCACACAGCTGCAGCCAGTTCACGAAAGGCACGTAGATCTGCCCCATCTGCCGCTCGGAGGTGTACACGATGCGCAGGCGTGGGAGATAGCCGAGGGCGACCGCCTGTTGCGTGATCGAAAAGGTGCCCGAGATCGTCGCCTGCGAGGCGATCACGGTCGCCAGCGTCGCCAGCGCCACCAGGGGATAGACGCTCCAAGGGCCGAGCTGCTGGTAGAAGGGATTCGACACCGCTTCCGGCCGCGACAGCAGCAAGGCCCCCTGGCCGAGGTAGTTCAGGGCCAGGCCGGGAAAAACGATGGTGAACCAGGCGATACGGATCGGCTTTTTACCGAAGTGCCCCATGTCGGCATACAGCGCTTCGGCTCCCGTGAACGCCAGCACTACCGCGCCGAGCGCCAGGAAGGCGAGCCAGCCGTTGTCAAGGAGGAAGCGCAGCGCGTGCCAGGGATTGATGGCGGCCAGGATGCGCGGATTGTCGGCGATATTCAACATTCCCATGACTCCCAGCATGGCGAACCAGACCAGCACGACCGGGCCGAACCAGCGGCCGATGCCCGCGGTTCCCTTGTGCTGGACGGAATACAAGGCAAACAGCACGGCCACGGTAAGCGGCACGACATAGGGCTTCAGCGCCGGCGTCGCCACTTCCAGGCCCTCGATCGCCGACAGCACCGAGATCGCGGGCGTGATGACGCCGTCGCCGAAGAACAGTGCCGCCCCGATCAGCCCGATGATGGCGAGCGGTCCCTGCCAGCGTGAGCGGGCACCCACGGATTTCAAGGCCAGGGCTACCAGCGCCATGATGCCGCCTTCCCCCCGGTTGTCCGCCCGCAGGATCAGCGCGACATACTTGATCGAGACGACCATGGTCAGTCCCCACAGGATCAGGGAGACCACGCCCAGCAGGTTGCCCTCGTCGAGCGGCAGTCCATGCTCGGGCGAAAACACTTCCTTCAGCGTGTAGAGCGGGCTGGTGCCGATATCGCCATAGACGATGCCGATGGCGGCGAGCGTCAACGCCGCCGTGCCGGTTTTCTTTTGTTCGATGCTCAAGCTATCCTCGCGTGCGGGAGGTGGCCGGTTACAGCTGGAAGCGGTAGCCGACCCCGGTTTCGGTGAGAAAGTGAACCGGCTGTGCCGGGTCGACTTCCAGTTTCTGGCGCAGGCGGCTCATGTAGACCCGCAGATAGTGGCCGCGCTCGCCGTGATTCGGTCCCCATACTTCCTGCATGAGGTGGCGCTGGGTCAGGACTTTCCCGGCATTGGCGACAAGAACACCGAGGAGGCGGTACTCGATCTGGGTCAGGTGAATGTGCTCGCCATTGCGCTCGACGATCCTCTTCGGGCGGTCGAACGTAACCTGGCCGAAGCGGATCGTCGGCGTCGCCTCCTGGCCCTGGAAGCGGCGCCGCAACAGGGCGCGGACCCGGGCGGCCAGCTCGGCCACGCCGAACGGCTTGGTCAGGTAATCGTCCGCGCCCGCATCGAGGGCCTCGACCTTTTCGCGCTCCTCGGTGCGGGCCGACAGGATCAGGACCGGCGCCTGCGACCAGCCGCGGAACTCGCGGATGACGTCAACGCCGTCCATGTCCGGCAGGCCCAGGTCGACGATCAGCAGGTCCGGCTTCCTGGTTCCGGCTTCGGTCAGGCCGGCGCTTCCCGAATCCGCCTCGTGCACGCGGCAGCCTTCCGACTCCAGGCTGGCGCGGACGAAACGCCGGATCTGGGGCTCGTCCTCGATCAGCAGCACATGCGGCTCGGTACTCATGCTTCGTCCTCGACGGCCGGTGGATTGCCGAGCGGTAGGCGGATCGTGACGCAGGCCCCGCCGCCGTCGCGGTTGGCCGCCTCGATGCGGCCGCCGTGCGCGTCCATGATCGAGCGGCAGATCGCCAGGCCCAACCCCACGCCCGAGGTTGGGGATTCGGCCCGGCCGCGCTCGAACATGCCGAACACCCGGTCGATGTCTTCTGCAACGAAGCCCTGTCCCCGGTCGCACACCGCGACACCTGCGCAGCCGGACTCCACGAACGCGCGGATCTCCAGCGGGGTGCCGGGGGCCGAATACTTGGCCGCGTTTTCCAGCAGATTGCAGAGGACCCGTTCGATCAGTACCGCATCGAACTCGACTAGGGGCATGTGCGGCGACAGCGCGACCCGCACGGCCCGCCCCTCCAGGGTGGAGCGCATCAGCTGCAGGCTGCTGCCGATCACGTCCTCCAGCAATTGCCACTCCCGGTTCAGCCTTACCTTGCCCGCCTGCAGCCTGGCCATGTCGAGCAGATTGTTCAACAGGCGCGTCATCGCCTGCGCCTGGTCGCGGATCGCGCCCGCCATGCCGCGCGCCTTCTCGCCCACGTCGGCCTGGTTGGCGGCCAGCGCGTCGGCCGTGCCGACCAGCGCGGTCAGTGGCGTGCGCAGGTCGTGCGACAGGGCCGACAGCACCGAGTTGCGCAGGCGCTCGGCGTCCGCTTCCAGCTGGCTGGTATGGGCCACCTCGACGTAATGCAGGCGTTCGACGGTCAGCGCCACCACGGAGGCGACCGCGTCGATCATCTGCAGGTTCGCGTCGATGACGCTCGCATGGGCGGCGGACACGATCAGCACCCCGCGGTCGCGGGTCGCGCCGCGCAAGGGATTGACGCGGCAGACCTGGCCGGCGCCCGTGTCCGCTTCCACCGGCCTGCCTTTCTGCAAGGCAAGCGCCGCGAACCTGGCCTGGACGAGGTGCGGCGCAAGGGTCGGCAGGCTGCCGGCATCGTCGAGAAGATGCAGCTCCGCCTGGCATCCCTGCCCGCTCATGTAGCGCTCCAGCGGCCCGGCCACCTGCCCGATCTCGATCACGCCCGCCAGCTCGCGCGCCAGCCCGTACAAGCCCTCGGCCTGCAGTTCGCGTTCGCGCGCCGCTACCGCCTGCCGCTGCAGGCCGGCAGTGAGATTGGCCGTGACCAGGCCGACGGCCAGCATGACCGCGAACGTCACCAGGTACTGGACGTCGCTGACCGCCAGGGAAAATCGTGGGGGCACGATGATCACGTCGAACAGGGCCACGCTGAGAAAGGAGGCGACGACGGCAGGGCCGCGGCCAAGAAAGCGTGCGACCAGGAACACGGCGAGAAGATAAATCATCACCGTGTTGGCGGCGTCGAGAATGTCGTGCACCAGCGTGACCAGCACGGTGGTGGCAATGCAGGCAAGGACGGACAGTCCGTAGGCGGTGACACGCTTCCCTGACGGAGGAAATCTTGTGCTCATGCAGGGGAGATTACCGGACAGCGGCAAAAAACTGCGTAGAGAAATGGCTGGGGCGCGTAAAAATGTTGTAAACGTACAAGATGAGCGGCGCCAGCTCGCGCGCGGCAGAGCCGGAAATAAAGAAGGGCCGCGTTCGCACGCGGCCCTTCTTCGTATTCTGGCTCCCCGACCTGGACTCGAACCAGGGACCTGCGGATTAACAGTCCGTCGCTCTACCGACTGAGCTATCAGGGAATTGAGGCTCGTATTATAGCGGCATAGTTGCCGTTTGACCAGTGTCGGCGCGCGGCATCAGCAAGGCATGCTGCGATGCCGTATGGAAGTCGCGCCAGACCCGGTTGATCGGACTGTCCTCGCGCGCCGCGTACAGGCCGCAGTACGGATACAGCGCATCGACCGCACGGCGCGAGGCGGTTACCCACTCCATCGACAGGGCTTCCATCTGCGCCGCTTCCTCATCGCTGACCGTGCCGCCGGCCGCGACCTGGGCCCAGGTCGCGTCCAGCAGCGCGTAGAAGCGCGCGCGGACTTCCTCCAAAGCCGCACGCGTGGCGTCCAGCAGCGCGCGTACGGCGGGCACCTCGATCAGCGGCTCGCCCTGCCCGCCGAAGCGGTTGCGGCGCCGCGCGATGCACTCCTGCGCCAGTTCGACGAAGTGGAAAGCCATGCCGGCCACGTTGGCCGACAGGGTCACGAACGCGAACGGGAGGAAGGGAAAACGGTACAGCGCGCCCTGCTCCCGGGCCCGGGCAGGATCGATTGCGAAGCCATGGTCGGCGTGCAGCCATTGCCCACGCACGCGGTAGGCATGCGAGGCGGTGGCGCGCAGGCCGATGCTGCGCCAGTTGGGCACGATCTCGACCAGCGCGGCCGGCACCACGAAGGCCTGGATGCGCGGCTGGCCGGCGTCGTCGAGCAGCGGCTGGCCGCCCTCGCGCAGGATCGCGTTGAAGGTGAAGTGGGTGGCCATCGGCGCGCCGCTGGCGTAGTCCCACAGACCTTCGATGCGCCAGCCCTCCCCTTCCTGGTCGGCGTAACCGGTCGGCGCGCCGCTGCCGGCCAGGCAGACCTGCGGCGTCGCCAGGATCGCGCGCGCCAGGGCCGGGGCCAGGAAGCCCGCGAACCAGCCGGCGCCGGCGCACAGGGTCACGGTCCAGCCCATGCTGCCGTCGACGCGGGCGATCGCCTCTTCCAGCCGCACGACGTCCGGCAGCGCCAGCTCTTCGCCGCCGACCGCGCGCGGGGCCAGCATGCGCAGCCAGCCGCGCTCGTGGATCAATGCCTGCTGGGCCGGATGCAGCCAGCCCGCGGCATCGGCCTGGGCGGCATGTCCGGCGATGAGGGCGGCGTCGTGTTCGGAAAGTGCGGAGATCATGGGCATGCCCTGGAAAAGCAAAAGGCCGCTTCGATGAAGCGGCCTTTCCGTATTCTGGCTCCCCGACCTGGACTCGAACCAGGGACCTGCGGATTAACAGTCCGTCGCTCTACCGACTGAGCTATCAGGGAATTGAGGCACGCATTATAACCGCTGGGAGGAATCCGGCAAGGTTTTTTTGCGACGCTGTTAGTGCTAAGTAGTAATGTCCCGTCTCCGCAAAGTAGAGATGTCCCCTAGGATATGTCCGAAGGGAGGAAAGGA
>NZ_JBDGIN010000001.1:561139-656316 GCF_057657395.1 Telluria sp. Soil_C_11 | reverse complement strand
CGCTGTTCACTTCCGCCGTCAGTGACGCGACGCTACCGCCACGCCGACGAAGACCATCAAGCCTCAACCTGTCACCCTTTGGAGAAGCCTGATGATCAGCACAACGTTATTATCCCGGACAGTAGTGCGCCTGCGCGGGGACGACGTTGACAGGTTGCGGGCCACCTTTTTCCGTTTCGGCAAGCCAACCTTCACCACCCGGATGGTGTAGACTCGCCCCTATGCAAACCACCTTTTTCATCGCCGCGGCCATCCTGTACGCGGTGTGTGCCCTGCTGCCGGCGCAGCGGGGCGGCGTCGTGTCGGGCGTGACCCTGCTTGCGTGGGGCCTGCATGGGGCGGCGCTGTGGCCGGACATGCTGTCCAACGGCACGCTGCGGGTCGGCTTCGCCTTCATGCTGTCGGCCGCGTTGTGGATTTCGGTGGCGGCCTGGTGGCTCGAAAACCGCAACTTCGCGCTCGACGGCATGCGCCGCATGATCATGCCGTGCGCGGCCGTGTCGGCGCTGCTGCCGCCGCTGTTCCCCGGCAGCCTGATGCCGGTCGGGGAGCAGACGCCGGCCTTCGGCTGGCACGTCGCCGTCGCCATCATGGCCTACAGCACGCTCACCATCGCCGCCTTCCATGCGGTAGTGATGGCGCTGCAGGAAACCCGCCTGCACACGCGCAGCGCAAAGAAAGGCTGGCTGGGCACGGCGATCGACCAGCTGCCGGCGCTGCTGACCATGGAAAAGCTGCTGTTCCGGATGATCGGCATCGGTTTCGTGCTGCTCAGCCTGACGGTCCTGTCGGGCATCGTGTTCTCGGAACAGCTGTTCGGGCGCGCGCTGCGCTGGGACCACAAGAATGTGTTCGCGCTGCTGTCGTGGCTGTTGTTTGCCGCGCTGCTGGCCGGACGCCGCTGGCGCGGCTGGCGCGGCAAGACCGCGCTGCGCTTCACGCTGGCCGGTTTCGCTACCCTGGCGCTGGCCTATGTCGGCAGCCGTTTTGTTTTTGAAGTCGTTCTGCACCGGGGGTTCACATGACGCGACTGCTCTTCTGGATTGCGCTCATCATCCTGGTGGTGATGGCGGTACGCAGCAAACTGCGGGCGGCGGTGGCCGCGCGCGGCTATCACCCGCAAGGCGGGGAGGGGATGCCCGCCGGCGGCGCGGCGCGGCCCCAGCCCCGGGTCGAGGAATCGGAGCGCATGACCAGCTGCGCCCAGTGCGGCATCTATTTCCCGGCCTCCGAAGCGGTACACGAGGGCGGGCACGACTACTGCAGCCAGGCGCACGCGCGCCAGCCGGCCGCCTCCCGGCACGATTGAGGCGCATGTCGCCGTTGCACGCACTGTCCGCCGAGTCGCGCGAGACCTTCTGGCGTTCGCTGCAGACGCTCAATGTAACGCGCATCGTGATCGCGCTGGTGCTGCTGGTCTACCTGACGGTCGACGCGCGCCGCGGCCACTTCGGCAGCCAGCTGAGCGGCACGGCCTATGCCGAGACCTGCATCGCCTACCTGCTGGCGGCCCTGCTGTTCGCCGCCGTCACCCAGCGCTGGCGCCACCGCTTCCTGTGGCAGCTGTGCTGCCAGATCCTGGTCGACATCGCCGCCATCTCGCTGCTCTACCTGGCCGCCGGCGGCGCGCGCAGCGGCTTCGGGCTGCTCTACCTGTTCCCGCTGGCCGGCGCGGCGATCCTCGCGCCGCTGCTGCTGGCGCTGTTCTCGGCCTCGCTGGCGACCCTGTTCCTGCTGGCCGAGAGCACCTGGCAGCTTTTCCTCAGCGACCAGGAGCCGCCGCTGTTCCAGGCCGGGATGATGGGCGCCGCCTTCTTCGCCGTAGTGCTGGTGGTGAGCCGGCTGGCGGCGCGCCTGATCGGGCAGGAAGACCTGGCGGCAAAGCGCGGCGCCGACCTCAAGATCCAGCAGGCGGTCTACCGCATCGTGGTCGACGACGCCGGCGACGGCATCCTGGTGGCGGGGCGCGACGGCTTCGTCTTTGCCGGCAATCCGGCGGCACGCCGCATGCTGGGGCTGGACGCCGACAGCGAATTCCGCCTGGCCGACATTCCCGCCCTGGAGCCGGTGGCGCAGGGTTTCGCGGCCTGGCTGGACGGCGGCGCGCAAGGGGCCGGACCGGGCGAAGCCTACGTCACGGTCAAGCGCTGGCAGGGCGCGGCGGGCCCGGTGCGCGGCCGCCTCGACCAGCCGGTGCACTTGAAGCTGCGCTTCGCGCGGGTCGATACCCCGGACGGCGCGGCCGAGCGCAGCGTGATCTTCATGCAGGACGTGAGCGCCATCGAAAACCAGGCGCAGCAACTGAAGCTGGCCTCGATGGGCCGGCTGACCGCCAGCATCGCGCACGAGGTGCGCAATCCGCTGTCGGCGATCGGCCACGCGACCTCGCTGCTGGCCGAGGACCTGACCGGCCCGGCCGAGACCCGTTTGCTGCGCATCGTCGGCGACAACGTGGCGCGCGTGAACCGCATGGTCGAGGACATCCTGAAACTGTCGCGCAAGGTGCAGCCGGGCGGCGAGCCGGTGCGCCTCGGCGCCTTCCTCGCCGAGCTGAAGGCCGAATTCACGGAAACCCATGGCCTGGCCGATAATATGGTGTACATCGGCGACGCCGGCCACCGCACGGTGCGCTTCGATGGCCTGCACCTGCGCGAAGTGCTGGTCAACCTTCTCGGCAATGCCATCCGCTATGCGAGCGGCAAGCCGGCCAGCATCCGCCTGTTCCCGGTGCTGGACGCCACCGGCCGCGTCGAACTGCACGTGCAGGACGACGGCCCCGGCATCACCCCCGAGGTGCGGGCCCACCTGTTCGAGCCCTTCTATACGACATCGAGCAAGGGCACCGGCCTGGGCCTGTACCTGGCGCGCGAGCTGTGCCTGAACAATGGCGCCATGCTCGACTACGAGTACCGGGTGGACGGTCCCGCCGGCTTCGATGCGCCGGGGCGGTTCGTGATCACCTTTGCGGCGGCCTGAATACTGCTCTCTATATATAAGTAAGGAAAACACAGCGCCATGAGTTCTCCCCGCATCCTGGTCATCGACGACGAAGCCGACCTGCGCGAGCTGCTCGAGATCACCCTGGTCAAGATGGGACTGGACGTCGACAGCGCCTCCACCGTGCGCGAAGCGCGTTCGCTGCTCGGCCAGCACGACTATGCGCTGGTGCTGACCGACATGCGCCTGCCCGACGGCACCGGCCTGGAGCTGGTGCGCGAGGTGGCCTGCCTGGGGCGCGGCACGCCGATCGCCGTGATCACCGCCTACGGCAGCGCCGAGAACGCGGTGGTCGCGCTGAAGGCCGGGGCCTTCGACTACGTCTCCAAGCCGGTGGTGCTGGACGACCTGCGCACGATGGTGCGCTCGGCGCTGCGCCTGTCCGAAGCCCCGGCATCCCAGTCGTCACCGGATGCGGGCGAGGGCGATGGCGGCAATTCGCGCCTGCTCGGCCGCTCGCAGGCGATGCAGGCGCTGCGCGCCCAGATCGGGCGGCTGGCGCGTTCGCAGGCGCCGATCGCCATCAACGGCGAATCCGGCAGCGGCAAGGAGCTGGCGGCGCGCGAGATCCATGCCCAGAGCGCGCGCGCCGGCAAGCCTTTCGTCGCCGTCAACTGCGGCGCCATCCCGGAAGCGCTGATGGAGGCCGAGTTCTTCGGTTATCGGAAAGGCGCGTTCACCGGCGCCACCGACGAGCGCGACGGCTTCTTCCAGGCCGCCAACGGCGGCACCCTGATGCTGGACGAGGTGGCCGACCTGCCGCTGGCGATGCAGGTGAAACTGCTGCGCGCGATCCAGGAGCGGCGCGTGCGCAAGATCGGCGCCACCGCCGAGGAAACGGTGGACGTGCGCATCATCAGCGCCACGCACAAGGACCTGGCCAGGCTGGTCGAGACCGGCCAGTTCCGCCAGGACCTGTTCTACCGCCTGAACGTGATCGAGCTGACCCTGCCGCCGCTGCGCGCGCGCCTCGACGACCTGCCGCTGCTGGCCGAGGCCATCCTCGCGCGCCTGGCGGGCCCGGGCAATGCGCGCCTCGGCGCCGGCGTGCTGGACGCGCTGCGCGGCTACGCCTTTCCCGGCAACGTGCGCGAACTGGAAAACGTGCTGGAACGCGCGCTGGCCTTCGCCAACGATGGCGTGATCGAGGTCGGCGACCTGCTGCTGAAGGGCGCGCGCCTGGCGGATGCCGGCGCCGCGGCGCACGAGACGGCGCCGGCCGGGATGCCGCCGGCAGCGGCGCCCGCCGCGCCATCGGCGCTGCCTGTGGCGCCCGCCGCGCCCCTGGCCGCTTCGGCTGCCGCCGCCGCGCCGGCCGAGGCGCCGCCCGGCATGCCCGCGCTGGGCGCCGGCGAGCTGCCCAGCAACCTGCCGGACTACCTGGAGCAGGTCGAGCGCGACATCATCCAGCGCGCCCTGCAGCAGACCCAGTTCAACCGCACCCAGGCCGCCAGCCTGCTCGGGATCAGCGTGCGCCAGTTGCGCTACCAGATGCAAAAGCTGGACATCCACGCGCCCGAACCTTGATTCCGCTCATGCTGCTGTTGTCTTTTCGCCATCGCAGCATGCGCTAAACGTGGACATCGTGGGCGCCTGGCCGCACCACCGAAGGGCCCATGAATCGTTATGTTAGTGCTTACTTTCATTCTGAGGCCCGGAATGGTTCGCCTTGCAAAATGTCAAGCTCGACGGCACAAAAAAATCCGCTCAGCAGGGACTTTGATCTTGCCGAATATCGACTATACTTAGGTCCGGAAGGCTGTCAGACACTAGATGTAGTGGTCAGCCTCAACAAACAGAACAGTAGGGGCAGGGGCGCATCCAGCGTTTTCCGATTGTGCGTCCCCGCTCGCCATTCTCAAAAAGTTATTAGGTTGCCAACTTTGATATGTTGGCATTGGGAGCCTTAATGCAAACATCTTCGGACATTTCCATCAATCCGCAAGCCGCGTCGGTCGGCGCGAGCGCCGCTGAACTGGTCGCCAACGGCGACTACCGCATCATCCGCCGCAACGGCGCCGTGGTGCCGTTCGCTCCCACCAAGATCGCCGTCGCGATGACCAAGGCTTTCCTCGCCGTGAACGGCGAGCAGGGCCGCGAGTCCGCGCGCATCCGCGAACTGGTCGAGCAGCTGACGAACAACGTGGTCGCGGCCCTGGTGCGCCGCCAGCCGAACGGCGGCACCTTCCACATCGAGGATGTGCAGGACCAGGTGGAACTGTCCCTGATGCGCTCGGGCGAGCATGACGTCGCGCGCGAATACGTGCTGTACCGCGCCAAGCGCATGGAAGAGCGCCGCGCCGCCAAGGAAGCCGCCGGCGGCAGCACCCAGATCGACGCGCCGCAGTTCACCGTGGTCGACGGCGGCGTGCGCCGCCCGCTGGACATGAACGAAGTCTCGGCCCTGATCGGCGCCGCCTGCGTGGGCCTGGAAAAGCACGTCGACGCCGACGCCATCCTGGCCGAAACCGTGAAGAACCTGTACGACGGCGTGCCGGTCGAGGAGCTGCACAAGTCGGCCATCCTGGCCGCCCGCGCCCTGATGGAAAAGGATCCGGCCTACAGCCAGGTCACCGCACGCATCCTGCTGCACACCATCCGCAAGGAAGTCTTCGGCAAGGAAGTCGCGCAAGCCGGCGCCGCCGCCGAGTACGTGACCTACTTCCCGCAATACATCGCCAAGGGCATCGACGCCGAGCTGCTGGATGAAGAGCTGGGCAAGTTCGACCTGCAGAAGCTGGCGAAGGCCATCGTCGCCGACCGCGACCTGCAGTTCGGCTACATCGGCCTGCAGACCCTGTACGACCGCTACTTCCTGCACATCCGCGAAACCCGCATCGAGATGCCGCAGGCCTTCTACATGCGCGTCGCGATGGGCCTGGCCCTGCGCGAAGAGAACCGCGAAGCGCGCGCGATCGAGTTCTACAACCTGCTGTCGAGCTTCGACTTCATGAGCTCGACCCCGACCCTGTTCAACTCGGGTACCCGCCGCTCGCAGCTGTCCTCGTGCTACCTGACCACCGTCAGCGACGACCTGGAAGGCATCTACGACGCGATCAAGGAAAACGCGCTGCTGTCGAAATTCGCCGGCGGCCTGGGCAACGACTGGACCCCGGTCCGCGCGATGGGTTCGCGCATCAAGGGCACCAACGGCAAATCGCAGGGCGTCGTGCCGTTCCTGAAAGTGGCGAACGACACCGCGGTGGCGGTCAACCAGGGCGGCAAGCGCAAGGGCGCGGTCTGCGGCTACCTGGAAACCTGGCACCTGGACATCGAGGAATTCCTCGACCTGCGCAAGAACACCGGCGACGACCGCCGCCGCACCCACGACATGAACACCGCGAACTGGATTCCCGACCTGTTCATGAAGCGCGTGATGGAGAAGGGCTCCTGGAGCCTGTTCTCGCCGTCCGAAGTGCCGGACCTGCACGACAAGGTCGGCAAGGCCTTCGAGGAAGCCTACCTGGGCTATGAAGCCAGGGCGGCGCGCGGCGAAATGTCCGTGTACAAGAAAGTCGAAGCGCTCGACCTGTGGCGCAAGATGCTGTCGATGCTGTTCGAGACCGGCCACCCGTGGATCACCTTCAAGGATCCGTGCAACATCCGCTCGCCGCAGCAGCACGTGGGCGTGGTGCACTCGTCGAACCTGTGCACCGAGATCACGCTGAACACCAATGCCGACGAGATCGCCGTCTGCAACCTGGGTTCGGTCAACCTGCCGGCCCACATGAAGGGCGACGGCCTGGACGCGGTCAAGCTGCAGAAGACCATCCGCACCGCGATGCGCATGCTGGACAACGTCATCGACATCAACTACTACGCTGTCGACAAGGCGAAGAACTCGAACCTGCGCCACCGTCCGGTCGGCCTGGGCATCATGGGCTTCCAGGACTGCCTGCACATGATGCGCGTGCCGTTCGCCTCGGAGAAGTCGGTGGAGTTCGCCGACCGCTCGATGGAAGCCGTCTGCTACTACGCCTACCTGGCCTCGACCGAGCTGGCCGAAGAGCGCGGCCGCTACCAGTCCTACGAAGGTTCGCTGTGGGACCGCGGCATCCTGCCGCAGGACTCGATCAAGCTGCTGGCGGAAGAGCGCGGCGGTTACCTCGAGCAGGACACGTCCGAGACCATGGACTGGTCGCTGGTGCGCAGCCGCATCAAGCAGTTCGGCATGCGTAACTCGAACTGCGTGGCGATCGCCCCGACCGCGACCATCTCGAACATCATCGGCGTGTCGGCCTGCATCGAGCCGACCTTCCAGAACCTGTACGTGAAGTCGAACCTGTCGGGCGAATTTACCGAGATCAACTCGTACCTGGTGCGCGACCTGAAGGCGCGCGGCCTGTGGGACGAGGTGATGATCAACGACCTGAAATACTTCGACGGCTCGCTGTCGCGTATCGACCGCGTCCCGCAAGACCTGCGCGACATCTATGCAACGGCCTTCGAAGTCGAGCCGAAGTGGCTGGTCGAAGCGGCTTCCCGCCGCCAGAAGTGGATCGACCAGGCGCAGTCGCTGAACATCTACATGGCCGGCGCCTCGGGCAAGAAGCTGGACGAGACCTACAAGCTGGCATGGCTGCGTGGCCTGAAGACCACCTACTACCTGCGCACCGTGGCGGCGACCCACATGGAGAAGTCGACCACCCGCACCGGCGCCCTGAACGCCGTGCCGGTCGACGGCGGCCTGTCGGCGGCTGCGGCTGCGGCTGCGGCCCCGGTCGCGGCGGCCCCGGCGGCGGACGTGGTGGAAGGCGCGGCCTGCTACCTGCGTCCGGGCGACGCCGGCTTCGACGAGTGCGAAGCCTGCCAGTAACTATATAAGCACGTCGTCCCCGCGCAGGCGGGGATCCAGGTTTGTTCGCAGTACGCTAACTTAAATTGGACCCCCGCCTGCGCGGGGGCGGCGGTTTTGAAGCAAACATACAGTTTATACAGGATAAATATCATGGCTCTGTCATGGGACGATGAACCGATCACCAGCGCACCGGCTGCCGGCGCCGCCGCACCGGAAGGCGCCACCGCCGCCGATGTCGCCAAGCGCGTCAACGCCGACGACAAGCGCATCATCAACGCCAAAACCGACGTCAACCAGCTGGTGCCGTTCAAGTACAAGTGGGCCTGGGACAAGTACCTGGCTGGCTGCGCCAACCACTGGATGCCGCAGGAAGTGAACATGCAGCGCGACATCGAGCTGTGGAAGAACCCGAACGGCCTGACCGAAGACGAGCGCCGCATCGTCAAGCGCAACCTGGGCTTCTTCGTGACCGCCGACTCGCTGGCCGCCAACAACATCGTGCTGGGCACCTACCGCCACATCACGGCGCCGGAATGCCGCCAGTACCTGCTGCGCCAGGCCTTCGAAGAGGCGATCCACACCCACGCCTACCAGTACATCGTCGAGTCGCTGGGCCTGGACGAGAAGGAAATCTTCAACGCCTACAACGAGATCCCGTCGATCCGCGACAAGGACCAGTTCCTGATCCCGTTCATCGAAGTGATCAACGATCCGGAATTCAAGACCGGCACGCTGGAAAACGACCAGAAGCTGCTGCGCTCGATCATCGTGTTCGCGTGCCTGATGGAAGGCCTGTTCTTCTACGTCGGCTTCACCCAGATCCTGGCGCTGGGCCGCCAGAACAAGATGACCGGCGCCGCCGAGCAGTACCAGTACATCCTGCGCGACGAGTCGATGCACTGCAACTTCGGCATCGACCTGATCAACACGATCAAGATGGAAAACCCGCAGCTGTGGACCGCCGAGTTCAAGGAAGAGATCAAGCAGCTGTTCCTGAAGGCCGTCGAGCTCGAGTACCGCTACGCCGAAGACACCATGCCGCGCGGCGTGCTGGGCCTGAACGCCCCGATGTTCAAGGGTTACCTGCGCTTCATCGCCAACCGCCGCGCCGTCCAGATCGGCCTGGACGCGCTGTTCCCGAACGAGGAAAACCCGTTCCCGTGGATGAGCGAGATGATCGACCTGAAGAAGGAACGCAACTTCTTCGAAACCCGCGTGACCGAGTACCAGACCGGTGGCGCGCTGAGCTGGGACTGATCCCGGACCGGCTCCAGGGACGGCGCAACCCGTCCCGCCATCCAGCCCGCCGCCCGGCGGGTTTTTCATTTGGGGCGCCGGAAGATGGCCGAGGGCAGGGCAGCGTCGCCTCCCCGCCCGGCATGCTATGCTGCCCGCACCCCTGCAAGGCCGACTCCAGATGCTTATCAGTCCCCTTCTCAAGCACCCCTCCATCGTCCACGGCTTCGGCCGCCGCCATGACGACATGGCGCAGCTCCTGCCCGGCTACTGGGCCCGGCGTCCGATCCAGCGCGAGCGTCACGGCACCCGCATCGCCATCGTCACCGAACCGAACGAGGACTGCGGCGAGGCCGACGGCATGCTGACCGACCGTCCCGGCCTGCTGCTCGCGATCGCCACCGCCGACTGCGTGCCCGTCCTGCTGGCCCGCCGGGATGGGCGCGAAGTCGCGGCCCTGCACGTCGGCTGGCGCGGCGCCCATGCCGGCATCGTCGACAGTTTTGCCGCCCTGGTGCGCGGACGCGGCGGCGATCCGGCCGGCTGGATCGCCGCGATCGGGCCGTCGGCCCATCCCTGCTGCTATGAAGTCTCGGAGGAGTTGATCGGGGACTTCGGGGAACGCACCGCGCTGCCGCTGGCGACCATCGCGCCGCGGCCGCGCCGGCTCGACCTGCCGGCGATCGTGCGCTGGCAGCTCGCACAGGCCGGCATCGGGCGCGTGTCGGAGCAGGCGGAATGCACCATGTGCACGCGCGCCGGCGACGGCCGTTTCGCCTATCACAGCTACCGCCGCGACCGCGAAACGCGCACGCCGATGGTCGACGTGCAGTGGTCGGTGATCGCGATCGCGGCGCGCTGACCACGACGCGCGCGAAGTTTGCGCATAGGTTGCGCCACTGGCTTTCTACTAAAGCTATCATGCCTGCCATGCCACGCGCCTCTTCATCCATCGGACCTGTCCGCAGGCGATATATGCGACCTACCGCACGGTGCTGCGGATCGCGAGCCTGCACATTTACCTTACTTAAGTGAGGAGAACGCATGAAGGACAGCTTCGCACTGCATGTCGCCGCTGAACGCCATCCGGCGGCCGCCCAGGATCTGGTGCGCGCCGTCGCGCGCAGCGGGCTGGCACGGGTCGGCTGCTTCGCCGGCAGCGAAGCCCATGCCGGCGAGTGCGAGCGCGTGCTGCGCGAGCAGGGATTCAATGGCGAGGTGGAGTGGGTCAGCCAGGGCCGGCCGCAAGACCTCGCGCGTTTCGGCACCCTCTACCATCCCGGATCCGGGATCGCGCGCCTGGCCTGGCGCCGCCTGGGCCTTGGCGAGCGCCGCTACAGCCTGTGCGGTGTCATGCACGCCACCGCCAGCCACGCGGCGATGAGCGCCATCGCCGGCCTGCCGGTGGCGCCGGTGCGCAGCTGGGACGCGGTGATCTGCACCTCGCGCGTGGTGCGCGACAGCGTGCGCGAGGTATTGGAGCGCCAGGCCGACTACCTGCGTGCGCGGTTGGGGGCGCAGCGTGTCGAGCTGCCGCAGCTGCCGCTGATCCCGCTCGGGGTGCACGGCGGCGACTTGGCATTCGACGAGGATCGCCGGCTCGCGGCGCGCAGCCAGTTGGGCATCGGCGCCGACGACGTCGCTTTCCTGTTCCTCGGCCACCTGTCCTTCCATGCGAAAGCGCATCCGCAACAGATGTTCAGCGCACTCGAGCGCGCCGACAAGGCCGGCCGCCAGGTCCACCTGATCCTGTGCGGATGGTTCGCCGACACCGCGACCGAGAAGGCCTTCCGCGAAGCCGCGGCGCTGCTGTGCCCATCGGTGCGCCTGACGGTGCTCGACGGGCGCGAACCGGACAGGCAGGCGAGCGCCTGGGCCGCCGCCGACGTCTTCACCGCGCCGGCGGACAATGTGCAGGAGAGCTTCGGCCCGGCGCCGCTCGAAGCGATGGCGGCCGGGCTGCCCTGCGTGGTGAGCGACTGGAACGGTTATCGCGACACGGTGCGCGATGGGGTCGATGGCTATCGCATCCCGACCGTGATGCCCGGAGCGGGCGCCGGCCTTGACCTCGCGCAGCGTTACGACGATGGCGTCGACAGTGTCGACCAGTATTGCGGTCATATCAGCCAGGCGGTGGCGCTGGACGGCGCGCAGCTCGCCCAGGCCTATGAGCGCTTGATCAAGGACGCCGGGCTGCGCCGCGAGCTGGGCGGGAATGGACGCCGGCGTGCGCGCGAGGAGTTCGACTGGCAGGTGGTGTTGGGACGCTACCGCGCGCTGTGGTTCGAGCTCGATGAGCGGCGCCGCGCCGATGCCGCGCTGACGCCGCCGCTGCCGCAGCTGGTGCCGGACCGGCTCGATCCGTTCGCGGTGTTCGCGAGCTATCCGAGCGCGCAGCTGACGCCGGACTCGATCGTCGAACTTGCGCCGGACGCGTCGCTCGCGCAACTGCGCGAGTACCGCGAGCTGGAGATCAACCGCTTCGCCGCGTCGTCCTTGCCGACGCTCGAGGAATTCGGCCAGATCTTCGGTTCGATCGAGTCGCGGCCAACGCAGGTCGACGAGCTGCTCGATACGCTCGGCCCTTGCGACCGGCCGACTTTGCTGCGCGGCCTGGCGTGGTTATGCAAGATGGACTTGCTGCGCATTGGCGCGGCCGGCGAGTAGAAATGAGCAGTAATGGGAAATGGATTTTTATCGGAATGCGCGGCAGGTGCGCGCTTGTTTTTGAGGGAGCTGAAGTACGAATGGGATCAAACGTTATCGCGACGATCGATTGAAAGCAGCCGATAGCAGTTCGCCCCAAGCGGAAAGGCACGAAAAATACTGTGTGCGGGTTGCGCACTGACAAGGTTTTCGTGTACTTTACGTGATTGAATTTGTCAAAACGTGAACGTGGATTTTTTTACCACGTTAAACGGGTGGCAAACCGATCAAAAAATGGGACGCTGATTCATTCAGTATGCACGTAAGCTTCGCGAAAAGAACAAGCCGCATTGCCTGAATTATTTCGGGCATGGCGGCTTTTTCTTTTCGCGCTTCTCGCGGGCAGCGGTGTGAACAGCGGTTGAATCATCGAACTTTTGTCGTTTCGGTCGTCGGCGACGACGATAGCTGAAGTGCTGCAGACTTGAGGAGTTGCAGCAGTTCAGCTGGTGCCGGATTCATTGACGCAGACTCGCGTATGCGCCGATGAATAATTCGCCCGACCAAGCAGACCGGGTTGGACGGGTTCAAACCTTGTAGCGTATTTTCTCATCGCAGAGAAGGAGAACACAAATGGCAACAGCCGCTAAGAAAACCGCAGCAAAGCCGGCCGCAAAGGCCGCCGCAGATAAACCCGTCGCCGCCAAAAAAGCGGTAGCCGCAAAGCCGGCGGCAAAAGCCGCCGCTAAACCGGCAGCAAAACCGGCCGCTAAAGCCGCCGCTAAACCGGCAGCAAAAGCAGCCGCCAAGCCGGCAGCAAAAGCCGCTGCAAAGCCGGCTGCAAAGAAAGCTGCAGCAAAGCCGGCAGCAAAAGCCGCCGCTAAACCGGCAGCAAAAGCAGCAGCCAAGCCGGCCGCTAAAGCCGCTGCAAAGCCGGCTGCAAAGAAAGCCGCTGCAACCAAGACCGCCGCCAAGGCACCGGCAAAGAAAGCTGCAGCAACTAAAACTGCTGCAACCAAGACCGCCGCCAAAGCACCGGCCAAGAAAGCTGCAGCAACCAAGACCGCCGCTAAAGCCCCGGCCAAGAAAGCTGCAGCAACTAAAACTGCTGCAAGCAAGACCGCCGCCAAGGCACCGGCAAAGAAAGCTGCAGCAACCAAGACCGCCGCTAAAGCACCGGCCAAGAAAGCTGCAGCAAGCAAAACCGCCGCCAAGGCACCGGCCAAGAAAGCAGCAGCAAGCAAGACCGCCGCCAAGGCACCGGCAAAGAAAGCTGCAGCCACCAAGACCGCCGCCAAGGCACCGGCCAAGAAGGCAGCAGCCACCAAGACCGCCGCCAAGGCACCGGCCAAGAAAGCTGCAGCAACCAAGACCGCCGCCAAAGCTCCGGCCAAGGCAGCAGCAACCAAGACCGCCGCCAAAGCTCCGGCCAAGAAAGCTGCAGCCACCAAGACCGCTGCCAAAGCACCGGCCAAGAAAGCTGCTGCAACCAAGACCGCCGCCAAGGCACCGGCCAAGGCAGCAGCCACCAAGACTGCCGCCAAGGCACCGGCCAAGAAAGCTGCTCCAGCCAAGACCGCTGCTAAAGCTCCGGCCAAGGCCGCAGCAACCAAGACCCCGGCCAAAACCGCTGCAACCAAGACCCCTGCCAAAGCTGCTGCAACCAAGGCTCCGGCCAAGGCCGCCGCAACCAAAGCACCGGCTGCCGCCAAAACCGCCGAGTCCAAGCCGGCAGTGAAGGCCGCCGCCAAGCCTGCAGCCAAGCCGGCCGCCAAGAAAGCCGCCGCGCCGAAGGCTGAAGCGAAGCCGGAAGCCAAGCCGGAAGCGAAAGCGGAAGCCAAGCCGGAAGCCAAGGCCGAGACCAAGGCTGAAGCCAAGACCGAAACCAAGCAGGACAGCGGCACCGCAGCAGCCCAGCAGGCCCCGAAGACGACGGTGGCGCCGGCAGCATGGCCGTTCCCGACCAGCAGCCGTCCGTAATCCCATTCTTGCCTGGTTCAGGCAAAATACCGCTGTGTGAGAGATTCACACAGCGGTTTTTTTTTAAGGAGACCTTGTGCTGCCTATCCTTCAGTTGATCGTCGATACCGTAGCCGGCGTGGTCGGTGGAGTCTTGTTGCTGCGTTTCTGGATGCAGGTGATCCGCGTGCGGCCGCCGGCGTCGATCGGACAGTTCACTTTCACGCTGACCGATTGGCTGGTGCGCCCGCTGCGCCGCATTTTGCCGGGTGTCGGGGGGTATGACTGGGCCAGCCTGATCGGCGCCTTCCTGATCGTGCTGCTGGCGAGTGCGGTGCTGCTGCTGGCGGGGTGGAGCGGCCAGGCCGTCGTGCTGTATGCCTTGTTCCGCTTCCTGAACTGGATCATCTACGGCTTCATGGGCCTGCTGATCATCGAGGTGATCTTCAGCTGGATCAATCCGCATGCGCCGCTGGCGCCTTTCGTGCACGCGCTCAACGACCCGCTGCTGCGGCCTCTGCGCCGCATGATTCCGCCGGTGGGCGGCCTGGACCTGTCGGTACTGGTCGCGCTGATCCTGCTGCAGATCGTCCAGTACCTCCTGCGCCAGGCGCTGGTCTTCTGATTACCTGATCAGAAGCGGTAGCCGAACGCCGCTTCGAACCTGTCCGCAATCTCCTGCGGGGTGAAGCTGTGGTTCTGGCCACCCTGGTGGGCGATCTTGATCGAACCCAGCAGGCTGGCCAGGCGGCCGCTGGTCGGCCAGTCGAGGTCGTTGGCGATGCCGAACAGCAGGCCGGCACGGTAGGCGTCGCCGCAGCCGGTCGGGTCGACCACGCTGCTTGCCGGCACCGCCGGAATCTTGTGGTGCTCGCCGCCGGCGTAGATGTCCGAGCCCTGCTCGCCGCGCGTGACGATCAGCGCGTCCAGGCGCGACGCGATGTCCTGCAGCGCCAGCCCGGTACGGTCCATCACCATTTCGAATTCATAGTCGTTGCAGGCGAGGTAGCTGGCCTGCTCGAGGAAGGTCAGCAGTTCCTCGCCGCTGAACATCGGCAGCTGCTGGCCCGGGTCGAACATCAGCGGCACGCCTTGCCCGGCGCAGTCGCGCGCGTGCTTGATCATGCCGTCGCGGCCGTCCGGCGAGACGATCGCGACGCGCAGCGGCAGGTAGTCGGCCAGGCTGTTCTCGTGCGAGAACTGCATCGCGCCCGGGTGGAAGGCGTTGATCTGGTTGTTGTCCAGGTCGGCCGTGACGAAGCACTGGGCGGTGTACGCATGATCGATGACGCGGATCGCGTTGGTCGCCAGGCCCTGTTTCTCCATGCGCTCGAGGTAGTCGCCGCCGTCCTGGCCGATGGTGCCCATGATCAGCGGATCGCCGCCCAGCATCTTGAGGTTGTAGGCGATGTTGACGGAGCAGCCGCCGAATTCGGTGCGCAGGGTCGGCACCAGGAAGGAGACGTTCACGCGGTGCAGCTGGTCGGCCAGCAGGGTTTCGCCGAAGCGGCCTTGGTATTGCATGATCTTGTCGAAGGCGATCGAGCCGCAGATCAGTGCAGTCTTGGTCATGATGGGTCCTGGAGAAAACTAGGGATAGAAAACGGCGATATGGTAGCCGGACGGTTTGAGTTCGGCGAGCGCGAAGTTCAGCCGCACCGGCTGCTCCGAGCGTGCGGCGAAACCGCCGGCGGCGGACGCGCCCTGCGGCAGGTAGTCGGCGGGGCCGAACACGCGCCGCAGCACCGGTTTGTCGTTGGCGTCGGTCAGCTCGAGCTGGATGCTGGGCCAGGCCTGCGCCAGGCTTCCCTGGTTGCGCAGCAGCGTGTTGAGCGAATAGGTGTCGACGCCGAGGGTGGTCAGTTCGCCGGTCTCGATGGACAGGTTCTCGATCTGGGCCGTCAGGCCGATGCGGCAGCCCAGCAAGGCACAGCCGGCGGCGAGGGCCGGCCTGGCGCCCGGATAGCGCGCCGCCAGCACGTTACGGAAGTCCAGCACCACCTGCGCCAGCAGCAGCAGGCCCAGGACGACGGCGCCGCCCGCCATCAGCAGCTGCCGGGTCCGGCCCGACTGTTCCTGCTTGCGGCTGCGCTTGACGAATTCCGGCTCGTCCGCCTCGACGCTGGCCGGCACGCGCAGCTTGGACGCTTCGATGTTGGTCGGCGTGAGCCTGGAGCGGCGGGTGCGTGCCTCGATGGCCTTGGCGCGCGCCGATTTCGCCGCCGGCGCCGGCGCCGGCCCGGATAGCGGCGGCGTCAGGGTGTCGTTGCCGCCGGCCGAGGCGCGCAGGGGCAGGGCGCTCGGCGGGATGTCCTGTACAGGAGCGCTCGCGGCCGCGGCCACGGCGGCGGGCGCTGCGTCCTGGTAGGCGTGTTCGTCGCCGGGCAGCGGCTGGGCGACCAGTTCCTCGTCCACCGGCAGCTCGAAGCTGGGCTCGATGCGGCCCTGGGGCGCGTAGGCGGAGGCGGCAGGCGCCGGCTCGGGCGCCGGCGCTGGTCCTGGCGCCGGTTCCGGCACGTCGGCGGGCGCAGTGTCCAGTGCCGATCCCGGGGCGGTCGCGGCGACGGTGTCGGCCTGCGCCGACCCGGCAGCGGCAACAGAGGCGCCGGCGGCTTCGACAGGCGTTTCTTCGGCCGCCTGCAGCGCCGGTTCGGCCGGCGGTAGCTCCGCTTCCGGAACCGGCGCCGGCGGCGCCGTGTCGACCGCGACCTCGGCGGGTGTTTGTTCTACGTCCGCCCCGGGATGCGCCTCAGCCTCGGCCTCGGCCGGCATGGCGGCAGCCGCCATGCCGCCGGTCCGCCACACCTGCGCACGCGGCGCGGGCAAGGGTTCGGCGGGCACGGGCGCAGCCTTCGGCAGGATGCCGAGCGGATCGAAGGTGCGGTCGAAATCGAGGGTGTAGACGGCGGCTTCTTCGGCAGCGCTGGTCTCCGCCACTGGCGAGGCCGCGTCTTCGGGCGCAGCAGGCGTAACGCGAACAGCAGGAGCAGCAGCAGCAGGAGCAGCAGCAGGCGCGGCCTCGCCCTTGCTGGCGGCCAGCGCGTCCAGGTCGATCAGGTGGGCGTTGCCGTCAAAAATGCTCTGGCAGGCGCCGCAGCGGACGATGCCGCCGCGGAGCTTGAGCTGGTCCGAGGCGACCCGGAACGTGGTATGGCAGTGGGGGCACTGGGTGGCAAGCGCCATGCGGTCACTCGCCGGAGGTGGCGGAGCGCGGCGGCGGTGCGGTATCCAGGCCGAGCTGCCCATGGAGGGCGACCCAGCCGTCGTGCTCGGCCCAGACGCCCAGCTTGATGAAAGGCGCGTAGGCGGCGGCCACTTCTTCGGCCTGGCGCGCCAGCACGCCCGACAGGATCAGCGAACCACCGGGAGCGACGCGGCCGGACAGCATCGGCGCCATCAGCTTCAGGGGGCTCGACAGGATGTTGGCGACCACGATGTCGAAGCAGCTGTTGCCGTACTCCGAGCCCACGAACTCGTCCGGCACGAAGAAGTCGATCTCGCAGCTGTTGCGTTCGGCGTTCAGCTTGGCCGATTCGATCGCCTGCGGGTCGATGTCGACGCCGATCACATCCTGCGCGCCGAGCTTCCTGGCGACCATCGCCAGGATGCCCGAACCGCAGCCGTAGTCCAGCACCGACTTGCCGGGCGCGGGATGCGCTTCCAGCCATTCCATGCACAGGCGGGTGGTCGGGTGGCTGCCGGTGCCGAAGGCCAGGCCCGGATCGACTTCCAGGATCAGGCCGTTCGGGTCCGGGGCTTCGTGCCAGCTCGGCACGACCCAGATGTTCTTGCCGATATGGATGGGTTCGAACTGCGACTGCGTCAGGCGCACCCAGTCGGCGTCGGCGACGCCGCGGGTGGTGAAGGCCGGAACCGAAGCGAGACCGATGGCGGCTGCCGCTTCGGCCACGATCGCGGCCTGGTCGGCATCGACGTCCGTCAGGGCGACCACGCGGCTGTGGTCCCATGCGGCCTCGGTAGGCACCATGCCCGGCTCGCCGAACAGCGGCTTTTCCTGGGCGGTGCCTTCGTCGGCGTCCTCGACCGAGACCGACAGCGCGCCCGCTTCCATCAGGGCGTCCGACAGGCCCTCGGCGTGCTCGCGGGCGATCTCGATGATGACTTCAGTCCAGCTCATGCGTCTCCCTTGGACTCGGATTTGGAGCCGATCGCGCCATCCTTCGGCAGGTCCGGCTTGTGGGCCAGCTTCTGCTCCAGGTAGTGGATGTTGGTGCCGCCCTCGATGAAGCGGGCGTCGACCATCAGTTCGCGGTGCAGCGGGATATTCGTCAGGATACCCTCGACCACCATTTCCGACAACGCGATCTGCATGCGGCGAATGGCCTGTTCACGGGTCGCACCGTAAGCGATGACCTTGCCGATCATCGAGTCGTAGTGCGGCGGCACGTAGTAGCCGGCGTACGAGTGCGAATCGACGCGGATGCCGGGGCCGCCCGGCGGATGCCAGCTGGTGATGCGGCCCGGCGACGGGATGAACTTGAACGGATCTTCGGCGTTGATGCGGCACTCGATCGCGTGGCCCGACAGCATGATGTCGCGCTGCTTGAAGCGCAGGCGCTCGCCGCAGGCGATGCGGATCTGTTCCTGGACGATGTCGATCCCGGTGATCATTTCGGTGACCGGGTGTTCGACCTGCACGCGGGTGTTCATCTCGATGAAGTAGAACTCGCCGTCTTCGTACAGGAATTCGAAGGTGCCGGCGCCGCGGTAGCCGATCTTGCGGCAGGCTTCGGCGCAGCGCTCGCCGATCTTCTCGATCAGCTTGCGCGGGATGCCCGGCGCCGGCGCTTCCTCGATCACCTTCTGGTGGCGGCGCTGCATCGAGCAGTCGCGCTCGCCCAGCCAGACGGCCTGCTTGTGCTCGTCGGCCAGCACCTGGATCTCCACGTGGCGCGGATTTTCCAGGTACTTCTCCATATAGACTTCGGGGTTGCCGAAGGCAGTGCCGGCCTCGGTCTTGGTCATCTGCACGGCGCTGAGCAGGGCTGCTTCGGTGTGCACCACGCGCATGCCGCGACCGCCGCCGCCGCCGGCGGCCTTGATGATGACCGGGTAGCCGATGCGGCGCGCGGTCTGGATGATTTCCTTCGGATCGTCCGGCAGGGCGCCATCCGAACCCGGCACGCAGGGCACGCCGGCGCGGATCATCGCCTGCTTGGCCGACACCTTGTCACCCATCATGCGGATCGATTCCGGACGCGGTCCGATGAAGACGAAGCCCGATTTCTCGACGCGTTCGGCGAAGTCGGCGTTTTCCGACAGGAAGCCGTAGCCCGGGTGGATCGCTTCGGCGTCCGTGACTTCGGCCGCGCTGATGATCGCCGGCATGCTCAGGTAGCTCTGCGCGGACTGCGCGGGACCGATGCAGACGGACTCGTCGGCCAGCTTCACGTACTTGGCGTCCTTGTCGGCCTCCGAGTGCACGACGACCGTCTTGATGCCCATCTCGCGGCAGGCGCGCTGGATACGCAGCGCGATTTCACCACGATTGGCGATTAGAATTTTTTCAAACATGGTATGCGGTGTTTTCTGTGAGTGCCGGCGGCTTGCCGGATACAACAGGAAGAAAAGACTTCAGGGGGCCGGCCGCCTTCCACTGGAAGACGGCCTCTCTTTTGGAGAACCCGGCCCTTTGATTTGCTACTTTAGCCGATCACGAACAGCGGCTGGCCGAATTCCACCGGCTGGCCGTTTTCCACCAGGACCTTGGTGATGGTGCCGGAGATGTCGGCATCGATTTCATTCAGGAGCTTCATCGCTTCGATGATGCACAGGGTGTCGCCTTCCTTCACGGTGGCGCCGACTTCGACGAAGGCCGGAGCGCCCGGCGCCGACGAGCGGTAGAAGGTGCCGACCATCGGCGACTTCACGACGTGGCCGGTCGGCTCGGCGGCGGCCGGCGCTGCGGCCGGTGCCGCGGCTGCGGCCGGGGCGCCGGCGACGGCCGGTGCGGAGAACTGCTGCACGCCTTGCGGCGGAACCATGACCACCTGATTCTGCGGGATTGCGGAGGACTTGACGATGCGAACCTTGCTCTCGCCTTCGGTCACTTCGAGTTCAGCGATGTCCGATTCGGCGACGAGGTCGATCAATGTCTTGAGTTTTCGTAGATCCATGTGAAACCCCTTGGAATTATTTGTTGTTGATTATGCGGCGCGTCAGGTGGTGCGCAAATCCGCACAGGATGCGTGAAGTTGACGTAGATTAACGCTCTTTGAGCGCAAAGTCGATGGCAAACCGATATCCATCAGCTCCCAGTCCACAAATCGTGCCTTGCGCGATCGCAGACAAAAACGAGTGGTGCCGGAACTCCTCACGCTTATAAATATTAGAGAGGTGGACTTCCACGAACGGAATCTCCACCGCCGCCAGCGCATCGCGCAGCGCAACGCTGGTGTGGGTCAGTCCGCCCGGGTTGATGACGATTGCCTCCACCCCTTCCTGCCTCGCGGCATGGATGCGGTCTATCAACGCTCCTTCATGGTTGCTCTGGAAACAAGCAATGCTTGCACCAGCCGCTGCTGCCTGGGCGGTGGCGGCCTGCTCGATGTCGGCCAAGGTCGTTGCGCCGTACACCGCAGGCTCGCGCGTCCCCAATAAATTCAGGTTGGGGCCGTTGAGCAGCAGTAGCTTTTTCGCCATGATGAACCGTCTATTTGCTCGAAAGACAGGCATTTTGCCGCCAACATTACGTATTGGCAAGCGATATAAAGCGCCTGGAATATAAGTGCACGACCGTTCGCCATTACTGCAGCTTGGCCAGATCTGCGCGAAGTTGATCGAACTTCAGGCGGCCCAGGTAAGTCTTGCGCACCTGGCCGTCCGGGCCGATCAGCACCGTGAACGGCAAACCGCCATTCACGTTGCCCAGCTCGCGGGACAGGTCGGTGCCGCTCATGCCGCCCACATACAAGGGATACGATACCTTCGTTTTCCTGACGAATTCGTTGAGGTTCGCCGGTGAATCGATGCCGATCCCGATCACGTTGAAGTGTTTGCCGCCATCCTTGGCCGCCAGTTCCGACAGCTCCGGCATCTCCTGCACGCAGGGCGCGCACCACGATGCCCAGAAATTCACCAGCAGCGGCTTGCCTTTCCACTGGCCCAGGGACTGCGGCTTGCCGGACAGGTCGTTCAGCGATTGCGCATACAGATTGCTCACTGCCGTGTGAGGGCGGCCATCGGTCGGCGCATAGGAGGTGGTGAGCGGGCCTTTCGCTTCCTGTTTGACGGCGGCAATAGCGCCGAACACGGCAAAGGCGGTCGCCAGGATGGCGTAACCGGCCAGATTCTTCTTATTCATCTTGTTCTAACGTTTCATCGGTAGTCATCAGGGCGCGCAGGCCGGCCGCGTCCACGCGTTGCAGGCGGCCGTCGGCGCGCGGTTTGAGGGCGCCGCGCAAGTCGTTCATTTCATACAGTTCGGCGTGGACGGTTTCCTTCTTCCATTGAAAGCTCACGGTTTCCACCGGCTCGTGGCGGCCGCCCTTGAAGTGCGGCGTTTCCGAGATGTCGATGTCGACGTTGCGGTTCAACAGATAGATTTCGACTTCCTTGGCGCTATCCGCGAACAATTGCAGGTGGATATCGTCGTGTTCGCCCGCCGAACCGCTCAGCACGGCGCCGGTGAGGTAGGGCCGGAACTCGGCCAGCTGTTCCATCACCTCGAGCGCGGCGCTGCGCAGGCGTTGCAGGCGTGCGGACTGGGCCGGCCCCTGGAACAGGGCCTGGTAGCGGCGCACTTCGTCCTCGACCTGGATATTGTCCGGCAAGTAGTTGGGGGAGGGACGGTCCACGCCCAGCACCTGGCGCGCGGCCTTGGCCTTGGCGGTGGCATAGTCGGCGCCATCCTGCGCGATCATGCGCGCGGCCGTGACAGCAATTCGCGCGCGCAACTGTTGGAGGTCATCATTTGGCGTTGGCATCATGTTCGTGATCATACTCTTGAACGGAAAATGGCATCGCGTCGGGTAGAATCCCGTATTCGCTTTTTTGTTCCGACACCATGCACATCCATATCCTCGGCATTTGCGGCACCTTCATGGGCGGCCTGGCAGTCCTGGCCAAAGAGGCCGGCCACCGCGTCACCGGGTGCGACGCCAACGTCTATCCCCCGATGAGCACCCAGCTCGAAGCCCAGGGCATCGAACTGATCCAGGGCTACAGCCCGGACCAGGTAGCGCTCAATCCCGACCTGTACGTGATCGGGAACGTGATGACGCGTGGTAATCCGCTGATCGAGGAAATCCTGAACCGCGGCTTGCCGTATATGTCTGGCCCGCAATGGATCGGCGAACATATTCTGCGTAATAAATGGGTGCTGGCTGTTGCCGGTACTCATGGCAAGACCACGACTACCTCGATGCTGGCCTGGATCCTCGAAGATGCCGGCTATTCGCCGGGCTTCCTGATCGGCGGCGTGCCGATGAACTTCGGCATCTCGGCGCGCCTGTCCGGCGACACCGATTCCGACTTCTTCGTGATCGAAGCCGACGAGTACGACACCGCCTTCTTCGACAAGCGCTCCAAGTTCGTCCACTACCACGCCAAGACCGCGGTGCTGAACAACCTGGAATACGATCATGCCGACATCTTCCCCGATATCGGCGCGATCGAGACCCAATTCCACCACCTGGTGCGCACCGTGCCCGGCGTCGGCCGGCTGGTCGTCAACGGCGACGAAGCCTCGCTGACGCGCGTGCTCAAGCGCGGCTGCTGGAGCGAGAAGGAATCCTTCGGCGCATCCGAAGGCGTGAACTGGAGCCTGGTCGAGCATCCGGGCGGATCGAGCTTCGATGTCCTGTTCAATAACGAGCTGCAGGGCACCGTCCATTGGGACCTGACCGGCCACCACAACCGCACCAATGCGCTGGCCGCGATCGCCGCCGCCCGCCATGTCGGCGTGCCTCCGGCCCAGGCGATCGAATCGCTGGCCCGCTTCCAGAGCGTCAAGCGGCGCATGGAAGTGCGCGGCGTGGTGCGCAACGTGACCGTGTACGACGACTTCGCCCACCATCCGACCGCGATCGCCACCACCGTCGGCGGCCTGCGCCAGAAGATCGGGACGACCGGCCGCATCCTGGCCGTGCTCGAACCGCGTTCGAACACCATGAAGCTGGGCGCCATGAAGGATGCGCTGCCGGGCAGCCTGAAGGATGCGGACCTGGTGTTCGGCTTCGGCAGCCAGCAGGCGCTGGGCTGGTCGCTGGCCGATGCCCTGAAACCGCTGGGGAATATCGCGCACAGCTTCGACCAGCTCGACTACATGGTGCAGGCCATCGTGCAGGCTGCCCAGCCGGGCGACCACATCCTGGTGATGAGCAACGGCGGCTTCGGCGGCGTGCACCAGAAGCTGCTGGAGGCGCTGGCGGAATGAACGCTGCGCAGCACGTTTTATATTTGCACGGCTTCCGCTCGTCCCCGCGTTCCTTCAAGGCGCGCGTGGTGCAGCAGCGCATGGCGCAGCTCGGCCGCGCGCAGTCGCTGATCTGCCCGCAACTGCCGGCCTCGCCGAAAGCGGCGATGGAACTGGTGCTGACCCTGGCCGAGCGCCATGCCGCCAGGGGAGAGGATGCGCTGGCCATCGTCGGCTCCTCGCTGGGCGGCTTTTACGCGACCTGGCTGGCCGAGCGTTTCGGCTGCCGCGCGGTGCTGATCAATCCGGCGGTCGATCCGCTGAAGGACCTCGACAAGCACGTCGGCGTGACCACTGCCTGGCATTCAGACGAACCCTTCGAATTCAAGCGCGAGTACATCGACGAACTGGCCGATTTGCGCGTGGCGCGGATCACGCGCCCCGAGCGCTACTTCCTGCTGGCCGCCACCGGCGACGAAGTGCTGGACTACCGCGACATGCTTGCCCATTACGCCGGCGCGCGCCAGCATGTGATCCAGGGCAGCGACCATGCGGTGTCGGAGTTCGAGCAGTATGTCGACGAGGTGCTGGCATTCTGTGGCATCGCCGGCGCCGAAACCTCCACCAGGGCAGTCGCCGGATCGGACATCGGGTCGTGAGGCCGGCGTCGCTGCGCCGGGCCCGCTGGCTGGCGCATCCGGACGGCGTGGGGGCAAGCGCCGCCATGCGCGACTGGCTGGCCACGCCCGGTTCCCTGACCGCGCGCCTGATCGCGCACAGCCGCCAGTTCCGCGTGCAGATGCTGCGCCAGGCGGGCAACCTGTGCCTGGCGGACGAAGCCGAAGCGATCGGCCTGGCCCGGCCTGCACGGGTGTGGGAGCGCGAAGTGCTGCTGCGCTGCGACGGCGCGCCGGTGGTCTACGGCCATACCGTGGTGCCCCTGAGCGCGACCGCAAATGACTGGCCGCTGTTCTCGGCGCTGGGCGAGCGCTCGCTCGGCACGACGCTTTTCTACGACCCGCTGGTGAAGCGCGGCCAACTCGAATTTGCCCGGATCCGCCCGGGCCACCCTTTGCTGGCGCGCGTGCAGGCGGCGCTCGCTCGCGAGGGACTGGGCCTGCGGCCGGATGCCGTCCACCATGCGCGGCGCTGCGTCTATCGCCGCCGTCAAGGCCTGCTGCTGGTCACCGAGGTATTCTTGCCGGCGGTGCTGAACCTGGCGGCGGTCGCAACCAATACGAATGTGAAGTGATATGAACGTCTTTTTTGAAGAATCCGGCGACTTCAAGGTCGGCACCGTGCTGTCGCAGGCGGGCGAGGCCTACCAGGTCGAAATGCCGAGCGGGAAGCGCACCAAGGTCAAGTCCCGCGACGTGCTGCTGCAGTTCGACAAGCCGTCCCCGGCCGAACTGCTGGAGCAGGCCAAGACGGTCGCCGGCGACGTCGACCTCGAATTCCTGTGGGAAGTCGCGGGCCAGGAGGAATTCGGTTTCGCCGAGCTGGGCGCCGAATACTTCGGCCATGCGCCGCTGCCTTTCGAGGCGGCCGGCCTGGTGCTGGCGCTGCACAACGCGCCCATCTATTTCTACAAGAAGGGCCGCGGACGCTACAAGGCCGCGCCCGAGCAATCGCTGCGCGCGGCCCTGGCCGGCATCGAAAAGAAGAAGCAGCAGGCGATCGTGCAGGCCTCCTATGTCGAGGAGCTGAAGGCGGGCCGCCTGCCGGCCGCGATGCAGCCGCTGGTGCAGCAGCTGCTCTTCAAGCCGGACAAGAACGGCATCGAATACAAGGCGCTCGAGACGGCCGCCAGCGAACTGCAGACCACGCAGCAGCGCCTGATGCTGGCCACCAGGGGCGTCGCCTCGGCCAAGGAGCTGCACATGTCGCGCTTCCTGTTCGAGCACTTCCCGCGCGGCGCCGGCTTCCCGCAAGTGAGCGTGCCGGCGGCACCAAGCGACCTGCCGCTGGCCAAAGTGGCGGCATTCTCGATCGACGACGTGACCACCACCGAGATCGACGACGCCCTCTCGGTCGAGCATCTCGACGACGGCATGGTGCGGGTCGGCATCCACATCGCCGCGCCGGGCCTGGGCATCCGCCCGGACGATGCGATCGACAAGATCGCGCGCGCGCGCATGTCGACCGTGTATATGCCGGGCGATAAGATCACCATGCTGCCGGACGAGGTGGTGGAAGCCTTCACCCTGGCCGAGGGCAAGGACTGCCCGGCGCTGTCGCTGTACGCGACCCTGGATCCGCAGACCTGGTCGGTGCTGTCGACCGAGACCCGCGCCGAGCGCGTGCCGATCAAGACCAACCTGCGCCTCAACGAACTCGATGCGCTGGTCACCGAGGACGTGCTGGAGAGCGGCGCCGGCGACTATCCGCACAAGGACGAACTGGGCCTGCTGTGGAAGTGGGCGCTGCAGCTCGAAGCGGGCCGCATGAAGAAGCGCGAAGCCTTCGGCTTGAAGCCGGAACAGGCCAACCGCGTCGACTTCAACTTCTACGTCGAGGACGACGTGGTGACGATCGTGCGCCGCAAGCGCGGTGCGCCGCTGGACAAGATCGTGGCCGAGCTGATGATCTTCGCGAACAGCACCTGGGGCAAGCTGCTGCACGACTCCGGCGTGCCGGGCATCTACCGTTCGCAGGGACCGGGCGCGGGCGGCTGGAACGCCAAGATCCAGGTGCGCATGGTGACCCACGCGGCCCCGCACCAGGGCCTGGGTGTCGACCAGTACGCCTGGAGCACCTCGCCGCTGCGCCGCTACACCGACCTGGTGAACCAGTGGCAGATCCTGGCCTGCGCCTCCCACGGCGTGACGGCGCCGCTGGTGGCCCCGTTCAAGCACCGCGACGCGACCCTGTTCTCGATCGTCTCGGCCTTCGATGCGGCCTACGCGGCCTACAACGAGTTCCAGCAGAACATGGAGCGCTACTGGTGCCTGCGCTGGCTGGGCCAGGAAAACGCGCGCCAGGTGGATGCCGTGGTGCTGAAGGACGAGGTGCTGCGCCTGGTCGACATCCCGCTGGTGATCCGCCTGCCGGGCATGCCGCAAGTGGCGCGCGGCGCCCAGGTCCGCATGGACATCGTACGCTGGGACGAAGTCGACCTGTCTCTGGAAGCCCGCCTGCTCGAGGTGGCCGAGCCGACGCCGGAAGCGGCCGCCGCGCTCGAGTTCGAGGAGGAGGAAGAGGCGGCTGCGTCGGATGCGGATGCCGGCCAGGCTGCGGCCGAGGAAGTGGCCGAGGCCGAGGGGTCGGTGACCGTGACCGATCCGGCGACGCAGACGGATGTGCCGGCGACCTGATGTTCGGCTGTTCATGAAAACCTGGGGGGAATAATGCCCCTGGCGTCATTTCCCCCAGGTCTCATATGAACAGTGATCACATTTGCACGCACCGTTGGCGATTGATTAACCCCGCTTGAAACCGCAACAATTCTTTGTTGCTCGCCAGATCGATTGTTTCCCCAAGGTCTAACAAAGTCCTTGTCCCGCACGGTAGAATGGGTAGTTACCGTCCCATCCCGCAGCACGTGAACAGCCTCCGACACAACCGCCCCCTGACGATTGCCATTGCCTTCTCGGTGCTGGCGCACGCATCCCTGTTGGCGATCCGCTTCGCCGCGCCGGATGCGTTCCGGCTGCAGCCGGCCGATCCGGGGCTGGAAGTCATCCTGGTCAACGCCCGGCACGAGCGCGCCCCGGTCAAGGCGGAGGCGCTGGCCCAGGCCAACCTCGACGGCGGCGGCCATGCCGATGCCGGACGCGCCCAGTCGCCGCTGCCCGACCTGCGCAAGATCGAGAACGGCGACAGCATCAAGGCCCTGCAGCGCCGCATCGCCGAACTGGAACAGCAGCAGAAGAACGTCCTGACCCAGGTGCATCGATCGGGCTTCACGGCCGCGCCGGTCGCCGAACAGGCCAAGCCCGACCCGTCGCGCAAGGGCGCCGATGCGATCGACACCACCAGTCCGATCGCGCGCATGACGGCCGAGATCACCCAGCGCATCTCGGACCAGAACAAGCGCCCGAAAAAGACCTTCATCAGCCCCAGCACGCGCGGAGTCGGCTACGCCATGTACTACAAGGCCATGCAGAAGCGGGTCGAAGAAGTCGGCACCCTCAGCTTCCCGCAGCAACGCGGCCAGAAACTGTATGGCGAGCTGGTGATGTACATTCCGGTATTCCAGGACGGCAGCATCTACGAAAAGGAAGGCGGGCCGCGCATCGAACGCAGTTCCGGCAACCGCGCGCTGGACCAGGCCGCACTGGGCATCGTGCGCCGCGCCGCGCCGTTCGGCAAATTCCCGGCGAATATGCGTTCTTCGGACAAGGACGACCTGTGGATCGTGATCACGACCTTCACGTTTACCCGCGAAGGCAGGCTGCAGGCGGAACTGCGCGAAGAAAAAGGTGCATAGGAGTCAGATGCGAATGAGCGACCAGTACTGCGTGATCGGCAATCCGATCGCCCACAGCAAATCCCCGGACATCCACGCCGCCTTCGCGCGCGAGACCGGCCAGGACATCGCGTACGAACGCTGCCTGGCGCCGCTGGACGGCTTCGCGGAAACCGTGCGCGGTCTGATCGCGCGCGGCTACCGCGGCGCCAACGTCACCGTGCCGTTCAAGCTGGAGGCCGCCGCCATCGCCACCCGCCTCGAAGAGCGCGCGCGCCTGGCCGGCGCCGTCAACACCCTGCGCTTCGAGGGCGGCGAGATCATCGGCGACAATACCGACGGCCCCGGCCTGGTGGCCGACATCGTCCGCAACGCCGGCGTGCCCCTGGCTGGCCGCCGCGTGCTGCTGCTGGGCGCGGGCGGCGCGGCGCGCGGCGTGGTGCTGCCGATCCTGCAGCACGGCCCGCGCGAGATCGTGATCGCCAACCGCACCCGCGCCACCGCCGACGCCCTGGTCGCGCACTTCGCCGATCGGCTTGCGCATCCGGGCCAGCTGTCTTCGTGCGGCTTCGAGGAGATCGACGCCGCCTTCGACGTGGTGATCAATGCGACTTCCGCCAGCCTGTCGTCGGCCATGCCGCCGGTGCCGGCGGCCGCGTTTTGCCACGACACGCTGGCATTGGATATGATGTACGGGAAAATGCCGAGTCCGTTCATGCAGTTCGCCGCCAGCCATGGCGCCGCGGTGCGCGACGGCCTGGGCATGCTGGTCGAGCAGGCCGCCGAAGCCTTCGCCATCTGGCGCGGCGTGCGTCCGCAGACCGCAACCATCCTGGAACAGATGCGATCACGACTATGATGAAAGCGCTCAAGGCGGGCATGGCGGCCGCCGGTGGCAAGACTGCAAGCACGGCCGGCTCCAGAAGCGGCAAAGGCCGCCGTCGCTGGGTAAAGTGGATCTTTCTTGGGCCTCTGCTGGCCGTGCTACTGCTTCAGCTATATTTCTTCGCGATGATCTGCTGGTGGACCCAGTTCAATCCGTCGTCGACGAGCATGATGCGCGAGCAGCTGTCGGCGCTGCGCGAAAAGAACCCGAACGCGAAGCTGGAACAGGTCTGGGTGCCCTACGAGCGCATCTCGAACAACCTGAAACGCGCCGTGATCGCCTCGGAAGACGCCAACTTCACCGAACATGACGGCGTCGACTGGGAAGCCCTGGAAAAAGCCTACGAGCGCAACAACAAGCGCCACAAGGTGGTCGGCGGCGGCTCCACCATCACGCAGCAATTAGCCAAGAATTTGTTCCTGTCCGGCTCGCGCAACTACCTGCGCAAGGGCCAGGAACTGGTCATCGCCTATATGCTGGAAACGGTGATGAGCAAGCAGCGCATCCTCGAAATCTACCTGAACGTGGTCGAATTCGGCCGCGGCGTGTTCGGCGCCGAAGCGGCCGCGCGCCACTACTACCGCAGCACGGCGGCCCGCCTCGACCCGGCCCAGGCCGCGCGCCTGGCGGTCATGCTGCCGAACCCGCGCTACTACGACGCCCACCGCCAGACCAACTACCTGGCGCGCCGCACCGGCGTCATCCAGCGCCGCATGAACGCCGCCGATCTCCCTTAATCTGGCTCAAACCGGGGTCAGACTCCGATTTTTGGAAATGTCTCGCAAGCTCTTGCCAAAATCGGGAGTCTGACCCCGGTTTGATGTAGGTTAAGCCGGCAAATTTGTTGCCTGCGGGGTGGCCGGGCTCAGGGCTTACGTATACACTTGCGCTGTTTCCGAATCCGGCCGAGAAAGCAGCGCATGATCAATGTATTTGTCCTACAAAATGGCCGACTGAACCAGGTAGCTGTCGCTTCGCGCGGCGATCTGGAGAAAGTGACGCCGGTCTGGGTCGACCTGACCGATCCGACCGACGAAGAGCGCGCCCTCGTCAAGGCGATGTACGACGTCATCCTGCCGGGCGAGGACGAAGTGTCCGACATCGAGGCCTCGGCCCGCTACTACGAGGCGGAAAACGGCGACCTGCACCTACGCACCGACTTCCTGCTCGAAGAGGAAGAGGGGCCGTCGCGCATCGTCACCGTGGCGTTCATCCTGGCGAAAAAGATCCTGTTCTCGGTCCACAACGACGACCTGCCGGTGTTCCGCCTGGTGCGCCTGCGCGCGCGCTCGCGTCCAGGCTCGATCGAGGATTACATGGACGTGCTGCTCGACCTGTACGCGACCGACGCCGAATACTCGGCGGACGCGCTGGAAGGCATCTACGAGAGCCTGGAAGCGGTCAGCCAGCGCGTGCTGCAGAAGGAATTCACCGACCAGGACGCGGCCGCCGCGCTGAATGCGATTGCGCACGAGGAAGACTTGAACGGCCGGATCCGCCGCAACATGATGGACACCCGGCGCGCGGTCAGCTTCCTGATGCGCGGGCGACTGCTCAATTCGGAACAGTTCGAGGAAGCGCGCCAGATCCTGCGCGACATCGAGTCGCTGGACGGCCACACCTCGTTCCTGTTCGACAAGATCAACTTCCTGATGGACGCCACCGTCGGCTTCATCAACATCAACCAGAACAAGATCATCAAGATCTTCTCGGTCGCCTCGGTGGCCTTCCTGCCGCCGACCCTGATCGCCAGCATCTACGGCATGAACTTCAAGTTCCTGCCGGAGCTGGAATGGTCGTTCGGCTATGGCTGGTCGCTGGGCCTGATGCTCGTCAGCGCGATCGCGCCCTTCCTGTACTTCCGCCACCGCGGGTGGCTGAAGTAAATAGAGGGCGGATCACAGGGTCGCGAACATCGCCACCACCGCCACCAGCATGATCGCCACGCCGAACCAGCCGATCACGGTATGGCGGGTGGTCAGCGTGTACTGGCCCATGATCTTGCGGTTATGCGCCAACATCATCATGACGGTCATGATCGGCACCGCGATCACGCCGTTGATCTGGGCCGACAGCATCAGGGCCTCGATCGGCGCGATCGGCGCGAAGTTCAGCAGCACGCCGCCCAGCGTCGCCAGGGCGATGATGCCGTAGAACTCGCGCGCTTCCACCACTTTCAGGTCCAGGCCGTTGCGCCAGCGGAAGCTCTCGGTGACGGCATAGGCGGCCGAACCGGCCAGCACCGGCACCGCCAGCATGCCGGTGCCGATGATGCCCAGCGCGAACAGCACGAAGGCGAACTCGCCGGCCACCGGGCGCAGCGCCTCGGCCGCCTGTTCAGAGGACTGGATGTCGGTGATGCCGTGCGCGCCCAGGGTCACCGCGGTGGTCAGGATGATGAAGAAGGCGACCAGGTTCGAGAAGCCCATGCCGATCAGCGTGTCGGCCTTGATGCGCTTGAGCTGGGCCTTGGCATCCTTCGGGCGGGTGCGCAGCGCGCGCGTGTTCTGGTCGTTGCGGATCTCTTCCACTTCCTGCGAGGCCTGCCAGAAGAACAGGTAGGGGCTGATCGTGGTGCCGAACACGGCGACGATCAGGGCCACCGACTCCTTGGTGAAGCTGAAGTGCGGCCACACGGTGCGCGCCAGCACCTCGGTCCAGGGCATGTTCACGGCGAAGGCGGTGGCGACGTAGGCGAGCAGGCCGAGCGTCAGCCATTTCAGGTAGCGCACGTAGGTGCTGTAGGGCAGGAAGACCTGCAGCGACAGGCACAGCAGGCCAAAACCGAGCGAATACAGGTGCGGCGAGCCGACCCCGGTCACCAGGCGCAGGGCGGCGCCCATGGCGGCGATGTCGGCGGCGATGTTGATCACGTTCGCCACCAGCAGCAGCAGCACCACGACGTACAGCAGCCAGGGCGAGTAGGCGCGGCGGATGTTGGCGGCCAGGCCGCGCCCGGTGACGCGGCCGATGCGCGCCGATACCAGCTGGATGCCGACCATGAAGGGATAGGTCAGGACCAGGGTCCACAGGGTATTGAAACCGAATTGCGCGCCGGCCTGGGAGTAGGTGGCGATGCCGGATGGGTCGTCGTCCGCCGCGCCGGTGATGAGGCCGGGGCCCAGGGACTTGAGGGTGGCGTTGTCGGTGAGACGGCGGTAGAGCTTCTTCATATCTGGCCTGCGCAAATGAAAACGGGCGCGGCCAACGATCAGGGGTCAGCGCGCCGGATGGGGTAAGTTTTTAGAGGGACTGTTCATGGTCGGCGCGGAGTGTATCACGGCGGAAACCCAAAATGAGTCTCCGCCCTGGAACATTAAGAAAAAATAAGCTTGGCTTAAGCGATGCTCTTGAACACGCGTCGCGCTGCCGCCACGGTCTCATCGATCACGGCATCGTCGTGGGCCGCGGAGACGAAACCGGCCTCGAACATCGCCGGCGCGAAGTACACGCCTTCGTCCAGCATGCCGTGGAAGAAGCGGTTGAAGCGCTCCTTGTCGCCGGCCATCATCTGGCCGTAGCTGGACGGGATGTGGTGCGAGAAGTACATGCCGAACATGCCGCCGACCGCATCGGCGCAGAACGCCACGCCGGCTTCCTTCGCCGCCGCGCTCAGGCCGTCGACCAGCCTGGTGGCCTGGGCCGAGAGATGTTCGTAGAAGCCCGGTTCCTGCACCAGCTTCAGGGTGGTCATGCCGGCGGCCACCGCCACCGGGTTGCCGGACAGGGTGCCGGCCTGGTAGACCGGGCCGATCGGCGCCATGTTGTGCATCAGGTCGGCGCGTCCGCCGAAGGCCGCCACCGGCATGCCGCCGCCGATCACCTTGCCCAGCGCGGTCAGGTCCGGGGTGATGCCGTACAGGGCCTGGGCGCCGCCGAGGCCGACGCGGAAGCCCGACATCACTTCGTCGAAGATCAGGATCGCGCCGTACTGCGTGCACAGCTCGCGCATGCGGCGCAGGAATTCCGGCGTGGCGCGGATCAGGTTCATGTTGCCGGCCACCGCTTCCACGATCACGCAGGCGATGGTGTCGCCCATCGATTCGAAGGCGTCTTCCAGCTGCGGGATGTTGTTGTAGTCGAGGACCAGGGTGTGCTTGACGAAATCTTCCGGCACGCCGGCCGAGGTCGGGTTGCCGAAGGTGAGCAGGCCGGAACCGGCTTTCACCAGCAGCGAGTCGGCGTGGCCGTGGTAGCAGCCTTCGAACTTGACGATCTTGTCGCGGCCGGTGGCGCCGCGCGCCAGGCGCAGCGCGCTCATGGTCGCTTCGGTGCCGGAGGAGACCAGGCGCACCTGCTCGATCGACGGCACCAGGCGGCACAGCTCTTCGGCGATCTCGATCTCACCGATGGTCGGGGCGCCGAACGACAGTCCGCGCGCGGCCGCGTCCTGCACCGCCTTCACCACCTTCGGGTGGGCGTGGCCGACGATGGCCGGGCCCCAGGAGCCGATGTAGTCGATGTAGCGCTTGCCGTCCGCGTCCCAGAAGTACGGGCCCTCGGCGCGGGTGATGAAGCGCGGGGTGCCGCCGACCGAGCGGAAGGCGCGCACCGGCGAGTTCACGCCGCCCGGGGTGGTCTGCTGGGCGCGCGCGAACAGGATGTCGTTTTGCGAGGTATGGTCAGTCATGGTTGTTCTTCTTGTACAGTTTGTTGGGAATGAGCCTGCCCATGCCGAAGCGGCAGGCGTGCTGCAGGGCGCCGAACGTGTAGTCCTGGGCATAGGTCAGGGCTTCGATCGGCTCCATGCCCTGCGCCAGGCGCGCCGCCAGCGCGCCCGACAGCGTGTTGCCGGCGCCGACGAAAGGTCCGGGCAGGTGCTGGGTCCAGGACAGGCTGACGGCCAGGCCGTCGGCGTCGTACAGGTTGTCGGCGCGGACGCCGTCGCCGCCGCCGATGCCGGTGACCAGTACCCGGGCGCAGCCGGAAGCGGTCAGCTCCGCGGCGTCTTCGGACACGGTGGCGATGCTGCCCGGGTCGCGCCAGCAGTCGGCGAAGCGCGCCAGCTCGGGCTGCGACATCATCAGCACGTGGGCCTGCGGCACCAGCAGCTGGTGGATCAGGGTCAGCAGGTCGTCGTCGCGCACGCCGAAGTCCGGCAGGCCAGAGGTGAACGGGTCGAGGATCAGCGGCACCTGGGCATAGTCGGAAACGATCTCCGCGATCGCCGCGACCTGTTCGAGGCTGGTCATGGTGCCGACCTTGATCGCCGCAATCGGCATGTCCTCGAGCAGCATGCGGGCCTGTTCGACCACGCTGCTGGACTCGACCGGATGGGTGTCCTCGACGCGCGCCGAATCGGCCACCAGCAGCCCGGTCACCACCGACAGGCCATGGCAGCCGTGCATGGCGAACACCGCCACGTCGGACTGGATGCCCATCGCGCCGACCGGATCGGCTGGTCCGAAGGTGAGGATGAGGGGAGACGGTTGGTTTTGCACAGGCGTTAGATTAAGATACTCCACCTCCCATTTTACTTGATGATGGGTGCGGCCAGAACCTACTGCGCATCGCGGCACGTCTTGCGATGCTCGCCGTGCCGTAAGTACGGCTGCGCTTCTCGAACGCGCCGGCTTCCGCTCGCTACGGTTCTGGACGCCCCCGATACCGCAACACTGAACTGAATTTAAAAGGATTTCGACGTGAGTAATGAAACGCAGGTGTACCAGACCTGGATGTGCTTGATTTGTGGTTGGGTCTACGATGAAGCCGCGGGCAGCCCGGAAGACGGAATCGCTCCTGGCACCCGCTGGGCCGACGTGCCGATGAACTGGACTTGCCCGGAATGCGGTGCGCGCAAGGACGATTTCGAAATGACCGCGATCTGAATTGTCGTTTTAGCCAGCGAAACAAGGGCATTTGCCGTCCCGGCGATGCCTTCTTGCCAAGCTTCTTGGTAATAGATTATCGTCCTGGTTTTCGCCTAGTTGACGTATAGCAACACTTCGCGCACAAGCCCAACGCCCTATGCTATCGTGCGTGTTCATGCTGAAGTGAAACTAATATGACGACGCTACCGACAGGCCTGAAGATCATGGTGATCGACGATAGCAGCACGATCCGCCGCTCCGCCGAAATCTTCCTGACCCAGGCCGGGCACCAGGTGGTGCTGGCGGAGGACGGCTTCGATGCCCTGGCCAAGATCAACGACCACCAGCCGGCGCTGGTGTTCTGCGACATCCTGATGCCGCGCCTGGACGGCTACCAGACCTGCGCCCTGATCAAGAAGAGCGCGAAATTCCATGCGACCCCGGTGGTGATGCTGTCCTCGAAGGACGGCCTGTTCGACCGCGCGCGCGGCGCGATGGTCGGCTCGATCGCCTACCTCACCAAACCGTTTTCCAAAGACAGCCTGCTGGCGGCCGTGCGTGACCACACGGCGCTGGCGGCATGAACCATCCGGAACCCATCGTGGCCATACAAAAGATCCTGATCGTCGACGATTCCCCGACCGAACGCTACTACCTGACCGATATCCTGGTCCGCAACGGCTTCACCGTGACCACCGCCGAGAACGGCGAGGAGGCGCTGGCCAGGATCCGCGCCGACCGTCCCGAGCTGATCCTGATGGACGTCGTGATGCCGGGCGCGAACGGCTTCCAGATCACGCGCTCGATCACGCGCGACCCCGAGCTGTCCTCGGTGCCGATCATCATCTGCAGCAGCAAGAACCAGGAAACCGACCGGATCTGGGGCATGCGCCAGGGCGCGAAGGATTATTTCGTCAAGCCGGTCGATCCGACCGCGCTGCTGGCCAGGATCGCCACGCTCGGCGCCTGACATGGCCACCCTCGATCCCGCCGGCCGCCGCAACCGCCTGCGGCAATACCAGGAAGAGCTGCTCGAGCGCATGCAGGCCGCGCGCACCGGCAGCGGCCAGCGCACGCACCAGCTGGGCGTCGAGATCGGCGGCGAACGCTACCTGCTCGACCTGATCGAGGCCGGCGAAATCGTTGCGGTGCCGCCGCTCACCAGCGTGCCGCTGACCCAGCCCTGGTACCTGGGGCTGGCGAACATCCGCGGCAGCCTGGTTGGCGTGGTCGACCTGGCGCGCTTTTTCGGTACACAGCCCAATGCGCAGCGCGGCCATGAAGGCGCGCCAAGCGGCCCGGCGGCGCGGCTGGTGACGTTCGCGCCGGCCCTCGGCCTGCCGTGCGGCTTCCTGGCCGCGCGCGTGCACGGCCTGCGCCAGGCGGCCGACATGACCCAGCAGGAGGGCCGCCTGGTCGACGCCGACGGCCATGCCTGGACCCCGCTGGCGCTGGCGGCGCTGGCCCAGGACGAACGCTTCCTGCAAGTCGGCCTGCAGGCCGCCTGACACACATAACGACAACAGGTTCAGAACCGGAGCTGGAATGGGATTCGCATCTAAACTCTCGATGAATTTTCTCCCCAAGGACAAGGACGACGGCGTCACCGTGCTGGCCTCGCCCGACACCCAGTTCGGCATCGGCATGATGCCCGATGCGGGCGGCGCGGCCGCGGTGTCGGCGGAACCCGCGCCGACGTCCGGGGCGCCGGCCGGCTCTGCCAACGACGCCGCGCTGCGGCTGGGGAACCTGGCCGGCCGCAAGCAGCGCGCCGCCGCTGCCGCCGCTTCCGCGGCAATCGCCGACGAAGACCTGCGCCTGCCCCTGATCGGCCACCTGTCGCTGCCGCGCCAGCTGCGCATCCTGCTGGTGGCGTTCGCGGTCGGCATCCTCGTCACCATCTTCTCGCTGTGGCGCAACGCCGGCAGCGGCGCGGTGGCATCCAGCCAGACCCAGATCGCCAGCGACGCCCTGATGCACTCGCAGCGCGTCGGCAAGGCGGCGCCGAACGCGATGCAGGGCAATCCCGACGCCTTCTCGCAGCTGCAGGACAGCCGCCTGGCCCTGAGCCGCGACCTCGACCTGCTGGCCAAGGGCGGCACCTTCAACGGCTACGAGATCCCGTCCGCCTCCAGCGACACCGCGCGCCGGCTGGGCAAGGTCAGCGCCCGGTGGAAGGTCTCGGACGCCGCCGCGGCCAGCATCCTGAAGATGAAGCCCGAGCTGGTCGGCTTCGACAAGAGCCTGAAGCAGCTCGACATCCTGTCGCCGGAGATGCTGGCGCGGATCGACGAGATCCTGGCCGAGCGCACGGCGCACGGCGG
This sequence comes from Telluria sp. Soil_C_11, assembly GCF_057657395.1. Classification (NCBI taxonomy): domain Bacteria; kingdom Pseudomonadati; phylum Pseudomonadota; class Betaproteobacteria; order Burkholderiales; family Oxalobacteraceae; genus Telluria; species Telluria sp. Soil_C_11. The sequence continues at coordinate 619,876 of NZ_JBDGIN010000001.1, read as the reverse complement.
CAGCGCGCGCGAACTGGCGGCGCTCGGCCGCCTGATGATGCTGACCCAGCGCCTGTCGCGCGGCGCCAGCGAATTCCTGACCTCGGGCGGCATCAGCCCGGAAACCGCATTCCAGATGGGGCGCGACACCACCGCCTTCCGCGTCACCGTCGACGGCCTGCTGAACGGGAACGCGATGCTGGGCCTGGTCCCGATGCGCGAGGACTACCTGCGCGAAAAGCTGCAGGAAGTCCAGTCCAAGTTCGACATTTGCCAGAAGATCGTGGCGTCGTTCCTGAACAACCTGTCCGACATGACCGCCGCCAAGGCCGCCGAGCAGGTCATCTTCCGCGACAACGAAGAGCTGCGCGCGCAGTTGTCCGCGCTGCAGGGCGACTTCCGCGCCGGCGAAGGCAGCACGGGTCCGTGGTTCTGGCTGATGGTGGCGGCCTCGATCTTCACCCTGGCCATGGCCGGCAGCATCTCGCGCGTGATGCTGCAGGACTCGCGCAACCGCACCCGCGGCGCCGATGCGCGCCGCCAGGAAGCGGAAGCGATGCGCCTGCTGGCCCAGGCCAAGGAAGAGGAAGCGAAAGCCACCAACGACCAGAACCAGGCGGCGATCCTGCGCCTGATGAACGAACTGCAGGAAGTGGCGGACGGCGACCTGACCGTCTACGCCACCGTGTCCGAGGACATCACCGGCGCGATCGCCGACTCGGTCAACTACACGGTCGAGGAACTGCGCGGCCTGGTGGTGCGCGTGATCGACACCGCCGGCAAGGTGACGCAGGCGTCGAACCAGGCGCAGAAGATCTCGAGCGACCTGCTGGGTGCGGCCGGGCAGCAGGCCCGCGAGATCCAGGACACCTCGTCCATCATGCTGCGCATGGCCGGCGAGATCACCGGCGTGTCGCAGTCGGCGAACGAATCGGCCGAGGTGGCGCGCCAGTCGGTGGCGGCGGCGGAGCAGGGCGCGACTGCGGTGCAGAACGCGATCAAGGGCATGGGCGAGATCCGCGAGCAGATCCAGGAAACTTCGAAGCGCATCAAGCGCCTGGGCGAATCCTCGCAGGAGATCGGCGAGATCACCGAGCTGATCTCCGACATTACCGAACAGACCAACGTGCTGGCGCTGAACGCGGCGATCCAGGCCGCTTCCGCCGGCGAGGCGGGACGCGGCTTCTCGGTCGTGGCCGAGGAAGTGCAGCGCCTGGCGGAACGCTCGGGCGAAGCGGCCAAGCAGATCGGCGCGCTGGTGCGCACCATCCAGACCGATACCCATGACGCCGTCGCGGCAATGGAGAAGTCGACCCAGGGCGTGGTCGAGGGCGCGCGCCTGTCGGACGCCGCCGGCGCCGCGCTGGCCGACATCTCGCGCGTGTCGAACCGCCTGGCCGAGCTGATCCAGGGTATTTCGACCGCGACCGGCTTGCAGGCGACGTCCGCGAACGGGGTGGCGCACAATATGCAGCACATCCTGGCGATCACCGGTCAGGCGCAGGAAGGTACGCAGCAGACCGCGCAGTCGATCCGCGAACTGGCCATGCTCGCGCAGGAGCTGAAAAACTCGGTGTCGCGTTTCCGCGTCTCCGCCGCATAAGATCACTTCATGAACCATTCCTCGTCCTTGCCCTCGGTCCTGCCGACGTCCTCGGCCCCGTTCGACACCGGTCCCCTGTCCTGGGTGATCGGCGAGATCCGCGACGCCCTCGAGCGTTCGGCCAAGGCCTTGCAGGACGCGGCGGGACGCAGCCTGGAGGCCCAGCCGACCCTGCTGTTGCACGCCAAGACCCACCTGCACCAGGCCCATGGCGCGCTGCAGATGGTCGACGTCGAGGGCGTGGACCGCCTCACCGGCGCCGCCGAGAAAGCGCTCGACCGCTTCAAGGACGGCTCGCTGGCGGTCAGCAGCGAGAACGCGGCGGTGGTGGCCGAGGCCTACCAGGCGCTGGTCGAATACCTGGAAGAGCTGCTGGGCGGCCAGAGCCGGCAGCAGCCGGTGCGCCTGTTCCCTTACTACCGCGCGCTGCAGGAATTGCTGGGCGCGGAACGCGTGCATCCGGGCGAGATGCTGGCGCTGGATCCAACCGCGGCCCCGCCGCTGCCGCCCGCCGACGACGAGGCGCCCGACCTGGCGGCCTGCCGCGCGCGCTTCGAGAAGGCGCTGCTGCCGTTCCTGAAGAGCGGCAGCCTGGAGGCCGCCGGCGAACTGCGCGAGGCCCTGGCGCCGATCGCGCGCGCCCAGCGCGACGCTCGTTCCCACGCTTTCTGGCTGGCGATGCAGACCGTCGCCGACCTGGCCGCGCAGGACCTGCTGGCCGGCGACATCTATCTCAAGCAGCTGCTTGGCCAGATCAACCTGCAGCTGCGGCGCCTGGTCCAGGGCCACACCAGCCTGCCCGACACGATGCTGCGCGACGCCCTGTTCTTCGTCGCCCAGGCCGGCCAGGCGAACCCCGGGGCGCTGCCCGCCGATGCGCGTTTGCTGCGCGACGCCTACGGTCTCGAAGGCCAGGTGCCGCGCGACTACCTGGAGCGCCGTTACGGCCGCATCGACCGCGAAGCGCTGAAGGACGCGAAGGAAGCGCTGGCCAGGACCAAGGAAGGCTGGGACCGCATCGCCAGCCAGGGAGCGCCGGAACAGGAAGCCGGCTTCGATGCCTCGCTGGCCAGGCTGGCCGGCGCCAGCGAAAAGCTGGGTGCGCCCCAGCTGGCGCGGCTGCTGCGCGAACTGGGCGAGGCCGCGCGCCATGCCGTGGCCGCCGGACGCAGCGACCGGTTCAGCATGGAGATGGCGGCGGCGATGCTGTTCGTCGAGCATGGACTCGACCAGGTGCGCCAGCTGCCCGAGGATTTCGGCCAGCAAGCCGAAGCCGTGGGCCAGCGCCTGCTGGCACTGGCCCGCGGCGAGACCCCGCCCGAGGCCCCGCTCTGGCAGGGCGAGCTGGCGCGCGAGCTGCAGCAGGGCCAGACCGTGGCCGTGCTGGCGGGCGAGATCCGCACCGGCCTGCGCCAGGTCGAGAAGCTGATCGAGGAATACCACGAGAACCCGGCGCATGCCGAAGCGGGCAAGGCTGCGCTGGAACAGGCCGATCCGCTGCTGCACCAGCTGCAGGGCGCGCTCGCCATCCTCGACCAGGACCAGGCCACGCGCGCCTGCGCGTACGTGCGCGAACGCGTGCGCGAACTGGCTGCCGGCGCAGTGGACGACAGTGCCCGCGCCCCGGCGCTGGAAAACCTGGCCCGGAACATCGGCGCGCTCGGCTTCTTCATCGACGCGCTGGCGCAGAACCCCGAGACCGCGCGCCGGCGCTTCCGCTTCGACGCCGGCGCGCGCCTGTTCCGCGAGCTGCCGTTCGATGCGCCGCTGGAGCAGGACACGCCGCCGGTGGCGGACGCGCCGCAGCCCCAGGCCGAGGCGCCTGCCGCCGCGCCGGCAGCCGGCGACGAGTCGGCGATCGAAGCCGAGCTGCTGGAAATCTTCATTGCCGAAGCCCAGGAAGTGCTGGCGGTGGTGGCCGACACGCTGCCGGCCGCGCACGCCAATCCGGACAGCCAGGAAACCCTGACCCGCCTGCGCCGTTCCTTCCACACGCTGAAAGGCAGCGGCCGCATGGTCGGCCTGGAACAGTTCGCGCACGCCGCCGCCGCCATCGAAAAGGCGATGAACCAGTGGCTGGCCGAGGCGCGCGCCGCCACGCCCGAGCTGCTGGCGCTGCTGGACCGCGCGCATGCCGACCTGTCGGCCTGGGTGGCCGAGCTGGCCGCGGGCCGCAGCCCGGCGCGCACCGGCGACGCGCTGGCCGCCGCCGCGGCGCGGGTGCAGGAGGGCGGGGCGTTCACGATCGAGGGCGACGAACCGGCCGCCGCCGCGCCCGCCGTCGAAGCCGAACCGGAAGCCGCGCCGCAAGCTGAACCTGTGGCGCCGCCGGAACCCGTCGATGCCGGAACGGCAGCCGATGCCGATGCCGATACGGCCGCCCCGGGCGCTGCCGATGCGCCCGCCGAGGCAGCGCTGCCGCCCAACGTGGTCGCCTTCCCGCTGGCCGAAGAGAACATCAAGCGCATCGGCGGGCTCGAGATCCCGCTGCCGCTGTATAACATCTACCTGGGCGAGACCGAGGAACTGGTGGCCGCGCTGGCGCGTGACTTCGCCGGGTGGCGCGAGGAACCGCTGCGCGCGGTGACGGCGCAAGCCCTGAAGGCCGCGCATACGCTGGGCGGCACCTCGGCCACGGTCGGCTTCCATGCGCTGCGCGAGATCGCCTTCGCGCTGGAGGAAGCGCTGCAGGTAGCGATTCCGCCGCTGAGCGAGGACCAGCAGCAGCTGCTCGACGAGACCGTGGAGCGCGTGCGCATCATGCGCCAGGTGTTCTCGCTGGGCGAGCTGGCCCCGGAGCAGCCGGAACTGCTGGCGCGCCTGCACGCGCTGCGCGACGAACTGGGCCGCAAGAAGGCCGACAGCGTGTTCGACGGCGCCGACGAAGAGCTGGCGCAGCGCCTGGACGCGCTGTTCGCCGCCACCTACGACAGCATCCTGGCCGACCCGCCGCTGCCGGCCGCTTCGCTGCCGCCGGGGCTGGAGTCCGGACAGGCAGGCGAGCTGCCCGCGCCCGGCCTGCGGATGGCCGGGCCGCAGCCGGTCGACCCGGCCGTGGCCGCCGTCGACGACCTGTTCGACACCTATTTCGACGACCCGTTCGCGGCGCCGAGCCTGGAGCAGGCCGCGGCGCCGGAAGCGGCGCCTGAGCCGGCGCCGGCGCTGGAAGCCGAACCCAGACCCGTCATCGCCGAGGAATCGGCCGCCGCGGAACGCGAGGAATTCCCCGACGCCGGTCTCGAGGCCGAGATTGCGCCGGAACCGGTGCTGGCCGCCGAGCCGGTCTTCACCGACGAGCTGGACCCGGACCTGCTGCCGGTCTTCATGGAAGAAGCGGCCGACCTGCTGCCGCAGATTGGCAAGGACTTGCGCCAATGGCAGCAGGACCCGGCCGCGAACGCCGTCGCGCACGGGCTGCTGCGCGCCCTGCATACGGTGAAGGGCAGCGCCCGCATGGCCGGCGCGATGCGCCTGGGCCAGCACACGCATGCGCTGGAAACCCAGATCGAGAACATGCTGCACGCCGGCACCACCAGCCCGGCGGCCTTCGACGAACTGCTGGCCAACTATGACCAGGCGCTGCTGCTGTTCGAGCAGCTGCAGCAGCCGGACGGCCGGACCGCAACCGCGCCGGCCGCGGCAGCGCCAGCGCCGGCCGAGGCGCCGCGGCAGGACCGGCGCCAGCAGGACATGCGCGCGCCGCTGGTGCGGGTACGCGCCGACATCCTCGACCGCCTGGTCAACCAGGCCGGCGAAGTGTCGATCACGCGCTCGAAGCTGGAAAACCAGGTCGGCTCGCTGAAGTCGGCGCTGGCCGACTTTTCCGACAACCTGGGGCGCCTGCGCCGCCAGCTGCGCGAGGTCGAGATGCAGGCCGAGTCGCAGATCGCATCCAGCCTGTCGATCGCCGGCGAGCGCGAGTTCGACCCGCTCGAATTCGACCGCTTCACGCGCCTGCAGGAACTGACCCGCATGATGGCCGAGAGCGTGAACGACGTCGGGTCCTTCCACGAAGGCCTGAGCCGCACGGTGGAAGCCGCCGTCGACGAGCTGGGCGCGCAGTCGCGCCTGACGCGCGAGCTGCAGCGCGACCTGATGCGGGTGCGGATGGTGCCTTTTGCGAGTTTGTCCGAGCGCCTGTTCCGGGTCGCGCGCCAGACCGCGAAGGAGACCGACAAGCGGGTCAACCTGGATATCCGCGGCGGCGCGGTCGAGATCGACCGCAGCGTGCTGGAACGCATGGCGGCGCCGTTCGAACACCTGCTGCGCAACGCCATCGTGCACGGCATCGAAACGCGCGCACGCCGCCTCGACGCCGGCAAGGCGGAGACCGGCGAGCTGCTGGTGCAGGTCGGCCAGCAGGGCAACGAAGTGCAGATCCGCTTCGCCGACGACGGCGCCGGCCTGGACCTGGCGCGCATCCGCGCCAAGGGCGAGTCGGCCGGCCTGCTGGATGCCGCCGAACAGGCCTCCGACCACGACGTCGCGGAGCTGATCTTCGAACCGGGCTTCTCGACCGCGGATGCGCTGACCGAACTGGCCGGCCGCGGAGTCGGCATGGACGTGGTGCGCTCCGAGGCGCGCGCGCTGGGCGGGCGCGTCGAGGTGGCCAGCGAGCCGGGCAAGGGCGCCGCCTTCACCATCCACCTGCCGCTGACCCTGGCCGTGAACCAGGTGGTGCTGGTGGCCAGCGGTCCCAAAACCTATGCGCTGCCGGCCAACCTGGTCGGGCTGGTGGCGCAGGTGCGCGAGGCCGAGCTGGCCGGCGCGCACGCGGCCGGCGCCATCCAGCTGCAGGGCGAGACCGTGCCGCTGCGCTACCTGCCCGAACTGCTCAACGAGCCGGGCGGCGCCTCGGTCCAGCGTTCCGCGCCGGTGCTGGTGCTGGGCAGCGGCGCCGGCCGGCTGGCGCTGCAGGTCGACGAGGTGCTGGGCAACCGCGAGGTCGTGGTCAAGAACGTCGGCCCCCAGCTGGCGCGCATGCCGGGCATCGCCGGCGCCACCGTGCTGGGCTCGGGCGAGATCGTGCTGATCCTGAACCCGCTGCTGCTGCCCGACCATGGCCAGGCGTTTGCGCACGCGCAGCCGGAGACGCCGGCCCAGCCGGCGCACCGCGCCACCGTCATGGTGGTCGACGATTCGCTGACCGTGCGCCGCGTGACCCAGCGCCTGCTGGAGCGCGAAGGCTACCGCGTGCTGCTGGCCAAGGACGGCGTCGAGGCGCTCGAGCAGATCCAGGCGCCGGAAACGCGTCCGGACCTGATGCTGGTCGATATCGAGATGCCGCGCATGGACGGCTTCGACCTGACCCGCAACGTGCGCGGCAACGAGGCCACCCGCGGCATCCCGATCATCATGATCACCTCGCGCACGGCGGACAAGCACCGCAACTATGCGCTCGGCCTGGGCGTGGACGCCTACTTCGGCAAGCCGTTCCAGGAAGACGTGCTGCTGGCGGCGATCGAAGGGCTGCTGGCCTAGCCCGGGTCGCTCTTCAGCACGCCGAAGCGCGCCAGCGTGCGCTCGCGCGCCTGCTCGTGGTCGACGATGGGGAGCGGGTAGTCGCGCCCCAGCACCAGCCCGGCGCGCTCCAGCACGGCCGGTTTCGCCAGCCAGGGCGCATGGATCGCCGCGCCTTCGAGCCCGGCCAGCGCCGGCAGCCAGCGGCGGATGAAGGCGCCGTCCGGATCGAATCGTTTCGACTGCGTGACCGGATTGAAGATGCGGAACCAGGGCTGGGCGTCGCAGCCGGTCGAGGCCGCCCACTGCCAGCCGCCGTTGTTGGACGACAGCTCGTAGTCGTTCAGCCGCTGCGCGAAATAACGCTCGCCGCGCAGCCATGAGATGCCCAGGTCCTTGGTCAGGAAGCTGGCCGTCACCATGCGCAGGCGGTTGTGCATGAAGCCGGTGCGGTTCAGTTGCGCCATCGCCGCGTCCACCAGCGGATAGCCGGTCCGGCCCTCGCACCAGGCCGCGAACGCCTGGTCCGCACTGGCGCCTTCTTCCCAGCACACCCTGTCGAACGCCGCCTTGAAGGCGTGCGTCGCCACGCGCGGGTGGCGCTGCAGGATCATCATGTAGAACTCGCGCCAGATCAGTTCCGACAGCCAGGTGCGGGCGCCGTCGCCGCTGCGCCCGACCAGCAGGCGCACCAGGCTGCGGATCGACAGCGTGCCGAAGCGCAGATGCACCGACAGCCGCGAGGTGCTGTCGAGGGCCGGAAAGTCGCGTTCCGCATGGTAGCCGTCGATGCGCTCCAGGAAGGCTTCCAGCATCTGCCGGGCGCCCGTCATGCCGGCCGGGACGATGGGATCCGGATGCGGAACGAAGCCGAGCGCTTCCAGCGTCGGCAGGGCATGCTCCTCAGCTGCGGGCGCCAGCGCGCCGGCCCAGGGCGCGGTCTCGAACGCTTCCAGGGCTTCCGGGTGCGCGGCGAGGCGTTTCAGCCACGCGTTCTTGTAGGGCGTGAACACGGAGAAGGGCCCGCCGGCCTGGGTCAGCACCTCGTCCCGTTCGAAGATCACCTGGTCCTTGAAGGTCTGCAGGCTGCGGCCGGCCTCGCGCAGGCGCTGCTGGACCTCGCGGTCGCGCGCGATGGCGCCGGGTTCATAGTCGTGGTTGGCGAACACCGATTCCGCCTCCAGTTCGGCCGCCAGGCGCACGATCTCGTCTGCGGCGCGCCCATGGCGCACGATCAGGTAAGCTCCCCATGCACGCAGACGGGCGTCGAGTTCCACCAGGCTGGCATGGATGAACTGGACGCGGCGGTCGTCGCGCGGCAGGCCGGCCAGGATGTCGGTGTCGAACACGAACACACAGGCGACCCGGCCGGACGAGCGCAGCGCATGGTGCAATGCAGCGTGGTCGTCGATCCGCAAATCGCGCCGGAACCAGACCAAGGAATTTCTTAACGTCATCTTTTGTGTGCGGAGTCAATGTAACCAAGAATTTTACTGTCTACCATTCTTCGACCAGGCCTCCCGACAGCGTGCCTTCATGGCCGCGTAAGGAAAACGGTGTAAACTAGCGAAAAGCCCAAGCTTATCGTTTGGTCCACCGGCGGTCAGAGAGAGTGAGCCAACAGAGAGTATGAGTATGAAGAAAAGTAAGGTCGGCAAGCCTCTAACCATGCCCGGGATGCCCCACGAGACGCCCGCGAGCCTGATGCAGCCAAGCCCGGTCCAGTCCCAGCTGAACCTGGCCAACCATTTCCTGATCGCCATGCCGTCGATGAATGATCCCATCTTCGGCGGTACGGTCGTGTATATCTGCGAACACAACGACAAGGGTGTCCTCGGCGTCGTCATCAACAAGCCGACCGACATGACCATGGACGTGCTGTTCGACCGCATCGACCTGAAGGTGACCGACAGCCTGCGTCCCAGCGTGGTCGACGAACCCATCATGTTCGGCGGCCCGGTGCAGGACGACCGCGGCTTCGTGCTGCATTCCCCGGGCGGCCGTTACTCGTCCTCGCTCAGCGTCACCGACGATGTCGCCTTCACCACCTCGATCGACGTGCTGGAAGCCGTCGCCAACGGCACCGGCCCGCAGCGCATGCTGGTCTCGATCGGCTATGCCGGCTGGAGCCCTGGCCAGCTGGAAGAGGAAATCGCCCGCAACGGCTGGCTCACCGTGGGCGCCGACGCCCGTGTGCTGTTCGACCTGCCGATCGAGGAGCGCTATAACGCCGCCATCAAGCTGCTGGGGATCGATCCGCTGATGCTAGCCACCGAAGCCGGCCATGCCTGAAAGGCCTTTTTGAATAGGTAATGGTAGAGATCATTTTCGGATTCGATTTCGGCGTGAAGCGCATCGGCATCGCGATGGGCAACACGCTGACCGGGCAGGCACAGCCGCTTTCCGTCATCAAGGCCATCGACAACGCGACCCGCTTCAAGGTCATCGGTGAGCTCATCGAACAATGGCGCCCGGCGCGCCTGGTGGTCGGCGAGCCGCGCCACCCGGACGGCGCCGAGCACGAGATGACCCTGCGCGCGCGCCGCTTCGCCAACCAGTTGACCGGCCGCTTCAACCTCCCCGTCGAGCTGGTCGACGAGCGCTACTCGTCCGCCGTGATCCCCGCCAGGCGCGGCGAGGTCATCGACGCCAAGGCCGCCGCCATCATTTTGCAACAATACTTTGACGACCATGCCAACTCCTAATGACCACGCGGTTTACGACGCCGAGGCCTTGTACCGCACCCTGCTCGAGCAGGTCCGCACCGGGCTTGCCGGCGTGCCCGATGCCGCCATCGTCGGCATCCACTCGGGCGGCGCCTGGCTGGCCGAGCGGCTCGCCGCCGACCTCGGCCTGCAAGGCCGCCTGGGCTTCATCGACGTTTCCTTCTACCGCGACGACTACGCGAAGAAGGGCCTGCACCCGGACGTGAAGCCGACCCGCATCGACTTCAACGCCGACGGCGCCACCATCCTGCTGGTCGACGACGTGCTGTACACGGGCCGCACGGTGCGCGCGGCGATCAACGTGCTGTTCGACTACGGCCGCCCTGAGCGCATCATGCTGGCGGCGCTGCTAGAGCGCGACGGCCGCGAACTGCCGGTCGCCGCCGATTTTGCCGGCGCCCATGCCGACCTCCAGCCGGGACAATCGCTTTCCCTGAGCCGCGACGACGCTGGCCAACTCTCGCTCACGATCGAAGACGACAATGCATAACCCGCAACTCAACAAGAATGGCGAGCTGCAGCACCTTCTCACCATCGAAGGCCTGCCCAAGTCCATCATCAACCACATCCTCGACACCGCCTCGAGCTTCGTGAGCATCTCGGACCGCGAAGTGAAGAAGGTGCCGCTCATGCGCGGCAAGAGCGTGTTCAACCTGTTCTTCGAGAACTCGACGCGCACCCGCACCACCTTCGAGATCGCCTCGAAGCGCCTGTCGGCCGACGTGATCAACCTGAACATCGCGGCGTCCTCGACCTCGAAGGGCGAGTCCCTGCTCGACACGATCGACAACCTGGCGGCCATGCACGCCGACATGTTCGTGGTGCGCCATTCGCAGTCGGGCGCGCCCTACCTGATCGCCAAGCACCTGAACGACACGAAGCAGAACCACGTGCACGTGGTGAACGCCGGCGACGGGCGCCATGCGCACCCGACCCAGGGCCTGCTCGACATGTACACCATCCGTCACTATAAAAAGGACTTCACCAACCTTCGGGTGGCGATCGTCGGCGACATCCTGCACAGCCGCGTGGCGCGTTCGGACATCCACGCGCTGACCACGCTGGGCGTGCCCGAAGTGCGCGCGATCGGCCCGCACACCCTGCTGCCGGGCGGCCTGGAACAGATGGGCGTGCGCGTGTTCACCAGCATGGACGAGGGCCTGAAGGACGTCGACGTGATCATCATGCTGCGCCTGCAGAACGAACGCATGTCGGGCGCGCTGCTGCCCTCGGCCGGCGAGTACTTCAAGAGCTACGGCCTGACGCCGGAACGGCTGGCGCTGGCCAGGCCGGACGCGATCGTGATGCACCCGGGCCCGATCAACCGCGGCGTCGAGATCGATTCAAAGGTGGCGGACGGCGCGCAGGCGGTGATCCTGCCGCAGGTTACCTTCGGCATCGCCACGCGGATGGCGGTGATGAGCATTCTGGCAGGGACGCACGCATGATGAATTTGCATATCAAGAACGGCCGGGTGATCGACCCGGCAAACGGCATCGACGCCGTGCAGGACCTGTACATCGCCGACGGCAAGATCGCCGCCGTGGGCAGCGCGCCGGCCGGCTTCAGCGCCGGGCGCACCATCGACGCTGCCGGCCTGGTGGTGGCGCCGGGCCTGGTCGACCTCTCGGCGCGCCTGCGCGAGCCGGGCTACGAATACAAGGCCACGCTGGAATCGGAGATGCAGGCGGCGGTGCAGGGCGGCGTGACGACCCTGGTGTGCCCGCCGGATACCGACCCGGTGCTCGACGAGCCGGGCCTGGTCGAGATGCTCAAGCACCGCGCCCGCATCCTGAACCAGGCCAATGTGCATCCGCTCGGCGCGCTCACCGTCGGCCTGAAGGGCCAGGCCCTGACCGAAATGGCCGAGCTGACCGAGGCCGGCTGCATCGGCTTCGCCCAGGCCGAAGCGCCGATCACGGACACCACCGTGCTGCTGCGCGCCCTGCAGTATGCGAAGACCTTCGGCTACACCGTCTGGCTGCGGCCGCAGGACCCCTACATCGGTTTCGGCGGCGTCGCCCATGCCGGTCCGCTGGCTTCGCGCCTGGGCCTGTCGGGCGTGCCGGTGATGTCCGAGACCATCGCCCTGCACACCATCTTCGAGCTGATGCGCGCGTCGGGCGCGCGCGTGCACCTGTGCCGCATTTCCTCGGCCGCCGCGCTGGAGCTGATCCGTTCAGCGAAGCAGGAAGGCCTGCCGGTCACCTGCGACGTCGGCGTGCATCACCTGCACATGACCGATGCCGACATCGGCTTCTTCGACCCGAACGCGCGCCTGACGCCGCCGCTGCGCAGCCAGCGCGACCGCGAAGCGATCCGCGCCGCGCTGCTCGACGGCACCATCGACGCCGTGTGTTCGGACCACACCCCGGTCGACGACGACGAAAAGCTGCTGCCTTTCGCCGAAGCCTCGCCCGGCGCCACCGGCCTGGAGCTGCTGCTGTCGCTGATGCTGAAGTGGGCCGAAGACCAGCGCGGCAGCGATGCGCTGGCGCAGGCGATCCGCAAGATCACGGCCGATCCGGCGCGCATGGCGGGCCTGCCGGCGGGCACCCTGTCGGTCGGCGCGAATGCCGACGTGGTCGTGTTCGATCCGCAGGCGCGCTGGCAGGTCGTCCCGGCCGCGCTGGCCAGCCAGGGCAAGCACACGCCGTTCCTCGGCTACGAGCTGTCCGGACAGGTGAAGGCGACCATCGTCGCCGGCCACCTGGCCTGGGAGCGTTGAGCTCCCGGCAGTGAATATCCGGCTTGCGGGGCGCCTCGCGCGCCTCGTCCTCCACCTGCTGCAGGGCCTGGCGACCTGCGCGCTGGTCTTTCCGTGGGCCGGCGCCGCCCTGCGCGAGCGCCTGGTGCGGCGCTGGTCGGCGCGCCTGCTGCGGATCTGCCGGGTCGAGGTCGCGCGCGATGCCGGCGCCGGCCACGCGCCGCTGCAGCACGCGCTGATCGTGTCGAACCATATCTCCTGGCTCGACATCTTCGTCATCAATGCCCTGCATCCTTGCCGCTTCGTGGCCAAGGCCGAGATCCGCGCCTGGCCGGTGCTCGGCTGGCTGGTCGCGCAGGCCGGCACCGTGTTCATCGCGCGCGGCAACCGGCGCGACCTGCGCCACATCTTCAAGGGTCTGGTGGATGCCCTGGCCCAGCGCCAGCGCGTGGCCTTCTTTCCGGAGGGGACCACGGCCACCCAGGGCAGCCTGCTGCCTTTCCACGCCAACCTGTTCGAGGCGGCGATCGACGCGAAGGTCCCGGTGCAGCCGTATGCCCTGTCCTATGTCGACGGCGCGGGCGGCTGGCACCCGGCGGTCGACTACACCGGCGAGACCACCTTCGTGGACAGCATCTTCCGCATCCTCGGCGGCGAGCGCGTGATCGCCCGCCTGGCTTGCCTGGCGCCGATCGATACGCATGGTGCGCACCGGCGCGAGCTGGCGCGGGCGGCGCATGATGCGATTGCCGGGGCGCTTGGCGTGGCTGTGCGCGATCCGGCGCAGTAACGACGTTCGGAAGCTGACGACGGCTATTTTTTACCGCTGTGCGGACGATATTCCGGACAGTCGACCTGCAGCAGCGTCCGGTCGTCCAGGCACACCGCAGTCAGCTTGCCGCCCCACACGCAGCCGCTGTCCAGGCCCACCAGGTTGGGACGCAGCACCAGGCCCATGGCCGACCAGTGTCCGAACACCACGGTGACGCCGGCGGTGCGGCGGCCCGGCACATCGAACCAGGGCAGCAGGCTCGACCCCTCGGGACCCTTGTCGCTTTCCTTGTGCATGAAGTCCATGCGCCCGTCCGGCCAGCACAGGCGCATGCGGGTGAGGGCGTTGACGATGCAGCGCAGGCGCTCGATGCCGGTCAGGGAGTCGTCCCAGCGGTCCGGCTCGTTGCCGTACATTTGGGCCAGGAACTCGACCCAGCCGTCGCCGCGCAGCACCGCCTCGACCTCGGCCGCCAGCTGCATGGTCTGTTCGGCGCTCCACTGCGGCGGCACGCCGGCGTGCACCAGCAGGTGGGCGTCGACGAACATCGCCAGCGGACGCCGGCGCAGCCAGGCGATCAGTTCCTCGCAGTCGGGGGCTTCCAGGATCTCGTCCAGGGTGTCCGAACGGCTCGCCTTCTGGACACCGGCCGCCACCGCCAGCAAATGCAGGTCGTGGTTGCCGAGCAGGGCTTCGACATGCCCGCCGCTGCTTTCGGACAGCGCCTTCATGCGCCGCAGCGCGGCCAGCGATTCCGGTCCGCGGTTGATCAGGTCGCCGACGAACAGGATGCGCGCGTCCTTCATCGCCTGCGCATCGGCGGCAATACGTTCCAGCAGCAGGCCGGCTTCATGGGCGCACCCCTGCAGGTCGCCAATCACATAGGTTTTCATCATATGGCGATACTAATGTATTTGGACGAATTCATGCAGGGGCCCGCTTGTTCATTTCTAAATGTAAAAGCCGACACGCTGCGGGGCCAGGCCGGGGAAAATGCCGATCTTCGTCAATCGTAACAAGTCATGCGCGCGTAAACTCCTGGGTTCCGGGGCAGGTCGTTAATCCAGTACAATGGCATTTTGCCGCAGCGTGCATGAAATAATCGGCTGCCGGTGCATATATCGCCGGCTTGCATACGGATCGCCTCGTCGGCTATTGCGTCTGAAGAATAATAAATGTTTTCATTCCTTGTGAGCTTTGTCTCCTCTGCATTGCTGACCCTGCTGGTCATCAAGCATTCGAAATTGCACGGACCTGCGCTCGACAACAATTTCGGCGGTGTTCAGAAGGTGCATTTGCACGACGTGGCGCGGATCGGCGGGCTGCCGATTTTCCTGGCGGTCGCCATCAGCGCGGGAATTTCGGTATGGCGCGAGCCGTCCCTCGGTTATTGGCTGCTGGCGCTGCTGGTGTGCTCGTCGATCGCCTTTGTCGGCGGAATCCTCGAAGACTATACGGGCAAAGTGCGGCCGTCGCGGCGCCTGGTATTAACCATGGTTGCGGCCCTGCTCGGATATCTGGTGCTGGGCGCGAAAATCGCGCGGCTGGATATGCCGTTCATGAGCTGGAACCTGCTGTCGCCGTGGATCGTGCTGCCGTTGACGGTGCTGGCGGTGGCCGGGATCGCGAATGCGGTGAATATCATCGATGGTTTCAATGGACTGGCCAGCGTGGTCACGATTTTCATGCTGGTATCGCTGGCCTATGTCGCCTGGCAGGTTGGCGACATGTTCGTGCTGGTGTCGGCGCTGACCGTGGCCGGCGCGACCGCCGGCTTCCTCATCTGGAATTACCCGGTCGGGCTGATTTTCCTCGGCGACGGCGGCGCTTACTTCATCGGTTTCATGCTCGGCGAACTGGCTCTGCTGCTGGTGATGCGCAATCCCGCCGTATCGACCTGGTATCCCGCATTACTGTTGATTTATCCGGCTTTCGAAACCCTGTTTTCTGCTTATCGGCGCATGTTTGTGCGCGGAAAATCTCCGGCTATGCCCGATGGTATTCACCTGCATAGCCTGATTTTCCGGCGCATCGTGCAATGGACGGTAGGCCGCAAGGAGGCGCGCGCGCTGATGAAACGGAATGCGCGCACTTCGCCCTACCTGTGGCTGTTTTCTCTCACCGCAGTGATTCCGGCAACCGTGTTCTGGCGATATACGGGACCCCTGATTTTCTTCTGTTTGTTGTTCATTATCAGTTACGTCTGGTTGTACGCGCGTATTGTTCGATTCAAGTCCCCGCGCTGGCTGATTTTGCACAAAAAGGACTAACGGATTATTGCAGATGGTGTATATTGCGACAATTGGTGAGATTTCGATAAAATCTGTTTCAACTTAACACTTAAAAGGAACGATGATGGATCTGTCTAATATGTCCTTGGGCGATT
The DNA here is from genome assembly GCF_057657395.1 of Telluria sp. Soil_C_11. Classification (NCBI taxonomy): domain Bacteria; kingdom Pseudomonadati; phylum Pseudomonadota; class Betaproteobacteria; order Burkholderiales; family Oxalobacteraceae; genus Telluria; species Telluria sp. Soil_C_11. Next base: position 604,243 of record NZ_JBDGIN010000001.1, on the reverse strand, counting down.
TGCGTAACCTGCAGGAGCAGATCAAGCAGGAGATGAAACAGCGCGAACAGCAGGAAGTGCAAAAAGCCCGCGAACAGATCATGGCGATCGCGCAAAGCGTGGGCGTTCCCCTGAAAGACCTGATCGCTGCCGGCAGCCGCGGCGCCAAGGCCGGCACCAAATCGGGTTCGGTCGCCGTCCGTTATCGTAATCCCGACGATGAATCCCAGCAGTGGACCGGCCGTGGCCGCCAGCCGAAATGGGTGAAGGAATGGGTCGAAGGCGGTAAATCGCTGGACAAGCTGCGCGTCTGAAGACGCCCCGCGCTCGCCGCCGCCTGATCCGCGGCGGCGGATTCCCGCATCGATTCCTCGTTGCCGATCGTTCCCCGCTTTTCCATTTTCCGCATTTCCTCTCCCCGGCCATCCAGCCAACCGAACCGCGCCCTCCGCACGGCAGAGCGCATCGTTCCCAAGCTCCCGCGCTTGCCATTACAATGTCAGCTTCACAAGCTCAAGGTAAACGCAATGGTCCCTCTTTCGAAAACGATCTTCAAGGCATATGACATCCGCGGCGTGCTCGGCAGTACGCTCGACGCAGGCATCGCGAAAAAGATCGGCCAGGCTTTCGGCGCCGCGGCGCTGGCGAAGGGGGAACGCAAGGTCGTGATCGGCCGTGACGGCCGCCTGTCCGGCCCCGAGCTGGCGGCTGCGCTCGCCGAGGGCCTGCGCGAAGCGGGCGTGGACGTGATCGACCTCGGCATGGTCGCGACGCCGATGGTGTATTTCGCCACCAACGTGCTGGACGCGCATAGCGGCATCATGGTCACCGGCAGCCATAACCCGCCCGACTACAACGGCTTCAAGATGGTGCTGGCCGGCGAAGCGATCTACGGCGACGCCATCCAGGCCCTGTACCAGGGGATCGAGAGCGGCAGCTTCACACCTGCGGCACGGCAGGGCGGCTACAGCACCCACGATATCCGCGACGCCTACATCCAGCGCATCGTCGGCGACGTCAAGATCGCCCGCCCGATCAGGATCGCGGTCGATGCCGGCAACGGCGTGGCCGGCGCCTTCGTCGGCCAACTGTACCGCGCCATGGGCTGCGAAGTCACCGAGCTGTTCTGCGAAGTCGACGGCCACTTCCCGAACCACCATCCGGATCCGGCGCACCCTGAAAACCTGCAGGACCTGATCGCGGCCGTGCGCAACGGCGACGCCGAGATCGGCCTGGCCTTCGACGGCGACGGCGACCGCCTCGGCGTCGTGACCAAGGATGGCCAGATCATCTTCCCGGACCGCCAGATGATGCTGTTCGCGGCCGACGTCCTGTCGCGCAACCCGGGCGCCGAGATCCTGTACGACGTCAAGTGCACGCGCCACCTCGGTCCCTGGATCGAACAGCACGGCGGCCGCCCGCTGATGTGGAAGACCGGCCACTCGCTGGTCAAGGCCAAGCTGAAGGAAACCGGCGCCCCGCTGGGCGGCGAGATGAGCGGCCACATCTTCTGGAAGGACCGCTGGTTCGGCTTCGACGACGGCCTGTACACCGGCGCGCGCCTGCTCGAGATCCTGACCAGGAGCGCGGATCCCTCAAGCGTGCTGAACGCGCTGCCGATCGCCAGCAGCACCCCGGAACTGCACCTGCACCTGCAGGAAGGCGAAAACTTCGCGCTGATCGACAAGCTGCGCACCGACGCCGAGTTCCCGGGCGCCGAACGCGTGGTCGACATCGACGGCCTGCGCGTCGAGTACGCCGACGGCTTCGGCCTGGCGCGCGGCTCGAACACCACCCCGGTGGTGGTGCTGCGCTTCGAAGGCGAGACGCCCGAAGCCCTGGCGCGCATCCAGAAGGAATTTGCGCGCGTGATCCTGGCCGCCAAGCCCGACGCCCACCTGCCATTCTGATGAAGATCCTGCTGGTGCGGGTGTCGTCCCTTGGCGACGTCCTGCACAACCTGCCGATGGTGGCCGACATCCTGCGCCACCATCCCGATGCCCAGATCGACTGGGTGGTGGAAGAGGGCTACGTCAGCCTGGTGCGCCTGAACCCGCACGTGCGCAAGGTGATCCCGTTCGCGCTGCGGCGCTGGAAAAAAGGCTTCAAGGACAAGGCCGTGCGTGCCGAAGTGCGCGCCTTCTTCCGCGACCTGCGCGCCGAAGAATACGACTATGTGTTCGACACCCAGGGCCTGATCAAGACCGGCCTCGTGATGGCCGCCGCGCGCGTGCGCAAGGGCGGCCAGAAGATCGGCATGGCGAACGGCACCGAGGATTCCGGCTACGAAGGCGCTTCGCGCATCTTCCACAGCCGCAGCATCCCGGTCGAGCCGCGCACCCATGCGGTGCAGCGCGGCCGCGCCGTCGCCGCCGCGGCGCTCGGCTATGCGCTCGACACGCCGCCCGACTTCGGCCTGCCGGCGCCCGACCCGGCCAAGCGCCCGGCCTGGATGCCGGACGGCGACTACGCCGTGTTCTTCCACGGCACCGCGCGCGACGCCAAGAAGTGGGAGGCCAGGCACTGGATTGCGCTCGGCCATGCGCTGGCGCCGCTGCGCATCCTGCTGCCCTGGGGCTCGCCCACGGAAAAGGAAGAAGCGGAACGCCTGGCCGCCGCGCTGCCGAATGCCACCGTGCTGCCGAAGCTGTCGATGATGGATGCGGTCGAACTGGCCCGCCACGCGGCGCTGGCGGTCGGCGTCGATACCGGCCTGACCCACATCGCCGCCGCCTTCGTGCGGCCCACGGTCGAGATCTACTGCGATTCGCCGCGCTGGAAGACCGAAGGCAACTGGTCGCCGCGCATCGTCAATCTCGGCGATACCGGCAATCCGCCTTCCGTGAACGAGGTCGTGGCCGCCGCGCGCAGCCTGCTGGAGAAGACCTGATGCGGCTGTTCTACTCCCTGATGTGGTGGCTGGCGCTGCCGCTGGTGCTGTGCCGCCTGTGGTGGCGCGGGCGCCAGGAGCCGGGCTACCGCGCGCATCTGGGAGAGCGGCTGGGCTTCTATGGCCGCAAGCCGGGCCCGGACCGGCAACTGCGCCGCACGATCATGGTCCATGCGGTCTCGGTCGGCGAGACCCGCGCCGCCGAGCCGCTGGTCGAAGCCCTGCTGCGCGCCTGGCCCGACTGCCGCATCCTGCTGACCCACATGACGCCGACCGGCCGCGCCACCGGCAAGGCGCTGTTCTCCAGACATGGCGAACGCGTCGTCCAGTCCTTCCTGCCCTACGATACCGGCTTCATGGTCGGGCGCTTCCTGCGCCATTTCGAACCCGCGATCTGCATCCTGATGGAGACCGAGGTGTGGCCGAACCTGATCGCCGGCTGCGCTACGCACGGCGTGCCGGTGGCGCTGGTGAACGCGCGCCTGTCCGAGCGCTCGCTGCGGCGCGGGAAGCGGCTGGGCGGCCTGATGATGGAAGCGGCGCGCGGCATCACCGTGGCCGCGGCCCAGACCGAGGCGGATGCCGCGCGCATCGCGTCGCTGGGTGCGCCGCATGTCGCCGTCACCGGCAACATCAAGTTCGACGTGGTCCCGCCCGAGACGGCGCTGCAGACCGGCGCGATGCTGCGCGCGCGTTTCGCACGGCGTCCAGTGCTGCTGTGCGCATCGACCCGCGAGGGCGAGGAAGCGCTCATCCTCGATGCCTGGCGCGCGCTGGCGGACAAGCCGCCCGGCATGCTGCTGGTGCTGGTGCCGCGCCATCCGCAGCGCTTCGACGAGGTCGCGCGCATGGTCGAGGAACGCGGCTTGAGCATGGCGCGCAGGTCCGCCTTGCCCGAACCGGGCAACCGCGAGGTGGACAGCGAGGTCCTGCTGGGCGATTCGATGGGCGAGCTGTTCGCCTACTATGCGGCCTGCGACTGCGCCTTCATCGGCGGCAGCCTGCTGCCGCTGGGCGGCCAGAACCTGATCGAAGCCTGCGCCGTCGGCAAGCCGGTGCTGGTCGGCGAACATACCTTCAACTTCCTGCAAGCGACCGAGGAAGCCGTCGAGGCCGGCGCAGCCCTGCGCGTGCCGGATGCCGGCGCGCTGCTGGCCGAGGCAGCGCGGCTGCTGGGCGACGCTGCCGCGCGCGCGCGCATGAGCGAACAGGCAATGGCCTTCGCTGGACGCCATCGCGGCGCGACCGTGCGCACTGTTGAACTCTTGCGACAATTTATTCGTTAACTTTTGTTACCATTCCCTGTAGCTTGATAACGAAAGGGGATGCACATGTTGTGGTCTAATCGTGCGCGAGCGGGCGGCAACGTGGATGGCGGCGCCGCGCTCATGGACGCGCCTGAATTAACGGATCTGGGAGCCGATGCGATGCCGCCGGCGCCGATTCCGGTCGTGCATCCTCCGGCAGCGCTGTACAGCCTCCATTTCTGGGTCCGTTATTCGCTCGCCGAATACATCCGCTTCATGTGGGAGCACGGCGGCTACCTGATCCGCCGCCGCCATATCCACTGGCCGATGGGCCTCTACCTGCGCATCAAGAGCACCCTGGCGGCGGCCTTGCACTTCGTCCTGCTGCGCCGCGGGCGCCGCACCTACGAATTCACGATCGACCAGCACGGCATCGTGCGCACCAGCGACACCGGCGTGACGCTGATCGGCTGGGACGACGTGGCGCGCATCCGCACCTACACGAATGGGTTCATGATGGTGCTCAAGCGCGGCACCCTGCCGATCCCGTTCCGCTGCCTGAGCGCGAAAGAGGTCGATGCGATGAAGGGAATCGCCGCGGCGCGCGCGGCGGGGGAATTGCAGCTGCGCGGTTCGGTTTAATCGGGGAACAACACCGGCATCTCGATCGAACGCTTCCTGAGCGCCGCCCTGGCGCCGTCGTAGTCCGGGAAGACTTCGCCCACCACGTCCCAGAAGGCAGGGCTGTGGTTCATCTCGCGCAGGTGGGCCAGTTCGTGCACCACCACGTAATCCAGCAGCGCCAGCGGGTAGTGGATCAGCTTCCAGTTCAGGCGGATGTTGCCGGCCACCGTGCACGAGCCCCAGCGCGTGCCGGCCGAGGACAGCGCGAACGCGTTGTAGCTCACCCCCACGCGCGGCGCGTACAGGTCCAGGCGTTCGCGGAACATGCGCCTGGCTTCGTCCTGGAACCACAGCTTGACCCTCTCGCGGATCTGCCACTCTTCCAGGCCGGGCGTCACGCCCAGGCGCAGTTCGCGCGCCTCCGCATCGAATGTGCAGTGGCTGCGCGCGGCGTCCTGCAGGCGCAGCACGATCTCGCCGCCCAGGTAGGGCAGGCGCGTGCCGTCCACCCATTCCACCGGCGCGCGCTGCTCGCGCATCGTGCGCCGCTCGGCGCGTTCGAACAGCTTGGCCAGGATCCAGCCCTGCTTGGCGCGGATGGCGCGCTCGATGTCGTCCATCGGCGCGCGCCGCGGCGAGGTCACGTGCAGGCCGTCGTCGCTGATCATGAAACCATGGGAGCGCCGCGCCGAGCGGCGCAGCACATAGTGGACGGTGTGCGAACCGAGCTGGATCTTGCGCAGCGGAGGATCGTTCGGGCCGACCGGCGGCACCGGCAGGGTCCGGGTCGGCGTGGGCGGCGCCTTGAACAGCGGGGCCGGCGGCTTCGGCGGCGCAGGCGAAGCGACGGGTTTGAGCGCCGCGAACAGTTCTTGCGCGAACAGCTCGAGCTGTGTCGCGTCGATCTTGGGGGAGGTCATGGTGGGCTGCAGCGATGGTACTCTGGATGGTGCTTTGGTCTGCGCGCCCAACTCGTTCAGGTACCTCAGTAGGCGTGGGGCGAAATGACGCGCATTTCCGATTCTATCCAATTTTCGACCTCTTGCATCAGACTGTCGGGAGTGTGGTTTTCCGGCGATATCGGCTTGCCAATCGAGACGGTGATCAGGCCCGGGCGCTTGATGAACGAGTTCTTGGGCCAGCACTCGCCCGAATTATGCGCGATCGGGACCACCGCGGCGCCGGTCGCCATCGCCAGGCGCGTGCCGCCGCTCTTGTACTGGCCTTTCTGTCCGACCGGGATGCGGGTCCCTTCGGGGAACATGATGATCCACTGGCCGTCGGCCAGGCGGCGCTTGCCGTGCCTGACCACGTCGGCGAAGGCGCGCTTGCCGCGCTTGCGGTCGATCGGGATCATGCGCAGCAGCGCCATGGCCCAGCCGAAGAAGGGGATGTACAGGATTTCCTTCTTGAAGACGAAGACCAGCGGCCGCTTCATGTTCGGCAGCAGGAAGATGGTCTCCCAGGCCGACTGGTGCTTCGACAGCAGCACCACCGGAGCATCCGGCAGGTTCTCGTAGCCGCGGACCTGGTAGCGGATGCCGCAGATGACCTTCGCGCACCAGATGATGAAGACGTTCCAGCGCGAGGTGATCCAGAAGCGCGTGTTGTACGGGAAGGGCGCGGCGAGGAAGCAGACGCAGGCCCAGACGACGGTGGCGACCACCATCACGATCGTGAACAACAGGGAACGCAGGAACAGGGTGGCAGTACGCAAGAACGGTCTCCGGGACGTGGATCGGACAGTGGTGCGGGCTTGATGCTTCGCTAAGATCAGCCTAGCTTAGCAGATCAACCGGCAGGCGGACTAGAGGCTGGTTGCTTGAGGAAGGCAGTCACCATCGCCGCCAGGTCCGGAAAGACCTGGGTCCCGGGCGGCAGGCCGCCGGTGGCGAATGTCTTCTCGCCCTTGCCGGTCAGGACCAGGTAGGGCGCGCAGCCGCTGATGAAGCCGGCCTGCAGGTCGCGCAGCGAATCGCCGACCGTCGGCACGCCCTTCAGGCTGAGCTTGAAGCGCTTGGCGATTTCCTCGTACATGCCGGCCTTCGGCTTGCGGCAGTCGCAGTTGTCGATTGCCGCGTGCGGGCAGAAGAAGATGGCGTCGATGTCGGCGCCGACCTGTTGCGCCGCCGCGTGCATCTTCTGGTGGATCGCGTTCAGCGTGGTGATGTCGAACAGCTCGCGCGCGATGCCCGACTGGTTCGACGCCACCACCACGCGGTAGCCGGCCTGGTTCAGGCGCGCGATCGCCTCGAGCGATCCCGGGATCGGGATCCACTCGGCGGGGGACTTGATGAACTCGGGGGAGTCATGGTTGATGACGCCGTCCCGGTCGAGGATCACGAGCTTCATGGGATAGGCCTAACCTTATGCTGCCAGCTTCGAAATGTCGGCCACGCGGTTCATCATGCGGTGCAGGATGGCGAGCAGGGCCAGGCGGTTGTTGCGCAGCCTGACGTCGTCGGCCATCACCATCACGTCGTTGAAGAAGGCGTCGACGTCGTCGCGCAGCTGGGCCAGGGTCTTGAGCGTGCCGGTGAAGTCGCCGCGCTCGAAGGCGCTGTCGACTTCAGGCTGCACGCGCAGCACGCTGGCGTACAGCGTCTTCTCTGCCTCGTCCTGCAGCACGGCCGGGTCCACGGAGCCGGCCTGGGCCAGCGCTTCCTCGTTCTTCTTGAGGATGTTCGAGATGCGCTTGTTGGCGGCGGCCAGCGAGGCGCTTTCCGGCAACGCGGCGAAGGACTGCACGGCTTCCAGGCGCTGCACCACGTCGTCGACGCGGTCCGGGTTCTGGGCCAGCACCGCTTCCACCTCGTTCGGCGAGAAGCCGCGGTCGCGCAGCATGCCGCGCAGGCGGTCCAGCATGAATGCCGTCACTTCCGCGCGCGGGTCCTTGAAGCTCTCCATGTAGTCGAACACGCCGGCGGCGTCGCCCAGCAGTTCGGACAGGGCCAGCGGCAGGCGCTTTTCGACCAGCATGCGCATCACGCCCAGCGCATGGCGGCGCAGCGCGAACGGGTCTTTCTCGCCGGTCGGCTGCAGGCCGATCGACCAGATGCCGACCAGGGTTTCCAGCTTGTCCGCCAGCGCCACCACCAGGCCGGTGTTGGTCGAGGGCAGGGCGTCGCCGGAGAAGCGCGGCTGGTAGTGTTCGGATGCGGCCAGCGCCACTTCCTCGTTCTCGCCGTCGTTGCGGGCATAGTAGGTGCCCATGATGCCCTGCAGTTCCGGGAACTCGCCGACCATGTCGGTCAGCAGGTCGGCCTTGGCCAGTTGGGCGCCGCGTTCGGCCAGCAGCACGTCGTAGCCGAGGCGGCGGGCGATGGCGCCGGCCAGGCGGGTCACGCGCTGGGTGCGTTCCAGCTGGGTGCCGAGCTTGTTGTGGTAGACCACGTTGGCCAGCAGCGGCAGGCGCGCTTCCAGCGACTTCTTCTTGTCCTGCTCGAAGAAGAACTTGGCGTCCGACAGGCGCGGGCGCACCACGCGCTCGTTGCCGCCGACGATGGCGCTCGGGTCATCGGTCTGCAGGTTCGAGACGATCAGGAAGCGCGAGCGCAGGCGGCCAGCAGCATCGGTCAGCGCGAAGTACTTCTGGTTGGTCTGCATGGTCAGGATCAGGCATTCCTGCGGCACCGACAGGAACACTTCCTCGAACTGGCACTCGTACACCACCGGCCATTCGACCAGGGCGGCGACTTCGTCCAGCAGCGATTCCGGCATCAGGACCTGGTCGGCGCCGGCCTTGGCCAGCAGCTGGCTGCGGATCGCTTCCTTGCGCTCTTCGGAACTGGCGACGACCTTGCCCTGTTCCTTCAGCACGGCGGCGTACTGGTCGGGGTGGAGGATGTCGATGGATTGGCCGTCCGACAGGAAGCGGTGGCCCAGCGTGCTGCGACCGCTCGACAGGCCCAGCAGCGACAGCGGCACGACGGCCTCGCCGTGCAGGGCCAGCAGGGAGTGCACCGGGCGCACGAACTGGACGGTCTCGCCGTCCGGGCGCTGGTAGCTCATGAGCTTCGGGATCGGCAGCTTGGCGACGGCTTCCTCCAGCACCGGCTGCAGGCCGTCGGCGAGCAGCGAGCCCGGCGCGGTATGGCTGTAGAAGAAGCTCTCGGCCTTGCCGTCCGGGGCGCGTTCGAGGTCGCCGATCTTCAAATCGGGGAAGCCCAGCGCGGCCAGCTTCTTGGCCAGCGGCGCGGTCGGGTTGCCGTCCTTGTCCAGGGCCACCGCAACCGGCAGCACCTTTTCGCGGATCGCCTTGTCCGGCGAGGTCGGGCGCACGTTCGTGATCGACACCGCCAGGCGGCGCGGGGTGGAGTAAGCGGTGACGACGCTGTCGGCTTCGAGGAAGTCGCGCGCCTTCAGGCCATTGGCGATGCCGTTCGCAAAAGCGGCGCCCAGTTTGACGAGGGCTTTCGGCGGCAGCTCTTCAGTCTGCAGTTCGACAAGTAAAGTCTGGTTCATGATCGTTCTATTCTTCTGTTCTGGGCTCAGCCGACTTTGACGTCTTCGGCATTCACGTCTGCGCTCTTGGGCAGCATCGGGAAGCCGAGCTTCTCGCGCGAATCGTGATAGGCCTGGGCGACCATGCGCGACAGCGTGCGCACGCGGCCGATGTAGGCGGCGCGCTCGGTGACGGAGATGGCGCCGCGCGCGTCCAGCAGGTTGAAGCTGTGCGACGCCTTCATGATCTGCTCGTAGGCCGGCAGGGTCAGCTCCAGCTCGATCAGGCGCTTGGCTTCGGACTCGTGGTTATTGAAGGCCTGGAACAGCAGTTCGGTGTTCGAATGCTCGAAGTTGTAGGTCGACTGCTCGACCTCGTTCTGGTGGAACACGTCGCCGTAGCTGAGCGTCTTCTTCACGCCGTTCTCTTCCCACTCGGTCCAGACCAGGTCGTACACGTTCTCGACACCCTGCAGGTACATCGCCAGGCGCTCGATGCCGTAGGTGATCTCGCCCAGCACCGGCTTGCAATCCAGGCCGCCGACCTGCTGGAAGTAGGTGAACTGCGTCACCTCCATGCCGTTCAGCCAGACTTCCCAGCCCAGGCCCCAGGCGCCCAGGGTCGGGCTTTCCCAGTCATCCTCGACGAAGCGGACGTCGTTCTTCTTCAGGTCCAGGCCCAGGGCTTCCAGCGAGCCGAGGTAGAGGTCGAGGATGTTTTCCGGGGCCGGCTTGAGCACCACCTGGTACTGGTAATAGTGCTGCAGGCGGTTCGGGTTCTCGCCGTAGCGGCCGTCCTTCGGGCGGCGGGAGGGCTGGACGTAGGCGGCGCGCCACGGCTCGGGGCCGATCGCGCGCAGGAAGGTGCCGGTGTGGAAGGTGCCCGCGCCGACTTCCATGTCGTACGGCTGGAGCAGGGCGCAACCTTGCTTGTCCCAGTAGGTTTGCAAGGTCAGGATGATTTGTTGGAAAGTGAGCATCTTGTAGGCTTCGGGCACGCGGGCCGCGAACACGGTGAGTTTGCTAAAAGGCCAATTTTAGCGGGTTTTGACGGCTGACCCGAAATCGAATTGCGATTCAAGCGGGGCCCGGCTTATTTATCTTCGGCTGAAGCACGTTTGCGCAACGTCCCGCTCAGCCAGGCCCCGCCCAGCATCAGCGCGGCGAGCAGCAGGAAAGCCAGGTTGCCGAAGCGGATATACGGCGTGCTGCCGGCCATGCCCTGCACCTTCGCCGCCAGCACGTCCTGGCGGTAGTAGGGGATGACCTGCTGGACCTGGCCGCGGCCGTCGATGATGGCGGTGGCGCCGTTGTTGGTCGCGCGCAGCATTGGCCGGCCCGTCTCGAGCGAGCGCATGCGCGAGATCTGCAGGTGCTGCGGAATCGCCACCGACTCGCCGTACCAGGCCAGGTTCGACACGTTCAGCAGCAGCGTGGCCGGGTGCGGGGCGTCGCGCAGCTGCTGTGCGATCTCCTCGCCGAACACGTCCTCGTAGCAGACGTTGGGCAGCACCAGCTGGTCCTTCACCGGAAACGGCGCCTGCACCGCCGCGCCGCGGGTGAAGTCGCCCAGCGGGATGTTCATCAGGTTGGTGAACCAGCGGAAGCCGGCCGGGATGAATTCGCCGAACGGCACCAGGTGATGCTTGTCGTAGCGGTAGGACTGGCCCTGCGGGCCGATGCCGGCGACGCTGTTGGCATAGGACTCGGGGCCGTCGGCCAGCGGAATGCCGAACAGGTAGGTGCTGCCGGTGCGCCTGGCGTACTCGTCGAAGCCGGCCAGGTACCCGGGCGGCAGCTGTTGCGGGAACACGGGAATCGCAGTCTCCGGCGCGGCGATCAGGTCGGCCGGCGCGGCGGTCATCATGTCGCGATAGCGCGCCAGGATCTCGCCCAGGTAGCTCGATGCAAACTTCTCGTCCTGGCGGATGTTCCCCTGCAGCAGGCGCACGCTGATCGGCTGGCCGACGGGATGGGTCCATGCGATCTGCGACAGGCCCCAGCCGGCCGCCAGCACGGCGGCCGCCAGGCCGAGCGCCGGCAGCTTGCGGCGCTGGGTCAGCATCACCAGGCTGGAGGCGCACAGGGCCACCAGCACGCCGATGCCGTACACGCCGAGGATGGGCGCGAAGCCGCCAAGGGGCGCGGTGTTGTGCGCATAGCCGGAAGCGGCCCAGGGAAAACCGGTAAAGACCCAGCCGCGCATCCATTCCGACACGCCCCACAGGGCCGGGAATACCAGCAGCAGGAAGGCGGGAACCGGCAGCGACCAGCGTTTCCTCAGCCAGGTGGCGGCTCCGGCCGCGAAGGCGGCGAACAGGCCCATGTACAGGCCGAGCAGGACGATCGCGGCGGCCGACAGCGGCGCGGCCAGCCCGCCAAACCGGGTCAGGGCGATGGTCAGCCAGTGCATGCCGGCCACCGACCAGCCGAAGCCGAAGGCCCAGCCAAGCCAGACCGCGCGGCGGGTCGAGCTGCCCATCCCGACCTGGTAGAAGAAATACGCCAGGCAGATGAACTGCAGCGGCCACCAGCCGAAGGGTTCGAAGGAGAACAGGCTCAAGGCCCCGACGATGGCGGCAAGGGCCAGGCCGGGCAGGGAGGGACGGGTGCCGCGCAGCGCCGGGTCCGGCGCGACGGCCGGGCGGGTACGGCGGCGCAGAATCAATCGAGGTTCCTATTCATTGGCTCATTTGTCGTTCCCGGCATTGCCGGAAACGACTTCCCGCGGAGGCGGGGGCGACGGGGTTTCAATCGTGCTCGTCGTCGCCGTCGCGCGACGGCAGTTTTTCGACCAGCAGCACGTGGATCTGGCGCGCGTCGGCGCGCAGCACTTCGAAGCGCAGGTTGTCGAGGTCGAACACCTCGCCCTTGTGCGGCATGCGGCCCAGGTGGCTCGCCACCAGGCCGCCGATGGTGTCGACGTCGTCCTCGGGCAGGTCGACCCCGATCTCTTCGTTGAACTGCTCGATCTCGGTAAGCGCCTTGACGCGCCAGCGCGGGCCGAACTGGCCTTCCTTGATCGACAGGACGTTGTCCTCTTCCTCGTCGAAGTCGTATTCGTCCTCGATGTCGCCGACGATCTGCTCGAGCACGTCCTCGATGGTGATCAGGCCGGCCACGCCGCTGTACTCGTCGACCACGATGGCCATGTGGTTATGGTTGGCGCGGAAGTCGCGCAGCAGCACGTTCAGGCGCTTCGATTCGGGAATGAAGATGGCCGGGCGCAGCATGTCGCGCACGTCGAAGGATTCCTCGGCGTAGTAGCGCAGCAGGTCCTTCGCCAGCAGGATTCCGACCACCTTGTCGCGTTCGCCCTCGATGGCGGGAAAGCGCGAGTGCGCCGTTTCCAGCACGATCGGCAGCCATTCCTCGATCGGCTTGGTGATGTCGACGACGTCCATCTGCGAACGCGGGACCATGATGTCGCGCACCGACAGGTCGGAAACCTGGAACACGCCCTCGATCATGGAGAGGGCATCGGCGTCGATGAGGTTGCGTTCGTGGGCGTCGTGCAGCACTTCGAGCAGCTCGGCGCGATTTTCGGGCTCGGGGGAGATCAGGGCGGTCAGCCGTTCGAATAGGGACCGGTGGGTTTTGGCGTCCGTGCGGACGTCAGCAGGGTGCTCGGGCATAGTTGGCGTGAAGCCGTTGTTGCGATGGGCATTAGGATACACCAAAAGCCGCCATGCCTGTTTTTTATGCAGCCCGCCTGGCGGAACGGATGTGTGCGCCGTCCCTGCCCGCGCTTGCCATATAGTTGTTCATTCGCTACTGAAGGAGATCGCTCCATGCCCGCCCTGAACATCAACGGCACCACGACCAATCTCGACGTCGCCGACGACATGCCCCTGCTGTGGGCCATCCGCGACGTGCTCGGCCTGACCGGCACCAAGTTCGGCTGCGGCGTCGCCCTGTGCGGCGCCTGCACCGTCCACCTGGACGGCCAGCCGATCCGCTCCTGCATCACCCCGGTGTCGGCGGCGGCGGGCAAGAAGATCACGACCATCGAGGCGATCGGCAACGACCCGGTCGGCGCCAGGGTGCAGGAGGCGTGGCGCCAGGTCGACGTGGTGCAGTGCGGGTATTGCCAGTCGGGCCAGATCATGTCGGCCACCGCGCTGCTGCAGGCGAACCCGAAGCCGAGCGACGCCGACATCGACGGCGCCATGGCCGGCAACATTTGCCGCTGCGGCACGTATGGCCGGATCCGCAAGGCCATCAAGATCGCCGCCGCGTGATGGGAGCCTCGCAAACCTACTGCGCGTCGCATGAGCGGCCTGCGATGCTCCGCTACGGCGGACCGGCCGTACCGGATGTACGGCTGCGCTTCTCGGCCACTCCTGCTTCCGCTCGCTACGGTTTTCGAGGCTCCTGAGACTGATAAGGATGATCCAAATGAAAAAAGAAGACAAAAAATTGGTATCGGATTCGCGCCGAGGCTTCATGAAGGCCGGCGCGGCGGCCGGCGGGAGCCTGCTGTTCGGCTTCTCGCTGTTCGGCTGCCAGCGCGTGGGCGACGGCAAGGAAGGGCAGAACGACCGCAAGGAGCCGCCGCCGGAGAAGGCGGTCGGCCAGGCCGCCACCGCAGCGTCCGAGCCGGCGGGCCTGGCCCACGACGCCTTCATCCGCATCGACCGCGACGGCATCGTCACGCTCATCGTCCACAAGGTCGAGATGGGGCAGGGCACCTTCACTTCGATGCCGATGCTGCTGGCGGAAGAATTGGGCGCCGACCTGGGCAAGGTGAAGCTGGAGCAGGCGCCGGCCGACAACAGCCTGTACGCCGACCCGCTGCTGGGCGGCCAGGTGACGGGCGGCTCGACCTCGGTGCGCGGCGCCTGGAAACCGCTGCGCGAGGCCGGCGCCAAGGTGCGTACGGTGCTGGTGCAGGCCGCAGCCCAGACCTGGAAGGTCGACGAGAAGGAGCTGAAGGTGGTCGGCGGCACCGTGCGCCACGACGCCTCGAACCGCTCGGCCCATTTCGGCCAACTGGTCGATGCCGCCTCGAAGCTGCAGTTCCCGAAGACCGTGACGCTGAAGGACGCCGCCAATTTCACCCTGATCGGCAAGTCGATGAAGCGCCTGGATTCGCCGGCCAAGGTCAACGGCCAGGCGCTGTTCGGCATCGACGCCCGCCTGCCGAACATGGGCATCGCGGCGGTGATGGCGTCGCCGGTCACGGGCGGCAAGGTGACGGCGGTGGACGAACAGAAGGCAATGGCGGTCAAGGGCGTGCGCCAGGTGCTGCGCATCGAAGGCGCGGTGGCGGTGGTGGCCGACAACTTCTGGACCGCCAGACAGGGCCTGGCGGCGGCCGCGCCGCAATTCGACGACGGTCCGAACGCCAACGTCAGCACGGCGACCATCGTGGCCGACATGGCCAAGGCCTCGGAGGGCACGGGGGCCGTCGCCACCAGCAAGGGCGACGCCCTGAAGGCGCTGGCCCAGGAAGGCGGGCGCCGCATCGACGCCGTCTACGAGATGCCTTTCCTCGCGCACGCGACCATGGAGCCGATGAACTGCACGGTCGACCTGCGCGGCGACGGCTGCGACCTGTGGGTCGGCACCCAGGTGCCGGCGCTGGCGCAGGGCGCGGCGGCCAGACTCACCGGCCTGCCGGTCGAGAAGGTGAAGGTGCACAACCATTACCTGGGCGGCGGCTTCGGACGCCGGCTGGAAGTCGACAACGTGATCCAGGCGGTGGCCTTCGCCAGGCTGGCCAAGGGGCCGCTGAAGGTCATCTGGACGCGCGAGGAAGACATCCAGCACGACATGTACCGCCCCTATTATTATGACCGCCTGTCGGCGAAGCTCGACAACAAGGGCATGCCGACCGCCTGGTTCCACCGCGTGACCGGTTCCTCGATCATGTCGCGCTTCGCCCCGCCGATGGTCAAGAACGGCGTCGATCCGGATGCGGTGGAGGGCGCGGCCGACCTGCAGTACACGATCCCGGAGATGCGCGTCGAGTACGTGCGCCACGAGCCGCCGGGCGTGCCCACGGCGTTCTGGCGCGGCGTCGGCCCGACCCACAACATCTTCGTGGTCGAGAGTTTCATCGACGAGCTGGCGTATGCGGGAAAGACCGACCCGGTGGCGTTCCGGCGCGCGCTGCTGCAGAAGTCGCCGCGCACGCTGGCGGTACTGAACCTGGCGGCCGAGAAGGCGGGCTGGGGAAGGCCGCTGAAGCCGGTGGCGGGCCGCAAGGTCGGCCGCGGCGTGTCGGCGCAGTTCGCCTTCGGCAGCTACATGTCACAGGTGGCGGAAGTATCGGTGGGGCCGGACGGCGACGTGCGCGTGCACCGCGTGGTGTGCGCGGTCGACTGCGGCCAGAACATCAACCCGGACACCATCGTCGCGCAGATGGAGGGCGGCATCGTGTTCGGCGCCAGCGCCGCTTTATGGGACCAGATCACCATTGAAAAGGGCCGGGTGCAGCAGACCAACTTCGGCGATTACCGCGTGATGCGCATGAACGAGGCGCCGACGGTCGAGGTGTACATCGTCAACAGCCACGACGAGCCGGGCGGGATCGGCGAGCCGGGGACGTCGGGAATTGCGCCGGCGATCGCCAACGCGGTGTTTGCGGCTACGGGGAAGCGGGTGCGGAAGCTGCCGATCGGGGAGCAGCTGAAGAAGGCCTGATACGGCCTGCGGCCTGAAAACCGTCGTCCCCGCGCAGGCGGGGACCCAGGTTTTTACGATAAGCCGGCAGACTTGGATCCCCGCCTTCGCGGGGACGACGTTGTTTTGCGGCGGGGTTAATCTTCCGCGTACGGATCCGGATACTCCAGCGCCTCCATGATGTCGCGCTCGAGCTGTTCCATCTCTTCGGCTTCCTCGTCGTTCTCGTGGTCGAAGCCCTGCGCGTGCAGTACGCCGTGCACCACCAGGTGGGCGACGTGTTCCTCTACCGTCTTCTTCTGTTCCTCGGCCTCGCGCTGCAGCACGTCGGTGCAGAGCACGATGTCGGCGCAGGTAGGCTCGTCGTCGGCCAGTTCGGCGCCTTCGTTGTAGGCGAAGGTCAGCACGTTGGTGGCGTAGTCCTTGCCGCGGTAGTCTCGGTTGAGCTGCTGGCCTTCCGCGGCGTCGACGAAGCGGATCGCCAGTTCGGCCGGGCCGAGCAGGGAAGCCTGGACCCAGCGTTCGATCATCGCGGGGGTGATCGAGGCTTCCAGGCGGGTGTCGGGATACTGGACGTCCAGTTCGAGCTTATGCTTTTTTTCTTGCATTTCGGGTCACGGGTTTGGCCACGCCGGGCAGGGCGCCGAGCTCCTGCATCGAGGCGGACTTGTCATAGGCATCCACGATGCGCGCCACCAGCGGATGGCGCACCACGTCGGCGCTGGAGAACTGGGTGAAGGCGATGCCGCGTACATCCTTCAGTACGTGCATCGCGTCGACCAGGCCGCTGCGCTGGGTCTTGTGCAGGTCGACCTGGGTAACGTCGCCGGTGACCACGGCCTTGCTGCCGAAGCCGATCCGGGTGAGGAACATCTTCATCTGCTCGACCGTCGTGTTCTGGGCTTCGTCCAGGATCACGAAGGCGTGGTTCAGCGTGCGCCCGCGCATGAAGGCCAGCGGGGCGATCTCGATGACCTGCTTTTCGAACAGCTTCTGCGTGCGGTCGAAGCCGAGCAGGTCGTACAGCGCGTCGTACAGCGGGCGCAGGTAAGGGTCGACCTTCTGCGCGAAGTCGCCCGGCAGGAAGCCGAGGCGCTCGCCGGCTTCCACGGCCGGGCGGGTCAGGATGATGCGCTTGACGGCGTCGCGTTCCAGCGCATCGACGGCGCAGGCCACCGCGAGGTAGGTCTTGCCGGTGCCGGCCGGGCCGATGCCGAAACTGATGTCGTGCTCCAGCACCGCCTTCAGGTACTGGATCTGGTGCGGGGTGCGGCCGCGCAGGTCGCTGCGGCGGGTCTTCAGCATCGGGCTGACCAGTTCGCCCTCGTCCTCGCCGCCGTCGAGCTCTTCGCTGAGCGCTTCGCCCGGTTCCTTCCTGGCCTCGGGCGCGGCGGGTGCCTCGGCGGCGGCCGGCTTCAGGCCGGCGCGCTGTTCCACCAGGGCCAGCTGCACTTCCTCGATCGGCACGACCTTGTTGGCCACCGCGTAGAAGCGCTCGAGCAGCTCGACCGCACGGGAGGCAGCGGTGCCGCTGACGATGAACTTCTCGCCGCGCCGGAAGATGGTGACGTCGAGCGCGGCCGAGATCTGGCGCAGGTTCTCGTCGAGCGGGCCGCAGAGGTGGGCGAGCCGCGTGTTATCGAGCGGCTCGGGAATGAAGTACGAAGGCTGGGTGGGTGTGGTTTTCAACTGGCTTTGGCAATCGTATCAATGCTGGCGACCAGGTCGCCGCGCAGGGTGTAATCCAGGCTCTCGGTGATGCGCACGTCGACCAGTTGGCCGATCAGCGTTTCGCCAAGCTCGCCCGGGGCGAAGTTCACGACACGGTTGTTCTCGGTGCGGCCGGCGAGTTCGCCCTGGCCTTTCTTGGCCGGGCCTTCGACCAGGATGCGCTGCACGGTGCCGACCATGCCGGCGCTGGTCTTGCGGGTGTTCAGGTCGATCAGGGCCTGCAGGCGCTGCAGGCGCGCCAGCTTGACCTCGTGCGGGGTGTCGTCCTCGAGGTTGGCGGCCGGGGTGCCGGGGCGCTTGCTGAAGATGAAGCTGAAGCTGTTGTCGAAGCCGACGTCTTCCACCAGCTTCATCATCGCTTCGAAATCGGCGTCGGTCTCGCCCGGGAAGCCGACGATGAAGTCGGACGAGATCGCGATATCCGGGCGCACCGCCTTGATGCGGCGGATGATGGACTTGTATTCGAGGCCGGTGTAGCCGCGCTTCATGGCCTGCAGGATGCGGTCGGAGCCATGCTGCACCGGCAGGTAGAGGTGGTTCACCAGTTGCGGGATCTTCGCATAGGCGTCGATCAGGCGCTGGGTGAATTCCTTCGGGTGGCTGGTGACGAAGCGCAGGCGTTCGATGCCGGGGATCGCGGCCACGTATTCGAGCAGCAGCGCGAAGTCCGCGATGTCGCCGCTGTCCGTCGCGCCGCGGTAGGCATTCACGTTCTGGCCCAGCAGCATGATCTCCTTCACGCCCTGGGCGGCCAGGCCGGCGACTTCGGTCAGCACGTCCTCGAAGCGGCGCGAGACTTCCTCGCCGCGGGTGTAGGGCACCACGCAGTAGCTGCAGTACTTGCTGCAGCCTTCCATGATCGAGACGTAGGCGACCGGGCCTTCGACCTTGGCGGGCGGCAGGTGGTCGAATTTCTCGATTTCCGGGAAGCTGATGTCGACCTGGGCCGCGCCGGATGCACGGCGGGCCTGGATCATCTGCGGCAGGCGGTGCAGGGTCTGCGGGCCGAACACCACGTCGACGTGGGGGGCGCGCTTGACGATCGCTGCGCCTTCCTGGGAGGCGACGCAGCCGCCGACGCCGATCACGAGGTCGGGCTTGCCGCGCTTGAGCTCCTTCAGGCGGCCCAGGTCCGAAAATACTTTTTCCTGCGCCTTTTCACGCACGGAGCAGGTGTTGAAGAGGATGACGTCGGCATCTTCCGGGGTGTCGGTGCGTACGAGTCCTTCGGACGCGCCGAGCACGTCCGCCATCTTGTCCGAGTCGTACTCGTTCATTTGGCAACCGAAGGTCTTGATGAATACTTTTTTCTGCATGGCTGATGCTTTGACAAGTGAAGTCCAGTTTACCGTAAATCGGAAACACACCCGGAAATGGGCGTGTGCGCATCGTTTCGGTACTGCTGGGAATAATTAATTTCCAACTTAAAATATTTGATACAGTTGGTTACATTGTTAAATATTGAAATCGCATTGCTAGCTGTTATGTTTAGCCTGTGGGAACGAAAATTTTATTTCTTCTTGTAAATCAAAGAGTTCCCGCAGGACAGCAATTGCAAATTAAGTTAAAGAAAACTCTTGCGTGCGCCACAATCTGTCACCATGTGCTGAAATGACTGTATGACAAGCTTTCCAAACGATAGCTTAATTTCGATCAACGACTTTCGTGCTCAGGTCGAGTGTGATCCCGACATATGAGTTTGATAATTTGTTCGAAAAACAAGTGCGTGAGGGAAGCGGGTTAGAGAGCGCACGGGGTCCGGTGACGTTGCCGACACGCAGTAGCTTGATCGTTCGGTAACGGAACCGGGAACTTATGTTGACGAAACGAAGTCTTTAACAAAGTTCGTAAGAGAACTATTTTAACCACTCACGAGGTAATCATGGCACATCACGCTCTGTCTTCACAGGAAAGCTACAACCCGAACCACTTGCTGGACATCCTGCTCGGCAAGATGCAGCTGAAGAACGACGCAGCGCTGTCGCGCATGCTGGAAGTCGCTCCGCCGGTGATCAGCAAGATCCGTCACCATCGCCTGCCGGTCGGCGCGTCGCTGCTGATCCGTATGCACGAGGTGACCGGCATGAGCATTCGCGACCTGCGCGACCTGATGGGCGACCGCCGCACCAAATATCGCCTGTCGGATGCACAAGGCCGCCCGAAGCCTGAAGAAAAAGCTGCAAAAGAGGCTGCCGCACAGGCCGCTCAGCAGCAACAATCCCAGCCGCAAGAGCAAAGCGACGCTTCCAAGTCCGGCAACTATGCGCACTGATGCCGTGGGCATGGCAGCGGTCCCGTCATGCCTCCGGCCAGACCCGGCAGCGGGTTCGCACCCGCTGCCGTCACTTTATTAGGCCGTCCTGAGCCTGAGGGGGTGAAAGCCCTCACGCCATCAGGATGGCCGACATTTCTTCCAGCTGCTGTTCCGTCTCGCGGAACAGGTCCAGGTAAGCTTCTTCATTCAGGCCCATCGCGCTCCAGGCCACACTGGACAGCGCCGGCGCCAGCTCATCCTCCTCGCCCGCCAGGTCGAGCGCGTGGACGACCGCGTTGGCGACATGGACGATGGCGGCAAGAAAACCCGCGCCTGCGGTCTCGGGGGCGTGGTGCCAGGCGATCGCCTGGCGCATCGTGTCCGAAAAATTCCAATGCTCGGCCAGGGCCACCCCGGCGTCCACATGGTCGACGCCCAGCACGGCGCGCTCGGCATCCAGCCACTCGCCATCGTGGGTAGCCCGCCAGGCCAGCACCTCGCCGTAAGCCTGCGGATGACCGCTCACCAGCACCAGCCGGCCTATGTCGTGCAGCAATCCTGCCGTGAAGGCGACATCCTGGTTGAAACGCAGGCGCCGCGCCAGCGAACGGGAGCAGGCCGCGGTCGCGATCGAGTGGCGCCAGAAAGCCTTGTCGTTGAAGCCCGGGCAGCGGCCGTTCGGGAAGCATCCGGTGACCGCCGCCGCCGTGATCAGGTTGCGTGTGGTCTGGAAGCCGAGGAAGGTGATGGCTTGCTGGATCGTCGCCACCTTGACCTGCAGGCCGAAAGACGCCGAGTTCGCCAGGCGCAGGGTCTTGGCCGTCAGCGCCTGGTCGTAGGAGACTTTTTTCGCCAGCACCGATATGTCGATGTTCTCCTGCTCGATGTTGCTGAGCAGTTCCATGACGACCGCGGGCAGGGAAGGCAAGTCCTGTACATCCTGGGCCAATTGTTCCGGCGACAGCTTGCTCATCGCTGCACCTCGCGTCCCAGGCGGAAATCCTCGATGTACTGGCGCAGGATGCCGATGGCCCAGTCGTCGTCGCCGCCGCGCCCGTGCTTGCGGAATACCCGGTCCAGCCGTCCCTGGACGCGGGCCGGATCGATCGCGCTTGCGGGCCGGCCGGCGGCCAGGATGGGCAGCATGTCGACGCCGTGGCGCGCCAGCGAAGCCAGCATGCCTTCGCTCAGCACCACGCCCTGCGCCAGCAGCATATTGCCTTTCTCGTCGCGTAACACCTCGCCCAGCACCATGCCCGGGCGGGCCTCGGCCAGGGGTGTCATCTGATAAGCCCCGCTCATCGTTGCCTCTTGCTTTTTGTTAATGGAATTATATTACCACCCAGTCCGGGTCAAAGATGAGTCCAAAAGGCAAGACCTTGGAAACTGTTGTATTCTCGGCGGGCATTTTTTCTGATAGGACCCACCATGAAACTGTATTTCAGCCCCGGCGCCTGCTCGCTGTCTCCCCACATCGCACTGCTCGAGGCAGGCCTGGATTTCACACTGGAGCGCGTCGACGTGCGCGCCAAGCAGACCGCCAGCGGCCGTGATTTCCTCACGATCAATCCGAAGGGCTATGTACCCGCACTGGAGATGAATGACGGCGCCGTGCTCACCGAAGGCCCGGCCATCGTCCAGTTCATCGCCGACCTGGCCCCGGACCGCCAGCTGGCCCCGGCCAACGGCACCCTGGAGCGCTATCGCCTGGTCGAATGGCTGAACTTCATCTCGACCGAGCTGCACAAGAGCTTCAGCCCGCTGTTCCGTCCGACCTCGACCGAAGACATGAAGGAGGCGGCGCGCGCCCACCTGACGAACCGCCTGAACTGGCTGGCCGGCCAGCTGGAAGGCCGCGACTACCTGATGGGTTCGCAGTTCACGGTGGCCGACGCCTACCTGTTCACGGTGCTGGGCTGGGCCAATTTCGTCCAGTTCGACCTGGCGCAATGGCCGGTGTTTGCCGCCTACACGCAGCGCGTCGCCGCTCGTCCGGCAGTGCAGCAGGCGCTCCGGGCCGAAGGCTTGCTCAAGTAAGGACCCGGGGCAGGTTTTAAGGCCGGCATAAGTGTGTTACGCCATCCCCGGCGCCGCCAAGGTACCATGCGCGCGATGACAGATAAACGCTACGTCGCCCTGTTGAGGGGCGTAAATGTTGGGCGCGCAAAACGTATCGCCATGGCCGACCTCCGCAAGCTGGTCGGCGACCTGGGCTATACCGGGGTGCGCAGTGTTCTTAACAGTGGGAACCTGGTCTTCAGCGGCCCGGTGCGGCCGCAGGACGAGGTGGCCGGCGAAATCGAGGAAGCCCTGGTGCTGAAACTGGGCGTGGCGGCGCGGGTGCTGGTGCTCGACGCCGAAGAGCTCGCCGCCATCGTCGCCGGCAACCCCTTGCTCGGCCAGGCAGGCGACCATTCGCGCCTGCTGGCCTTCATCCTGTCCAGCCCCCATGCCCATCCGCAGGCGCGCGAAGCGCTCGAGACGCTGTGCGGCCAGGACTGGCATCCCGGCGCCGCCGCGCTCGGCGGGCGCGCCGCTTACGTGTGGTGTCCGGACGGCATCCTCGACAGTGCCGCGGCGGCCGCGCTCGGCAAGCAGCTGGGCGATACGACCACGTCGCGCAACTGGGCCACTTTGCTCAAGCTGCACGCCCTGTGCACCACAGCGGCATGAACAAAGCCTTGTGAACGGGGATCCCATCCCCATATACGAAACTTGGGTACGATGTTCACGTACCTTTCAAACGACAACGGCGCCCCTGGCGCCGTCGACTCTCCGTCCTTACGATCAGATCACTTCTCGAACTTGTCGCTGCTGTCGCGGCTTGCCCGGTAGCCGATCAGGACCAGGCCCACCAGCATCATGGCAAACACTTCCGGTTCCGGCAGTTCGGACATGGAAGGCGAGGGTGGCGCTACTACGTCGGTACGCGTGACCGCCGACACATCGGCAAGGCGATGGGCGCGGATGGCTTGGCTTGTGTCGAGGTCGATGACAGCGGCCTGGGCGGCGCTGCCGAAGAGCAGGCTGAGTGTTGCGGCAAGAACGTATCGTTTCACGGTCATTCCTTCTAGATGTCTGGCGACAATGCCGGCATGACCCGGCAATACCACTTTCGACCACGCATCCGGGTATGAATCCAGCATAACAAAAATGCAGTTTTAATTGCGCGCGTTACGTCTTGTTACCTATTTCTTTAAAACCATAAAAATTAAATATTTTTTAATTAATGAAATTGAAAACATTATCTTTGGAATACTTGCCTGATTTAAAAATAATCGATAAAAATGTGCATTTTTCATCGCTAACTTATTGAAAACACAAAGAAAATCGATGTCAATTTGATTATCTCTGTTGTGTTCCAAAGTTTTTTAAGCGCACGGTATACACCTGCCTTTTCTTTGGGGGTATAGTCTCCATATCCCTATTGCCCTCGGGCATCAAAACAATAGCAGACGCATACGTTTGCATCCCATGCGGTCCCATGCACCGCCGCCTTTCGCGTCCACTCGGCACTTCGGAAGGTACGCAGTATCAACGTCGTGAAGCACCTTCAGATTAAAGAGTACTGATATATGCCCAATTTTGCTCGACTTCAAATTGCCTTCAAGAATGTTTACGTCCGTATCGCGACTGCCGTGCTGCTCGGCATGCTGGTGGGATGGGGCATTTACAAGGCTGACGTCCCGCAGGACCCATCCCCGGTCGTCCATTCGCAGAACATCTCCGAGATCACCGAGCTGGCCGCGCAGAAGGACCGCCTCGACTATCTGCTGGTGGCCCATCCGCTGTCGGATGCGCCGCGCTATATCTACAAGTTCAAGGGCGCGCCGCAGCTGCACGTCGTGAAGGTGCCGAGCACTTCCCACCTGTCGCTCGAGCGTGAAGTCCTGCTGAAGAATGCGATCCCGTACTCGATCGCCAAGGACGACTACCTGGCGTCGCACAAGGCCGTGCTGCAGGACGAGAACGAAGGCTTCGGCTCCGACGTCCTGTCTTTCCTGAAGCGCCACGCGCTCGACCTGACCGTGCTGCTGGTGATCCTGTACGCGATGAAGTTCGGCATCCCGGGCATGAACTCGGCCGGCGCCCAGCTGATCTCGCCGGACAAGCTGAAAGGTTCGATGGACGACCTGATCGGCATGGAAGACATCAAGCAGGAAGTCCTCCACCTGGAAGACATGATCCGCAACCGCGAGCTGTACAAAGAGCACAACATCGACAAGCCCTTCAACGTCATGCTGACCGGTCCTGCCGGTACCGGCAAGACCAAGCTGGTCGGCTACCTGGCCAAGCGCCTGGACATCCCGCTGATCCAGGCCTCGGGCTCGGCGCTGGAATCGGGCTATGTGGGCGGCGGTTCGAAGGCCCTGAACGCCCTCTACCGCAAGGCTTCGAGCAAGGGTCGCTGCATCATTTTCCTGGATGAAGCGCAGAGCCTGTTCATGCCGCGCGGCCGCAGCGAAAAGAAATGGGAAGACGACACCGCCAACACCCTGCTGGGCCTGCTGGACGGCGTGAAGAGCGACAAGGGCCAGGGCGTGATCTGGGTCGTCGCCTCGAACTTCGACGATGCCTCGACCGAGATGGACGAAGCGATGCTGCGCCGCTTCTCGGTGAAGATCAACTTCCGCCTGCCGAACAAGGCCGAGCGGCGCGAACTGCTGCGCAGCTTCCTGTCGCGCAAGAAGGAAGGCCTGGTCGACTGGAACGACCTCGACCTGGACCAGGTGGCCGAGATCACCCAGAACCTGAGCCCGGCGCTGCTGGAATCCGTGGTCGAGCGCGCATCGATGCTGTCGATCCAGGAAAAGGTCATCATCAACACCGACCTGCTGTTCCGTGCCTATGAGCGCGCGACCATCGGCCTGACCGACCGCGCCACCACCGCCGAGAAGCACAAGCAGCGCGAGCGGATCGCCGTGCACGAACTGGGTCACTTCTTCATGCAGATCGACCCCTTCCTGCGCGCCGGCATGAGCCTGGACGAAGTGAAGGAGAAATCGCACCTGCTGAAGATCAGCACCGAAGCGGTGTCGAAGATCGGCGCCCTGGGCTACGTGCTGCAGTCGGGCGACGACATGTCGCTGCGCACCCTGGAAGAGCTGGAGCGCGACGTGATCGGCCTGTACGGCGGCGTGGCGGCGGAAGAGCTGTTCTACGGCGCCCGCGGCATCTCGGTCGGCAGCCAGAACGACATCGAGAAGATCACCAAGATGCTGAACCTGATGGTCGGCCGCCTGTCGATGTATTCGCGCGCCAAGATCGACTACAGCCAGCTTGCCAACGACGCCTCGGGCGAGCACACCCTGCGCCAGGTCGAGGAGAAGTCGGATGAGCTGTACAGCTACACGCTGGACGCGATCCGCGACTACGAGAAGGTGATCGTCGCCCTCAAGGACACCCTGCTCGACCAGTACGTGCTGTCCAAGGATGCCGTGTTCGCCCTGCTGGAAGAGCACAAGGAAGCCTTGATGTCCGGCCTGAAGGCGGCGCGCCACGCCAGCCTGAAGCTGTGCATGGAGACCGGGGAAGCGGTCGCCTGATTCTGAAACCCGGGCGAATCTGATGAGCGAAGCGGCGGACAGCGATGTCCGCCGCTTTTTTTCATGGCTTGCCCGGCGCCGGCAGTTCGTCGCGGATCGCGCGCAGGCAGTGGTCGGTCTCGATCAGCCAATGGGCCGCCAACCGCATCGGGATGGCGTCGGCGCCGTCCTGCTCCGGCGCCGGCCGCGCGAGCGCGGGCAGGGCTTCCGGTGGCTGCTTGCGCCGGTCCGGCGAGGCCAGCAGCCCGGCCGTTGCCTCCAGCCGGGGCGCCAGCACCCCGGCCGCTTCGGCCAGCGCTGCCGACTGCGCCAGCTGCGGCGCGTGGTGCATCGGCAGGGCGCAGGCGTGCCGCACGCAATAGGCGACGCGCGCCAGCCGCGCCAGGTGCTGGCGGCGGTTTTCCTTCGACCCCGGATAGTCGCTGCCGGTGACGGGGCTGAGCGCCTGGCGCAAGGCCTGCAGCTTGCGGTCCAGCTCGCGCATCGGCGCATGCCATGACGTGGACCGCGGCGCGAGCCAAACCGCGCGCAGCAGCCCGGCCGCCGCGCGCAGCAGCTCGGCGCTCTTGCCGGCCGATTCGTCGCGGGTGTGCGCGGGCAGGACCAGGCGCGCAGCGAGGATGGCGCTGGCCGCGCCGATCGCGGTTTCTTCGAGCCGCAGCACCAGCAGGCCGGGGCTGTCCATTCCCATCAATTCGTACAGCATGGCCAGCATGGCGCTCAGCAGCACCGTGTAGGCGTTCTGCAGGCCGTGGAAGGCATAGAAGCCGGCCGCGATGAACACGAACAGCAGCGACAGTTCGATGCTCCGGTTGCCGTGCACCAGCTCGGCCGCCGCCACGCCCACGAACAGGCCGCCGACCGTGGCCAGGATCTGGCGCCAGGCGCCCGACAGCGTCTGCCCGACCGTCGCCGTGCGCGCGAACACCACGAAGGACGCAAACACCGCCCAGAACCAGTGGTCGGGCGACAGCGCGCGTCCGGCCAGCAGGGCGCCCAGCGCGGCCGCGCAAGCCTGCAGCGCGCGCCGTGTGGTCTCGTCCGGCCGGCTCTTCCCGTTCCCGGCGCCGGCCGGGGCGGGGTTCGGGGCAGGGGCCGGCTCGGGCTTGCGTTCATCGGACATGGCCGGCAAGGGCTGGCGCAGCGAAGGCAGGCCGGCCAGCGTCCCGATCGCCCGCTCCAGGCGCCAGCGCAGCGTCTCCGGCAGGGATTCCTCACCGGGCCGGTAGCGCGCGCTCCAGGCGCCGGCATCGATGGCCCGGCCGCTGCCGACACGGCGCGACAGCGTCCGCAGGCCGCCCGCAAGGTGCCGGCGCTCGCGCGCGCCGGCGCGGCCTGCCGCGCGCACGGCCGCGGCGACGGCTTCCGCCGCCAGTTCGCCATGCAGCACCTGCGCGCGCAGCCCGGCGGCGGCCTCGCCCTCGGGGGCCAGGGCGAAACCGGCCAGGCGCGATTCGAGCCCGAGCGACTGCGCGTTCAGGGCTGCCAGGCCGGCGTCGACCTGCTTGCCGCCCGCTTCGGCGCCGCGTTCGAGGCGGTGCGCCAGGTCGTGCAGCAGCACGGCGATGCGGGCGCGCCAGGCCCGCAGCTCGCTGCGCAGCATGCGGCCGGGATGTTCCGGCACCAGCCAGAAACGGATGACGAAGGCGATGGCGCAGCCGGCGAACACGAACAGCGGATCCCACTGCGCCTTCGAGGGCGGGACCTTCAGCAGCAGCGCGTAGAAGAAGGATTGATAGGCGATCGTGCCGAGACCGGCGGCGCGCGGACCGAAGCGGCGCGCTTCGAAGGCCGCGAAGATGACCAGCAGGAAGCAGCCGCCGCTCAGCCAGGGCTTCCCGCCCACCAGGCTGCCGAGCACCAGCATCGCGCTGGCGACCACCGGCACCCAGGCCATCGTCACCTGCTGCTGCCTGCGGCCGGCGTCCGGCAGGGCGACGGCGGCGATCATCGGCACCACGATGCCGCCCAGGGACAGCTCGTACTTCAGGCCCAGCAGGCGGGTCAGGAACAGGAATGCGCCGGCGGCGATGCCGGCGGTCAGCACCGCGCGCAGGCCGCCGCGCAGCCGCTCCAATGCGGGATCGGAGGCGAGCAGGCGGTCGATCAGGTAGGAGAAGCGGTGACGGTCATGGTGCATGTCGCGTCCAGTCCGGCCATCCCGGCAGTGGCTCAGCAGCTACTGTACAAGACGCCGGGAATCGGCCACGCACGCCTGGCGCTGCCGGCCCCGCGGTCAGTGGGCGGCGGGCGCTTCCGCCAGGCCTTGCAGCACGTGGCGCGTCATGCTGGCCGCCAGTTCGCGTTCGCCGATGAAGACGGTGCCGCCGGTCTCCTCGCGCAGCAGGCGCGCCTCTTCCTCGTTGTGGCTGCGCACCACGCAGTGGATGCTCGGGTTCAGCGCCTTCGCCGTCTCGACCATGGCGCGCACGTGGAAGGTGTCCGGCGTGGCGATCACCAGCATGGAGGCGCGCGCGATGTGGGCCTGGATCAGCACCGCCGGGTCGGCCGCGTTGCCGGCCACCGCCGGCTGGTCGCGCCGGCGCAGCTCTTCGACCATCTCGCGGTTCTGTTCCGCCACCACGTAGTGCACGCCCTGTTTGTCCAGTTCCTCGGCAATGCGCTTGCCCACGCGGCCATAGCCGACCAGCACCACTTGGCCGGTCAGGCGCTCGTGGGTCACCGTCATCGGCAGCTCGGCCAGCGGGTCGGTCGAGCGCTCCAGCCTGCGCGCCAGGTCGGACTTCGAACGCAGCCACTCCTGCAGCGGCGTGATGGCCTTGAACATCAGCGGGTTCACCGCGATCGAGATGATGGCGCCGGCCAGGATCAGGTTCTGGCCCAGGTCGGGCAGCAGGCCCAGCGACATGCCGAGCGCCGCCAGGATGAAGGAGAACTCGCCGATCTGCGCCAGGCTGGCCGAGACCGTGATCGCGGTGTTGAGCGGATAGCGCAGCGCCAGCACCAGGATGAAGGCGGCCAGCGATTTGCCGAACAGGACGATCGCGACCACCGCCAGCACCTCGAGCGGATGCTCGACCAGCACGCGCGGGTCGAACAGCATGCCGACCGAGACGAAGAACAGCACCGAGAACGCATCGCGCAGCGGCAGGGTCTCTTCGGCCGCGCGGTGGCTCAGCGCCGACTCGCGCAGCACCATGCCGGCGAAGAAGGCGCCCAGCGCGAACGAAACCCCGAACAGCAGCGAAGAACCGTAGGCGATGCCGACCGCAGCCGCGATCACGGCCAGGGTGAACAGCTCGCGCGACCCGGTCTTGGCCACGCGCCACAGGAACCAGGGGAACAGCTTGCGGCCCACCAGCAGCATGAAGGCGACGAAGGCGCCCACCGACAGCAGGGTCTTGCCGAGCGCGAGCCACAGCGAATCGCCGGCGCCATGGCCGCTGCCGTCCGCGTTTGCGCCATGCCCGCCCAGCGGACCGGCCAGCGCCGGCAGCAGCACCAGCACCAGCACCGTGACCAGGTCCTCGACCACCAGCCAGCCCACCGCGATGCGGCCGTTGAAGGAATCGAGCTGGCCGCGGTCTTCCAGCGCGCGCAGCAGCACCACCGTACTGGCCACCGACAGCGCCAGGCCGAACACCAGCCCCGCGCCCAGGCTCCAGCCCCACAACTGGCTCACCCCGATGCCCATCAGCGTGGCCACCGTGATCTGCAGGATCGCGCCGGGCAGGGCGATGCCTTTCACCTCCAGCAGATCGTCGAGCGAGAAGTGCAGGCCGACCCCGAACATCAGCAGCATCACGCCGATCTCGGCCAGCTGGGAGGCGAGCGCCACGTCGGCGACGAATCCGGGCGTGGCGGGGCCGATCAACACGCCGGCGGCAAGGTAGCCGACCAGCGCCGGCAGGCGCATGCGGACGGCGAGCATGCCGAACAGCAGGCCGAAGCCGAGGGCGGCGGCGATGGTGGTGATCAGGCTGATGTTGTGGTGCATTAGGACGTGGCCTCCTCGTAGGGTGGGCACACCGTGCCCACGCGTGACGGTCGCGACACGTTGACGTTGATGCCGCGTGTCGAAGAGGGTTTATTTTACGGCATCGTCGCCAGCGCCAGCAGCGCCTTGCGCAGCGAGGCCCGCACCGCATCGAACTGCGCGCGCCGCCGACGCTTGTCGAGCCGGAACAGCATTAGGCCCTCGATCTGGGCCACCATCAGGATCGCGCGCTGCATGGTTTCCTCGTCCGAAATGGCCGGGTTCAGGCCGCGGATCAGGTGGTAGACGGTCTTGCGCTCGCGTCCCAGCATCTTGTCCATCAGGGTCGAGGCGAAGGGGTTGCGCGAGGCCAGCGCCCAGATCTCGAAGAACAGGGCGTGGATGACCGGATCGGTGATCTCTTCCAGGAACATGTCGACCGTCGACAGGAAACGCTCGAGCTGCGAGCGCTCGCTCATGGCGGCGGCGATGCCGTCCATCCTGGCCTGGAAGCTGTCCATCGTGGTGAGCAGCAGGGCTTCCAGCAACTGGTCCTTGCTGCCGTAGTAATGCTGCACGTTCGACAGGCTCATGCCGGCCTCCTGGGCCACCCGGCGCATCGACAGCCCGGCATAGCCTTCGGCGGCGAGCAGGGCGCGCGCCGCCTGCAGGATATCCTGGGCCCGGCCCAGTCCCTTTTCGGTGGTGCCGGAGGCCTTGTTCCTGAGCGTGCTGTCGAGTGTCGTGTCCATCCGCCGATTATACTTTATCGACTAGTACAGTTGACCTATAATTGTCCGAAACCCGGTCACGTGACCGAAAAAACAGAAGGAGACTCCGATGGGCCAGAAAACATTCGTCACCGGCGTGGGCATGATCCCCTTCGCCAAGCCGGGCGCCAGCGCCCCGTACCATGAGATGGGGGCGCTGGCCGCCCGCGCCGCGCTGGACGACGCCGGCATCGCCTACGAAGACGTCGAGCAGGCCTACGTCGGCTACGTCTACGGCGACTCGACCTGCGGCCAGAAGGCGCTGTACGGGGTCGGCATGACCGGGATCCCGATCGTCAACGTCAACAACAACTGCTCGACCGGCTCCACCGCGCTGTACCTGGCGCGCCAGGCGGTGCAGAGCGGCGCCGCCGACTGCGTACTGGTGCTGGGCTTCGAACAGATGAGCCCCGGGGCGCTGGCCTCCGTGTTCACCGACCGCCCGGCGCCCTTCGACGATTTCGATGCCGTCACCGACCGCCTGGTGGGCAAGCCGGAGATCCCGCTGGCGCTGCGCTACTTCGGCGGCGCCGGCCTGGCGCACATGGAAAAATACGGCACCCCGCTGGAGGCGTTCGCCCGCATCCGCGCCAAGGCCAGCCGCCACGCCGTCAACAACCCGCTGGCCCTGTTCCGCAAGGAAGTCAGCGCGCAGGACGTGCTGGACGCGCCCGAGATCTGGCCCGGGGTGATGACGCGCCTGATGGCCTGTCCGCCGACCTGCGGCGCGGCCGCGGCGGTGCTGGTCTCGGAAAGCTTCGCGAAGAGGCACGGCCTGCGCGCCGACGTCCACATCGCGGCGCAGGCCATGACCACCGACCGTCCCGGCACCTTCGAGGCCGGCGACATGATGCGCCTGGTCGGCTATGACATGAGCCGGGAAGCCGCGCAAAAGGTCTACGCCCAGGCCGGCATCGGGCCGGAAGACCTCGACGTGGTCGAGCTGCACGACTGCTTCGCGCACAATGAACTGATCACCTACGAAGCCCTGGGCCTGTGCCCGGAAGGCGGCGCCGACAAATTCATCCGGGATGGCGACAACACCTATGGCGGCCAGGTGGTCACGAATCCGTCCGGCGGCCTGCTCTCGAAGGGCCACCCGCTGGGCGCGACCGGCCTGGCGCAATGCTTCGAGCTGACCCACCAGCTGCGCGGCAGCGCAGGCAGCCGCCAGGTCGAGGGCGCGAAGGTCGCGCTGCAGCACAACCTGGGCCTGGGCGGCGCCTGCGTCGTCACCATGTACCGCGCGTAAGGAGAGGGATATGGATTACGTCTCTCCCTGGATGGATGCCGAACTCGAAGGATTCCGCGACGCCGTGCGCCGCTTCGTCGACCACGAGGTCGTGCCGCACCAGCAGCGCTGGCGCGAGCAGCAGCACGTCGACCGTGAAGT
Source organism: Telluria sp. Soil_C_11 (assembly GCF_057657395.1). Lineage (NCBI taxonomy): Bacteria > Pseudomonadati > Pseudomonadota > Betaproteobacteria > Burkholderiales > Oxalobacteraceae > Telluria > Telluria sp. Soil_C_11. The sequence goes on along the minus strand of NZ_JBDGIN010000001.1, from coordinate 572,802 downwards.
CTGGCGGCAGGCCGGCGAGATGGGCCTGCTGCTGGCCGACATTCCCGAGGAATACGGCGGCTCCGGCGGCAGCTTCGCCCACCAGTGCGTGGTGTTCGAGGAGCTGTGCTACGCCGGCGACACCGCCTTCGGCCTGCACGTGCACGCCATCGTCGCCCATTACCTGCTGAACCAGGGCACCGAGGAGCAGAAGCGCGCGTATCTTCCGAAGCTTGCCAGCGGCGAGATGATCGCGGCGATCGCCATGTCCGAACCGGGCGCCGGCTCCGACCTGAAGGGCATCCGCACCACGGCCACCCGGAGCGGCGACGGCTATCTTTTGCGCGGCTCCAAGACCTTCATCTCGAACGGCTACATGGCCGACCTGATCCTGGTGGTGGCCAAGACCGACCCGGCCGCCGGGAGCAAGGGTATTTCGCTGCTGCTGGTCGAGACCCGCGACCAGTCTGGCGCGAACGTGGCGGGCTTCCGCGTCGGCCGCATCCTGGAGAAGGTGGGGCAGAAGGGCCAGGACACCTGCGAGCTGTTCTTCGACGACGTCCACGTGCCGCTGGCGAACGTGCTGGGCTTTGATCCAGGGCGCGGCTTCGCCCAGCTGATGACGGAACTGCCCTACGAGCGCACCATCGTCGGCGTGTGCGGCGTGGCCTCGATCGAGCGCGCGATCAGGCTCACGGTCGAGCATGCGAAGGAGCGCAAGGCCTTCGGCCAGGCCCTGATCGAGATGCAGAACACCCGCTTCGTGCTGGCCGAGGCCCGGACCGAGGCCTTCGTGGCGCGTGTATTCGTCGACCGCTGCATCGGGGACCTGATTGCCGGCCGCATGGACACCGTGCAGGCCTCGATGGCCAAGTACTGGATCACCGACCTGCAGTGCAAGATCGTCGACCAGTGCGTGCAGCTGTTCGGCGGCTACGGCTACATGCTGGAGTACCCGATCGCGCAGATGTATCTCGACGCCCGCGTGCAGCGCATCTATGGCGGCGCCAACGAGATCATGAAAGAGATCATTGCCCGTTCGCTGTGAGGAGACCGCCATGACCGGACCCCGTAGGGTGGGCCCCATGTGCCCACGCGTGACGTTTGAATAGAGGTAACCATGGCAGGACCGTTGGCAGGATTAAAGGTAATAGAAATGGTCGGCATCGGCCCATGCCCCTTCGCGGCGATGATGCTGGCCGACATGGGCGCGGACGTGATCCGCATCGACCGCAAGCCCGACCCGGATGCGCCGAATCCCTACCCGATGCTGGGCACGAAGTTCGACGTGATGGCGCGCGGACGGCGCTCGCTGGCGCTGGATTTGAAGGACCCGCGCGCGCGCCAGCTGGCGCTCGACCTGATCGCGAAGGCCGACGTGCTGGTCGAAGGCTTCCGTCCCGGCGTGATGGAACGGCTGGGCCTCGGCCCGGACGCCTGCCTGGACCGCAACCCGCGGCTGGTCTATGGCCGGGTGACCGGCTGGGGCCAGACCGGGCCGCTGGCGCAGGCGGCCGGGCACGACCTGAACTACGTGGCGCTGTCCGGCATGCTGCACGCGATGGGCCGCGCCGATGGCCCGCCGGCGCCGCCGCTGAACCTGGTCGGCGACTTCGGCGGCGGCGCCATGATGATGGCCTTCGGCGTGATGTGCGCGGCCTGGGAAGCGAAGAGCTCGGGCAAGGGCCAGGTGGTCGATGCCGCCATGACCGATGGCGCCGCGCTGCTGGGCGCAATGATGTACGGCCTGCGCGCCTTCGGTTCCTGGAGCGATGCACGGGAAGCCAACCTGCTCGACGGCGGCGCGCCGTTCTACGGCTGCTATGCCTGCGCCGACGGCAAGTTCATCTCGATCGGCGCCATCGAGCCGCAGTTCTATGCCCAGTTGCTGGAATTATGCGGGGTCGAGGATGCCCAGTTCCGCAAGCAGTGGCGCCAGGCCGACTGGCCCGAGCTGAAGCGTAAGTTCGCCAGCCTGTTCGCGACGCGCACGCGCGACGACTGGTGCGCCCTGCTGGAAGGAACCGACGTCTGCTTCGCTCCCGTGCTCGACATGGCGGAGGCGCCGCGCCACCCGCACAATGCGGCGCGCGCCACCTTCGTCGAGCGCGACGGCGTGACCCAGCCGGCGCCGGCGCCGCGCTTCTCGCGCACCGAAGCCGGAATCGGCCGGCCGGCGTCCAGCCCCGGCCAGGACGGCGCCGCCGTGCTGGAAGACTGGGGCTGGAACGCGGCCGGCGTGGAAGCCCTGCGGCGCGCCGGCGTCGTCTAGGCTGGGCTAACATGGCGCGGTGATGCCAGCCAGGACCAACAAGGACGAGAAACAAGCCGAACTGCGCCAGTCGAAGCGGCTGGCGCTGTCCTTCTTCGCCGGCGCGGCCGTGCTGTTCGTGGTCTCGCTGTTCCTGCCGCCGACCTGGTGGACCGGCCTGCTGAAAGCCTTCGCCGAAGCCGCGATGGTGGGCGCGCTGGCCGACTGGTTCGCGGTGGCGGCGCTGTTCCGGCGCATCCCGATCCCCTTCGTCTCGCGCCACACCGAGATCATCCCCGCCAACAAGCACCGCATCGCCGACAACCTGGCCGCCTTCGTGCACGAGAAATTCCTCGACACCGATTCGATCGTGCGCCTGATCCAGCGCCACGACCCGGCGCAGAAGGTGGCCGACTGGCTGGTCCGGCCGGAAAACACGGAACGCCTGGGGCGCTACCTGGTGAAGACGGCCGGCTGGGCGCTCGACTTCATCGAGGATGCGGCCGTGCAGAACTTCGTGCGGCGCGCCGTGCACGGCATGATCCAGGGCGTCGATTTGTCCAGGACCGCCGGCACGATCCTGGAAAGCGTGACGCGCGACGGCCGCCACCAGGAACTGCTGGACGAAGGCATCGTCCAGTTGGCCAGGCTGCTCGCCAACGAGGAAACCCAGGCCTTCATCGCCCAGGGCATCGTCGACTGGCTGCGCGAGGAATACGCTTTCATGGAAAAGATGCTGCCGTCGGAGCTCATCGGGCGCAAAGGGGCGGACCTCACGGTCAGGCTGGCGGCCGGCATCCTGAAGCGCGTCAGCGAAGACCCGCAGCACCCGCTGCGCCAGCGCTTCGACACCTTCACCGCCGACTTCATCGCGCGCCTGCAGGACGACCCGGCCTTTGCGGAAAAGGGCGAGGACATCAAGCGCTACCTGATCGGCGACGCCACCCTGAACGGCTACCTCGGCGCGCTGTGGAGCGACCTGAAAGCCTGGATCAAGGCCGACCTGGACAAGGAAGACTCGGTCCTGCGGCGACGCCTGGAGGCGACCGGCGCCTGGGTCGGGCGCATGCTGGCCGAGGATCCGCTATTACGCGCCTCGCTCAACGACAACCTGGAGCTGGCGGCGCGCGGCGCGGCGCCCGAGTTCGCGGGCTTCCTGACGCGCCACATCGCCGACACCGTGAAAAACTGGGACAGCCGCGAGATGTCGGAGCAGATCGAGCTCAACATCGGCAAGGACCTGCAGTACATCCGCATCAACGGCACCGTGGTCGGCGGCCTGATCGGGGTCGTGCTGTACCTGCTGTCGACGCTTCCTTTTATTTAATCGCGGTCGCTGTCGCCGGGGATCTCTTCCGGATAGCCACCGATCGCGCGCGCGGCCTGCATGCCGCCCATCACCGCCGCCTCGACGCAGCCGGAATCGAGCCCGGTGCGCAGCCAGTCGCCGGCCAGGAACAGGTTCGGCAAGCCGGTGCCGATGCTGGCCAGGCGCCGCGCGCTGCTGCCGGCCACCGACAGCACATAGCGTTCCGACGGGTCGACGTTTGCGCGCCAGTACTGGCGGTCCATGCGCGCCGGGCCGTCCGCGCCGAGCGGATCGACCAGCCACTGCCAGGGAAAGCCGCTGCCGGCTTCCTTCCACAGCGCGCCGATGCGCTGGCCCAGCAGTCCGGTGGCGTTGGCCTTCGCCTGCGCGGCCGCGCGCGCGGGGAAGCCGGTGTCGGAGCGGGGCGGCAGTCCGGACAGCGCCATCGCCCCGCAGAAGTACTGTACGCTGGCCGGCAGGGACGCCTGCGGCCAGTCCTCGCCGGGCAGTACCTGGCTCATTGCGGCCCAGGTGTCGTAAGGCTGGCTGAAGGCGGTCAGGATCGGCTCTTCGCCGGCCGGCAGGGTAGACCAGCCGAGCGCCTGCGTGTCGCGGTTCAGCCAGACCTGGCAGGCCTGGGTGACGACGCTGCGCAGCGCGGCGGCGCTCGAGGCCAGCGGCGGGCTGGCGGCCAGCAGGCCGGGCGCCACCAGCGGCAGCATGCTGACCGGAAGGCCCAGCACCACATGGTCGAAGTCGCGCCCGCGCAGCAGCATGCGTTCCGGCAGTGCCTGCCCGAAGGCTTGGCGGTACAGCGCCGGCCAGTCGCTCCACCACGATTCCAGGTCGACCGCGTGATCGCGCAGCAGGGCCGCCTGCGCCGGCGCGAGCTGGTTGTAGTCGGGCGCGGCCGGCCAGCACGGCAAGCCCTTGACCGTCACCAGCGGGCGATAGTCGCCGCCGGGGACATCGGCCTGCACCGCCAGGCGCACCGCGCTGACGCCGTCGCCGTCCGCAGCGATGTCCTCGACGCGGTGGAAGAAGGCGAAGCGCACGCCGCGCCGCGCCAGCACCTCGTACAGCGGCGCGAACACGGCGTCGCCCATGCCGGCCTGCATCCGGTACATCACGGCGCCGCGGTAGGCGAAAGACATCCGGAACATCCAGCGCAGGGCGGTGCCGGCCTCCAGGTTGGGGCGGTCCGGATCGCCGTCCTCGAAGGCGAACAGCAGGGCGTACATGGCGCGCACCGGCGCCGAGTCCACGCACAGCGCGCGGTCGCCGCCATGGCGCAGCAGCCAGTCGCGCAGGTCTTCGCCGTTGACGGCGTCGAAGCCGCGCGTGAACACGCCGTCGACCAGCATCCCGCGCAGCACGGTGGCGCCGATGGCCAGCCCGGTCAGCAGGCGGCGCATGCGGTCGTCGTCGATGAGGTTGAGCGACAGCGCCCACAGGTCGCGGTCGGCACGGCGCAGCGTCGTCAGCAGGCGGGCATGGTCGGCGCCCGTGTGCAGCTGCGCGTCGGGCGGCAGGGCGCAGGCCTGCGCGTAAAGCGCGCCGAAGGGATCGTCGGCGATGCCGGCGGGCGCCTGCGCGCGCAGTTCGCTGTGCCAGCGGCGCAGCCAGGCGATCGCTTCCAGCGCCATCCGCCACGGCGCGACCGGATCGCTGCCGGTGCCGGGTTCGCCGGGACGGCGCGGCAGCACCAGGTTCCACGGCCGCCATGCGGCGCCGGCCTGCTCGGCCAGCACCACGTAGTCATGCGGCCGGAATGCCTGGTCCCAGGCCGCCAGCGGCGCGCCCGGCGCGCGGCCGAGTTCCTCGTAGACGGCGCGGATCAGCGCGAACGCGTTCGCATAGAAGCCGAACCAGATGTGCAGGCCGTGCTCCTCGATGCGCTGTCCCAGGCCGGCGTTGCGCCCGCTCGCGCCCTTGCCGCCGAGGCACCAGCCCTGCTGGTAGACTGTGATCTCGAAGCGCTCGCGCCATCCGGGCCGGGCGCTCAGGTAGAACGCCGCCGCCAGCGAACCGGCGCCGCCGCCGAGAATGGCGATTTTCTGCAGCTGGGCCATCGTCACCTCCATGCATGGTCGAACACGGTCCAGTGTAGGAGCGCCGGACGCGATCCGTGTTCGCCTGGATCAGGTGTAAGATGGGCCGAAGAGCTGTCCGATCCGTTTCGATCCGTTGCGATCCGTTTGCCGAAGGGGGGATGTATGACACAAGCATCGCATGCCGTGCTGGCCGGCGCACCCGAAGCGGCGCTCTTGCCGGGACGCGACCTGTTCGAGGTCGCCCGTTACCTGGTGCCGATGGACGCCAGCCTGGCGCAGGGCTGCCTGGTCGCCGCCGGGATCCCGGCGGTGCTGGCCGACGCCCACCTGATGCAGGCCCACATGCTGCTGGCGCCGGCGCTGGGCGGGGTGCGCGTCCTGGTGCCGCAGGAGCACCTGCAGGAAGCGCAACAGGTGCTGGAGGCCTTCCAGCGCGGCGAGTTCGCGCTGGGGGAGGACGCCGACGTCGGCGGCGAATGAATCAAGCCGACAGCTTCTGCATCTCCGCGTACAGGTCCGCCTTGCCTTCGAAGCCGATGCCCGGCAGGTCCGGCATCGTGACGTAGCCGTTTTCCACCTTCACGCCGTCCGGGAAGCCGCCGAAGGGCTGGAACAGGTCCGGGTAGGACTCGTTGCCGCCCAGGCCCAGGCCTGCCACGATGTTCAGCGACATCTGGTGGCCGCCGTGCGGAATGCAGCGGCTGCGCGACCAGCCGTGCTGGTGCAGCATGTCGAGCGTGCGCAGGTATTCCACCAGGCCGTACGACAGGGCGCAGTCGAACTGCAGCCAGTCGCGGTCCGGGCGCATGCCGCCGTAGCGGATCAGGTTGCGCGCGTCCTGCATCGAGAACAGGTTCTCGCCGGTCGCCATCGGCTTGTCGTAGTAGTTGCGGAGTAGCGCCTGCAGCTCGAAGTCGAGCGGGTCGCCGGCTTCCTCGTACCAGAACAGGTCGTACTGCGACAGCGCCTTCGCGTACTGGATCGCGGTGTCGAGGTCGAAGCGGCCGTTGGCATCCACCGCCAGCTTCTGGCCATCCTTCAGCACCGACAGGATCGAATCGATGCGGCGCAGGTCTTCGTCCAGCGAGGCGCCGCCGATCTTCTTCTTGACCACCGTGTAGCCGCGGTCGATGTAGCTGCGCATCTCGTCCTTCAGCTTTTCATGGTCCTGGCCCGGATGGTAGTAGCCGCCGGCCGCGTACACGAACACCTTGCGGTCCGGCTGGCCGTTGCCGTAGCGCTCGGCCAGCAGCTGGAACAGGGGCTTGCCCTCGATCTTGGCGACGGCGTCCCACACCGCCATGTCGATGGTGCCGATCGCCACCGAACGCTCGCCGTGGCCGCCCGGCTTTTCGTTGGTGAACATCGCGTCCCAGATCTTGTGCGGATCGAGGTTGTCGCCCTTGTCGTTGACCAGGGTGCCTGGATCGGCTTCCAGGATGCGCGGGATGAAGCGCTCGCGCATCAGCTTGCCCTGGCCGTAGCGGCCGTTCGAATTGAAGCCGTAGCCGACCACCGGCTTGCCGTCGCGGATCACGTCGGTGATCACCGCCACCAGGCTCAGCGTCATCTTGCTGAAATCGATGTAGGCGTTGCGGATGGAAGAGCTGATGGGGAGGGTCTGTTCGCGGATCTCGACGATTCTCATGGTAGGTGCCTGCTCGGTGCTGTGTGATGGAGTACCTAGCTTAGTCCCCATCGGCCGGCCTATAATTTCCCAGGCCTGAATTGATTATTAACCTGAGGTGAATAGAGGATGATGCCCGACCACACCGCCGACATGGAATTCTTCACGCTGGTGGCGCGCCACGGCAGCCTGGCCGCGGCCGCGCGCGCGCTCGACCTCACGCCTCCGGCGGCGACCAAGCGCCTGGCCCAGCTCGAGGCGCGGCTCGGCGTGCGGCTGGTGAACCGCACCACGCGCCGCATCAGCCTGACCAGCGAAGGCGAAACCTATCTGGCGCACGCGGGCCGCATCCTGGCGGCGATCCGCGAGATGGAGGATGCGGTGTCGAGCGGCCGCGCGGCGCCCAAGGGCCTGCTGCGCGTGAACGCGACCCTCGGCTTCGGCCGCACCACGATCGCGCCGATCGTCTCCGAATTCGCCAGGCGCTATCCGCAGGTCGAGGTGCAGATGGAAGTGACCGACCGCCCGGTCGACCTGGTCGAAAGCGGCTACGACCTGGCGATCCGCTTCGGCACCCTGCCGGACAAGCGCCTGAACGCGCGCCGCGTGATGACCAACCGGCGCTTCCTGTGCGCCTCGCCCCTGTATTTGCAGCGGCACGGCACGCCATCCAGCCTGGCCGACCTGGCGCGCCACCTGTGCATCGTGCACCGGCAGAACGACGAAGCGCATGGCGTCTGGCGCTTCTATCCAGGCGAGGGGGAAGAGCACAGCGAGGTGGTGAAGGTGCATGGCGCGCTGTCGAGCAACGACGGCGACATCGTGCTGGGCTGGGCGCTGGACGGGCACGGCATCCTGGTGCGCTCGGAATGGGACCTGGCGCGTTATGTGGAAAGCGGCCGCCTGAAGATCGTGCTGCCGCAGTACCGGCTGCCGTCGGCGGACCTGTTCGTGTACTACCTGAACCGGCGCAACCAGGCGGCGCGCACCAGGGCCTTCATCGACTTCCTGGTCGAGCACTTCCGCCAGCCGGCGGAAGCGGTTTAGCTTTCGATCGAGATGTCGTCGACCTTGCCGGCCTGGCTGAAGTGGACGCTGATGACGTAGTCGGTCACGCCGCCGGGCAGGGTGAAGTCGAAGAACTCCAGCTCGTCGTCCTCGCCCCAGTGCTCGCGCAGCACGAGGATGTCGGGCACGGCGGACGGATCGGGCCGGGCCGTGCCCATGTGCCGCTGCCAGTAGCCGCCGTCGAGCTCTTCCAGGTGGAAGGCGACGAACATGGCCACCGCGGAGTCCTCGTTCTCCATGTCGAAATCGGCCTTGATGGCCTGGCGCGCGGCGCTTTCGCGGCGGGCCGGTTCCTTGTCGTTGTCGCTCATCGGTGTGGCTCTTGAATGGTTTTGCGCAAGGCTATCATTTCTTGGCATACTCGGCAGCATGCGGTCCTCCGCCGCCAACACAACGACAACGAGACTTCCAAGTGCATACCACCCGTCGCATCTCCTCCGCCATCGCGCTGCTGGCGGCTTCGCTGGGCGCCTTCGCCGCGCCCGTATCTGGACCCACTGCGGACCGCACCGTCGAAACCCTCCAGAAAATCGCCGACGCCGCCGGGCCGCCGGGCTTCGAGGAACCGGTGCGCGCCGTGCTGGTCGGGATGATGAAGCCGCTCGCCAGCTCGCTCAGCTACGACGGCATGGGCTCGATCATCGCCACCCAGGGTTCGGGCGGGCCGAAGATCATGGTCGACGCCCACATGGACGAACTGGGCGGCATGGTCCGCCGCATCACGCCGAACGGCCTGCTGACCATGCAGATGCTGGGCGGCTGGCTCGACCAGGCGCTGCCGGACAAGCGCTGGGTCATCATCGGCAGCAAGGGACCGGTGAAGGCGGTGACGGGCATCCGCGACATCCACGTCGTGCCGGCCGACGAGCGCACGCGCGTGTTCGCGCGCGACGGACTGTTCCTCGACGTCGGCGCGCGCACCGAGGCGGAGGTGCGCGAGATGGGCATCTCGCCGGGCGACCCGATCGTCCCCGACGCGCCCTTCGAAATCCTGAACGGCACCCAGAACTATCTCGGCAAGGGCTGGGACGACCGCGTCGGCTGCGCGGTGATCGTCGAAGCCATGCGCCGCCTGGCCAATGAGCCGCATCCGAACCAGATCGTGTGGGTGATCACGACCCAGGAAGAGATCGGCCTGCGCGGCGCCCACACGGCGGCGGATCTGGTGAAACCGGAGCTCGGCATCGCCATCGAGGGCGGCATCACCGGCGACGTCTTCCCGGGCAAGCCGGAAGAGACCCAGGTGAAGCTTGGGGCCGGGCCGGGGATCTTTTTGTACGACTCGTCGGCGCTGCCGAACCGGAAGCTGACCGCCTTCGTGAAGCAGACCGCGGCCGAGCGCAAGCTGCCGCTGCAGTTCGACCTGGTGCAGGGCTATGGCGACGATTCGGCGGAGATCCAGAGGAGCAACGGCGGCGTGCCGACCGTGAACCTGGTGGTGCCGGTGCGGTACACGCATGCGCACAACGGCATGTTGAACCGGCGCGATTTCGACCAGATGGTGGACCTGGTCGTGGCGATGCTGAAGAAGCTGGATGCGGCGGAGGTGCGGCGGATCCGCGATTTTGCGCCGGAGAGCCGATGAGCATCCGTTAGTTTTGGTGATAAATGTGCAATGCGGAAGGAATACAATCGACGGCACCTGAACAGTACGAGGCCGTCCATGCGATTCCTTCCCGTCACGCGCTATCTTGCCGCGGCCCTGTGGGCCGTCATGCTGGCTGCCTGCGGCGGCGGAGGTGGAGGCACATCGGCGCCGCCGGTGCAGGCCGCGCCGCCGCTTGCCTACCCGATCCCGGCCGGCCTGTGGGCGCCGGCATCCGGCGCCATGCCCGCAAGCGGCAACTATGTTTACGTGCAAAGCGATGCCGGCGACTACGTCGGCGACGGCCGCACGTACACCTACACGCGGGCCGATGCGCTGCTCAAGGTGTCGGCGGGCGGGCTGTCCATCAATGTCGGCGTGCAGGGCAACGAAGAGTGGAACGCCACCTTCCTGCTGCCCAGCGGCGCAGGCAATCTGCAGGCCGGCTACTTCGGCGGCCTGACGCGCGCGGCCTTCGCCGACAAGGCGGTCGGCGGCCTCGATTGGAGCGGCGAAGGACGCGGCTGCAATACGCTCACCGGCTGGATGGTGGTCGACAAGATCACGCTGGAAGCAGGCGCGCTCACGGCGCTCGACCTGCGCTTCGAACAGCATTGCAACGGGGGCGCGGCGGCCCTGCGCGGACGGGTGCACTGGACCAAGGCAGACGCCGATGTCGCCCTGGTTCCCGTCCCGGCCAGCATTCCGGCAGGCCTGTGGCAGCCCCCTGCGGGAAGCGTGCCCGGATCCGGCAGCTACTTTTATCTGGAGATCCCGACAGGCGATGGCAGCGGCATCGACCGCCCCTTTCTCTACACGCCGTCCAACGCCGGCGTTGCCGTCCGGGCGAATGGCGCGCAACTGAGCCTGAACATCACCGGCGCCGAGAACTGGGACGTCGACTTCCAGGGCATGCTGGGCATGACCCAGTTCGCGGTCGGCTACTATACGGGGCTCAAGCGCTACCCCTCCAATAATCCGGTGCTCGGCGGCTTGAACCTCTCGAACGACGGGTACGGCTGCAAGATGCTGGACGGCTGGTTCGCCGTCGACAAGGCCGTGTACAGCGCGGGCGTCCTGAGCGCCATCGACCTGCGCTTCGCACAGAATTGCGATGGCTTCCCCGCGCCGCTGCACGGCAAGCTGCACTGGGTCGCCGGCGACACCGCCAGCGTGCCCGGACCGCTGAATCCACCGCCCGCCGGACTGTGGAGGCCCACGGGCTTCGTCCCGCCGGCCGGGAACTACCTCTACCTGGTCAGCGATATCGGCGACTACATCGGCGGCGGCCGTACCGAACTGCTCACCCCCGCCAATACGACGATCAGCGTCGAGAGCCGCCATACCGCAGCGCTGTGGATCAGCGCGGGCGGCTGGACCGGCGACTTCGTCGGCATGAGCACGCTGTCCCAGCTGGCGCCAGGTTATTACGGGGGGATGCAGCGCTATCCCTTCAATAATCCCCTCAGGGGCGGAATGGATTGGTCCGGGCATGGGGCCGGCTGCAATATGCTCAACGGCTGGTTCGTGGTCGACAAGGTCAGCTATGCCCTCGGCGAGCTGACCGCGATCGACCTGCGTTTCGAACAGCATTGCGAGGGCGAGGAGGCGGCCCAGCGTGGGGTGATCCACTGGGTCAAGCCCTAGCGGCGAACGCGGGGCCGCAAACGCAAACGGCCTGGCTCGCGATGAGCCAGGCCGCTGACGGTATCGTGGTGGTGATAGGTGGACTTGAACCACCGACCCCAGCATTATGAGTGCTGTGCTCTAACCAGCTGAGCTATATCACC